>JAWDXP010000002.1:0-378456 GCA_032477055.1 Dysgonomonas sp. | reverse complement strand
AAATACAGAGCTTTATTAGATGCTCTCTCACATTTTACTGAACTGGTGGTATACTTTTCAATTATTTTAGTGGACTACTTTTCAATTATATTATACATTTCTTCTTCAATAAATATAATTAATATTGCGTTATTGTGCAATATTAAACAAGCGGAATTATGCTGAAAGAAGAGCGACAAGAGTATATACTTAATAGAATCAGTACAGATAATAGGATATACATTACTACCCTTAGTATCGAACTTGGTATTTCTGATGATACGATAAGAAGGGATTTAGCTGAATTGGATAAAAAAGGACTATTGACCAAAGTGCATGGAGGTGCGATAGCTAGATCAGGGGTATCCATACAATTCACTGAAAGATTGAATACCTTGACTCTTATAAAGCAACAAATGGCATCTAAATTGATTCCTTTATTTAAGGAAGGAGATGTTATACTGATGGACGCGGGAACTTCGAATTTGGAGGTGGCTCGTCAGATTCCTAAGGATATGAATTTGACAATATATACAAACTGTTTTCCAATAGCTAATGAGCTTTTTAATTATCCTAAAGTTGATTTAATCTTTTTGGGAGGTAAAGTATTCTCAACTTCTCAGGTGACAGTAGGCATATCGGTTTACCAGATGCTACAAACGATTCGTCCTGATTGGGCTATCATAGGTGTTAGCGATCTTCATCCGCAGGAAGGTTTAACTACGTCTGATAGGGAAGAGGCTATTATAAAACGTACCATGGTAGAACAGGCTATAAAACGGGTGGTTATAGCTGATGGTAATAAATTAAATACGGCAAGAAATTTTCATGTAGCCTCATTAAGAGAAATAGATTATATAGTTACAGAGGATAGTAAAGTTGATTATATCAAACAAAACTGGCCTAAATATTCGTATGAAGTAATATAACTTATTCTTATCTACGAGTAGGGCTTATTGTATACCTGATATAGATAAAAGTGTTGAGTTATAATTAAAAAAGGAGAAAGTATAATGTATTGTGTGTATGAACTGTTTTTTAGAAAAACAATCGAGATAACCTGATAATAATTAAGAAATAATGCTTATAACCTATATTATACTAAGCATTCTCACTTTTTTTCTTTGTAATGAAAGGTAAATCTACCAGATTAAATGCTTTTCTGAATATTTTCAGTACTCCAAGATAGGTTGTAGATTCTGTTTCTAATTGTTGAGCATCGAAAGTGTAAAGGCTATTATTCTCTTTAATATCCTGGTTTGTTTCAATGTTGTATATTTTTGCCATAATAGTTATGTTGTTAATGAAATAATTAAAACCCTAAAAAAACTTTACTCGAAATTAATTAACATAATTCTTGTTCAAATAGCTATCGTTCTTTATCAAATATACTAAAAAAAGAAGACTATTCCAATTAAAAATGTTACGATATTGTTTCTTTTTTATATATAATCCTCTTAATAGAATTGTTGTTTTTAATATTTTGATATTCAGTGGTTTATATTTTGCTCTTTCTTCTGTTATATAGTATGGCGAAATTATTTAACTTAAAATGAACTGTATCTCACTAATCTATTCAAAACTATTGGAAATAAATATCGAAACTTTATTCGTAAATTCCTTAAATTTATCCCTTACAATAAAGCTTTTGCCAGAATAGATACAGGATGCTCACATTTTTTTGATGTGGACATTTCTATTTGCCATTTGCATGTTTCACAATCTGTTACTACATAATCAATATCAGAAGCTTCTATTTGTTGGAATAGATTCTTTCCAATATCCTGTGATGTTTTATAGTTTTCTTTCTTAAATCCATAAGTTCCGGCAATACCACAACATTGAGAATCGAGTACTGTTAACTCTATATTAGGTATGAGTTTTAATAACTCTATCGAATAATATGACCATCCGAGTTTTTCCATGTGGCATGGAGTATGATAGGCAACTTTTATCTTTTCATTTTTTAATTTCAATTCTATGTCGGAACTGTTTAGAAGCCTGTAAATGTATCGTGTTGCCAGTTCGACCTGATCTCTGATATCTTTGGTTTCTATTCCTAACAGATGCGGATATTCATCTCTGATAGTAAATGTACAAGTTGAAGAAGTAGCTACTACAGGAATATTATTTTCTAAAACCGATTCTCGTATAGACGAAATATTTACCTTAGCTTGCTTTTTTGCCTGGTCTATGAAGCCATTAGAAATCAGTGCGACACCACAGCATTTTTCTTTTTTCAACAGTTGAACACCAATTCCCAATGCATTGAAGACTTTTACGAGGTCTTTGCCTAGCTGAGGATTATTATAATTTGCATAGCATCCGTGAAAATAACTCACTTGCTTAGAGTATGACTTTTGTGTATCTGCTTGTTTTTTATACCAACTTTCGAATGTACCAAAAGAGTATTTCGGAAATTGTCTTCTGTGGTCTATTTTAAATACTGAGTCCAAAACAGCTTTTACAGGCTTCAATCCTAGAGTTGTATTCACAATAGGCGCAAAAGGAGTTGCCAGTGTTCCTACTAAATCTGTATTCGCTAGAATGAAATCTCTTACAGTTGGTTTCTTTTTGCTGTATTTTATTCTTGCTGACTGAATTATGTCTCCAATCTTCACATTCGAAGGGCAGGCTACTTCACATCTTTTGCAGTTGATACAATATTTCAGAGCTTCATCAAAAAAATCTGCTCTTTTGAGGCGTAGACGTTCTCCGTCAGGACCAGCCTGTTTTGGACCCGGATAATCAGGATTGACAGCCGCAACAGGGCAATACACTGTACATACTGTACATTTTATGCATTGTTCGAAATTGTTTTCGCTTATATTATGTTGTTGCAAATTCATAACTCAAATATCCTTTCTTATTTATTCAATATAGTTTGGGCAACAGTTAGCGAACTCAGTATAGATACGCCTGCGCCACAGCCTTCTTTGATAGGATTGAACCCTTCTAGAATGGCTCCTGTTACATACAAATTGTCGATTATCTCATTTTTACATATTCCTCTGAAAGAATCGTCGGTTTCAACTCCATAATGCTGGTAACCTTGCGATTCAAATATTTGAGGATTGTACCAATCTTTTCGGTCTTCGGAGTAAGATACATTCAGATTGAAGACAGGTTCGTAAATCCCATCGGATGTTGCTATTAACCCTTGGCTGAAATAGCTTCCTGTAGCCAATACGAAATTGTTGGCAATGAAAGGTATATTTCCGTGATTGAAGGAATATACTTTTGAGATATGATTATTCTCTATATCTGCTTTTTTTATATTGTCGCCAAGCATATATACTCCGCCCAATTTCAAGAAATAATCATGTAGATATTGTTGGGTGTGTATTCCTGCAATAGAAGGTGGCATAGTTGGTATCAAAAAAACAGGCTTGTTCACAAGTTCCTTCAATTTTTCGAGAGAAGATATCTTAAGCCCGATACATGCCGGAAATATTATAGCATCATTGTCACCGGATTTATTATTGAGTATTTGGCTCAACTCTTCTATGTTATTATCCAATATGCGGGCAATGTTTGTAGAACGTAATTCGCTCGGATTTCGTCGTAAATGATCTAATGCCGGAATGTTGAATAAATGTATTTCACTTTCTGTTCCTAATTTCACAAATTCATCGGCAATAAACTGTGGATAAAAGTCTAAAAATCCGGTAATATTAAATATCGAAACTTTTTGCCAAGGTAATTTTTCTTTACATTCAACATATGCAAATCCATTCATAGAAAGCCATGTCGGCTTTAAAATACCCAATGGAGTTACCCTAAAATGATTCTTTTGGGCAGTTCCTTTCACGTCTATGTGAATGCTTTCAAAAAATTTCTCTGCTTCGAATGCAAGCTTTTCGAAATTGTATTCTCCGATTTTTGAGTAAGGATGTTTTGGAGCTTGCTTAATTAAGTCTTTGACCGAAGAAAGCGGATTATTGACGCTGTTGCCATTGGGTAAGGCATTTAGTAAATCGAAAGAACCCGATGAGAAATGCAGGGCGCTTTGTCCTGATGAGACTATTGCGCAGCGTTGTCCTTGCTGAGATAAACGAATACCACATACCAGTCCGGACAATCCTCCTCCTATGATTACTGTATCAAACTTCATAAACTATTCTTTTTCGATAGAGTTAAGACCACATACACTTTCATAAACCCAAGCAGTATACTCACTTTCGCGTAGGGTGTCGCCCCATGCAATAGGATATACGCCCTTCCAGCGTTCGTTAAGGAAAGAGGCTAAATCCTCTTTTGCTCGTTTGGTGCAAAATTTATCGTTATTGCCTAATATTCCTGCGGCTCTGCATGCGCAAAGTTCTCCCTGACATGTTCCCATTCCTACACGGGTTCTCCGTCGTAAATCGACAAGGCTTTTTACATTCAGTTCGTCTAATGCATATTTCACTTCACCAACAGATACTTCCTCGCATTCGCAAACCAGACTATTGTCAAGCTCATTGTTCTCTGAAAGTTTTCCTGCCATGTCTCCATGCCTGTATATGGCAGAATTTCTTTGAGCTAAAGGAAGGGATACTATTTTTTTGCTTATTTCTTCAATGTTTTCACGCGAACCCGGAAGTTTCTCTTCGGCTGTAGTGCAGGGTTTCGAAATATTTAATTTTTTACAAATTAGATCCGTAGCCCATTCAGCCATCAGTCTGTAGGTCATGAGTTTTCCGCCTGTTATGGTTATGTAGCCTTCCAGTCCGTCTCTCTCCGCATGATCTAGCAAAACTATTCCTCTGCTAATGTTACGCCCTGTCGGATCATTGTCCGATGCAACCAGAGGTCTTACTCCGGCATATGCCCGCAAGATACGTGTTTGAACCAGTCTCGGAGCCAATTTTTCTCCTTCTCTGATCAGAATATCGACTTCTTCCGGAGTAACGATCATATTGTCTATCTGATCGTAAGGTATATTGGTTGAGGTGGTACCGATTAGCGATATGGTATCGCCAGGCACCAGAATGTCTGCGTCGGCAGGCTTACGGCATCTGTTCAGAACCATACTATTTACTCTGTGCCCGAAAATAAGTAAAGAGCCTTTTGCCGGGAGCATCTTAACAGTTATATCTGCTAATTCGGAAATATGTTGTCCCCAGATACCTCCCGCGTTTGCTACTATCGAGCCGTATATTTTCTTTTTTTGTTTCGTTTTGTGATCGAAACACTCTACACCGATTATTCTGTCTTGTTCTCTTATCAGGTCTATTACTTCATGATAGGTAAGTACATCTGCTCCGTGTTCTTTTGCATCGATCATGTTAGATGCGGTGAGCCTGAAAGGATCAACAGATCCATCAGGAACTTTTACTGCTCCGATTATAGAGGGATTGGCAGATGGTTCCAATAATAAAGCTTTTGCAGGATCAATAATTTCGGCCTTAATTCCTGCCGATATACAAGATTCAACAAATTTAGCCTGATAGTTTATATCATCTTCCGGAAGGCTTAGAAACAGCCCGTCAGTTTCTTCAACGCAATGACTTGCGATTCTTTTCAAAATCATATTTTCGCTTATGCATTCTTCGGCAGATTCTCTGTCCGTGACGGCATAACGTGCTCCACTGTGCAAAAGTCCATGATTACGTCCAGTGGCACCTGTTGCGATGTCGAAACGCTCGAGTAGGAGAGTGGTAAGCCCTCTTCGAGAGCAATCTCTGGCAATTCCGGCACCTGTTGCTCCTCCGCCTATGATAATTGCATCGTATGATTTAGTCTTATCCGACATAACTGTATATTTTTATTGCTATTACAAATAAACGAATAAAACGAAATATATCAAAATTTAATCGAAACTTTTTGTTGGTGTATTGAAACTTTTTGAGCTAAAAAAGAGAGCCATTAGATATGACTCTCTTTGTGGTTGTAAATTATAAATAATAATGTGTTAGCTAGAAAATATTTAGCGCTATCTGAAGATTTGCTTCATTATTAGCAGGATTCCACATTCCCATTACAGAAACGGGTAGGGTATAGCTACCCAATTGTATGTTTTTAGATGCTGTAAGGTTTATATTTACAATACCTGCATCTTTTGCATAAAAATGAGCATCAGTCCCTTTCTCCGGATCTAAAGCAAAAGCTCCGGCCACGCCTAAATCCAGATCTACTACATTCCCTCTCAGGATAGGATAATCCATAGATACGTAAGTCGAATAAAGATTCTTTTCGTTTGCTGCACCTCTATCACGCCCAAAAACTACGGTTGCCCAGCTTACATTGAGAGGAAAACTACCCTGAAAGCGATACGCTACAGATACATCTATAAAATGCCCCGTCTCGCGTGCACTGTAATTGAATGCCTGATGGTTGTTATAGGTGGCACCGGTTGAGAAGTTGTATATATCCCAAACTGCGAATTTAAATCCGTTTTTTTCGTAGGATACATAATAATCGAATTCTTTATAATCTCCGGTAAATCCGGCTCCTCCCCATAATCCGATAGTGAAACTTTTACTCTTATCTTTCAGGTTTAGGTCTACTGCGCCTAACGCAGTGTTAGTGACTTGTAAACCTCTCCAAAGGTGCATATTCTTTAGTTGGAGTGAGAAGTCTACCGGATTGTATTTTTCTTCATTCTGAGAATATAGTGTCGTAGACAATAGTAAAAATACTATTGATAACATAGTCAATTTAAATTTCATAATATCTTGTATATTAGAAGTTGAAGATTTTAATTGCTGTTCAAAGCAAGGTATAACAATGCGGCTAATGCACCTCCACATAATGGAGCTACTACCGGCACCCATGCGTATCCCCAATTACTGCTGCCTTTAGCTCTAATAGGGAGTATGGCATGTGCAATTCTAGGTCCTAGATCACGTGCAGGATTGATTGCATATCCGGTTGTTCCTCCTAATGACATACCGATAGCTACAATCAGTAATCCTACAGGTAGAGGTCCGGCTATCTGCGCTCCGGCAGCATAGAGAATACCGAATACAAGTGCAAATGTACCGACTACTTCACTAAAGAAGTTTGAGAATAGGCTTTTAATGGCTGGTCCTGTACTGAAAACACCTAACTTTGCTCCTGGGTCTTCTTCTGCATCGAAATGTGGTTTGTACATCAAGTATACTATTGTAGCCCCAACAATAGCCCCAAGCATTTGAGCAATGATATATCCGATTATATTGCCTTTGAATGTTCCGGCAATGGCTAACCCGACAGTAACGGCCGGATTTAGGTGTGCTCCGGAGTAAGGGGCTGATATAAAGGCTGCCACAAAAACTGCAAAACCCCAGCCAAATGTAATGACTATCCAGCCGGATTGGTGTCCTAATGTTTTCTTTAAGTTAACGTTTGCACATACTCCTGCCCCGAAAAGTATAAGTATAGCAGTACCGATGAATTCGAATAAAACGTCTTGTCCCATGGTTTATATTTAAATAGGTTATTAATTTAAGAACATATAAGAGATATTATTTTATCCAGTTTTGAGAACGGTATATTGCGTCAGACCATTTTTTCTTGGCTAAGTGCATATCTACCTTAGGGTCAGCTTCGAATTTCTTCTCAATATGCCATTGCTTTTGTACTTCGTCTATATTTTCCCAATAGCCAACGGCTAGCCCTGCCAAGTAAGCAGCGCCTAATGCTGTAGTTTCTGTTGTTTGAGGACGAATTACAGTTTGTCCTAAAACATTGGCTTGGAATTGCATCAACAAATCATTTTTCGCAGCTCCGCCGTCCACTCTTAACTCTTTTAGACCTACTCCTGCATCCAATATCATAGCATTGATTACATCCATCGATTGGTATGCAATACCTTCGAGTGCTGCACGTGCAATGTGAGCTGCAGTAGTTCCGCGAGAAATACCAACAATAGCCCCACGAGCATACTGATCCCAATAGGGTGCACCAAGACCTGTGAGAGCGGGAACAAAATAAACATCTCCATTATCAGGAACCTGAGTTGCCAGTGCTTCTATCTCGGACGATGATTTGATTATACCCAATCCGTCTCTTAACCATTGTACAATAGCTCCTCCTACGAAGATACTTCCTTCCAATGCATAATTGGTTTTACCATTTATTTGCCAAGCAATTGTAGTTACAAGGTTATTTTTAGATACAACAGGTTCTTCTCCGGTATTCATCAGAATGAAACATCCTGTTCCGTATGTGTTTTTTACCATCCCTTTATCAACACACATTTGTCCGAATAAGGCAGCTTGCTGGTCGCCTGCTATCCCCCCAATAGGAACTTTCGTTGCGAATATAGTGGTCTTTGTATGTCCGTACAATTCGCTGGATGCGCAGACTTTCGGCATCATACTCATTGGGATATTAAAGAGTTTCAATAAATCTTTATCCCATTCCAAAGTATGGATATTGTATAACATCGTGCGCGAAGCATTTGTTACATCTGTAGCGTGTACTTCGCCTCTGGTTAGCTGCCATACAATCCATGTGTCAACAGTTCCGAAAACAAGTTTACCTTCTTCTGCTTTTTTTCTCGCGCCTTCGACATTGTCAAGTATCCATTTGACTTTCGTTGCACTGAAATAGGCATCAATGATGAGTCCTGTTTTTTCTTTTACATAAGGGAGTAACCCTTGGTCTTTAAGGCTGTCGCAATATTCGGAAGTTCTTCGGTCTTGCCAGACAATAGCGTTATAAACAGGTTCACCTGTCTCGCGATCCCAAACAATTGTAGTTTCTCTTTGGTTTGTAATCCCGATAGCTGCAATGTTGGTTCCGTTTATTCCGATTTTAGTAATTGCTTCAGCGGCTACTGCTGCTTGTGAAGACCAGATTTCATGAGGGTCGTGTTCTACCCATCCGCTTTGAGGGAAGATTTGGGTAAACTCTTTTTGGGCTACAGAGCGTATTTGTCCCTGATGGTCAAATACAATTGCTCTCGAACTTGTTGTTCCTGCATCAAATGATAAGACGTATTTTTCCATGTCGAATAATGTATTTAGGTTGAAACAATGAATTATATATTTTTATAAGGTACTAACAGGTAATTTTGAGCTAATTGAGTAAATTCCCTTATTTGAGAAGTTTCCCATTCCGGTTCTCTATTCATTTCTTTAGCCATTATATGGGCTACTTTCGGAGCCATGTCTATTGCCGCTCGTGCATCCAGGAACAGAGCCCTAAGACGTCGTGCCAGAACATCTTCGACCGTCAGAGCCATCTCTTCTCTTACAGCCCAGATAACTTCAGCTCCCGTATAATCATAATCGGGATGTAGCTTTTCTCCCCATTCGGGAGATTCGTTTTGTAGAGCTGTTATTTTTTCTATATCGCTGCCATATACGTAGTTGAAGTTTGACCTGTCAACGTTTTCTTTGTATCCGTGAATGTGTAAATCCATTGTTTTACATTCCAGTTCAGGCAATCCGATTTCTTTTATAGCTCTGTTTATAACATCCTCTGCCATATCGCGGTAAGTAGTCCATTTACCTCCGGTTATAGTAATCAGACCACTCTCGGCAACTACTATTTTGTGGCTTCTCGATATTTCTTTGGTTTTAGCTTCATCTGCACTGCTTTTGGGTGCAGCTAATGGGCGGAGTCCAGCAAAAACGGAAAGGACATCTTCTCGCTTAGGTGCTTTTGTCAGGTATTGTCCTGCTGTTCTTAGTATGAACTCTATTTCTTCATCCAAAGCTTTAGGTTCTAAAACGAACTCTTTGAGGGGGGTATCAGTTGTCCCCAGTACGACTTTGTCATGCCATGGAACTCCAAACAAGACACGTCCATCGCTTGTTTTCGGAATCATAATCGCTGTATCTCCGCCTAAAAAGGACTTATCTACAACCAAATGTACCCCTTGGCTGGGTCTTACGATGTTTTCTTTCTCGGGAGCATCCATTTTGATGATATCGTCTACAAAAATACCTGTAGCATTGATTACGGCTTTAGTTTTAAGCATGTAATCTTGTCCGCTGACTGCATCGTATACTTTTACTCCTGATATTTTGTTTTGTCCGTTTTTGGTAAGTCCGGTTACTTTTACATAATTCAAGACAACGGCGCCTTGCTCTATAGCAGTCTGCATGAGATTGATACCCATACGGGAGTCATCGAATTGACCGTCATGATAGACTACTCCACCTCTTAGACCGTTTTGTGTAATTCTGGGAATCTCTGCCAGAACAGATTTTTTGCTCATAGGTAAAGAGCGTCCCAAGCCTTTTTTTCCTGCTAAGATATCATATATAATGAGTCCTATTGTATAAAAAGGCTTTTCCCACCATTTATAATTTCCTATTATGAAACGTTGATCTTTTACCAGATGGGGAGCATTCTTTTTCATTAATCCTCTTTCTCTAAGTGCCTCTATTACCAGGCTGACATCTCCTTGTGCCAAATATCTTACACCTCCGTGTACCAACTTGGTACTGCGGCTCGATGTCGCTTTTGTAAAGTCAGATTGTTCAAAAAGAGCAACTTTATATCCCCGTGATGCAGCATCCAAGGCAGTGCCTAAGCCTGTTGCTCCTCCTCCAACTATAACAAAATCCCATGTTATAGATTGGTCTGCTATTTTGTCTATGAGAATCTTTCTGTCCATAATGATAATGGTTGTGTTTCACAAATTTAATTTAGTTTTTTTGATAAAAAAAATAAAATCGAAACATTTTTTATATGTTTCGAAACATTTGTGTTTTGAATGGTATAATTAAAACATTTGAATACTACAGAAGTTTTTCTTTACCCCTTTATTTTATATATTTTATGCATATTTTAATAATAGCCTTAGCTGTATATTCAATTCAATTATTTTAGTAACTTTGCATATGGATATTAAATAGTTGACAAGTTATGGGGAATATAGCAAAACGACATAAATTGATCCTGGAACAACTGAAACAGGATGGCTATGTAAAAGTTCAGGAGCTAAGTGAAATACTTGGAGTATCGGAAGTGACTATTCGTAAGGATTTGAAACAACTCGAAAGTAAGAAGATGTTATATAGAAGTCATGGAAGTGCCAGTAGTCTTAGTTCGATCATATCTGACAAGCATATCGATGTAAAAGAGAAAATGTTTACAGATGAAAAATCCCGAATAGCTAAAGCCGCTAATAAATTGTTGGAACCGAATGATAAAATTATTATAGCTTCGGGAACTACTTTGTTTGCTTTTGCCAATGAGATTAATGTGAATGATAATCTTACGGTTATAACTCCGTCTGTGAAAGTCTCCTTAGCACTTTGTTACAATCCTGATATTGAAATAATCCAATTAGGAGGGATTATGAGAAAAAATTCTGTATCTGTAATTGGTCATTATGCCGAAAATATTCTTGAGAGCCTATCATGTAATAAGTTATTTCTTGGTGTAGACGGGATAGATCTTGATTATGGGTTGACGACCAGTGATATGAGCGAGGCTAGAATAAACCAACAGATGATAGATGCTGCTCAAAAAATTATTGTTCTGACAGATTCATCCAAATTTGGAAAAAGGGGGTTCTGTAAAATCTGTGATATAAATAAGATTCATCATATAATAACAGACTCGAATGCTCCATCTCACATCCTTGATATGATGAGAGAAAAAGAGATAACTGTAACCTTAGTTTAAGAGTTTAATTTTCTCTAACTAGAGCCAGACTCACAATAACAAATAAAGCAAGCCATATTGGGTTTGCTTTATTTATTTGTTTTTATACTAATTAACATCCGCATTCTGTTTCTCCCCAGTCAGATATTTTCTCATCCATTCTCGATTTAGAAACATCATCTGTTTTTTCTTCCTTTTCATCATTCTCATTTCCTGATGGATCATAGGGTTGCTCTTTCATTCTTATCGGAATATTTTGCGGTTCTTTTTGCGGAGGGTTATCCACAGTCCCTTTAGGCATCATATCAGGCATTCCATCAGTCGGTCTTTCTTCAAATACTTTACTCATATCTATCTACCTTTGTTGTTAATATCCTTTTAAACAGTTTTGTTTTGTAATAAGTTTATTAATAGGTAGTTAATGTTTATTACAATATTTGTAATTGTGTATTATAATATTAAAGTGTAGCAACTGAAACATAGGCGTATATTATATTCTCTATAATGTCATTACTATAGGTATAAATAATATATAAGAGGTGTTTTAATTGAAGTAAGAGTGCTATTATAAGTACTTTGTAATAGGGATCATTTCTCGAGATTTTATATCTTTGTGTCCGTATTTGTAAAGAGGAAGATTGGAGCAGTAGATTGTAAAAAAGAATTATGGAAAAAAAGATTAAGAATGTTACCGTCCTGGGGGCTGGTAATTTAGGTTCGCAGATAGCTTTCCAAATAGCTTATCATGGTATTGGTGTTATTTTGTATGATGTTAATTTTGAAGCTTTTGGTAAGGCTATGGAGTTTTTCCCTTTGTTGAGGGAGATGTATATTAAATATTTGGATGTATTGCCGGAAGATTTGGATAATACGCTGAACAATATAACTTTTTCTGATAATTTGCAGGAAGCTGTATCCGATGCAGATCTCGTTATTGAGTCGGTTCCTGAAAATATGGAAATAAAAAAAGAAGTTTACTCTCAACTGGCATCTTTTGCTCCGGAGAAAACTATCTTTGCGACTAATTCATCTACATTTCTGCCGACAGCTTTAATGTCTTTCACCGGAAGACCGGACAGATTTATTGCGCTTCATTTTGCCAATATGCTTTCTCGGTTCAACATTGCCGAAATAATGGGATGTGTAAAAACTGCTCCAGAAGTATATGCCCAAATGGTTGAATTTGCAGAAGAAATAGGTATGGTACCTATTGAGATCAAGAAGGAAAACTCGGGATATGTGTTAAATGCCCTTCTTATACCTTTGCTTACAGCTGCTTCTCAGTTATTTGTTAAAGGTGTGGCAGATATTGAAACTATCGATAAAACGTGGAGAGTGTCTACAGGAGCGCCGGCGGGTCCGTTCGAGATATTTGATGTGATAGGTCTCAATACTATACATAATATTGCAAAAAATGGAGGTTTAAATAGTCAATACTTTGTGCGTTTTTTAGAGGAGCAATATATTAACAAAGGAAAGATGGGTTTCTTTAGTGGAGAGGGATTTTATAAGTACTAATATGTCTAAAAAATAGTTCTATTATTGGTTATTCTTGTTTTTTTGTTTATTTTTGAGCAGATATCTATATTGTAAAATATAGGCTAAATAAACAAAACAATTAATCTATGAAAAGACCAATCAGTAATGTTATTATTCTTTTTCTAATTATTTTATTTTCATGTAGTCATAATGAGGATGTTATTATTTCAAATTCGTTAGAACAGAAAGATGAGAATTTTGTAAATACGAATCAGGCTAATGATATAGCAGCATTAATCGGAAATTCATCTGGTTCAGATCTACGAGGAACACAGGAAATACGAGAAATAAAAGAGATTATACCTTTTGGAAACTTGCAAAAACCAGCTTATTATATCATAAACTATAAGGATGAAAAAGGATATATTATTTTGGCTGGAGATACGCGTACAGATCCTATATTAGCATATGGAACTTCAGGTAACTTCGACTTGAATGCAGAAGAATTTCCTTATGCACTCAAACAATGGATGACAAATGCTCATAGCCGTATAGAAGGAATCAGGGAATTTGGTGATATGAGTTTAAGATCGGTCAGTGAGAATCGTTCCGAAATTAATGAAAAACTCATATCCATGGTGCAGAGAGCATTCATTGGCATAGAGGACGAACACTTACCCGATGAGCCTGAACCGTGTAATAATCGTTTTGAACAAAAAGGTCCTTTGTTAAAAACGAAATGGGGACAACGTTTAGGATATAATGATTTAGTACCCAAAAATTGTTCAGGAGAAAAGGCTCCTGCGGGATGTGTGGCAATAGCGATGGCTCAGATTATGAAATATTACCAGTATCCTTCTAGCTATAACTGGGATCAGATGCCTGATGATGACTCTACTACAGAAACAGCCCGATTGATACGGGATATAGGGAATAAAGTATCTATGGATTATGGATGTAGTGGCTCAGGTGCAAGTATGAGACAAGCATGGACGGCATTTTTTACTCATTTTGGATACAAGGCTTCTATTCATTTAGAAGATTACAATCATGAAAAATTGGTTCGAGAGATAGCTTTGGGATATCCTGTTATGTTAAGTGGAGGTGAAGACTCTTTTTGGGGAATAGTTGGATTATATCCCAATGGGCATGCTTGGGTGTGTGATGGATATAAAGAATACTGGATATGTGGCAGTAACGGTAGTATAAATTACGGAAGCTTATTTCTTCATATGAACTGGGGATGGTATGGAAAGCATCATAATGAATGGTATGGATTTCAGGATTGGGATCCTGCACATGATGGAAACCATTATAACAATCGGCGTAAAATGATTTATAATATAAGAAAGCTTTAATACAAACAAATCTAAAATGAATAATTATGAAAACAAAACTAATTATTTTGTTAATTACAATAAGCTGCATTGCTTGTGATGATGATAGTAACTCCTTTGATCTCACAGCAGTTCAAGATTTTTATCTTCTAGATAAAGATGGTAATGATCTCCTCAATCCGAACGTAGAAAATACTTTTAATACTAATAGGATAAAAATTTATTACCTCATTGATGGTGAAAAAGTACAATCACCATATACCTCTAATTATTTTATTAAACCATCGGAAGTAGCAGGATCAAATGGTAGGTATTTTATAAGAGTATTTTTAAGTGAAAAAACTTCGGAGGGAGATACAGCTTATACTTTTATCGAATGGAACGAGACAGATATAGATACTATACGTTCTCAAGTTCGTAGTACTTCTAATTCTCTTACCAGTTATATGTTTGCTTTCAATGATTCAGTGTTTCCTATAGCTACTAATTATAGAGTTTTTGAAATAATTAAATGAAGATAATTATCTAAAAGAAGCAAAAACGGATTCAATATAGAGTGAATCCGTTTTTATTTTATTTATATTCCCGTTCCCGGCGATCTACATCATCATACATACGATTCATTTTTGGACGGATTAACAAACGGAGTGATACGTCATAAGTCAGGTAACTCCATACCCAATCGATAAATACAGAGATTTTATTCTTCATCCCTACAATAGAAAGGATATGTACCCATAACCATAGCCACCAGGCAATAGTACCACCGAAATGGAGTTTCCATATATCAGCAACAGCCGCATTACGTCCGATAGTTGCCAATGAACCTCTGTCCGAATAAACAAATTTGTTCCATTCGGTTTTACCTTTCATCTGATTATTTAGATTTTTGGCAAGGTTTTTAGCCATTTGCAGAGCTACCTGTGCTACCTGAGGATGTCCTTTTGGAGAGCTTTCCGAAATCAAAAGACAGGTATCTCCAATCGAAAATATATCGGTATGACCTGCAACTTTATTGTATTCATCAACAACAATACGTCCACGATTGTATGCTGATTCCTGCAAACCTTCGAGACTATTAGGCTTTACACCACCTACCCAGAATACATTACGTGACTGAATCTTTTCGCCTGTAGCTAACTCGACGAAGGGTCTTTCGTAGCTTTTTACAAATACATCCTGATGGATGATTACACCGCGCTTCTTAAGTGTTTCTGCTGCTTTTGCAGAAGCAATCTCAGACATTCCTGATAAAAGACGTGGAGAGGCATCAACCAAGTGTATTTCCATTTTATCGAAATCCAGTTCCGGATAGTCTTTTGGCAATACCGTTTTTTTCATGTCTGCCAAGGCTCCGGCAAGTTCGACACCTGTAGCGCCGCCACCGACAATTACGAAATTTAATAATTCCCTAAGTTTGTCTTCACTTCTGGCGCTTAATGCTTTTTCGAAACTCAAAAGAATTCTGTTGCGTGCTAATAGTGACTCTGAGATAGATTTTAGCGCATATGTTGACTCCTTCAGGCTATCATTACCGAAATAATTGGTGTCGCATCCGGTAGCAATAATCAAATAATCGTAATCAATAGAACCAATACTGGTTTCCAGTATCTTTTCGTCAGGGAGTACACGTTTTGCAAGACAGGTCCTCACATGAAAATCATCCTTTTTCTGGAAAGTTTTCCGGTGAGGATAAGCAATAGAGCTAGGTTCTAATCCTGCCGTTGCTACCTGATACATCAAAGGTTGGAATTGATAATAGTTTACCTTATCAATTAAGACTACCTGAAAATATTTGGAATTGACTTTACGGGCTATTTCTAGTCCGCCAAAACCTCCTCCGATAATTATAATTCTTTTTCTGGCTCCCCGTTCGGGAATATTAACGATTGCTTCCATTTAATATCTTTACTAAATAAGAGTATTGTCTATATTCTAATTATGCTGTTCAGGAAGCGAGATAGGGTTAACAACTCGGTTCTTATTCTTAATATTAGGCTGTTTCTTCTTTCTTGCTTTTTGCTCTTTCCCTAAGTACTTCAATTACTCCTGGTAGAATAGAAATGATAATCATGGCTATCATTAATAACTTCAGGTTTTGTTGTACCCACGGAATTGTGCCCACAAAATAACCAAGAAGTGTAAATAGCATTACCCAAACTACACCACCTATAACGTTATATGCCGCAAAATGTTTGTATCCCATGCGTCCCATTCCTGCAACGAAAGGAGCAAATGTCCGTACAATGGGCACGAAGCGGGCTAAAATTATGGTTTTACCTCCGTGTTTCTCGTAAAATTTGTGAGTTTTCTCAAGATAGCTTTGTTTAAATATTTTGGAATTGGGATTGCTGAATAGTTTCTCTCCGGCAAATCTGCCAATGGTGTAATTTACACCATCCCCTAATATTGCAGCCATTATCAATAATGCATTCAGTATAATAATATTAAATTCTCCAGTGTTATTTGAAGCAGCCAGGGCTCCGGCAACAAATAAAAGTGAGTCTCCGGGTAAAAACGGAGTTACGACCAATCCGGTTTCACAAAAAATGATTAAAAATAAGATAAGGTAGACCCAAGTGCCGTAGCTAGCAACCAATTCAGTTAAATGGACATCGATATGTAGTATAAAATCGATGATAAAATGTATATACTCCATTAATTAAAATTAAATAATTTTTCACCTAAACTCTTTTCCAAAGCGCAAAGATATCCCTTTTTTATGGTATATAAAACTTTATCTTCTCCTTATTCTTTTTATTTATTACATATTTATAATATATATATAAAGAAATATTAAAATACTCTGAAAACAATAGTCTTATTATTCGTTTTTATCCTAAATTCATCAGAAAGTGATTCATTAAGAGTGGCTTGCCACCAAGAGGTGAGTGTGCGGTTTTCGATAGGATATTTTAGATTCTCTACAGTGAGTGGAGTAGGGGTTAGGCTGAATATAGATATTTGCTGATCTGGAATAGATTGGAATAAGCTATTTTCCTCTATAGCATTAAATATACCATAATCCGATATCATACAAATATCTGTGGTATGCTCCAGATAATCAGCTAATAGACTGATGTTAGCAATAGTGTGATCTTCTCGGCTTCCTGTAGCTCCTAGTATAATGATGTTTTTCTTTCCTTGTTCTATGCAAAATTTTACAGACTTAGTTAAGTCGTTAGTCTCTTGCTCTTTTATCTGGTGGATTATATTCGCATATTTCTTCCAATTCGTAGCAGATAGTGAGTCACAATCTCCAACAATAGCCTTTGGTTGTATACCTGTGGGAGTAAGTTTTTCCACAGCACCATCACAGCAAACAATATAGTCATTATTTTTTAAAATAGACAATGGTATTTCATGCTTAGGAAAATCCCCATTAGCTAAAATTACTGCATCGGCTTTAGTAGAAAGGGTAGGGAGATAGTATTTTTTCATTATGATAATTTATGCGATAATCAGTTTCTTCCACCTTATATATCCGAATACTGACACTACAGCATATACCAGATACATGATAGAGGTGGGGTATAAATCCTGATACAAATATAGGAAAACTGATACTATGTTTACAACAATGAGTAGAAGCCATTGTTCGGCATATTTACGTGCTAGCATCCACATAGCCACAATACTCAGCGTGGTAACAAAACTGTCTCCATATAATACCTGACTATCTGTAAATGTTGCTAGAACATATAAAATTATAGCATATAAAATTATAATCGAAAGTAATATAGGCAAATAGAGTCGGGTAGGAGTGCGGAGTATTCCAACACTGGAACTTTCCGGTTCTTTTGGGGATCTGCGCCACATTATCCATCCATAAATACCTGCGAGGATATAATATATATTGATGCTAGCAAATGCATAAAATGTAGCTTGTATAAATACTATTGTATAAAAAGAGGACATAATAATGCCTGTAGGCCACATTAGAATATGTGCTTTGTATTCGAAATAAAGATATAGGAGTCCAACAATAGCCCCTATAATCTCTATCCAGTTTTCTTTAATAAATTCTATCATCATAAATTTGAAATTGGAACACAGGACACACGAAAATAACAGAAAATGTTCTTTCTCATAAATTTGTATGATCTGTGTATTCTGTGTGCTGACTCTTTAAAATCATCAGAATCTGATTCCTAATTTTACCATTATATTACGTGTTGCTTGAGGATATAAGCCGGTATAAACGGCTTCTGTTCCATCTGTAAATTTGTCTGTCGATACCCATGCATTGGCTACATATCTTTTGTTCAAAGCATTGTTTACAAAGCATTGTAAGTCGATTTCTCCAAGTTTTTTTGTTTTGAAAGTATATCCGGCAGCTAAGTTAGCAATAAAATAATCGGACAAACGGTTCTTATCATTCGAAGTATTATCATAATATTGTTTTCCCACATATTTGCCAATAACAGATAATGTGAAATTCTTGAAAGGAATAAAAGATAATACTCCACTACCTACTATATTGGGAGAGAAGGATATATCCGTTTTTCCCAAATCTTCGGAAGTTTGTTCTACAAAATTCCAGTTTTCGTCATATACATCATAATAAGCTGTATAATCCTTTATTTTATTGGTGCTGAAAGTTATGTTTGCATCCATTCTCATCCATTTCGTAAGTTGATAGGCACCAATCAATTCAATACCGGCACGGTAACTGGTTGGTACATTTTCCATCAGCTTATAACCTACATCGTTTAGTTTACCTGTTTGTACCATTTGGTCTTTATAATGCATATAATACAGGTTCGCATTGAATGAAGCATTTTGGTTTGCATATCGGTATCCTGCTTCATAGTCATATAGTCGTTCCGACTGTATCCGTTGGTTACTACCTCCTTTGACAGATTCTTTCAGGTCGGTACGTAATGGCTCGCGATTAGATACTGCAAATGAAACATATATTTCGTGAGAATTGATTCGATAAGATAACCCTGCTTTCGGATTAAAGAAACTGTAATGATTATTGTGGGTAATATCTTCCAGATCATCATCAATCCCCTTCATTTTATAATCTACATATCGGTATTGTAAATCACCAAATAAAGAGAGATTGTCTATTATCTGATATGTCCCTTTGACAAATATGTTGAGGTCTTGTTTCTTACTGTCATTAAAGTACCATTCGTAATTGACTGGTATATTGTTATTGAATTTAACCCACCTTAAATGTCCGTAATGGTCTCCGTTGAAAATAGTAAATGATGATCCTCCGGTGATATTCCATTTATCCTGTGTATAGCTAAGAGTAAGATTACCTACATAAAAATCGTTTTTCATCAGTTTCCTTCTGATAATATCGGAAGATTTATAAATCGAATCATTTACTATTTGAGGATTTAATCCGAATTTACTTAACTTCTGATCAACTTTGTAATTTTCATAATATCCGTAACCGTGATTATAGCTAAGTCCTGCATTTAATAGTAGCTTACTGCTCAATTGGTCGGAATAAGTCAATTGTATTATATCTGAATAATAATTGTCGGTTTCGTTATCATAATAATGTACTTTTCCTGCCTCGTCATAGTATTCACCTGCAGGGTTGTATTTTCTATTTTCAGCCATTTGTTCAGGGCTAATGCCTTCCCATGTAATGCCTGTATGCTGAATACCATTAATATAACTCAACCGGATAAGTTGTTTATCGGTATAGTGGGAGAGGGCAGCGTATGCACTTTTATGATTGACCTTTCCGTTACGGATATAGCCGTCTCCCGTCACCCTTGAGTAGCGTGCATCAAGAGAGAGCCCGTTTTTGAGGATACCTGTTCCTGCTGCAATAGTCGATGTGATTGTGTTGTAGTTCCCTATGGCTGTCGAAGCTTCTCCATAGGCTGTTGGCTTAGCTCCTTGTGTTTTAAGTGAAATACTGGCTCCAAAAGCAGCAGAACCGTTTGTTGAAGATCCTACACCTCTTTGTACTTGAATGTTTTGTAAAGAATTGGATATATCGGGAATGTTTACCCAGTACACTTCCTGACTTTCGGGATTGTTCAATGGCATACCATTAAGCGTGACATTAATACGCGTGGCATCTGTTCCCCTGATACGGAGAGATGTATTTCCGACACCCGAACCATCCTCGGAATAAGATACTACCGAAGGAAGAGTCTGGAGTATATAAGGAATGCTTTTAGCTGTATTGGTAGCTTTTATATCCTTTGTACTTAGATTCGAAAAGGCAACAGGTGTTCCTTCTTTGACACGTGTTGCAGAGACAATAATCTCATTAAGATTGACTTGTTGTAGTGTATCCGGAATCTCTTCGGCATGAAGTGCTATTCCGGCAAGCAAAAAGATTGAAGTAAAAAATTCCTTTTTCATTTACTCATTAAGTTAGTTAATGATAAAATCTTTATCATTCAGATTTTTATAAATAAAAAAGGGGATTGTGGAGAATTTTACCTATTTGTGAAGTAGTTATGCATGTGCACAAAGCATATCTATTTCCCTACGCCGGCATTATCCGGATCAGGTTGTATGGGTATAATCTCAGCCCTTGTATCAGAGCACCCCTAGATTGGCTGCAAAGATAGAAAGAAAATTAAATTATTCGCTATATCCTGAACTTTTGTTTGTTATACAAAAAACGAGGATATAGCATATTATGTTATATCCTCGTTTGACTATTTAGGAAGTGATTTTTATTTTTTCAGAATTTTGAAAGTCGATAGATCATCTTCTGTCTCTACTTTTATGATATACGTATTTGCGGGCAAATGTTGTACTGAGATTCCTTGTTGAGCTTCTTTTATTTGTTCTGTTAATACAACTTTACCAGACCAGTCGAAAATTGTAATTCGTTTTGTAGCAGAATTGTCTGAACGAATGTACAATATATCACTTACAGGGTTCGGATATACCATAATCTGATCATTTGTATCTAATATTTTATTGGTAGTTCCGATTGAGCGAGATCCGGGTGCTGTAATGACTATGTCGATGTATTCTTTATACCCATTTCCGTTACTGGTTACGATTTCCCATTCTTCAGCAAAGTTAGCTTTAGCCACCATGTGCAACCTATAGTTCCCTGGAGCTATTGTGGTAGGTATATTGCCGCTATGTCTGTAACCTGATGAAAAATACCCGTATCCTGCCCTAAGTGAGCCGTTTCTGGTAGCAAAAACTTCTAGAATATGGTTATCCGAGTCGGTTAGTGCCAGTCCCCAGTAACCATTGAAGTCGAAAACCCCGTGTTTATTTCTGAAAGATAATCGGGCGTACAAATATTCGCCAACGTTGAAAACATTAGTGGAAGATGATTCCAGATAAAACTCCATGTGGTTTGTTATGTCCAACTCATGGCTTTTTACTTCAATTAGTTACGAGAATAGATTTTGCAACAAAAGATTGGCTGACAGGGGCAGGAATATATGTGTCTCCATCAGTCTGTTCAACCATTTTTAGCTTGTATTCTCCGGGGGCAATATTTACAGAAGTTCTGGCATAGTGGGAGTAGCCCGACGATTCTTTGATACATTCCATAACTTCTACTAATTGATCCGCAGAATCATAAAGTGCAGGTTTTAGATCTAGAGTACGGCTATTATCATTCGACGCCAATATTGTAGTATACCTGATTGTAAAAGATTCGGCACGTTTGATTGTCGATTTGTATGAAATTACTTCACTGACTTTATAACCGGCTGCATCTGAAAATACTTCATAATCCAAATAGTTATTCTGAGCAGTACGGAATAAGATTGCATCCCAATTCATATCTATCTCACGTGCTATGGGTTGTATTTTGTATGTTCCTTGCGGAATATTGTCCGGTATTTTGCAGGTAAACATGCTTTGAGAAGGGTGTTGATAGTCTTCAAAATTTTCTTCAGAAAAAGGATAATCTACCAAAACAGGTTCGTTGATAAAAAACTGATTATTTTGCTCGTCAATCAATAAAAATCTGATGTATACACTTTCGTTTGATCGGCTTCCGGTATTTAGTTGTATATCGAATTCCTTTCCGGGATATCCTGTCTTTTCGCTTGTGTACAAGCCTGTCAAATATATGGAATGATTAATTGCTTCATTTTTTACAGTTATAACTTTATCACCTCCGGCAGAAGGAGATTGTTTGAGTAAATGATATTCGCCAGATGGGAGTTTTTCTACGATTTTTACCATATAATTACCGGCAGGAGTATCTGCCTTTATTTTATGAGATTTTTTTCCATTGGCATCTGTATATGTAACAATGGAAACCAAGTTTCCGGTCATTGAATATAAGGCTACCTCATATTCTCTTGTTTGATTTGATCGTATAGCCAATGTGTAGTTTACGGTCATCAGCTCGTTTTTTTTGTAACTCACTTTATCTGTACTTAGAGAAGTGACAACATTTTCGAATGCTTCCATGATTCCGTTTTCAGGCTTAATATTGGCAACGATCTGCTGCTTATTTTTGTATTCTAGTGGAGCGTCCAGACTATAGTATCCATCATTGTAGCCACCCCATCCCCAGTTGAAGTGAAATAACCCATTCTCATCGAAGCCATCGCAGATAAAGGCATGACCACTATCAGTAATACTCCAGCCTTCGTATATGACGGGACGATTGTTTGCGATTTCTTTTCTTATCAATTCAGTCCAATCCTGGTTGGAGTAATGTTCTCTTTTTATATTAAATATATCTGTATCGTAGCCAAAGTATGCGATTAAAGCATTAGTTGCACTATTTAACGAAGCCCCACTTGACGGACCGTAATCCATTCGGACACTTGCTCCTACATGGTACATTAATTGAGCTACGGCATTCTTTTCTCTGTCCGAAATATTGGCTACTCCACTATAGCGGTTCAACATATGTTCCCAGTCGTATGTGTATTGTGTAAGGTCGATAGCCGGAATATATGTGGGGTTAGATGCATCACCTACCCGGTAAGTTGAGGTCTGCATTTTACCGCTAACAGGGTAGTTGTAGTATTTCATTACTTGGGCAGTTGCCGTAGCAGTACATCCGGTAGCAGGTTTGCTCGTTCCATTGACAAGATAAGGAATAGCTATATTGAACGGGTGTCCTTGATCCCACTGGGTTTTGATCAGAGCATCGACGGGTACTATTGTATCAAGTTCTCCTCCCGGATTGATAGCTCTTGGCGATGAATCTTTTAGAATAGCATCAGCCATACCCAATTCGACATTCTTCATCCATGATTTAAAATTCTCGGGTAGAAGTGCCGGATCATAACCACCTTTTTTCGAGTAGCCAATTACAGGTACATTAACATCGTCGGCCGAAATAATGATAAAACCATTGTTATCGCCAATATTGAAAACATAATAATACAAGGGTTCTGTACCTGAACTAGTTTGTAGCGAAGATTGTTGCCCGGCTGTATGAATAAGTTCGAGGGATAGTTGTGGAGCATTGCGAAGTTTTGTCTTTCCGGACAAAAAGCTTATAGCTGCTTGTCGTGCTGTATTCACATCAATTTGTTTAGCCAATAGAATACTATTGGTTAAAATAAATAAAAGTATTAATGGTATTTTTCTTATACATTTAGTTTTAAGTGTAATTTGTGTTAGATTCTTTTTCATAATAATAATTTTAAATTATATAATCGTTTTCATAAAATATTGTGTTAAAATACTTTTATATTTAGTGGTTTTTCGCCCTATTTTAATAAAATCAGAATATCACATCTTAAATTTAACTATATTGATATGTATATAAATATAAAGCTAACAATAAACTATATTTAAAATTTATTTTTCTTATTTTGAGCGTAAATAAATAACCTAAAGAGTAGTTTTTTCATGGATATTATACCAATTAATGTTATTATTTTTGCCTTAAATGGACCATCATATACATATAATAGATATAATTAAACAATTTGGACCTCCTAAAAGACCAGTAGTTCCAAAGGATTGGTATATTGAAGTTGATAATATAATAGGAATATTAGATAAAATATCTTCTGCCCTAAATATATCTTTTTATTTGGTTGATAACACATCACAATCTTTCCTATATGTATCGAAAAACCCATTATTCCTATGTGGCTATACTCCTGAATTTGTTAAAAATTCAGGATATAAGTTTTATGAAAAAGTAGTATCTTATGAAGATATACTATTTTTATCTCAGATAAATAAAGCAGGTTTCGATTTTTTTTATAGACAGGATGTTACCGATCGCGAAAATCTGGTAATTGAATATAACTTTGAACTTATACATCTAAATAGAACCAAAAACAGAATTAATCATAAACTATTTCCATTAGTTCTAACCGAAGATGGAAATATTTGGTTGTCTTTATGTATTATTTCTCTTTCATTGCATGAGAAAAATACCCTTGCTAGGATAAGAAATACCGTAACAAACGAATCATATGTATTTTCCCCTGAGAAAAATGATTGGGAGAAAGTTATTTTAGTAAATCTTACAAAAAAGGAATTATTGGTTTTACAATTAGCAGCTCAAGGTTGTTCTAATAAGATAATTGCCGAAAAATTATCAGCCAATCTAAATACAATTAAATTTCATAAAAAAAATTTATTTAACAAATTTGGCACTAAAAACATAATAGAAACAATCATAAAAGCACGTATCCAAGGAATAATATGATTTTACAGAATTCTATACTGATTATAGATATAGTCAATATGTAGATTTTTTATTAATAGAGTAGGGGGATAATATAAAAAAAAGCCCTCTATTTTTAGAGGGCCTCTGTTTATTTTATATTGTCGATTAGTAACGTGAACTAACTACATCCCAATTGATAATTTTCCAAACTTCTTTCAGGTGGTCTGCACGACGGTTTTGGTAATCAAGATAGTATGCATGTTCCCAAACATCAATACCCAAAATTGGAGTAAGGCCTTTTACAACAGGATTGCTTCCGTTAGGTTCTTTTTCAATAGAAAGTTTACCACTAGCATCTTTAGCCAACCATACCCATCCTGAACCAAATACGGCAGCACCTGCTGTATTGAATTCTTTTTGGAATTCTTCAAATGATCCCCATTGTTTGTTAATTGCTTCAGCAAGAGCACCTTTAGGTTTGCCACCTTCGCTAGGAGCTTGGAAAGATGCGAAATACAAATCGTGATTCAATATTTGTCCGGCATTGTTGAAAATAGCTCCATCACTTTCTTTTACGATAGAGATTAAGTCAGAGTTTTCAAATTTTGTTCCCGGAACTAATTTGTTAAGATTATCTACATAAGTTTGTAAGTGTTTACCGTAGTGTAAATCAACTGTTTGTTGGCTTATAACTGGGGCTAGAGCATTTGTTGCATATGGCAACTTTGGCATTTCAAATTTCATAACTGTTGTATTTTTAGTTTCGTTATTATTAATTGTACTATTCTCGTTTATACTTAAGCTAAGTAATGTTATCAAAAAATAAGAAATTACTGTAGTCATATAGTTCGTTTTTTGTTTTACTGTTTTTATCTATTACAAATTAAACAACTTCTGATGACAATTGTTTGAAAATGAACACAAAATTTTGATAAGTAATTTCTAACAACTATTGATTTAGTTAATAATTTAACTTAAAACGCTCATTATCTTTTGTTAAAAGAAATCTTTAAAAGGGGATAGACTAATTTTATGTTAAATCTATAAAAGTAATTTATTATTAAACATAATGGTAATTATGTAACAAATATGTTTTAAATTAGTAATAGTCTCTAAACTTAAATCAAATTATAAAAAACCACCTTGAGTATGGGAATCTCAAGGTGGTTAAATGATCGAAATGAAATATATACTATTGTTTTATGATCTGGAATGTTTGAATAGTCTTATTATTCTTATCCATGATTTGAATAACATATATACCGTTTGATAAATCAGATACATTAACTGAATTGATATTTGATACTAGTTCTTTCTGAAGTACTTCAATTCCTGCAATTGTATATATAGTAGCTGTCATCGGATTATTCTCCAAGTATGGTGTGCTGATATATAATATGTCTTTAACAGGGTTCGGATATACATTAACAAGGCTAGCTTCGTTATTGTCATCTGATAGGTTTCGTAAAGAGAATCCAGATACCACTGATATATCCTGCTTAGTCTTAGGTCCCCAGTTATTAGTAATGAAAGGGCGAACAACAAGTTTATATTCCCCTACGGAGAGTTTAAAACCAGTAGCTGCACTATAAAGTTTGGCAGAAGAAGATATAACTCCATCATTACCCATCGGATCAGAACCATCAGTAGTATAATATATTTGTACGTTGGTTGCTGTATTAGGATTATTGAATGTTATTGCATCATTAGCGCCAATAGTTGTTCCTGCATTGATAGTTACAGCTTGTAAGTTGTGTGCCAGTCCAAATTCGTTCCATTTTGATAATGAAAGGTTAACCCTTGCAGGGACTTGAGCAATAATACGAGTACAAGCATTTTTCCAGTCATTATACCTTGTACTATTAGGTGAATACCATGCTGCATCCAGTTTGTAAGCCAAGTCTAGTTCAGCTTGTGCTGCACGGATTTTTTCTTGTACATTTTGTATAGATATCGGATATTTAGCATCTCCTGCCCCTACTCCCGATACCGGACCAAAAGCGTCTAAAACATAGTCTTTTACTAAAGTTTTGAATTCGAGGTTTCCTGCTTGACCTTTAGTACTGATTCCTCCAAATTGTTCCATAAATCCCCCTACACCATTACGATATTTTGCATCGCTGGCAGTCCATCTATATGTAACGGTTGCAGCACCATAAGAGATTAAAGATGGAATTTGGCTCGTATTGGTTGATCCATTGGCAAAATATGCTCCATCTGTATCGTTTATATTGAATTTTGCTTTTGCGAATTTTGAATCAAGACCGGCATTATTATGTAATATTATTTCGACTTCAGGTTCGCAATCTATGAACATAAACATGATCTGGAATTTAATCAAATCTTCTAAATCTACTAGTTTTTTGAGACCTTGAAGATTTTTGGCAGCTGCATAGCTTTTCATTTCTTCCCAGATAGCTGCGAGTCCGTCTCCGGATTCTACTACACCAGTAACCATATCATTTTTGCCCGGAACTTTTAAAGATATCTTTGTATAATTATCACTATCATCCCCAAAGATTTCTTCCATATTTTGCTGCTTAAAATCGGTTCTAAGCGTCTTTACTCCTTTGTATTTACCGTTATAAAAGAAGTGTACAAAGCGAGTTTCGAGAGCAAATTTACCCATCTCTTTCTGTAGGTTCATAGTGATTTTTTCACTGAATCGTGCATAACCAGCCTGAGCCCATGTACTTGATGCACCGTCTTGACCTTCTTTTAGTTCCAATGTATGGATTTTTTCCGGCATCGGGAATGCATCATTCTCATAAGGATCAAAGAATGGATAACTTGATTTGCGAGCATTGGCTTCCCTCGTAAACTTAAATTTATAGCCACTGTTGTAATCCTTAATTGTACTATTGCCGAATTTTCTGGACATAGAGTTACTAAAGAAATTATTGCTCTCGTTATATAAATGACTATCAATGAATTCCAGAGATGCTTCTTTATATACGTCTGCTAACTCCGAACCACAGGACATGGAAACAATTGGTAAAGATTTTAATGCCTGTCCATATTCAGTAGAATTAATCTTACCTTTATTGGTCCATATCTGTTTTGTAGTGCCATTGCTACTAACACTTTCTACTTTCTCGTTAGCATAGTTATTTTGTAATACATAAGTATGTGCGACCACCTCTGAAATATAGGAACTATTATAAGCAACTGCCTTTACTACACCACTTTTACTTATATTAATAGCCCCTGTATAAATAGTTCCGGATGTTTGGGATGGATATTTGCCATCTGTAGTATATCGTATTGTCATATTTTGTGGAGCAGTAATAGTCAGATTGAACCCTGAAGGATAAATACCTCTTTCATGACTAAAGGATATATCTGCTTTTTGTATACCACTCTTATTGGAGGAACCATACGTAGGAGTCATGAACAGGACAAATTCTCCGGTTCCATCTGTAGATCTACCATAGCTCTGGTTATAAGGTACAGTGCCAAAAGTGACCTGATCCATTAAATCAGTCTGGCTTCTTGATAGGTATACTGTTTCTCCTGAGTTTTTCAGATCAAAAGGAAGATAATTTTTACCGTTCTCAGGTTGTTCGTCTGCAATAAATACATAGAACCCTTTTGCCGGGATAATTATATTTTTCAACTCGAATAACGTTCTGTTCTTATTTTTATCTGATAAGTATACGCCTCCTTTGATATGTAAAGGGAACTCATGCCCATTGTATAATTCTACCCAATCTTCTTTTTGCTCTTTCGAACCTTGTGAACATATCTCATTAATTCGCAATGAATCCATTTTTAGAGGATCAGTTTCTGCACCTTCTACTACAAGTTGATCCTCATTCTGGATATATTCAATCACGAGGCGTGGACGGTAAGCTGTACTCCCTTCGTAAGCATATACTGTAGTTCCTTGATTAGCACTTAAACCTTCGAAACGGAAAGCCATACTTTGTCCCGATTGCCATCCTTTACTTCTGTTTTCATCAATTATGCTTTTCAGAGTGGGCGTTTTTATTTTTTGCTTTTCAACCAATACTGGTGCTTCCCATTTAACTCTTTTTTCGCTATAATTTCTTGACGACATATTTTTTGCCGCAGTTGTATATATAACAGGATTTCCAATCTCAGAATATACGTATGTTGTAGCGTCTTCACTACTACCATATCCGTAAAATTCGATATAAGCATTCTGAATAGTAGCATTGCTAGGTATAACGATGTTATTGAAGCGGATGCATCTTAAGTGCCCACTTGTACTTCCTCCAAGCCATAAGAATTTACCATCTAAAGTCATAGCTCCTGCACTGTTTTCACTACCGTCGTCATTAGCTGCAGAAACAACCGATTCAATGGTGACAGGAATCGGCAAAGGATTGGGACCTCCTTCATTTTTGTACTTTATGACTAATTTAGGTCTGTAAGAAGCTCCTCCGTCATAGGCATATACGTTTATCCCTTCATTAGTATTGAGACCTTCAAATTTGAAGGCAAGATTCTGTCCCGAAGCCCATCCTTTAATCCTACTTTCGTCGATTATACTTTGCAGGTTAGGTGTACGGATTAGTTCTTTAGCAGTTAAGTTGGATTCAGACCATTTTACTTTACTGTAAGAATATTTTTTTGAAGAAATACTATGAGCACTGGTAGAATATCCTGTAGAATTAGCCAGTTCCGAATATATCTCGGTAGATGCTGCCGGACTTTCGCCATAGGTATAAAATTCGATATAAGCATCTAGAATGGATGCAGTAGCAGGTATTTGTACATTGTTGAAACAGATTGCCCGCAGATTTCCGCTCGTACTTCCGCCTAACCACAGGAATTTACCATCCAGAACCATTACTCCAGCACTGTTTTCACTTGCATCGTTTTTAGAAGCTGATACAATAGATTCACTTAAATCCGTGTAAACAAACTCACTATCAGTATGGTACTTAACTACTAATTTCGGACGATAGGCACTACCTCCCTCGTAAGCGTATACAGACAGCCCTTTATTGGTATTCAATCCTTCGAATCTAAAAGCAAGGCTCTGCCCCGATCTCCAGCCTCTTCCTCTGTTTTCATCGATCACATTATTCAGGTTGGGTGTCCTCACTGTCCTTTTTGCAGTTAGTCCTCCCGACCGGCTCCATGTAGTTTTTCTGGTTGAGTAACTTCTTGATGATATACTCTTTTTTGTAGAAGAGTAAGTCGCCGGATTACCTATCTCAACCGTAATATTGGCCGATGCTGCCTCACTATCCCCATAAGAATAAAACTCGATATAGGCATCGTGGATGATCGCATTGTCCGGTATCATCACATTTTCGAAGCGAATAGCGCGTAATTTTCCACTAGTACTTCCACCTAACCACAGAAATTCCCCGTCAAGAACCATTGCCCCGGCCGAATCCTCACTCACATCATCGTTCCCCGAACTAACAATACACTCGAAAGTGTTAAGTCCCCGTGTATTTGCTTGCAGTTGACTTAGGCTGTAATTTCCTAGCAAAAGCAAACAAATGAGTAAATAAAACCTTGATTTTCTCATAAAAATTGTTGTAAAGTTTAATAAATCAATTTATTAAAAAATAAGAATGTGTTACTTGCGTAAGTATTAAATATTCTTTATAAATATAGATAAAACTTACAAGATTGTAAGTATTAATTTTTGATTTGGGTAAGAATGTATAATAAAAAAATCAGCCTCATATTATATATGAGACTGATTTACTATGTGTTGATCAATATAATCGTTATGATGTCTACATTAATTAATAAAGCTGTTTCAAATTTGAAACAGCTTTATTAGATTCTTAAATAATGAGTAATCTAATCAATATTTGTATTTTTCTAGCTCTCCACTAACTTCTTCTAGTTCTTTCTCCATGTTTAGATTGTAGTAAACATTTTGAAGTTTTACATACATTGCTCTCAAATCAGCTTCGTCTGCATTGCGTGCTGTAAGTAAACCTCTGTATTTTTCCAATAATGGCGCAGCTTTTGTGTAAAGTGCCTTAGCTTTATCATCTAGTTCAGCTCTTTCTTTAGCTGCAGAAACATTGCCTGCTTGCTCTTTCAAATCTTGTGCCTGAACGATGTATGAAACAGCTAATCCTTCTAATGCTCTTTCGCAATTAGCATCTGCACCAAGTGCTGAATTATAAATAGCATCAGCTTGTGTAAAGTCTTTCTTTTCAGCATATAACGATGCTTTTACACTATACATATCACAAGCTCCGGCTGGATTGTTTGCAATTGCCTGATCCAGATAAGCGATTGCTTTATCAGATTGTCCCTTTTTTATGTACTGGTTTATTAAGTTAGGTACAAAGTATTTATTAGCTGGGAATTTCTTTGCAGCATTTTCCAATGTACTTAAGAATTTTACAGTATCACCTAAATTTTCGTATACACCGGCAAGAAGCTCATATGTATCACTTTCTGTATAAGTACTATTCTGAACAAAAGGCTCTTGTGTAATTTTGTTAAGCATATTTGCAGCCTTTTCATTTTCTTGCGCTTGGATAGCACATATTACAGCATAATACTTGATAGTTTGGAAAGTACTATCATTTGTATTGAATGCATCTTTTTCACCTGCGAACATCGCCAATGATGGTATTTGCCAATATTTCCAGAAAGCATCAGCAGCTTTACTGTATTCTTTTTCATTGTTGAAATAGATACCTCCATTTACAAAACCACCATGGTTTGCTTTCATTATGGCAGCTATGTCTTTACGTACTTTATTTTTTATTTTACCTTTTTCGTCCGGTAATTCACCCAGAGAGTCTGCTTTTATATAAGGAACGTATGAATTAACAAGCGCTTCATACATTTCTTTTTCTTTAAAATCTTTTTGTGTAAGTTGTTTTAAATTTTCTTCTTCGTAAAACTTATTTTCGATATCTCCTGCTGTTTTCCAGGCTTCAGAATCATTAGCAGTTTCAGGATTAGTGAGAGCTGGCTTGATAAGTTCGCGAGCTTCTGTGAAATTTTTCTTACCCATCTCGCTTCTAGCATCTTTTATTGCTTTTTTCTGAGCAAAAGATACTGATACAAGCATACACAGTCCTGCCGTTAATAGTACTTTTTTCATATTTATCTGGTTTTTAGTAATTATTAGTTTTCTGTGTTATTATTTTCTTCTTCTGTATTATTATTGTTTTCATCTACAATATTTTCATCTATAATAGTATCTTCCAGGTCTTCTTCCTTATCAGACATAACTTTACATACAGATGCTATCTCATCGTTACGTTTTCCTAAATTGATAAGTCTCACACCTTGAGTAGCACGTCCCATTATACGAAGATCTGCAACTTTCACACGAATTGTGATGCCGGATTTGTTGATGATCATCAGGTCATTGTCATCTGTTACATTGCTGATAGATACTAGTTTACCAGTTTTGTCAGTAATGTTCATGGTCTTAACACCCTTACCTCCACGACTGGTAATACGATAAACAGGTTCACCGTCATCGTCATTCAACTTGGTACGCTTACCATATCCTAATTCTGAAACCACCATAATTGTTTCCTCAGGACAATTTTTTGACATAGCAATCATACCGATTACTTCGTCCTGTCCATCTTCATCGATACGCATACCACGTACCCCGGTCGCTGTACGTCCCATTTCACGCACATTTGATTCGTGGAAACGGATTGCACGTCCGTTACGGTTTGCCATCAATATTTCGCAGTCTCCATCTGTCATCAATACTTCTATTACTTTATCGTCTTCACGAATAGTAATTGCATTCACACCGTTCTGGCGTGGACGTGAATATGCTGCTAATGAAGTTTTCTTGATAACTCCCTGTTTAGTACAGAACACAAGGTAATGATTGTTGATAAATTCTGTATCGTTGAATCCGCGGACACGAATAAATGCATTCACTTTATCATCGGATTCTATATTGAGCATATTCTGAATCGCTCTACCTTTCGAAGTTTTGCTACCTTCGGGAATATCGAATACTCGTAGCCAGAAACATCTACCTTTCTGAGTGAAGAATAACATATAATTGTGCATCGAAGCAGGATATATGTATTCAACAAAATCTTCATCGCGGGTTTGTGAGGCTTTAGCTCCCACTCCACCACGGTTTTGAGCACGGAATTCAGACAGTGGTGTACGTTTGATGTATCCCATATGAGAAATGGTGATAATCATTTCATCATTTGCATAGAAATCTTCAGGATTCATTTCTGCATCCGAATAAACGATTTCCGTACGGCGGGCATCACCATATTTATCCTTTACTTCTTCAAGTTCATCTTTGATAACTTGTTTACGAAGCTCATCGTCAGTAAGGATACTATTTAAATATTCGATAAGTTTTTTAACATCCTCATATTCAGCACGAAGTTTGTCTTGTTCGAGACCTGTTAACTGACGCAAACGCATTTCTACAATAGCGCGTGCTTGTATTTCTGTTAACTGAAATCTGTTGATAAGTCCCTCTATTGCTTCCTGAGGCGATTTTGAACCACGGATAATAGCAATAACCTCGTCTATATTATCAGAAGCAATGATCAGTCCTTCAAGTATATGTGCTCTTTCTTCTGCTTTTTGAAGATCAAATTTAGTACGGCGGATAACTACTTCCTGACGGTGATCGACGAAATAACCGATCATTTCTTTCAGGTTCAGTGTTCTAGGACGTCCTTTTACAAGGGCGATATTATTTACACTAAATGAGCTTTGAAGAGCAGTTAGTTTATATAATTTATTTAGTACTACATTGGCATTAGCATCACGTTTGATATCTACTACGATACGCATTCCCTGACGGTCTGATTCATCATTTACATTGCTGATACCTTCCAGTCTTTTATCACCTACAAGTTCAGCTATATGTTTGATCAGTTCAGCCTTATTTACAAGGTAAGGAATTTCTGTTACAACTATCTTTTCGTGATGACCTTCTGTTTCGATTTCGGCACGTCCACGCATGATCACACGTCCACGTCCTGTCTCGAATGCATCGCGAACACCTTGATAACCATATATAAAACCTCCACCCGGAAAATCGGGAGCTTTCACATATTCCATAAGTCCTTCGGTGTCTATTTCAGGATTATCAATGTATGCAATAGTACCATTTATAACCTCAGTCATATTGTGTGGAGGCATGTTGGTAGCCATACCTACGGCAATACCGGAAGCTCCGTTTATCAATAAAAGCGGAACACGGGTAGGCATAACAGTAGGCTCTTTCAGAGTATCGTCGAAGTTAAGTTGCATATCGACAGTATCTTTCTCAAGATCTTTCAGCACTTCTTCGGCAAGTTTACTCAAGCGAGCTTCTGTATAACGCATGGCAGCAGGGCTGTCACCATCTATACTTCCCATATTACCTTGTCCGTCGACCAACATATAACGCATGCTCCATTCCTGAGCCATACGCACCATTGCGAAATATACAGATGAGTCTCCGTGAGGGTGATATTTACCCAATACCTCACCGACGATTCTCGCCGATTTCTTGTAAGGTTTATTGGATGTATTTCCTAACTCACTCATTCCGTATAATATACGACGGTGTACAGGTTTAAAACCATCTCTAACATCTGGTAAAGCACGAGATACAATAACCGACATCGAATAATCGATGTAGGCTGATTTCATCTCATCCTCGATGTTAATTCTGATAATTCTATCCTCTTTTTCTTCTTGATCTACCATTATTCTGTTTTATAGATAAGTTTTAATTATTTAACGTTTTCGTTCGGTGTAATTTACCTTTAAAATCCCCGTTGAGAGATGCATAAAATCGTGCTAAAGTACAAAAAAAACTTGGATTCCGGAAATTATTTGCGACAAACTATAGTGCTTTCTATGAGATAAATACAAAAAAGAAAGACCCTTATAATGTTTGACGTTCAAACATATAAGAGCCTTCCAATTTCTATTGATAATTATTTAGTATTAAAATTCATCTTTACCATGACAGTTTTTGAATTTCTTTCCACTTCCACAAAAACAAGGATCATTACGCCCTAGTGTTTTTTCAACCTTTACGGGAATCTGCTTAGGCTTAGAATCTTCGCGGGGTGCTTGCTGATTAGCCTCCGGTGATGATTGTGTGCTTTCAGCTGCTTCTTCCTTTTCTGTGCGGTATTTACTGTAGTCGGTTTTTTCTTCCGGTGCAGCTTGTTGTACCTGTTCTGGCTGACGAAGAGGTATTTGTCCACGCATAAGTATGGCCACGGCTTTTTTATTGATATTATCTACCATTGATTTAAACAAATTGAATGATTCTAATTTGTAAATCAATAACGGATCTTTTTGTTCATAGCTTGCATTCTGAACCGAATGACGGAGTTCATCCATTTCACGAAGGTGCTCTTTCCATTGCTCATCTATTGTATGAAGAAGAATAGATTTTTCGAAAGATTTGATAACTCCTTTAGAACCTGTATCGTATGCTTCTTTCAGACCGCAACTGATATTATAGATACGCTTACCGTCTGTAATAGGGATAAGTATGTTCTCAAAGTTTTGTCCTTGCGTTTCATACACATCCTTAATAACAGGATTGGCAATCTCTGTCAATCTATCCATTCTTTGCTTAAAGTTCTTAACCACATGGTCATAAACTGCTTCCACTAAGTCGTCTTGTTTAGAGCCTCTGAACTTAGATTCGTCGAATGGAGCTTCTACTGCAAGTACACGAAGCAACTCTATTTTCAATCCTTCATAGTCTTGAGAATCCGCATACTGATCTACGATTGCATTCGAAGTATCATACAACATATTAGCAATATCGATTCCGATACGTTCACCCATAAGAGCATGGCGACGGCGTTTGTAAATAACCTCACGTTGTGAGTTCATCACATCATCGTATTCAAGAAGACGTTTACGGATACCGAAGTTGTTTTCTTCCACTTTCTTTTGAGCGCGTTCTACTGACTTACTCAACATATTGTGTTCCAGCACTTCACCTTCCTTGAATCCCATTTTATCCATAAGACCTGCAATCCGTTCAGTTGCAAACAGACGCATTAGCTGGTCTTCGAGAGATACAAAGAACACAGAAGAACCTGGGTCTCCCTGACGTCCTGCACGTCCGCGAAGCTGACGGTCTACACGGCGCGATTCGTGTCTTTCCGTACCGATAATTGCCAAACCTCCAGCTGCTTTTACTTCGGGCGAAAGCTTGATGTCGGTACCACGACCTGCCATATTGGTAGCGATGGTCACCATTCCTGTCTGACCTGCAAATGCTACAATCTCAGCCTCTTTCTGGTGTAATTTTGCATTCAGTACATTATGTTTGATCTTACGTTGAGTAAGCATACGGCTTAACAATTCCGATATTTCTACCGAAGTTGTACCCACCAGTACCGGACGACCTTGAGATACAAGGTTTTCCACTTCTTCAATCACCGCATTATATTTCTCACGTTTTGTTTTATAAATACGGTCATTCATATCGTTACGCGCAATCGGTCTGTTGGTTGGGATGACCACCACATCCAGCTTATAGATAGACCAAAGTTCGCCTGCTTCCGTTTCTGCCGTACCTGTCATACCTGCCAGTTTGTTGTACATACGGAAGTAGTTCTGTAATGTGATTGTGGCAAACGTTTGAGTAGCAGCTTCTACTTTTACACGTTCTTTAGACTCAATAGCTTGGTGAAGCCCGTCCGAATAACGGCGACCATCCATAATACGACCTGTCTGCTCATCTACAATCATTACTTTATTATCCATAACAACATATTGGTCGTCTTTTTCAAATAAAGAGTATGCTTTAAGTAGTTGGTTTACTGTGTGAAGACGTTCTGATTTAACAGAATAATTCTGCATCAATTCGTCTTTTCTTTCTGCTTTTTCTTCATCTGAGATAGGTGCATTTTCAATTTCTGCCATCATTGCCCCAATATCAGGAAGAATAAAGAACTGTGGATCTTCGGTATTACCTGATAAAAGGTCTATACCCTTATCTGTCAGCTCAATGCTGTTATTTTTTTCATCAATTACGAAGTACAATTCGTCTGTAACAATATGCATATTACGCATTTGCTCAGCCATATAATGCTCTTCGGTTTTTAGCATAGCCGATTTAATTCCCGGTTCACTGAGGAATTTAATTAACGGTTTGCTTTTAGGCATACCTTTGAAAGATCGATAAAGTAATAATGTACCTTCTTCTTGCTCTTTTGAGTCAGAGGAAGCCATTTTACGTTTTGCTTCTGCCAATAGTCTAGTGGCTAGATCTCTTTGTGCTTTAACAATGATTTCTACACGTGGACGGAATTCATCAAATAACTGCTCTTCGCCTCTCGGAATCGGTCCTGAAATAATCAACGGAGTACGCGCATCATCAATCAATACAGAGTCAACCTCGTCGACAATTGCAAAGTTATGTTTACGTTGTACCAGATCAGATGGACTAACTGCCATATTATCACGTAGGTAGTCGAAGCCAAATTCGTTGTTTGTTCCGAAAGTAATATCTGCTTGATATGCCTGGCGACGACCTTCGGAGTTAGGCTGATGTTTATCAATACAATCCACAGAAAGACCATGGAACATATATAACGGTCCCATCCATTCCGAGTCACGTTTTGCTAGGTAGTCATTCACCGTTACTACGTGAACACCGTTTCCGGTAAGTGCATTCAGGAATACAGGAAGTGTACCTACAAGTGTTTTACCTTCCCCTGTTGCCATTTCTGCAATTTTTCCTCTGTGCAAAACGATACCACCGAAAAGCTGTACATCGTAATGGATCATATCCCAAACGATTTCGTTACCACCTGCCATCCAGTGATTCTGGAAAATTGCCTTGTCTCCTTCGATTCGAACAAAGTCTTTAGTTTCTGCCAATTGACGGTCAAAGTCTGTTGCAGTAACTGCAATCTCTTCATTTTGAGTCAAACGGCGCGCTGTATCTTTTACAATAGAGAACGCTTCGGGAAGTATTTCTTCTAATACCTCTTCATATTTATCCGTAACTTCTTTTTCCAGTTTGTCTATCTGTGCCCAGATTTCTTCGCGCTGGTCTATTTCAAGTTCTTCAATACCTGCTTTCAGCTCAGCTATTTTTGCTTTCTCTGTTGCTACATAATCCTGTACACGTTGGCGAAGTTCAGCCGATTTAGCACGTAGCCCATCATCTGACAAAGCTTCGATAGCAGGGTATGCAGCTTTTACTTTATCCACATACGGATTCACTGCTTTGGCATCCCTTGTAGCCTTGTTTCCAAAAAGTTTGGATATAAAATCATTAAATCCCATTATTATATTTTGTTTTTATTTTTTCTTGTTATTATTTCCGTTTGCTATTATGGGGAAAAGCAGAGCTTTGCCCCTAGTGTAATTAAAAAAGTTCAGGCAAAGCCTGTTCCTGAGCCGCATTAGGTGAACGGATACGCAATATCCGGCATACAGTGGGTGCTATTTCGGTTGCTCTAATAGTCCTTTTTATCTTTTCGGCTTTTATGCTGTTTCCGAAAAAAATAACAGGGCTTTCTACCGCTGTTTCGCGTTGAATTTTAGGACGAACTTGTTGTCCTGTATTTGTTTCATTCTCAAATACAATCTGATAACCGGGCTGTATCTGAATTAAAATGTCTCCCGAACGTTCTTTGTTGACGATATCGCGATATCGCATCATATTCGAGTTTACTTTTCCGGTCAGCAGTTGAATCGAAGTAGCCGCATCCTGTACTCCTGTGAATTGTACAACGAATTCGGCTGCTTTGCTCTGGATTTCTTCCAGATTAATGTTTCTGCTCTCAATCAGTTTACGATTGAGGTATATTTGCTGGTTATAATATCCTTCTACCCATTGCTCTTTACCATAAATAGCCATGAGGTACATATTGAGCAAAGCCTCACAACGTTTAGGGTAGAAAGTGCCCGGAGCCACCGGCATATTGTCAGGATATTGGCTGTTAGAGTCATAATATCCTGTCGATGTTACGAAAATAAGTGTATTATTTAAACCAACTGTCTTTTCGATTTCATCTAGAAGAGTGGCTATGTTTTTATCTAATCTTGCATAAGTATCCTGTACTTCAAGGGAATAATCGCCGGTAGAAGTTGCCGAATAGTCACCCGCATAATATGTGATTGCCAAAAAGTCAGGACTTGTCCGTTTACCCATGGCATTCTTCTCCATCAATTTGACAGTGGTGCGGGTAATATTTTCGTTAATGTATGGAGACTGTTTCAGCAGAATATATGGATTGGTATTCTGGCTAAATTGGTGACTAAATACCTGATTATTATTTCCGTATGGGAAACGATTATACCTGTCACTCGAAAGTGAAGGCTGCCAAACAATAGCATCTATACTGTTTGAATAGATGTTTGATCGGTTTTCTTGATCTACTGTCCAATGAAAATCTTTGTAATAAGTACTGGTCGCCCATTTGCCGGTGTAGTCTTCAATCCAATATGCACCGTTTGCCATATGACCTGCAGCTGCCAATGCCTGATATGAGTTGGGAGCTAATGCAAAAATGTCAGCTTTACCTTGTGTCGCGATTTTCAGCTCGTCAGTGATTGTACCTACCTGTAAAGCCTTAGGGGACAGTTTATCCTTCGTATAGTTTCCTAAAAACGTATCATCCTGAAAAATAGGCGATTCCTGCACTTTGTCAGGTAGATAGACTTTACTGCCTATGATGCCATGATAAAATGGTGAAGTGCCTGTATATATAGTAGCTATGGAAGATGCTTCGTTCAGATTTGGGAAATCGAATGTCATATTCTGATATACCAAACCTTCATTCAGAAGCCTTTGAAACCCCCTTTCGCCGAATGAATGCCGGAATAGTTCCAGATAATCGCTCCGTAGCTGGTCTATCGTAATACCAATCACCAACTTTGGAGTTTCTCTCAAAGTCGTTTGTGATTGTATAGAAGTCACCGTAAGGACAGCTACCAGCGATGTAATTATTCTAATCATTTAAATTCTGTATCTCTTATTCCCCTGTATAATGGGTTGAATAATAACTACTTTATTGTTTCTTTCGGTATTGGAGTACGTTTGTTCCTGATCTTACGGCTATTGCCAAAATATAAGGTAGGAACGCGATTTCCAGATACTGTGGTATCAAAAACCAAGCCAAAACAAATACTATTAAGACCGCAAAGTTAATAAAATGATAGATGTATACGACTTTTGAAAAAGATTTTATTAAAAATAAAAGTGCAAATACAAGTTGAAGTGGATTTAACCATACCAGATTCCAGTTTGGATTGGTACAAGGATGTACCGAAAAGTACATTAAAAAGAAGATTATAGAACCTGCAATGCCTGCTGTCAGAAATAATAAGGTATCAAAAATTTTACCTAAAGCAACTTTTTCTTTTTTATAAGAATGGTAAGATATAAGTATGCTTATTATCAATAATATAACACCTGCTATTAGAGGAGTGTTTATGGGTTTTACTGGTACAGACTGAATAGTCTGTTCTAGAATATTATGTTCTGATAAGACCAAATTTCGGGTTGTTCCGTCCGGATTTTGGATTTTTGCAGCCGAATATGCTTCCATCAAATATGACGGAAGAAAGTCTTTTTGTCTATCCGTAATTATTTTGTCAGCATCTGCACCTATTACGAGATCGATACCGAACATAACCCATGGTTGTGACCTGACACACTCGTGTACAAGGTTGCGATAGGTCTGTTCTCTATTAGTTGGGGTATAAATAATAGAGCCATCTATGTTTTTTTCTATAATATCCCGAGGTCTGGTTGAGCAATTATCGTAAAAATAATTGTATCGATATACCCGATTTTCGGGCAAACTGTTAATTAAAAGGGCGTCAAATACTTTTTGCTTTTCATCTTGCTTAAGGTTAAGTATTTGTTCTGTAATTCCAATGCCACGCATCTGATATTCAAATGTATATCTGTTTAGATGTGTATATCCAACCGAATAGTCGGTTTCTCCTTTTACGAACCTTTGCATGAAATTTGGACTGTCAAAATCGAATAATCCGTAATTGAAAACGAGGTCTATATCCTGTGTTACATCATACACCCTCAAAGCGGTATGTCCATACAAAGCATATACTGCGCCATCCCATGGGGTATTTGTCAACAAACTGACTCTAGCTGATTCTGAAAGCTGTACATTTTTTTGAGCAGTTATATGTTGAATACTCACCAAAAAAGAGATGACTATGAGTAGAATATTTATTTTGAATTTCATTCCGAAATATTTTGATTGCAAAGATAAGAAAATATCGTAGGGGGAGGAATTTGCTTTATCTATATTTAAGGATAAGATAGTGTCTCATTACTATTTATATTTCTCAAATTGCTTTACTATAAAAAATGTAAAAATGCTATATAGTCTTTCCTCTTTTTTTACATTTGTTATCAATAAAACTAAATGCAAAACGATTATGAAACAATTTTTATTGGCTTTGTGCCTTTTGACTTCGACATTATTTGCTTATTCTCAGCAAGAGACCATATCTTTGCCTGAACCTACCAAGTTGGATGGTATGCCTCTGATGGAAGCTTTGAGCAAGAGACATTCTCATCGAGATTTTAGCGGACAGGAGTTGGATAATCAGACTTTGTCTAATCTTTTGTGGGCTGCTCATGGATTTAACCGTCCTGATAAAAGAACTTCGGCAACTTCTCAAAACCGTCAGGAAATGGACGTGTATGTGGTTTTTAGAGAGGCAGTGTATTTGTATGATGCTAAAGAAAACAAATTGTCATTAAAAGTGAAAGGTGACGTTCGTACCTCTTTGGGACAACCCAATATAACAGAGCAAGCTGCTGCTACTCTGGTGTATGTAGCAAATATGGATAAAGCATCGAATCGTGAAGCAGGGTTTGTAGATGCAGGATCTATTTCGCAAAATGTGTATTTGTATTGCGCTTCTGCCGGATTAGGATGTGTTGTCCGTGCTTCTTTCAAAAGACCTGATTTACATAATGCTTTGAAATTGACAAGTAATCAGGAAATTACGATTGTTCAGCCTGTTGGATATATGAAGTAGCTATTCTGCAAATATTAGGGAGTGGGTATGTATACACACCCACTCTTAAAAAATTATTATAATGAAAACACATATTATTTTTTTCTCATTATTCGTTGTTGTTCTTTGTTCCTGTGTCGGACAACAACCGGTTACAACCAATATATCTGAAAATAATAGGGATTATGAAGTGGATTATTTGTTTGAACATGACGGATGTAAGGTTTATCGATTCAGAGATTACGATAGATACGTTTATTTTACAAATTGCAACGGAAATGTGACTGCAATAAAAAATGATTCGACCAGAACTCGTGTAGAAACAATAACACGGATAAGGTAAAGCGTCTAATTATTTGTCATGTAAGTACGTTTTTTCAATTAGTTCTATTCTATGGATAATAGATAGAAGCCCTTGTGAAGTTATATATTTCCAATCCTTAGGTTTAAGTATAACATAAAATCCCCACCCGGAACAGCCCATATTAATTTTTGAAAGTGTTGGGTTTATTTTGTTTAAATATTTGAAATCCAAATAATCGGGGATGTTTTCATGGATTAATATAAATTGGATGGAGGAAGGTGATAATAGTCTGATATATATTTGACGCTCATGAATTTTCCCTACTATCTCAAAGTTTATCAGTTCATATTTATCAGTTTTTATACATAATAAAAACTGAAATTCTTTTATAAAATCAGTATTCTTTTCCAGCAAAAGTGAAAATGTTTTTTTGGCTTTTGACAGATTTGAGAAAAAGATTATAAACAATAATACTGCTGCAAATAAGTTACCTAAAATACAGCAGATTAGAAAATACCCTAAACACTCTGCCAGATTGGGTGGGGTTTCAATAAGTATATAAAGGGTTGTGAATATGAGTGTTAATATTGCACTAGTCCATTTAAAAACAGAAAAGAGAGTAGGTTTACACAAATAATAATATTCTTTTAGTGTAATCATCCCAACTCCCTAATTATAAACTTAAATGATTACACCTCCAAAGCTCCAATGAGATCTCTTACATATGCAATGTTGTGCATATCGAGATAGCTTTGTATACCATCCACAACTTTTTCCGAAATAGTAGGATCTATAAAGTTATAAGTACCGATCTGTATAGCTGATGAACCTGCCAGAATAAACTCAATAGCATCTTCCCAACAAGAGATCCCACCCATACCGATGATCGGTATTTGTACTGCATTATAGGTCTGCCATACCATGCGAAGTGCAACGGGCTTAACACATGGTCCTGATAATCCACCTGTTACGGTTGATAGCACAGGTTTTCGTGTTTTGATATTAATAGCCATCCCTAGCAGAGTATTGATAAGTGAAAGCGCATCTGCCCCTTCGGCTTCCACAGCACGTGCTATCTCCGTAATGTCTGTAACATTAGGTGAAAGTTTCACTATCAATGTTTTGTTATAAACTTTACGTACAGCTCTTACTACTTCGGCAGCTGAACCGCAATTTGTACCGAAAGCCATTCCGCCTTCTTTTACGTTCGGACATGAAATGTTCAGTTCGATAGCAGGGATTTTATCTAAATCAGTTAATCGTGCTGCACATTCGGCATAATCTTCGACGGTAGAACCCGAAACATTGACGATAATATTGGTATCATAATCTTTGATTTCGGGATATATATCCGAAACAAAGTAATCAACACCTTTATTTTGCAATCCTACGGCGTTTAGCATTCCCGACGGGGTTTCTGCCATACGCGGATAATTATTGCCCTGACGGTCATGTAAAGTAGTTCCTTTAACGAATATGCCCCCTAAACGTGACAAATCTATAAAATCGGCATATTCTTTTCCGTATCCGAAAGTGCCCGAAGCGGTCATTACCGGATTTTTCAGGCTTAAGTTTCCTATATTGATGTTTAATTTATCCATTTCAGTTCTTCTATATTAAATACAGGACCTTCTGTGCATACACATATGTTGCCACGTTTTGTATTTTCTACACAGCAAAGACATACGCCAAATCCGCACGCCATCGTATTTTCGAGAGATACTTCGCAAGGTATTCCGTTTTCGTGCGCGTAGCGGGCAATAGCCATCATCATAGGTTTAGGCCCACAAGTATATATCTGGTCGAATTTTGTTTCTAACAAACAGGAATGACTTGTTACATAGCCTCTTTCGCCATGTGTACCGTCTTCTGTAGTCGTGAAGACTTTTCCGTATTCAATGAAATCTTCCAATTGCATGAGGTCTTTGATAGAACGAGCCCCCAGTAAGAATACAGGATTGTAGCCTTTTTCTTTCAGTAGAGAACCCAGGTATAACATAGGAGCTGTACCGACACCACCGCCAACTAATAGAACTGTAGCATCTTTCTTCTCAGGTAAAGAAAAAGTGTTTCCTAGTGGTAACAACAGGTTGATTTTATCTCCTTTTTTGTATTCTGCCATACGTCGTGTTCCATCACCGATAATCTGTATAAGAAGCCATAATTCATTTTTCTTCTTATCTACGAAGTTCACCGAAATAGGACGTCTGAGAAAAGTTGTGGGAGAATCTGCTACATGTACTTCGACAAATTGTCCGGGATGCATTTCCGGCAAGGGAAGGTGATCGATAGTTGTTAGTTTTAGCAGGCAATAAGTATGATTTAGCTGACTATTTTCAACTACAACCAAATCAAGCATTTTTTTCATGCGAATAAATTTTCTGTATGAATCTGAAATTATCTGCAAAGTTAATCAAAAGAGTTGGTATGAAGAAAAATCAGAATATAGGAAACACAGATTTTACAGATTTAAATGTTTACTTATATAATTTAATTTTCTTAGTACCTCTATGTAATCAGTATGCTTATTTTTTTAATAAGTAATTTTTTATTCGTGATTAAATGCTTCAAATGTGTTGTCTGAATAATAAATTATTATTTGCTTAATTTTCTTAGCTGGCAAATCTTTATATATAATTCGCTCATTTATAATTTTTTGAGATTCATTTTGAACATTATTAACTATGTTTTCCTTGCGATATTCGTTCTCTGCCGCATCGTTGGGTTGATTTTCCGGACTCTCTGATGGCAATTGTGAAAATAAATCGGGAAATCCATTATTTTGAATTTGGGTATCTTCGACCTGCAAGACTTTTTCATTTTTATACATTGTACCTTTTCCTGTCAAAAGCCATTCCGGATTTATTTCAGGCATTTTGCCAAGTATGCGTGTAACAATATCTAAGCTTGGGTTATTTCGTCCGTTTAATATATGGGAAATGACTGCCCGGCCTATCTCTAGGGCATCTGCAAAACGAGCTGGAGTCATATTTTCTTCCTCCATTATCTTCCTGATTCGCTCTTTCATGAATTATTTTTATCTATATAAAGTGTCAACAAATGTATGTTACAAATGTAAAACAATAATTTCACAAATCTAAATTTTTGAAGTTTATATTTGTAAATGTTAAAATATTCAAATGTAACTCCATGTTAATGTATAAATGTAAATTTAGATTTATTAAAACTAAAGTTATACTTTATATAACTGTATTATTATATTAGATTATAGTTGGTTAATATTCAATCATATTTTCAAATATTATAATTTTGAATTAAACATAGTCAATTCTCCGTATTATTTAAAGTATAAGTTTATATTTTTATATATAAAATGCTAATAATATGTAATTTATATTGTTTCATATTTAATAAATTATTTGTTTATAATTGTGAAATATACAAAATTAAAATATCAATATTTATGTATATTATTTTTACTAAATTTTACAATTGTTTTTGTTGTTTATTTTTGTATACTTGTTTATTGTGTTATTTTGCAAACTAATTTACACCTATATATCTAGAATAATATACTTATGAATATTTTCATTTTGACAAATTGATAGTAATTATATAAATTTAGTTTATTGTTAAGGCTGGTATCAAAATAGAAATGCTCTCTATAGATAGAATAGAGAGCATTTTCTAAAGAAGAACAAATTTGTATTATGATACGATAATGCTTTCGATAGATTTACGTGGCGAATAAGGAGCTGTTGTATCAGTATAACCGATCCTGAGTAATAAAACCGGATATTCGTTATTTATGAGGGATATATGTTTTTGCATATTTGTGGCTAGCTCAGCCACTTCACAAGGTTGATTCATATATGCATTTGAGATGCCTAAGTTACTTGTTTCCAATAGAAAATGCTGTAAATCCTGTCCCACATTAATCCATTCTCCTATAGTATTTTTCTTAATGGTAAATAAGGCTAAATGAGAAGATGAATCTATTTTTTTAAGGTCACTTTTGTTTTGTGCCGATGGGTTTAGAAATGATTTTACGATGGGTTTGGCTATACATCTGGGAAGAGCAGGAGATCCTATTATGTAATAAGCTAGTCCTGAAGGCTTTTTCTTTATTTCCTTTTTGTTAAACCTCATAAAATCAATCAGTTCATCTTTGAAATCTTTATCATTCATCTGTATTTCATTTCCTTTTCTGATGTATTCTCTTAGTTCAGCAAATAAAGGTTCTTCTCTGGATATAATATAGAGATTAGTACTTTGGGAGAGAGGTGTATTTTTCAATATTTCGATCTTATCAGAAGATATTGTTTGATAATTATATACCTGTTTGTTACTCTGTCTTTTGTCTATATAATTTGATAAGGTGTTGATATTTAGGTTGTATGACCTGATTAACTCTATTGTGATTTTATTTTCTACCTTATCTATAGCCACTACAGATTCATAACCTAGTCGTGAAGCTTCGAGGCATAAATTTTTGATAGCTGCTCCCAGACTTATATAGAGTTCTCTGTTGTCGGGATCCACTACGGGTAAAGATTCACTCATATCTGGATAAATTGTTATATAATTGTCTTTAATTCCGAATAACCATGGTTGTGTATTATGCCCGGATGGAGCCTTTGCGGCTGCTTGAACCATAGTTCGGAAATCGTCGTTTTGCTCATTCATTAGTTGCAGATTTTAGATGAAGAAGTCTTTTATTGGTTTCTTTTTATTGTATGTTCATACCATATATCTATCAGTATGTCAACACCTTTTGCTATCTGTTCCCAACCTTTGTCGCTTTGGATGTCTATTCCATTGTATTGTGGACAATTGTCGCTAAGCATGACCAGATACGTGATAGAAGAACTAAGTATTGTAGCTATAGATGCTATTTCTTCCTGAGAGTGTTTGGTTAAATGGCTTACCATTGTTACTAATGATATTCCTTTGGCTTCTTGTCGTAATCGTAATTTCTCTATAATAGAATTGTTTTTGGTAAGTTCCCATCTTTGTAGTTTTTTTATTACTTCATTACTACGAAGTTGCGTAATCTGGTCACGAAAAACTTTCTTGATAAACTCTTTGACATTTCCATATTCCGGAAAATCAGTCGGAACATTTATCCAGAAGTCTTTCTCGGAGAGATATTCTATTATCATATTTTCGAGCGAACCAAAGTAACGGTAGATTAGTACTTTCGATGCTTCGGCCCGGGTGGCGATAAGATTTACTCCAACTTTTTCAAATCCATCTTCTATTATGATAGTTTCCAGTGCTTTAAGAAGCCTTTTTTTTGTTGCTTCCCTGTCTTTTTCGTTGCCAGATTGATTTTTCATTATTTATATTAGTCATTTATAATGTTACTGTATGGTTACAAATGTATGTAACCGATCGGTAACTTCAAAATAAATGAATAATAAAACTTTCCTCTATTTGTGTTGTTTTAATTTTATTAACTTTGTGAGAATATTATAAAAAAGAGAAGGAATGAAGACAAGTATTTTTAAGCTATTCTTGGCGACTTTATTATTGGGTATAACATTTAATTCCTGTACAGATGATCATGATGCAACGGCTCAAGGTGAGCTGTATTGCGATTTTAATATGGTTACAGAGAATTACACAGGCTACTTTGGGCAAAGACAGGTTTATGATGTATATGATATTTCGTTGGATGGAAGATATAGTTCTATTCATAAAATATATTATCTGGGGACTCAAATTGAAATAACCGGAGCTATACAAAGAGGTGACCTAATCAGAGATATTGTTATAGATATAAATGGTGTGGGCAAGTATTCACTGCCAGCTATCGAAGTGTATAGAGACAATGAGGTAATTAGTTATACTACAAGAGATGATCGTGGATTGTATAATTTTATGAATAATGCTATAGATCGTCTGAATGCTTATAACGAAATGGATATAATAGTGTCAGGACAATTGATCGACCGTAATGGTTATGTGGTAGAAGCTGCTGGTCTTAGAATCTCTATGACGAATATGCTTGATGTAGATGCATCATATTGATAAGCTGAAATATAATGAGATAATATCCGAAATAACAGAAAATGACCGTTCGGGTATCTCTTTAAAAGAAAAATATATCCGCCTAAAACGGATACTTGAAAGAAGCTGTAAAGACATCACTGCTGGTGAATCTTTGCAGTTTCCTTCTTTATTCTCACGTCTTGTTTTTATAGCACAAAAATATCAATTGCCTCGAACCGTTGAGTGGAATCTCCAAAATTTGAGGGTGAGAGCATCCTTTCTGCTTCGTAATGAGAAGAATATAATCTCGGAGTCACAATACAAAAGAGCACTATCTGCGGTAAATACTTTTATTAGTATCATATATGATGACAATGTTCTCGTAACAGAAAATATCGAGATAGAAAAAGAGCAATTGACCGATGATAAAGGGTATTTGCGGCTACAGGTCATTGATATTGATAGAGATAAGGAGATCATTGTCGGTGAGGCGGATAGTGAGGAAGACTCCTTTATATATGTTCGTTATAATGTAAAGAATATCAATGATGCTTTCAATAAAACAGTCGAACGCTTATGGGGTGGTGCTCAACTGAATATCATTGATTATAAGGTAGATGAAGAAGGGCATTACGAGCCTCGTTTTATGGTGGTCGAGCCCGATTATCTGATAGATACTTCTGCTATTGCAGAATGTTTTCAGAATTATGGTCGGTCGCATCTTCATTATTTCAGACGTAAATTTGAGCAAACGCCCAATTCGCAATACATATTATTAGGAAACCTGGCAAACTTTTTTTTGGATGAATTGGTATTTTCAGCTAATCCGGAAGCATTGGAGTTTGGAGATGTTTTTGTGGATTCATTCAGGCAGAAACCTTTTGAATTTACCAGTTGTAACGATATAAAGAAACCGGAAGATTTCAGGGCGTTTATGGTTAAGGCGCGAACGCAGTTTGATAATATCAAACGGGTTATTACACACGACTTTACCCATAGTGAAATTGATATAGACAGGTGTACATTAGAACCTTCTTTCTTTTGTGAAAAATTTGGTTTTCAAGGGCGGTTGGATTTGCTTCAACTATCTGATAGTAAGAGTGAATTGCATCGAATAGTGGAGCTGAAATCGGGTGGACTTCCCTACCCTAAAAATGATCCTACACGCATAGCGATCAATCATGAGGTGCAGACGACTATTTACCGTCTTATTATACAGAGTGTTTTCGATGTCGATGCACGTAAGATATGGTCTTCTATCCTATATTCGGCGGCCGAAAATACAGGTGAAAACCTGCGTGTAGCTGTGAATTACCAGACATTGGAAAAAGAGATTGTAAATCTTCGAAATCTGATAGTAGCTACCGAACATGATCTTTATCGGGGAGGAGAAATGGTTGTGGAAAGATTGTTTCGCGATATATTTAATCTTGATAATTATGGCAAAGTTCCCGATTTTTTCAGCAGTCAGATCAATGCTTTAGAAAAAGTCCTGAGAAATATTTCGGAAGTCGAGAGACTATATTTTTATCGTTATATATCGTTTATAGCCAGAGAATTGTATATTCAGAAATCGGGAGACGATTATTTGGAGTCGGCACGTTCTACAGCCAGCCTTTGGAATACAGAGTTCAGGGAAAGGATGGAGTCTTTTGATCTGGTGTCTGATCTGGAAATAATTGATATAGAAGAGACAGAGAGGGATATGAAAATCACTTTCCAACGGAATGATGAAGCCGATTTTGTTAATTTCCGCGAAGGTGAAATTTGCATTCTCTATCCACGTGAAAAAGAGTCGGACACAGCACTTACAAACCAGATTCTGAAAGGTACAATTGCAGAGATTATGCCCCAAAATGTTATATTGAGATTCAGGTATAAGCAGCGGAATAAAGACTTTTTCAGAAAATATACGAGATGGGCTATTGAGCATGACAGGCTGGATCATACTTATAATAATATGTATAAGAGCCTGTTTTCGTTCCTTACCTCAGATATAAACAAAAGGGAGTTGCTTTTGGGAGTGAGACCACCCTACTCCACTTTGTATGATGTTGATAATGAATGTAATGGTATTGTTCTGAAACAAAATAGTGTTATCGAAAAAGCCATTGCAGCTGAAGATTATTTTCTGATTGTAGGACCGCCCGGAACTGGAAAGACTTCGGTATTTGCTCGTCACCTGATTGAGCACTATTATCATAATACACAGGATAATATACTGATTATAGCTTATACCAATCGGGCTGTAGATGAACTATGCGAGGCTATTAATCAAGCTTTCGGATGCTGCAACCAGGAATGCGGGAATTATATACGTATAGGTACGGAGTTGTCGTGTAGCGAAGGATATCGCCATCGTTTATTACAGAATATTGCTTCGCAGGTGAAGAGTCGTGAAGAACTGAGGAATATTATCAGCCGTCAGCGGATATTTATCGGGACATTAGCCGCCATTGTTGGTAAACCTGAGATATTTGATATCAAGCAGTTTCATATATCTATAATTGATGAAGCTTCTCAGATACTCGAACCACAAATAATAGGGCTATTACCTCAGGTTGGTAAGTTTATTATGATTGGAGATCATAAGCAATTGTCTACCATAACTTTGCAGGATGAGCAAAAATCGGAAGTGACAGAACCTGAATTGAATGCTATCGAATTGTATAATTGTAGAGAATCTCTGTTTGAAAGATTATTCCGCATATGTCTCAAGAATGGATGGAATCAGGCTTATGATACATTGACTTATCAAGGGAGGATGCATGAGGAATTGGCTAGTTTTCCCAATAAGCACTTTTATGAAGGCATGTTGCAACCTATTTCTGAGTGGCAAAGTGAACCTTTGAAAAGAGAGACGAGGTATGACGGTTCTTTTCATCAGATAATATTGGGGTATAGATTGGCTTTCTTTGATTGTCCCGGAATAAATGACGCGATAAGTGATAAAGTCAATTATTCGGAGGCAGATACTATTGTGCTGTTATGCAAAGCGATATTAGATGTTTACAGAGAAAATAATTTGTTCTTTGATAAACAGAAATCATTGGGGATAATCACCCCTTACCGCAATCAGATTGCTTTGATACGTCATAAGTTACATGAAACAGGTATTGAAGAACTTCAGGGTCTGATGATTGATACTGTAGAACGTTTTCAAGGTAGCCAAAAAGATATTATCTTACTTTCGTTTTGTATGAATAAGCCTTATCAGCTAAGCTTTTTTATGAATTTGAATAAGGATAAGACCGTTGACCGGAAGTTGAATGTAGCACTCACCCGTGCCCGTCAGCAAATGTTTTTGGTTGGAAATCGATATATCCTGAGCCAGAATAAAATATATCGGGAGTTGTTAGATTCAATGGTTTGTTTGAATTCTTCTAATACCTAAATAAATAGCCCCATACAAATCCTGTATGGGGCTATTAGTATACTTGTGGTTATCTTATTCTGTGAGATACTGTGAAAATGCTTCGTCAAAGACTGTAGGAGGCGAAAGCTTTCCATTTATCAAACATACTACTTCAACACTGGCTTCGGAGCAAAGTTCATTGTCTGTTATGCGGATAATCTTCTGGTCGAAAATATATCTAACACCTTGTTTTCTAAGATTCACGGTGCACATAAATTCGTCCGAACCTTTCAGCGATTTGCGATATTTGATTGTAATGCTCGAAACCACAGCATCTATACCTTGCTTTTGCAGCTCGGTAAAGCTCATATGGTGCATCTCGAGAAATTCATGGCGTGCTACTTCATAATAATGCTGATAATTGGCATTATTAACGATAGATTGTGAGTCCAGCTCATAGTCACGTACTTTCATCTTGATCTGATAAATAGGCTCCATGTCTTTTCTAATTATAGATTTTCAAGGCACAAAAGTATCTCTAAAAAACAAGAATGACAAATGAATCATAAGATTTTACCTGCATATCCGCTTTATAAAGATGGGCTTACCCTACCCTTTTACAGATACCTTTTATTTCAATGTATAGCTGATTCCTGTCATCATCCAGAATCCAGACTGAGGAACATTTCCCAGATCGTAATATTGTTTGTCGAAAATGTTATTGACAGACAGGTTGATCAGAAAGTCATTGATTTTCCAGTTGATACGCGCATCTAAAATAGAAAAATCTGCATAAGGAACCTGTGTTGTAGGTTTCAGGTCTTCATATTTGAGATAGTTCCCCATACGTTTTTGCCATCTGAAATTCCAACTGGCACTGATATCTTTATAAATAGGATGGCTAATCTGCGCAGTAAACTTATCACGCAAATAATTGAGAGAAAAATTGGAAATCAAATCACCTGAATTCTTCTTCTGGTGCTGGCGTGTATATGCTAATTGTAGAGTTGTATTTCCCAATTGTGGTATAAATTCTTTGAAAAAGATGGTAGAGCCTACTTCAAGCCCTTTCCTGTCTATTCGGGTAAGGTTGCGTGATTCCCATTTATCGTCCGGATTTTCTTTTATCCAATCTATAAGATCTTTTCCTTCCATCAGATAACCTGTGATATAGGCTTTAATAAAAGGCTTGGAGTATTTAAAGCCTAATTCAAAAGCCTCTGAATTTTCAGGATTAAGGTCTGTATTGCCGGCATGTGTTTTAGTCGTATAATATAGGTCGGTAAAAGTCGGCATGCGAGTAGCTTTAGCCCACGAGCCATATACTTTTAGTTCATCTAAAAGCTGATAGCTAGTATTAATATTAGGATAAAACTTATAATTTCCTCGTAAGGCTGTGTTGTAATTTGCCAAAACTCCGACAGATAAACTAAATTTATCAAATAAAATGTTGTGCTCGAGCGCATAACTAATGTTGGTACGGTCGTCCGATTTAGTATATTTTCCATCAGGTTTATCCATCTCCTTACCAAGTACACTACTCACAATCCCCTCATTACGAAATTCTGCTCCGAAACTGGTAATACCCAATTGTGAAGTATATTGCAGGTTAAGGTTAGCTCCGTATACATCAGTCCGGTGGTGATTGTATGGGACTTCTGATTCATCTCCGCGTATCAGTTGGAATGTATCATGATGCCTGTTCCAATAAACTTGTGGAATGAACTTTAGCTTACTGCCGGTTTCACCCCTTATTGATGCCAGATAACTATTAGTTTTATCATACTGATTAGGGTAAGCGGCCGAGTAAAAAGTATTTGCCCCATATTGCTTTTTATTGTATCCGAGTTGGATATCTACTTTCGAATTGTCTTCGACATACATTCGTGTTTGCCACAATAGATTAAGGATATCATAATCGTTATTAGGAGTATAGCCATCAGCGGTATTATAACCTACCGAAAGCTGATTGGTGGAGGTTCCTGATTTTAACACCCCATTAGCTTCCACTCCGAAAAGCCCGTGACCTCCGACTTGCACTTTTCCATAGGCCTTATGAGTAGGATTTTTCTTTGTAACGATATTTATACCACCCGAAAATGCACTTGCACCATATATGATGGATGAAGGGCCATGGATAATTTCAATACGTTCAATGTCATTAAGATTGATAGGAAGGTCGAAACTGTAGTGTCCTGTTTGTGGATTGGAGACATTCACTCCGTTGAGAAGAATAGCTGTCTGGTCGAATGACCCGCCTCTGATTGTAATATCGGCTTGTACGCCATGTCCGCCTCTTTGTAGTACATCTATTCCGGCAGCATAATTGAGTAGATCTTGAATACTCTGGACAGGAGCCCGCTGAATATCTTCTCTACTGATCACTGTTATCAGCTTGGCAGCCTGTTCGATAGGTACTTCTATCCGTGAAGCTGTGACTGTGACCTCATTTAACTCTTTTTCTGCAATTTTTTCTGTTTCTTCCGAAACTCTCGCTACCTGTGCCGATGCTTCTCCCGTATTGGCAAAAGTTAGCATACATCCTGTTATTACTCCGATGTTTACCACCTTGTGCATACTATTGAATGCACTGTAAGCCTTATGACCGAACCGTTTGAAACGGAAGGCTTTCGACTCTGAAAATCTTTTCTGATTCATGATTTTTTAATTAATTTAAGTAAATAAATACATCGCAAAAGTAAGCATTTTAGAATAGATACGGATATGTTGCTGAATATTTCGAAAGTATCAGAAATGATCTTCTATAGCTTTTAGAAAGCCGGAAAATGAGCTAAAATCTTTGGCCACAAGAGATACGTTCAATCCTTTTTTCTTTGCAAATGCTGCTGTGTAAGGCCCAAAGCACGCAATAACTACATTATTCAATATACTTTTATCTTCTATGTTTTGCAGTAATATTTCGATTTCGGCACTACTGGTAAATGCTATACATTTTATTTGCTGAGATGCAATTAGTTTCACAGCTTTCTGTATTTTTGCTCTATCAGCAGGTTGGGTAATATAAGCATTGATACGGGTAACGTTCATTCCTATTTTTTCCAATTCTGCCAAAAAATCGGGAACGACATCCGGTTCGGGGATTTCTCTGACTAGTGGGACAAGCACAGCAATTGTCTTTCCTTTAATGCTTTTATCTTCAGCAAGCTTTCGGGCAATTCCCATTGGGCTGGGTTCGTTTGGTTCTACGGAATTTATATTAGCCAGACGATCATGCATATATTCGGTATCCTTACCGATAGCACAGAATTTTATACCGGAAATATCCATGTTTTCGTCCAATCTGTCTGCAAAAGCTTGTATAGCTTTCCGGCTCGAAAAGGCAATGTATTTGTAGTTGTAGATATGGGAAATAAGGCTATCCATATCTTCCATTCTTTCGGGGATAATAGTTTCTATCATCGGTATTGCAACAGGGTGTAATGACGAATGTTCAAAAACTTTACTGAAACGTTCCGAATAACCTTTAGAAGAAGTTATTAGTACATGAGTTTGCTGTGAAAAAACATTACTACTCAAAAGTAGGAAGGATATAATACCATAAAGTTTTCCGATAGTACAATTTGTGATTTTCATAATAATTAGAATTTAATAGCCTTCAAATGTAATCAATTTTGAAATATGTCAAAGAACTTCTTTATGATCAATCAGACATGCAATTTCCGGTTTTCTGCAACTGATTTCTCATATAGATAATTTGAAATATTTAAAATTACAGTCCTTATTTGGATGAGTACTCCGAAGAGAATATATACGTTTTGTGCAAGCTGTATACTTTTTCTTTTATATATTTTACTTTTCTTTACTTTTATTGGTTATCGTGAGTTATGCATTCGCATAGCATAGGTTTATAATGTTATGAAACAATAGGTTAACAAGCATTTTTTTGATTAATAATATTGAAAAAAGATCAATTAAAAACAGGTACTTTTTTATGCATTTTTGATGGGCATAAGAAACCGCATCGTATTTTTGTAAGCAGAATAAATAAGAGATATTAATAGGAGTAATCTTCATTTGGAATATGGATAAAACTGAAATACATAGAAGCTTGTTTGAACATATAAATCGATATTTGATTTTGAATGAAGACGATAAGAAGATTATTAGGGAATACACTTTATTTCAATCTTTAAAGAATAAAGAAAATATTCAGGAAGAAGGTCAGATATGCCGAAATTACTATTTTGTGGAACAAGGATGTTTGAGAATGTTTTTTATTAATGATAAAGGGAATGAGCAAACTACTCATTTTGCACTTGATAACTGGTGGCTAACCGATTACTTTAGCTTTATGAACCATATACCCTCCCAGTACTATATACAAGCTGTCGGAAAAACAAATGTTTTAAAGATAAATTTCGATGATTTTAATTGCTTGCTGGAAAAAGTGCCCCATCTTGAACGTTATTTCCGGATAATAATGCAACGGGCAAATGCTGCTTCGCAAGAAAGAATAAGACTTCTTTATAGTTTGTCGAAAGAAGAGCTTTATTTACATTTCAGTTCTTATTTTCCCGAATTTGTCCAAAAAGTTCCTCAATATATGATTGCTTCTTTTTTAGGATTAACTCCTGAATATGTGAGCGAGATACGAAAAAAGAAGGGGTAAATCTGATTTCTTAAACCAGCTTAATTTTTCTCAAAACCATATTCTATAATTTTGTATGCATAAAAACTATAAAACAAAATTGAATAATGGACAGATCTAAACTTACGGATAATTTTTTCGAAACTATCAAACATGAAGGAGTTGTATCTATAGTATCGTGGGGAAGTACGGAGGAACCGCATGTAGCTAATACATGGAATTCATATCTTGTAGTTGTAGAGGGAAATAGAATCCTTATTCCTGCTTATGGACTGAGAAAAACTCAGAAAAATGTAGAAGTTACCGGCAAAGTGAAGCTTACACTGGGTACACGTAATGTTACAGGATATAAGGATTATCCGGGTACGGGATTCCTTATCGAAGGGAATGCAGAATATCTTATTTCCGGAGCAGAATATGACATGATGAAAGAAAAATTTTCATTTTTGTCTCGCGTACTTGCAGTTGATGTAACTATGATAAAACAAACTCTCTAAAAAAAACAAACACCACTATCTATCACAGATGGTGGTGCTTAATAAACTTTATTTTAACTTTACTTGACTTCCCATACGTCACCGCTCATTAAGAAGTTGCGGAATGTACGGGTCGTATTTTTAGCCTGAATATTTTCAATGGCTTTTTCGACTTCTTTATCATAACACAATGTATCTACATTGCGAATAACTCCTATTGCCAGAGGGAATCCGTTTTTGGGTTCCATCATTCCCAGTTTCAGATGCATTATATTATCTTCACTGGTCGCATCATGTACAAGTACATCATCAATAGTATATCCATTTTCTCCGATAGTAACTACTTTGAGACTGAAACCATCCATTACAATACCTTTGTCCATATTGGTACCGAAAATCATTTTTTCGCCATGTTTCAATAGAATGGTGCGGTCGTCCCGATAAGCTTTGTCAACTACCTCCTGATGGATATCGTCGTTAAAGATAACACAATTTTGAAGAACTTCAACAACAGAAGTGCCTTTATGCTGTGCAGCATCTACAAAAGTTTGAGTTGCATTCTTGAGATCTACGTCTATACAACGTGCAAAAAATGTTCCGCGTGCACCCAATGTTAACTCTATCGGGCGAAAAGGATCCTCTGTAGTTCCATAAGGAGAAGATTTAGATACAAATCCTCTTTCCGATGTTGGAGAATACTGACCTTTTGTTAGTCCATATATTTTATTATTTAGTAATAATATATTGATATCCACATTACGACGTACTGCGTGTATGAAATGATTACCTCCAATAGCAAGGCTATCTCCATCACCTGTAGCAAGCCAAACAGATAGTTTGGGATTGGCAACCTTTACTCCCGTGGCAATGGCTGCACCACGCCCATGTATGGTATGGAATCCGTAGGTATTCATATAATATGGTAATCGGGACGAACACCCGATTCCTGAAATAACTGCTGTCTGATAAGGGGGGACTTGTAATATAGCCATTGCTTTGTGTAAACTACTGAGAACAGCATGATCTCCACAGCCCGGACACCATCGTACATACTGATCGCTTTTATAATCTTTAGCTTCAAAAGCAGCAAGTTTCAACATTGTATCCATATCTTGATTATTTTTCCAATTCGTGTGTAAAAAATTCTACAAGTTCGTTTACAACAAAAGGTTGTCCATTCACTTGGTTGTACTTGACAATATTCAGTCCTGAGATATTCTCAGCAAGGTAGCCTGCAAACTGACCCAAATTTTGTTCAGCCACAATTATCTTGTCATATTTTTTCAATACAGATTCTGTATTTTTGGGTAGCGGGCAAATGAAATTGAAGTGAGTAAATGCAACGTTATTTCCATCATCAACCATCTGTTCCACAGCTTCCCTCAGATGACCGTAAGTCCCCCCCCATCCTACAATAAGCGTTTTAGCATCGGGTGTGCCTAGTACTTCAAGTTCGGGAATAAAATCGGCAATTTTATCGATTTTAGTTTTACGAGTCTCAACCATTTTCTGATGATTATCTGGGTCAGTAGATATAGCACCTGTATCATAGTCTTTTTCGAGACCTCCGATGCGGTGTGTATAACCTTCTGTTCCGGCGGCTGCCCAGTAGCGGGCAAGTGTTTCGTTATCTCTTAGAGCTGCCCGCCATGTTTCTCCTGCCAGTTGTTTTATATCATGAGGAATGATAGGCAGATATTCATTTTCTTCGGGAATACGCCATGCCGACGAACCATTAGCAATATAACTGTCGGTTAGCAATATAACAGGTGTAATATGCTCCAAAGCTATTTTGGAAGCCCAATAAGCCGAGTCAAAACAGTTAGTAGGGCTTGTTGCTGCTATCACAACAACAGGGCTTTCTCCATTACGTCCATAAAGAGCTTGTCTTAAGTCAGTTTGTTCTGTTTTGGTTGGTAATCCGGTCGAAGGTCCTCCACGCTGAACATCTACAATAACCAAAGGCAGTTCTGCCATTATTGCCAGACCTATAGCTTCGCCTTTTAGTGCAAGCCCTGGTCCTGATGTGGAGGTTGCGGCAAGAGAACCTGCGAAACTGGCTCCTATGGCGGTACATATACCTGCTATTTCATCTTCCGCCTGAACTACTTTTACACCTAATTCTTTGCGTTTTACCAATTCATGAAGAATGTCAGTAGCTGGAGTAATAGGATATGAACCTAGAAATAATTGGAGTCCGGCATTTTCGGCAGCAGCAATTAATCCGTAAGCAGTGGCAGTATTACCATTCACATCCATATAAAATCCTTTATCAAGATGTAAAGGATCGAGACGATAAGTAGATACAAATATTTGTTTATTGTATCCATAATTATATCCTGCAGCCAGTACCTGTAAATTGGCTTCTACCAAAAGTGGTTTTTTTGAAAATTTGGTCGACAGCATCTGATGCAGCTTTTCGAGCGGACGGTTAAATAACCAGCATACCAACCCGAGGGCAAACATATTTTTGCAACGGATTTTACTCTTGTTGTCCAAATCCATCTCCGTCAAAGCTTCTTTCGTGAGGCTCGTGATCGGTACTTTTACTATTTCGAGAGAAGATAATCCCAATTCTTCGAAAGGGTCATCAGTCTCAAAAAGTGCTTTTTCTAAATCTCTTTTCTGAAAAGAATCTGTATCTATAATAATGATAGATGTATCTTTTAGAAATTTGGCATTGACTTTAAGGGCTGCCGGATTCATTGCCACAAGGACATCAGCTTTACCACCCGAGTTATATACTTTGCTTCCAATATGCATCTGATAACCCGATACTCCGCTTAGTGTTCCTTGAGGGGCTCTGATCTCGGCAGGGAAATCAGGAAAAGTAGATATCTGATTTCCTAAAATGGCTGAAAGACTGGAAAATAATGTTCCTGACAACTGCATACCGTCTCCCGAGTCTCCCGAGAAACGTATGACTATGTTATAGATGTCTTTTACTGATAGTTCTTCTGGCATAGTATCACAATTCGTTATTAAGTAAAACAAAGGAATAAAAGACATTCTGAAAAAACAAGTATTTTTCGTATTTAATATTGATGACTAATCGATGAAATTGATTCACAGATAGTTATTTATAGGTTTGATAAATGTTGAAAATCTCATTTACCTTAGATATACTTTAATATCAGACCTAGTATTATAGATATAAAGTCGGTACAGGAAATAAGATTATTAAAAACTTTTATATATGATTGACTGTTTTTAAATAGATAATAACAAAAAATGGAGAGTCATTTCTAAAAAAAATTGTTACTTTGCCGAGTATTTGTTAAAATGGAAATATCCATACAAATTATTTATTCAAGTTTAAGAAAATTAGATTAATATATTAAGGAAACTCATGAGAAAAAAATGGGGAGTTTTGGCTTTTGCCTCGCTTTTTTTGGTCACGGTACAAGCTCAGGAACAATCAAAAGATGAATTAACCAAACGCTATTTTGATATCAATAAAAATGTCGAAGTGTTTAATTCAGTCGTTAAAGAACTGGATTTATTTTATGTAGACACTCTAGATGTAGAAAAATCTATACAGACAGGTATTGTGAGCATGTTATCAGGGCTCGATCCTTATACTAATTATATGAATGAAGAGCAGGCTACTGATTTCTCAGTTCTTACAACCGGAGAGTATGCTGGAGTCGGTGCTATTATATCTTCACGAAACATAGAAGGTCGGGATATAGTATATGTAGTTGAACCATATGAAGGTATGCCTGCAGCCAAAAGTGGTCTGAAGGTCGGAGATATAATCTTAGCTATTAATGATGAAGATATGACAAAGGCCGATAAAGTGGCTGGAGAACCTTATGGAAAGTCTTTATCAAATAAAGTTTCAAATAAACTGAAAGGTCAGGCAGGCACTGAGATAAAAGTAAAGGTAGAACGTCCCGGAGAAAAGAAGCCACTGGAAGTTAAATTGGTACGCGAGAATATACATGTGACTTCTGTTCCCTACTACGGGATGATGGATGGTAATGTCGGATATGCCGTATTGACCGGATTTACAGATAAATGTGCACAAGATGTAAAGAAAGCATTTCAGGATTTGAAGAAGCAAGGTATGACCTCTTTTATTTTAGACCTAAGAAATAATGGTGGAGGTGTATTGGACGAAGCTGTACAGATTGTAAACTTTTTTGCACCGAAGGGTAAAGTTGTGGTAAGCACAAAGGGTAAGATGAAACAATGGGATAGAACTTATCGCACTACACAAGAACCTATGGATATGGAAATTCCCATTGTAGTTTTGGTTAACAGAGGTTCGGCTTCAGCTTCAGAAATTGTTTCGGGAGCATTGCAAGATTTGGATAGAGCCGTGATTATGGGAGAACGTACATACGGGAAAGGACTAGTTCAAACTCCGCGTGAGTTACCTTATGGTGGCGTTCTAAAAATTACTACCTCTAAATATTATATACCTAGTGGACGCTGTATACAAGCAATCGACTATTCTCATAGGAATGAGGACGGAAGTGTCGGACGTATTCCTGATAGTTTGACTACCGTGTTTAAAACAGAGCTGGGACGTGAAGTGAGAGATGGCGGAGGTGTTACTCCTGATGTGAAATTCGAAAGTGAAAAAATACCTACAATTACGTATTATCTTGAAAACCAATATGTGATTCAGGATTGGGTAACAGAATGGGCTATTAAACATAAGAAAATAGCTTCTATCGAAGCATTTAGTATTACAAATGAAGATTATGAAGACTTCAAGAACTTTGTCAAGTCGAAGAAAGATTTCAAGTATGATTTGCTAAGTGAAAAGAGGTTGGAACTTCTAAAAGAGGTGATGGACTTTGAAGGATATAGCAAAACTGCTGAATCTGAATATAAGGCATTAGAAGCCAAATTAGCACCTGATTTAGACCGGGATTTGGAAAATTTCAAAGAGCCTATCGAAAGAATGATTAATATGGAGATTGCTAAACGTTATTATTATCAGAAAGGAGAACATATAGCAAGCCTCAGATATGATAAAGAAGTAAGAGAAGCTGTTGCATTACTTCATGATTCAGACAAAATGAAGGAAATATTTACTCCCGGAAGGCAAATTGTAGATATTGCTTCGAAAACAGGTTCGGAACAAGAACTGGATGAAGATATTTAACTATTTGATACATAAAAAGATTTATAAAAAGTATCCTGAATAAAAACAGGATACTTTTTTTTATTATCTTTGCACCTCTATAAACTACTATTTTGTAAAGAATCATTATACTTTTCTTTATTTAAACTTATACATGGATTATAATACTCAATTAAAAAAACTTGCACTTCCTGAATATGGAAGAAATATTCAGAATATGGTCGACTTTTGTCTTAAATTGGAAGACCGGGACGAGCGTAAAAGATGTGCTAATACTATCATCAATATTATGGGGAATATGTTTCCTCACCTTCGCGATGTAAATGACTTTAAACATATTTTGTGGGATCATTTGGCTATTATGGCCGATTTTCAGTTAGATATTGATTATCCCTATGATATTGTAAAGAAAGAAGATCTCTATTCTAAGCCCGGTAAGGTTGAATATAGTCGCCCTACAATGAGGTTCAAACATTATGGTAAAACGCTTGAAAAGCTAATCAAACTGGCTGCAGATTATCCAGAAGGAAAAGAAAAAGAACAGCTTGTAATACTTATTCTTACACATATGAAAAAAACATATGTACAGTGGAATAAGGAGGTTGATGATGTAAAATTGTTTCAGGATCTTTATGAATTATCTCAACAGAAGATAGATAAGAGAAACTCTGATATTAAATTGCCTGAGATAAAAGAGGTTCCTCAAAGGAAGCAACAACAACAGCGTCATAACAACGGAAAGAAAAAATAAGTCAGTTTTCGGATTAAGGAAATATGATTAAAGAAGATGAAGTTTTCAAGATAGGACGGTTTTTAAAGCCTCATGGTATTAAGGGAGAAATAGCATTTTCTTTTGATAACGATATATTTGATAAGGTCGATTGTCCTTATCTTATATGTAATATAGAAGGGATTTTTGTCCCTTTTTTTATTAAAGAATATCGTTTCAAAGGGGCAGATACAGCCCTTATTACTTTCGAAGATATAACAGACAATGTTCAGGCAAAACGTTTTCAAGGTTTAGATGTATATTTTTCCCGTAAATATTACGAAGAAGATGAGGATGCAGACTATTCCTTAGATTACTTTATCGGATTCGTAGTTGTGGACAAAATTAAAGGTGATATAGGTCGGATAATTGATATAGATGATGCAACTATTAATACACTTTTTCTTTTGAATAACGAGGACGGAGAGGAAATAATTGTCCCAGCATCAGAGGATTTCATTGTCGAAATAGATGTGCAGAATAAAGTGTTGCATGTAGAGTTACCTGAGGGGCTTATTTGAAATAGAACTAAAAAAATAATTATAAGAAAAGAGGAAACGATCTGTTCCCTCTTTTTTTGTGATTATTTTATTCACTTACATTCCCCTAAAACAAAAATCTCTCTGAAACTATCTGTATAGAATCCGGGAGATCTTAAAATATTACTAAAAACCTAAAAACAATTGATTTGTAACCTAAAACACAAAAAAATAATAACCAATGTGCAACCTTTTTACCTAATAATTAACACTAATATTGCCTTAATTATTATGATACAAAGATAAGTCTTTTTTTATTATCTGACAAATTTTTTATGTTGTAAAACATGTTTTTATTATTGTTTATTTCTATTGATTCATAAAAATAAACTATTAAATAATTTAATATGCTGAAATATAGATGTTTAATTTGGTTGCGCTTTCGTCCATTTTTTTTAGATGCATTTATGGAATTTTTCTGTTAATCTTCTCTATTAAGTAAAAACAAGAAAAATTTATTGTAAAACATCTAAAATATAAAACTATGGCACGTGAAATAAAACTTAACTCTGGTGATTGGTGTGATATGATATTCGAAGGAAAGAATAAAGAGTATGGTGCATATGCTTTGCGTATGTCTTCTTCTAAACGTCATATTAGTGCATTCTTAGCTTCTATTGTTTTTGTAGGAATCGTGGCTTCGGTACCTTCTTTCCTAAAGGCGGTAAAACCTGCAAATCAAAATTTGGGTGGAGTTACATCCGTAACAGAGTTTACCAATTTACAAAAACCTGAGATTCCCGAAGAGAATGTAGTACGTAACGAGATAGCCCCTCCTCCCCCTCCGGTAAAAGCTACTATTCAATTTACTCCTCCTGTGATTACTGAAGACAATAAAGTCGCGGATGATAAGGAGATGAAAGCTGCAGATGAAATGTTGAAAAACAAGAATCTACAAATATCAATTGTAGACTATGCAGATGGTAGCACAGATAAGAATGCAATAGATCCAAGAGAGCTTATTGAGAATAGAAAAATAGTAGAAGAAAAACCAGAACCACCAATAACATTTGCTCAGCAAATGCCTCAATATCCGGGTGGTGACAGCGAACTGATAAGATATATTGGTAGCAATCTCAGATATCCGACTATTGCTGCAGAAAATAATATAGAAGGGCGCGTGGTTATTCGTTTTGTTGTCGGAAAAGATGGTTCTGTATCAGATATTAATGTTATACAGACATTAGACCCGTCTTGTGATAAAGAAGCTATGCGTGTGGTAAAATCTATGGGACGATGGATACCCGGTATGCAAAACGGACGTCCGGTAGCAGTATATTATACTTTGCCCATATTATTTAGATTACAGAAATAATAAAGCTAACTGTATACCAGATAAAAAGAGGAGATTCTCAATATGAAAGAATCTCCTCTTTTTGTTCTATATCTATTATCTATTTGTATAAAAGACACTACCATATTGTAGATTTACTACATCATGTACATAAAACCTGTTTTGTTCGTAACTATTAAATATATTGCTGCGTACTGTCACATACGTATTTCCATCTATAGGAAGAGTATAGAACAACCTGAAACCTAGTATGTCTTTGGTATTTGTTCGTTTATCAATAGTATATACGGCATAAAGACCTAAATTTCTATTTTTACTCACACAGAAGTGATTGTTCTCAGCAAGAGATTTTTGTAAATCAAAATTGGTTACATATACTTCGAAATTAGCATTTTCGTCTGGAGTATCTTTTCTTGAAAAGGTATATTTTCCATTATGCCTGCTGATATGATATTTATCATTAGGGATTCTCATAGTAAATCCTTCCGGAAAATAAACCATATTAGGAATAGAAGTATGTCTTATATCCTTTTTTTGTTCGGCATTTTTGAAACGTTGATTATACCTTTCGTCAGATGTTCCGACCAATGTAGAAATTTTATTATCTATATCTTGAAGAGTGTTTGAAGCTATTGCTTGAGTTGAAGTGATTTCTTTTGCACTTTCGACTGGTTTCCATTCTTTTTCTGCTTCTTCATAGTACATATCGGCTGAGTAAACTCCTAAATTGGAGCTATTAACATTTGATGTGTTTTGTGCGTATAGCATACTGCTTGCTATTAGTAACGCTGAGATAAGATGAAGTTTCATAATTAGTACATTTTTAGTTAATAAAGATCCATAATGGTGCAGTGAAATGTGTATGAGAACCTAAAACAAGAACACTACTAACGATTTTATGGATCGTTTTTCTTCATTATTAAGTAATTCAATAATCAAATATATTTGTGCTAAATACTTCTTCAAAACCAATATTGAGAACCTAATCTTTTTCTGCTATCTGTACTTAAAAAACAAGCTCTGTTATGTATTTGTTCATAAATCTATTTTGTTTTAAATTTTTTAAATAAGGCAAAAATTAAATCATTTCGCTATTTTTCTGCATGAGGGTTATTTTAATTATATTCCTCTCCTGTCTTATTTACACTTTGTGATAAATGTTAGTATATTAGATAGTTGGTTGTAGTTCTTGAGAGGTTGGATAGTAGTATAAAAGGAACTATTATGGAAGAATGAAATAATCAAAAAAATAGCAAAATCACTAATTAAAGTATCAGAATCTGTAAAAAGAAAATGTTATATAGTTTTTTTATGAGAACTTTGATTTTAATCTAAAATATATTGTTTGTATTATTTGGCAAATCAAGTCTGGTAGCGTTAAAATAAATAAACAGAATTTTGAGGAGTGATATTCTTTATTTTAGAGCAGGTTGTACATACTCTTCGGTGAGGGTCAAATCTTTTGCTATAATCTAACTGCAATATTTCGACAGAGCAGTTATTAAATGTAATGCATCTGGAACTAAAATGATAAATAGTTGGCGTCAGCCCGCATACCCAGATATGATGGGGTATTGTTTTATTTTCTGGTGATATATGAGGTCTTTCAATCTCATAAAAAGCCGGATGCATTCTGCGTGACCAGATATTCAAGTTCCGTCTGGATGCTTTCTCCTCTAAACGAGCTAAATATTCTGTTTTGTTTTTATATCTAGTTCGCCATGCTAATCCTTCTAATAAGAGAAATTCATTTATATTTTTACCATTTACAAAAGCAATACCTACAATACTATCATTATCATATTTGGATACTACTTTTATTCGTGCATCTTTATTATAGCATAAAGATGCCGTATATTGAGTAGCTTTAACCCGATAATCATTATCTTTTCTGGGACATTCTATATTTGCCAATTTTATAGTGTATTCTGTGCTGTCTAAATCTTCGAATATAAGAATATCACCTTCCAGTACTTCTACAATTTTTCCTTTTAATATTTGGCTACTTAGGGATATACTGCAAATAAAAAACACCAAAAATATAATACTCCTCATAAATAAAATAATCTATTCTTCTTCTTTGGGCTTTTCAGTTTTCAAATCCTCTATAAGTTCTTCTATTTGAGCCTGTCCATCTTCATCGAGATGAGAAGCGAACTCGGTGAGCCATTCGATAGAATCAGTCTTAGTCTGTCCTATCATAATGTCTTTTACTTTCTCTAATAGACTATGAAAAGGAACATATCCTCTTGAATAAAGAAATTGTGTATCCGTTATTGATATTTCTTTATACACAGTGGCTAGCCTGTTCAGTTGATCAAAAGCACGATTATATTCTTCACAGTCTATCAGCGCGCAGATGGTATAAAATATCATATAAGGAATAGGCATATTTTCTTTTTTACCTTTTTCCTGATATGTTGTAATTGCATCTTCGAGAGATTCTAAACCCTGCTCAGGTTGCTTGTTAAGAATAAAACAGGTACATATGTTAAAATGAGAATCAGGATTATCTTTATCTAATTCTATAGACTGGCTGAAATATGGCAGAGCTTTTTCGTATTCTTTACTATGAAAATTAGCTAAAGCAAGCATCTGGACTAAAGTTTTTTTCTGTTTGTCAGAAACTTTATTCAATAAATCCTCACCTTCTGAGATTACTTTCTCAAATTCTTTATTTTCTAAATGAACTTCTATTTGTTGAAGCTTTTGTTTAAGTTGCTTCTCTTCTTTATTTCCGCCGAAAAGACTTTTGAACATGGTGTTTAGGTATTAGGTTATATTCATAAAATAAGAACACCGAATACACAAATAAAACAGTTTATTATTTTCTGTATATTCAGTGTCTTCTGTGTTCCTTTTATTTTCTAAAGTTTATCACTTATTCTTTTCTATCCACTTACGCGCATTGATAAATGCTTCCATCCAAGGAGTTACATCATCTTTGCGGTTTTCGAACGGATAATACCCGCATTGCCATGGGAATATGGCACGCTCGGGGTGTGGCATGATTGCCAGATGGCGTCCATCTTTAGAGCAAACAGCAGCTGTATTATAATCCGAACCATTAGGATTACCGGGATATTCATTGTAGATGTATTTAGCTACAATATTGTATTCCGATTCAGCCTTGGGTAAGATGAAACGTCCTTCGCCATGTGCTACCCATACACCTAGTTTACTTCCTGCCAAAGAACCAAACATAACCGATTCATTCTTAGGTATCTCTAGGCTAAGGAAAGTAGATTCGAATTTGTGTGAAATATTATGGTGCATAGTTGGATGATCTTCCATATCGGGGAATACCAACCCAAGTTCCATCATTAGCTGACAACCATTACATACACCGAGACTTAATGTATCTTTACGTGCATAGAAGTTTTTGAGCGTATTCTTTGCCGTTTTGTTATATTTGAAACTTCCTGCCCATCCTTTTGCCGAACCAAGTACGTCAGAGTTAGAGAAACCACCGCAGAATACAATCATATTGATATCTTCCAGTGTTTCCCTACCCGATGCGAGGTCTGTCATATGAACGTCTTTCACATCGAAGCCTGCCAGATACAGTGTATAAGCCATTTCGCGTTCTCCATTTGTTCCCTTTTCGCGAATGATAGCTGCCTTAATACCCGATTTTTCCTTGCGATCGGGGCTAATATCCAAATTAGAGAATCTACCGCTAAACGAAGGATTAATATTATATTGTACAAGCTGATTCTTATAATGTTCGAAACGTGATTTGGCACACTCTTCCCCACTCTGCTTTCTGTCGAGCAGATAAGAAGACTCGTACCATACATCGCGAAGTTCATCTATATCGAATTGTTGAACAAACTCATCTTTCTGAATAGTCAGTTTACGGTCTTCCGTCGGACGTGCAACAATAGCATAGCCCAAACCAAAATCATCTAATATCTTTTCTACCAAGTGATGATGTTTCACCTGAATAAGGATACCCGGATTTTCGGAGAATAGTACTTTTATTAGGTCGGTATGGTGAAGTTTATCCAGACGAGCTTCTAGCCCACCCTGTGGATTAGCAAAACACATTTCAAGCATAGCCGTGATAAGACCTCCTGCCGAGATGTCGTGCCCTGCAAGTATCAAGCCTCTTTCGATAAGTTCCTGTACAGCATTGAATGCATTCTTGAAATATTCACTGTCTTTCACAGTTGGAACTTCCTCGCCTAATTTATTCAATGTCTGAGCAAAAGCCGATCCTCCCAGTTTGAATGTATCGAAAGAGAAGTCTATATAATATAAATATGTTCCTTTTATGTAAGCCAACACAGGCGAAACGATCTTACGTATGTTCTTCACTTCGGCGGCAGCAGAAATGATTACCGTACCAGGAGAATATACTTTTTCGTCGCCGTATTTTTGAGTCATAGAAAGCGAATCTTTTCCTGTCGGGATATTGATTCCTAATTCGCAGGCAAAAGCAGAACAAGCTTCTACGGCACTGTATAAACGTGCATCTTCGCCCGGATTTTTACAAGGCCACATCCAGTTGGCACTTAGGGAAACGCTTTTCAATCCGTCTTCGATCGGAGCAAAAACGAGGTTTGTCAATGCTTCGGCGATAGCAACTACCGAACCCGCTTCAGGATCGACCATTGCTACTTGTGGAGCATGTCCGATAGAAGTCGCAATACCTGCGCGTCCTTTGTAATCGAGCGCAACAGCACCTAAATCACTCAGTGGTAATTGTATCTCACCCTGACATTGCTGACGTGCCACTTTTCCTGTAACCGAACGGTCAACTTTATTGGTTAACCAGTCTTTACAAGCAACAGCTTCGAGCTGCAATACGTTTTTGATATAATCTTCCAGTTTCGAAAGATCATATTCAGGATTGGTATATGTTTCTTCTACGGTATTGTCACGCATGATTGTACGCGGAGCTTTTCCGAAGAAGTCTTCTAGTTTTAGGTCGATAGGACGTTTACCATCTGCCTGTTCGAAAACGAACTTCATATCGTTAGTCGTTTCACCTACTACATACATCGGAGCACGCTCACGATCAGCTATCCGTTTGATTTTTTCAGTAGTTTCTTTTGGTACGAGGATTCCCATACGCTCCTGACTCTCATTTCCTACGATTTCTTTTGAAGAAAGAGTCGGATCACCTACCGGAAGTTTAGAAATATCGATTTTTCCACCTGTATGCTCCACTAATTCTGAAAGACAGTTCAAGTGTCCTCCTGCACCATGGTCGTGTATAGAAACAATCGGGTTTTCATCCGATTCGGTTAAAGTACGGATAACATTAGATGCACGTTTCTGCATTTCAGGATTGGCACGTTGTACAGCATTCAGCTCGATACCACTCGAATACTGCCCTGTATCTACTGACGATACTGCACCGCCTCCCATACCAATACGATAGTTGTCGCCACCAAGGATAACTACACTTTCGCCCGGTTCCGGAGTCTCTTTCAGGGCATCGCGCTTGTTAGCGAAACCTACTCCACCTGCAAGCATGATTACTTTATCGTAAGCAAATTTCTTTTGATTCTCAAAATGTTCGAAAGTAAGTACAGAACCACAAATAAGAGGTTGACCGAAATGGTTTCCGAAAGCAGATGCACCATTAGATGCTTTGATAAGTATTTCTTCGGGTGTCTGGTACAACCATTCTCTTTCTTCCATACCGTTTTCCCATTCTCTACCCTTTTTGGTACGAGAGTAAGCCGTCATATATACGGCTGTTCCTGCCATTGGTAGAGAACCTTTACCTCCTGCCAGACGGTCACGGATTTCTCCACCCGAACCTGTTGCAGCACCATTGAAAGGCTCTACGGTAGTAGGGAAATTATGTGTTTCGGCTTTCAGAGAAAGTACCGATTTGATTTTCTTTGTTTCAAAATAATCGGGCTTATCTCCCGAAGCGGGAGCAAATTGCTCGATTTCTGGTCCTCCGTTGAAAGATACATTGTCTTTATATGCTGAAACCAGTTTATTAGGATTGACCTGTGAGGTCTTCTTTATCAGTTTGAAAAGTGTGCTTTCTTTTTCTTCTCCGTCTATAATGAATACTCCGTTGAATATTTTGTGACGGCAGTGCTCCGAATTGACTTGCGAGAATCCGAATACTTCACTATCGGTCAGTTTGCGACCAAGTTTAGTACTCAAATCATTGAGGTATTCTATTTCATCTTCGCTCAAAGCCAATCCTTCCTGCTCGTTATAAGCAGCAATATTGTCTATCTCAATAATGGTTTCAGGCTTTCTTTCGATAGTGAAAATATTTTGTCCGAGTCCATTATATAGTTGTTGAAGCATCGGGTCATATTCCGAGTCACTTGTTCCGGTAAAATACTCTTCTATACGAATAATGCCGGAAATTCCCATATTTTGAGTGATTTCAACGGCATTTGTACTCCACGGCGTGATCATTTCTTTGCGAGGTCCCACATAGTATTCCTCGATTTGCGAGACATCTTGCAGGACAGATGCGTTGAAAAGCCACGTTAATTTCTGGATATCCTCTTGATTGATTGGAGAATTTGTTTGTACCGCTATGATGTTTTTAGCAGCATTCTGGAAGAAAGAAACCATAGTTGATTTTGCTATATTATGATTTTGTTAATCTCATACAAAGTTAATAAAAAGAGAACAATTACACGAAAAAAAATGATAATCTCTATATAGAGTTAAGTTTAATTATTTAACTCAACAAATAATTGATAGATTTATGATTTTTCTTTTATTTTGTTTTCGGAAAATGATGAATATTAAAATTCCTGCTGAATATACAATCCTTTTCGATTATGGCATAGCCTGATATGTCATGTCTTTTTATGCAGGCGTATTTTAACTAAAGAAACTGATAATGATTTTTTACTATCTAATTATAACAATCGTAATTCTTGATTTTATCTGGACTCAATACTTATCTTATCGTAATAGAAAGCGAATGAGCCCTGAAATTCCTGAACAACTGAAAGGTATATATGACCACGAAGAATATGCCAGACAACAGGCATATCAACGTGAAAACAGTCGTTTTGGATTATTATCGGGTTCTGTTTCCTTTGTCATCATACTTCTTATTCTGATATTTCAGGGATTTGGATGGCTCGATGGTGAAGTACGTCAATATATTGATACCCCTTTGCTTGTTTCTCTGGCTTTCATTGGGATTCTGTTTGTTGCAAACGAAATTATTTCGCTACCATTCTCCTATTATCATACTTTTGTTATTGAGAAAAAATACGGATTTAATAAATCTTCTTTTAAAATATTCTGGACAGATCAGATAAAGGGTTTGCTGCTATCTGTTGTATTGGGAGGAGTTATTCTTTCTGCTTTGATTTGGTTCTATAATAATTTCGGGGATTATGCATGGTTGTATGCTTGGGGATTAGTAACAGCATTCTCTCTCTTTATGACCTTATTTTATTCGAATGTTATAGTTCCTTTATTTAATAAGCAAACACCACTCGAAGAAGGTGAATTAAGAGATGCTATTGAAGATTTTTCGAAAAAAGCAGGCTTCGACCTGACTAATATCTATGTGATAGATGCCTCTAAACGTTCGACCAAGGCTAACGCTTATTTTACGGGATTAGGTAAAAAAAAGCGTATCGTTCTTTTCGATACCCTGATCAATGATTTGGATACAGAAGAGATTGTAGGTGTCCTGGCTCATGAGATAGGACATTATAAAAAGAATCATATTATTAAATCACTCATAACATCTATTTTCTATACAGGAGCTATATTATTCATCCTTTCTTTCTTCCTGAATAATCAGGATTTGGCTCAAGCATTAGGAAGTGATATTCCTTCGTTCCATTTGGGTATTATAGCATTCTCTATTTTATTTACGCCTATATCGTTGATATTTGGCTTAATAATGAATATATCGAGCCGAAAGAATGAGTATGAAGCAGATGCTTATGCTGCCGGTTTCGGATTAAGTAATGCTTTAATTGGCGGGCTTAAAAAGTTATCTGTTAAATCATTAAGTAATTTGAATCCTGACCCATGGAATGTGTTTATTTATTACTCGCATCCAACACTTTTGCAACGTATTGAAAAGTTGAAATCATAAATCTCTATTTTTGTTATGGATACGCAAGAATGGAATAGAGATTTTCAGAGTCTGAAAAATATCATACGTAAGCCTGATTATTTTGAAGAAGCAAAGATGCTGTCTTTGAGGTTGCATGCTTTTCTGTATGTTTCTGAAATGTCTGAAAGTAGACAAAAGACTTTAGAAGATGAACTATGGGAAGGCTTAACTGAAAGTATTCTCAGAGGTTCTGTTAATGGAAAAGGGCGTACGGTGTTGTATGGACTTTGGCATTCGACACGTATTGAAGATATAACCATGAATTTATTGGTAACAGGGAAAGACCAGATATTCGAAAAAAATGATTGGATGTCTAAAATAAATTCTTCTATACATCATACGGGTAATTCCTTGAATACCGATGAGATACTGGATTTTTCGAAGAATATCAATATCGAAGAATTAAAGAAATACAGAATCGCAGTTGGTCGTAATTCACGTAGAATTATAGAATCGTTGGAAATAGGTGATTTTAAACGAAAAATAATTAGGGATAATCTCCGGCGTATTTTAGATGAATGTGCTGTAGACAATGTACCTGCTGCCAGTTGGCTGATAGATTTCTGGGCAAAGAAAGATATCGCAGGAATTATTCTGATGCCTTGTCTTCGACATCAGCTTGTGCACATTAATGAATCCTTTAAGGCTAAAAATCAAAAGAATAAACTAAATAATTAAAAACTGTATTATGAGGAAACCATTTTTGTTTCTATTTGCAAGTATAACGTTATTGGTAAGTCAGCCAGTTGTATCTCAGCCGAAATACAAGAATCCTAAGCTAAGTGCCGAAGAGCGGACTTGGGATCTTATTGGTCAGATGACACTGGAAGAAAAAGTCGGGCAAATGCTTTGCCCTCTCGGCTGGGAGATGTATGATAAAAAAGATAATAAGACAGTCACACATTCTCAAAAATTCGAACAGTTTGTAAAAGAACGTCAGATTGGCATGCTTTGGGCAACTTACAGAGCTGACCCATGGACACAAAAGACCCTTGAGAATGGCTTGAATCCTGCTTTAGCTGCTCAGGCTGGAAATGCCTTACAGAAATATATTATCGAAAATACCCGATTGGGTATTCCTATTTTCTTAGCAGAGGAATGTCCGCATGGACATATGGCTATCGGGGCAACCGTCTTCCCGACGGCAATCGGGCAAGCTGCCACGTGGAATCCTGCTCTCATTACGGAAATGAGTTCTGTCATTGCAAAAGAAGCTCGTATGCAAGGGGCACATATAGGATATGGTCCTGTGCTTGATTTGGCAAGAGAGCCGCGTTGGTCACGGACAGAAGAAGCATACGGAGAAGATCCTGTTCTTATAGCTCACATGGGCGAAGCCTATGTAAAAGGTATGGGAAGTGGTGACTTGTCAAAAGCATATAGTATGATTTCGACATTGAAGCATTTTGTGGCTTATGGTGTTCCCGAAGGTGGACATAACGGAAACCCAAATAGTGTGGGGATGCGCGATCTTAAGGAAAACTATCTGCCTCCGTTTGGTGCTGCAGTAAAAGCCGGTGCACTATCGGTAATGACGGCTTACAATTCGATAGACGGTGTACCTTGTACTTCCAGCGAATATTTATTGAAAGATGTATTACATAAAGAATGGGAATTCAAAGGTTTCACGGTATCTGATCTGGGGAGTATTGAAGGTCTGAAAGGTAGCCACCATGTAGCTGAAACCATGCAGGATGCTGCTGTTCTGGCTGCAAATGCGGGATTGGATGTAGATTTGGGCGGAAATGCTTTCCTTAATTTGATTAATGCAGTGAAGGAAAATAAAATCAAAGAATCTGTTCTTGATACAGCAGTTTATCATGTTCTGAAACTGAAATTTGAAATGGGATTATTCGAGAATCCATATGTAGATACTAAAACTGTTGCTAAGAATGTAAGAACTCCCGAACATATCGCATTGGCACGCAAAGTTGCTCAACAAGTGGTTGTACTTTTGAAAAACGAGAATAATATTCTGCCACTAAGCAATAATGTAAAAAAGGTTGCCGTTATTGGTCCTAATGCAGATAATATGTATAACCAATTGGGAGATTATACTGCTCCGCAGGAAAGAAGTAATGTCAAAACAGTATTGGATGGTGTTACGGCTAAATTGGGAGCTTCGAAAGTGCAATATGTGAAAGGATGCGCAATCAGAGATATGGATAACACCAATATAGATGAAGCTGTGGCGGCAGCGCGCAATTCGGATGTTGCTATCGTTGTAGTTGGTGGTTCGAGTGCAAGGGACTTCAAAACCGAATATATCGAAACAGGTGCGGCTATTGTGTCGAAAGGAAGTGTTAGCGATATGGAAAGTGGTGAAGGATATGATCGTGCGACATTGGATTTACTCGGAAAGCAGATGGATTTATTGAAAGCCGTAAAAGCAACGGGAAAACCTGTTATTGTAGTTTATATACAAGGTCGTCCTCTTAATATGAACTGGGTGAAAGAAAATGCCGATGCTTTACTGACAGCATGGTATCCCGGGCAAGAAGGCGGGAATGCTATTGCTGATGTGATTTTCGGAGATTATAATCCTGCCGGAAGGCTTCCTATTTCTATACCTCGATCGATAGGACAAATACCTGTATATTACAATAAAAAGAATCCACTGGGACACGATTATGTAGAAGAGTCGAAAGATCCTCTGTATAGCTTTGGATATGGTTTGAGTTATACTAAATTTGATTATAGCGGATTGAATATAACTAAGAAGTCTTCTAATAACTATGAGGTATCTGTATCTGTGAAAAATACAGGTAATTATGATGGAGAAGAAGTAGTTCAGCTATATATCAGGGATGAGGTAGCATCTACTGTACGCCCTGTAAAACAATTGCGCCATTTTGATAGAATTCTGTTGAAAAAAGGAGAATCTAAAACTGTAACATTCCAATTGACAGAAAAAGATTTTTCAATCATCGATTTGAAGATGAATAAGATCGTTGAACCGGGTAAATTTACAATTATGGTAGGAGCTTCATCAGATGATATCCGTTTGAAAGACATTATAGAAATTTGATAATATAAGTTTCAATAATAAGAAAGCGTAAGTTCAACAACTTACGCTTTTTTGTTCTGTTATAATTTCCATTCATCATGCCATCGGATAGTAAATCGTTCCTCCTCAAATTCGATAGGCAACCAGATGTACCTTCCATCAATAGCGTTTTTTGGAGTCCATCTATCGCCCATGTATATGAATTTATCACCTCCTTGTACTGGTATTACATATGTACTTTGTGACTGGAATGTCAGTTCTGCATTATTCCCTACGCAAGGATTACCTAACTCTTTCCATTCTCCGAATATCGAATCTGCAACCGCCGAACGTGCTGCATTGGCAGACCAGCCTGTACAGCCAGACATCATCATATAATATTTTCCGTCCTTTTTGAATATTGCAGGCGCTTCCATAAACCGACCGGGAAAATAACGGTAATACGTCCCGCTATGATCCGTATATTCATCGTTTAGCAAAGCAATATGTAGTGTACTGTTTTCCTCTGCCGAATAGATATGGTATGCCGAACCATCATCATCTACAAATAATGTCATATCCCTAGCCATTTGCCCGCTTTCAAAATCACGCTTCACGATATTCAGCGAATCTACATCTCCGGGCAAACTGCCTCCGGTGAATTCTATACCTTCTGTTCTGATGGGGGCCTCTTTCAGACTATCGGGATAGTTTTCAGGCCAATATCCGGCATTAGCACGTGATGCTTTTACGAAAGTGTAAGGACCTGTTACATTATCACTTGTGGCGACCCCGCTCAAAGCACCTTTATAGCCAGCCCCTTTTGGTTCGAGATGGAACCACATGACAAACTTCTTTGTCTTTTCGTTATATATGACTTTAGGACGTTCAAGAATACATCCTTTTTCTATTTGGCTTCCTGATCCTTCTTCGGCTACTTTCAGCGCAATTCCTTCATCTTTCCAGTTGTACAAATCATCGGACGAGTAACAATGTGTACCTACATTCGCAAAATTGCCTTCATTACCTTCTGTCTTGTGTTCTCCAAACCAATAGTATCTGCCTTCGTAATGTAATATACCCCCTCCATGAGCATTAATGAATACATCGTTATTATCAAGCCATAATTCTCCGGGTATGAAAGATTCATATTTTTTATTATTACAAGAAAAAATTATTAGAGATAAAGTAAAAATGAATGGTAAGATTTTTTTCATGTGTAAACTATTTAAGAATGTATATTTTTAATGATTAATAAGGTTATCTGTTTTGTAAATGTATCATTAAAACTTTATAATAATGAAAGTTTCTCATTTATAATGTATAAAAATTTCTTATTTGATGATGTTTTATGCATTTTAATGTATAAATTTGCATGATTTTTGAATATTTATTCATAATGAAAAAGACAGATAGACATACCGCTATTAAGGCAGCTATCCTGACAAATGAAATTACTTGTCAGGAGCAGTTACTTAATATACTGACAAGTAAAGGCTTTGATATTACGCAAGCTACCTTGTCAAGAGATATAAAAGAACTGAAAATTGTCAAGATGCCTTCTGCATCGGGAAACTATATATATCAGTTTTCAGATGCCTTTGTGAATATGGGTGAAGATACAACACCATTGTCTAATTATGGATTTGTGAGTATAGAATTTTCGGGGCAATTGGCTGTTATAAAGACCCGTCCGGGCTATGCAATGGCTATTGCCGGAGAAATAGATAATAAAGCAAATAATACGATTTTAGGTACAGTTGCCGGAGACGATACTATTTTATTGATACCGCGAGAAGGTATCAGCAGAGAAGAAGTAGTATCATCACTAGCTCGATTTATTCCAAATATTTAATTCACTAAAAGATTAAGTTTATCTAGAAAGATAACATGCAAAAGGTAGATGTAGATATAAGAGTTGATATTGCCACAGAGGATGATATCAAATATGTGCAGACTATTCTCGATACGATAGAAGCTGCGGCAAAAGTACGTGGTACGGGTATTGCCAAAAGGTCGCCGGAATATGTTGAGCAAAAGATGAGAGAGGGCAAAGCTATTATAGCCCTTGCTGATGGTGAATTTGCCGGATTCTGTTACATCGAAACATGGGGTAACAAACAGTTTGTTGCTAATTCGGGGCTTATTGTAGTCGAAAAGTTCAGAGGTCATGGATTGGCAAAAAAGATCAAACAGATGGCTTTTGCGCTTTGTCGTGCACGCTACCCCGAAGCTAAAGTCTTTGGACTGACGTCGGGTGCTGCTGTAATGAAAATCAATACAGAGTTGGGCTATGAGCCCGTTACTTTTGCCCAATTGACAGATGATGAAGCTTTTTGGAGAGGTTGTCAGGGATGTGTTAATTATGACATCTTAACACGTACCGACCGTAAGTACTGTATTTGTACGGCAATGCTTTATGATCCCCAAACTCATAAAGATAAACCTATTATCAAGGATTTAGTAAAGAGATTTAAGAAACAAGAGCAAGACAAAAATAAAAATACCGAGAAATGAAAAAGAAAGTAGTTTTGGCTTTTAGCGGAGGTTTGGATACTTCGTTTTGTGCCATGTATTTATCGAAAGATCAAGGTTATGAAATTTATACGGCAATAGCTAATACAGGAGGTTTTTCGCCCGAAGAACTGAAAGCAATAGAAGAAAAGGCGTATAGATTAGGAGCTGTTAAGCACGTAACTTTGGACGTTACACAGGAGTATTACGATAAGAGTATCAAGTATATGATTTTCGGTAATGTGTTACGTAATGGTACTTATCCTATTTCGGTAAGTTCGGAACGTATTTTTCAGGCAATGGCAATTATCAATTATGCCAAAGAAATAGGTGCAGATGCTGTTGCTCATGGTAGTACAGGAGCCGGAAACGACCAGGTGCGTTTCGACTTGACTTTTGAAGTATTGGCTCCCGAAATTGAGATTATTACTCCTACGCGCGATATGATCCTTACTCGTGAATATGAAATTGATTATCTGAAACAACACGGATATGAAGCCGATTTCACGAAGATGGAATATTCCATTAATAAAGGTCTTTGGGGTACAAGTATCGGTGGTAAAGAGACTTTGAAGTCGGAACAAACTTTGCCCGAAGAAGCTTATCCTTCTCAACTGACTAAAACAGAACCTGAGACATTGACCATTGATTTTGAGCAAGGACAGATTGCTGCTGTCAATGGTGAGAAATATGCAGATAAAGTAAAAGCTATCAATAAGATCGAGGAAATAACTTCGGCTTTTGCTATTGGTCGCGATATGCACATTGGTGATACAATAATTGGTATCAAAGGGCGTGTAGGGTTCGAAGCTGCTGCGCCATTGGTAATAATCAATGCACACAAAATGCTGGAGAAACATACACTTACCAAATGGCAACAGTACTGGAAAGAGCAGTTGGGTAATTGGTACGGGATGTTCCTTCACGAAGCTCAATACTTAGAGCCTGTGATGCGTGATATCGAGGCTTTCCTTGAAAATTCGCAGGATAATGTGACAGGTCGAGTGATTGTTAAACTAATGCCTTATCATTATGTATTGGTCGGCGTAGAAAGCGATTTTGATTTGATGAAAGCTGACTTTGGTGAATACGGTGAAATAAATAAGGCATGGACTTCGGACGATGCTAAAGGATTTACTAAAATCTATGGTATCCCGACAAAGATTTTCCATAACGTTCAGAAGAAAAACGGTAAGTAAATTTGTAATATAAACTGGAAATGGATATAGCTTATCTTGAAAAAATGGAGTGGAAATATAATTTCAAATATCCTTCGATCTATGAAGAACTATGTAAAAAAGGGATGCTTAATACTGGTAAATATGGACCTGATTGGGCTAAGACGGAACTGCCTAAATACATAGAAACTCCGAGTTTACTTTTGTTAGCATCTGATTTTGAGTTGATAGAAGAAGATAAAATAGAGGAAGCTATTGATGCCATTAAAGATCCGGACTATCCGGGTATAAAACCGGAACTCCAATTTATACCATTTGCCCAAAGCGGAGGTGGAGATAATATCTGTTTCTATTTTAATGAGCAAGAGGGAAATAATATTCCTGTTGCTTATGTCTGGCATGATAGCTCAAAATTTGACGTACATGCTCGGAATTTAGAAGATTATATCTTTCGTAGACTTCTGGATACAGTCTCAAGTATAAATGAAAATAGTTATATATATCAGAATCCTCAATTCAAATTTAAACTACTTGAAACCCATAAGGAATATATAACTGAACGGCAATTCGATATTTTAAAGGATATATATAGCCGAGAAATGCAAGAGTTTATTTGGACTTCTCCCAACGGCTTATATTCTGAGACTTATTTAGGATTATTAAATAAAGCAGAATTAGGAGATATTTTGAAACAAGAAATAGACTTTCCTTTATTAGGAAGTTCATTTCCTTTATATGACTAAATGAATATATGATAAAAGCAGGAATAATAGGAGGTGCAGGATATACGGCAGGTGAACTGATACGTATATTAATACACCATCCACAGGTAGAATTGGTATTTGTAAATAGTACCAGTAATGCGGGGAATAAACTGACAGACGTTCATAGCGGATTGTTGGGCGATACGGATATGGTATTTGCAGATCAATTGCCTTACGATAAGATAGATGTTCTATTTTTCTGTACGGCTCATGGTGATACAAAGAAGTTTCTGGATGCTAATACAGTACCTGCTCATCTTAAAATCATAGACTTATCTACCGATTATCGTCAGGAATCTTCGGAACATGAGTTTGTGTACGGATTGCCTGAACTGAATAAAGATCGTATCAAAAAAGCGAATCGTATTGCCAATCCCGGTTGTTTTGCAACTGCTATTCAGTTAGGACTGTTACCTTTGGCAAAAGCAGGATTAATTAAATCGGAAGTACATATCAATGCAATTACGGGCTCGACAGGTGCAGGGGTAAAACCTTCGGCAACATCTCATTTCAGTTGGCGCGAAAATAATATTTCTGTTTATAAAGCTTTTGAGCATCAACATCTGAATGAAATCGGACAATCACTGAGCCAGTTACAAAAAGGCTTCAATCAGGATATTAACTTTATTCCTGTGCGTGGCAATTTTACACGAGGTATATTCGTAACCACATATCTGAATTACGACGGTTCATTGGAAGATGCAACTAAACTATATGAAGATTTTTACAAAGATCATCCTTTTACTATCCTGACAGATAAGAATCATGATCTGAAACAAGTAGTAAACACGAATAAAGGAATTGTGCATCTTGAAAAACATGGAAATAAATTGCTAATATTATCTTGTATCGATAATCTATTGAAAGGTGCTTCGGGACAAGCTGTTCAGAATATGAACCTCATTTTCGGACTGGATGAAAAAGAAGGATTAGGTTTGAAAGCCACTGGATTTTAAGATAATGTATACATACACTTCTCAACCTAAGAATAGGATTATTGAAGAGTTTAATAAGCTTATAATTGAGCCTTTGCCACAAGAGAAGCTAGATATTAAACTATATAATTATTATAATAAACATGCATCATATTTTGAGAAAGTAGAAGATATTTCCGGCAATAGTCTTATTTCGAAATGGATATATATAAAAATTATTTATATAAGAATATTAGAAACCAAAAGTGAATATAAAGAAGCAGAAAAAATTTGTGATGAAGTAGATATTCTGCTAAATAAATTGGATAAAGAATATTACAAATATGAAGAATTATTTAAGTTATCTATATTCTGGAAAGGTGTTATACTTGGTTATCTAACTAAGTATACGGCTTCTAGTAGATTATTTAAACAGTTGTTAGATTCTGGAGAGGTTACACAGAAAAATAAAAATTGGTATATATATTCGCTAAGAGGTTTATTTATTCGATATTGCAATTATATAATGGTTCCTGCAATTATAATGGGATTAGCAGATTTAGCTCTTCTTTTTATTTTTGATTATAGATTATCAGGTTTAGGGTACATATATTTATTAATATGTCTTTTATATCTATTTAAAGATGTTTTCGAGAAAAAAATTATTACATATTATGTAAATAAAAAATATAAAACAGATGAAACCATTTGATGTATTCCCTATTTTTAATATTAATATAATAAAAGGAGAAGGTTGTTATGTGTATGATGATCAGGGTAACAAATATCTTGACCTTTATGGCGGTCATGCTGTGATTTCGGTAGGTCACACACATCCTTATTATGTAGAAAAAGTAACAGATCAACTAAATAAGATAGGCTTTTATTCTAATTCTATTGTAAATAAGTTGCAACAAGAATTAGCAGATAAACTTGCCGAACAGTGCGGATATCCCGATTATGATCTTTTTCTTGTTAATTCGGGTGCAGAAGCCAACGAAAATGCCTTAAAGCTGGCATCTTTTCATAACGGCAGAAAAAAAATACTTTCTTTCGCAAAAGCTTTTCACGGACGTACTTCGGCTACGGTCATTGCTACTGATATACCGGCTTATATTGCACCGATTAATGAGAGTAATAAAGTTACTTTTGCCCCCTTCAATGATATTGATTTTGTAAAGAAGGAACTTGAGACAAAAGAATATGCAGCCGTATTGATTGAAGGAATACAAGGAGTTGCAGGAATAAAAATGCCTGATAACGATTTTATGAAAAAACTTCGTCAAATTTGTACTGATACAGGAACAGTCCTTATTCTGGATGAAATTCAGTCGGGTTACGGACGTAGCGGTAAATTCTTTGCACATCAGTATGCTGATATAAAAGCTGATCTTATTACTGTAGCAAAAGGTATTGGGAACGGTTTTCCGATGTCTGCCGTAATTATCAGCCCCATGTTCAAGGCTGTACATGGTCAGTTAGGTACGACTTTTGGCGGTAATCATTTGGCTTGTGCTGCTGCTATTGCTGTCTTAGACATCATGAAAAAGGAAAATCTTGTAGAGAATGCACATAAAGTAGGAAATTACTTGATACAGGAATTGAAAAAACTACCTGGAATAAAAGAGGTACGAGGCAAAGGTCTTATGATAGGAATGGAATTTGAGAACCCAATCAAAGAGATACGTACTAAATTATTATTTGAAGAAAAAATATTTACAGGAGTGACTGGAACTCATGTAATTCGTTTATTGCCTCCCTTGTGCTTAACAATGGAGCAAGCTGATTTTTTCCTCGAAAGATTTAAGAAAGTATTGTAATATTATATTTATTATGTAAGAATCCCACTAAGCGTTTTGCTCGTGGGATTTTTTTATTTATAATTCTATAGAGTTTTTACGTATTTCCTCTTTTACTTTTGGGGGTATTATAAGACTGTCTAATTCTATCAGATATCTATAGAATTTTCCATGATAGTCTTTGTTTACGATTTTATTAGGAAGATGACGAAATGTTTTTATTATAGGATATTTTCTTTTTTCTGCATTTCTTAGAACGACGGAAGTGGAAGCTGTAACTTTTCCGAATTCCTTAAATATAGATGTTAATACTTTTCGAGGTCCATTAATATATTTTCCATCTATTAAAATCCCCCGAATCAGTATTCCTCCATCTGACAGACCTTCTGTATGTTGTAAAGTTATATCTATTCCTTGATTATGGAATCGCCATTCACCTGCATTTCTCTCATGTGCATGCGTATATATATCAGCATGAAGATCAGCATGAAAATAATAAAATTCTATTTCCGTAAACCGAATAATTTTGTCATTTACAAAAAGTGCTTTTTCAGTTAAAAGCTCTTTGGCAATACGATCAAAAGATGGCTCAATCAGTTCATTGTCAATATTAAGATCTATCATAAAGATTCAGTTACTTTTTCTGTCCGATTCACTCACATACTTACTCTGGCATATGGAGCGGCATCTATACTGCAAAATTCATTGTCCAGATATTTATAATACCCCGAGATGGCTACCATAGCAGCATTATCTGTAGTATAACCAAATGGCGGAATAAATATTTTCCAACCGAATTGTTTGGCATGTTCTTCAAAAGCTGTACGAAGGCCGGAGTTTGCAGATACTCCTCCCGCAACGGCGACCTCTTTTATTTTTAACTCTTTAGCTGCTTTACGAAGTTTATCCATCAATATATCTACAATTGTTTTTTGGAGAGAAGCGCATAAATCCTCTTTATTCTCTTCAATAAAGTTTGGATTGGTTTTCAGTTCATCCCTTAGAAAATAAAGGAAAGAGGTCTTTAATCCGCTAAAACTATAATCGTACCCTTTGATATGAGGTTTATTAAACTTGAATTTTTCAGGATTTCCTAGTTTTGCCAGTTTATCAACTATAGGACCTCCGGGGTATCCCAATCCCATTACTTTAGCACATTTATCGAAGGCTTCTCCGGCAGCATCGTCGATAGTTTGCCCGATAATTTCCATCTCTTTGTGTGATTTTACAACAATTATCTGGGAGTTTCCACCAGATACTAATAAACATAAAAAGGGAAAAGACGGTTGGTGAGTATATTCTTTGTTTTCTTTGATGAAATGTGCCAATACATGTGCCTGCAAGTGATTTACATCTATCATTGGGATATCCAAGGCTGTTGATAATCCTTTTGCAAAAGAAGTTCCTACCAGAAGTGAACCCATCAAACCCGGACCACGAGTGAAAGCAATGGCAGTTAGTTCATCTTTAGTAATGCCAGCTTTTTTCAGAGCTTCATCAACGACCGGAATAATATTTTGTTGGTGTGCACGAGATGCCAATTCTGGAACTACCCCACCATAACTCTCATGTACTTTTTGGCTGGATATAATGTTCGATAAAAGCACTCCGTCCTGAATTACAGATGCTGCAGTATCGTCACAAGATGACTCTATTCCTAAAATATTTATCATAAACAAAAACTTGTGTGGAATAATATTATATTACAAAATTAAAGCTTTATTTCTATTTATTCAAACTGTGTATTGAAAGTATTTATTTACCTTTATTGATTGTAAATATAACATAACACTCATGAAATATTCTATTAGTCTACTGTTCTTTTTTACATCTTTATTTTCTTTGTATAGCTGTGTTAACAGTAATAGTAAAAATACGGTGAAGCTAGATAATGAAAATGGATTGTCAATAGTTCGCTTCGATAAAGATTTGTATGATCTTTTGAAGAATCCGACAGCCGAGATTCAGGAAAGTATGAAATTGAAATATGGAGATTTCCTGAATGCTTTTGGATCGGTTACCATTAATAACCCCGATTATAATTCGGATAGTTATTTTTCGGCCTTGGAGAAGTATTTTTCAAATCCGATGCTTTCGCGGATTTATACAGATGTTCAAATTAAGTTTGCGGATTTGAGTGCATATGAAAAAGATTTGGCTCAAGCCAATAATATTATAAAAGAGGCTTTCGAAGATAAACAATTACCCAAGATCTACATGCACGTATCAGGGTTTAAGGCAAATACGATTGTATTGCAAGATATAATCTCTATATCTGCCGATAAATACCTTGGGAGTGACTATCAACCGTATAAGCAGTTTTTCGAACCTTATCAGGTAGCTCAGATGCAGCCACAAATGATAGTGAGGGATTATTTGAAAGCATGGCTTATTGGGGAGATTCCTACTGATAATAAACGAAAAGATCTGTTATCCGAGATGTTGTATCAGGGAAAAATACTATATGCCTTAAATCAACTATTGCCCGAATGGAATGATGCTGACTTGTTAGGATATACTCCCGAGCAGATGAAATGGGCAGAAGATAGCCAGAAAGGTATTTGGAAGGTCACTGTTCAGAATAACTATCTTTTCAGTACTGATTATATGACGATTGTCAAATATATGGAGGATGCTCCTTATACGGCAGCTGTGTCTACCGAATCACCGGGACGTCTAGGTGCTTGGGTGGGGTGGCAGATTATAAAAAAATATGTAGAAAATACTGATACAGAATTGTTTACTCTGTTAAATGAACTGGATAGCCAGAAAATATTGAAAGCATCTAAATACAACCCGTAAGATTAAATGAAATGTATTTTATATTTAAGTATCCTTCTTATTTTTATTAGCTGTAATGAATATAAGAATGACAAAATCGAGTCTCGTTTAGAAAGAGTCCGGGAGGATTCTCATTTTAGGCTTGACTCAATTGAAAGTAGAGACTGGGATACTTTATATGTTCTGACTCCATATACAGATATTGAAAGTAAATTGGGATCTTCTATATCTGAAAAAATCAAATATTATGAATTAGGTTCAAAATCATATGATCATCTTTGTTCTTTGATTTTTGTAAAAGAAGGTGAAGTTATTAGCTGTTATGATGTAAATCGAAATATTGCAGATTTCTCGATTCTTGTCAGTTCTTCATGTATTTTTGATAAAGAACAAATCTATTACCTGAATAAGAAAAGAGAGGTACAGGTTAGTGAATAATCTTAGATATCAATAAGTTCAACGAAATATATTAAAGTTATCAACAACCTGTGTCGATAACTTACTTTTCATAAAAGCAAAGATTAAAGTATCTTTGATATGCTTTTGAGAAAAACATATGGAAAATAATAAAGGTCAGCGGAAAAATCGCGGTAAAGATAATAATCAGCCATTAATGGAAATTGGTGGGCGTATTCAGCCTCAAGCCAGAGAATTAGAAGAAGCTGTACTAGGGGCATTGATGCTCGAAAAGGATGCCTATTCGCAGGTAAGTGATATCCTCAAACCGGATAGTTTTTATGATAATATCCATCAAATCGTATACAGAGCTATTGTGACTCTGGCATCGAAACAGGCTCCTGTGGATATGCTTACAGTTGTCGAAGAATTGAAAAAAAGCGGAGAGCTCGAAGCTGTCGGAGGACCTGTGTATATTGCGCAGCTGACCGAAAAAGTGGCTTCTGCGGCACATATCGAATTTCATGCACGTATTATTGCTCAGAAGTATTTGGCTCGTGAACTGATTGGTTTTTCGTCAGATGTAACTAATAAAGCTTTTGACGAAACATTCGATGTTGATGACCTGATGCAGGAAGCCGAAAGTAAGCTTTTTGAAATATCGCAAGGGAATGTAAAAAAAGATGTAACACAGATCAATCCTGTGATCAAAGAGGCTTTGAACCTTCTTGAGATTGCAGCTAACCGTCCTGAAGGTCTTTCGGGACTGCAGACAGGCTTTACCAATCTGGATAAGATTACATCGGGTTGGCAGAACTCCGACCTTATTATCATTGCTGCTCGTCCGGCGATGGGTAAAACTGCATTTGTTTTGTCGATGTTGAAAAATATGGCAGTGATGTATAATTATCCGGTAGCACTGTTCTCTCTGGAGATGTCGAATGTACAGCTTGTCAACCGTTTGATTGTGAATACTTGTGAGATTCCCGGCGAAAAGATTAAAAATGGTCAGCTTGCCCCTTATGAATGGGAGCAGCTGGATTTCAAAATAAAAGAACTGTACGATGCTCCTATATTTGTCGATGACACCCCTAGCCTATCGGTTTTCGAATTAAGAACGAAAGCACGCCGTTTGGTGCGTGAACATGGAGTGAAAATATTAGTTATTGACTATCTTCAGCTGATGAATGCAAGTGGTATGAATTATGGTAGCCGTGAGCAGGAGGTGAGTATGATTTCGCGTTCGCTGAAAGGATTGGCTAAGGAATTGAATATTCCTATCATTGCCCTGTCTCAATTGAATCGTGGAGTTGAAGGACGTACAGGAGCAGAGGGAAAACGTCCACAATTGTCCGATCTTCGTGAATCGGGAGCTATCGAGCAGGATGCCGATATGGTGTGTTTTATACACCGTCCCGAATATTATAAAATACTGGAAGATGAGAAAGGAAATTCATTGATAGGGCTTGCAGAGATTATCATAGCAAAACACCGTAATGGTGCAACAGCCGATGTATTGTTGAGGTTCAAGAGTGAATTTGCCCGTTTCCAGAATATAGAAGATGAATACAATGCCCAGAATGCTCAGTTTAGTTCGCGTATGAATGCTGCCTCTGGTTCGCCTGTGGATAGTCTTCCGCCTATGTCTGGTAATGATGTTGTTCCTTTCTGAAAATAAAAAGCTATTGTAAATAAAACAGTAGCTTTCTTTTTATTCGTCAGCAAAGCCCATTTAGAACTTCTCTTTGTTTACGGAAATATTGCAGACGTTCTCTTTCGTTAGCTTGGGTAATCAAGGTCGAAGTTCTCATACTAGCTTGTATCCATGCCTCCATTTTCTCAAAGGCTTTGTTGTCTAATGAAGTTGCAGAAGTGAGAAGAAAAGCTTTTATTAAACAATATTTTATTTCTTCGCTTTTCAGGTAAGAATAGGATGCGGTTATTTCGAGGTTAGTAATATAAATAGAAACTTTGTTGCCTGTCTCGCTAAATACTCCCCTAATAGTTAATTCCTCCATGTAATTCAGCAAGATTATCAATTCTTTTTTTAATATTTTCATTTCTTCATCTGTTATCAGCTGGATACTATGGAAATATTTGATTTCATCTACAATACGTATGTATAGACGGGTATCAATAATGTAATATGTATTTTTTATTTTTTTAGATTCTGTAAATTGGGCTGATAAAGATTCTTTGGCTTTTTCATGTATTTTTAATTCTCCAAAAGGTATTATTTTTTCATTATGACAATAATATTGCCATTTGAATATGTAATACCTTGTTAAGTATTCGAATCCCGAAAAAATATCTTGAGGTATTATATTGGTGAGTACAGCTAGTTCGGTATTCTCACTATTAGCTATTTTTTTTAGGAAATTGATAAAGTCATCAAACATCTCATAATCATCAGACCGAGTATTTATAAAGTCAGGGAATTTGAGTTGAAAAGGCTGTCCCTTTTGTATTTCTACACCCACCAGACTATCTAATGAGATTCCGAAGTCTTTAGCCAGAATAGCTGTTTCCTGAAAAGTGAGGGGCACCTCGTTTCTCAACCTTCTGTATGCTGCTTCTTTGCTTAAGCCCAGATTGTTGATAAGAATATCCGCCAGTTTCGTTTTTTTAGTAAGCCTCTTATTTATCTCTTTGATCAGAGCATTTTGCTGATCTTTATTTTTCATGCCTTAACTATGTTATTAATACCCCGTGATGTATTGCATATTTTAAATTCTAATATCACAATATATGCATCTTCTTCGTCATACAAATTTAAAGTGTAATCTTTTTCAAACAACAGATCCAATCGTCTTCTTATATTTTTTAATCCTATTCCCCCCTCTTTCCTTTCGTGAATGTTTTTGGCTTTGGAATTTTTACATTTAAAATGGAGTAGATCCTCCTTTATCTGAAAAGAAATAGTGATAGATGAGTTGCTCTCGGGATTATGCTTTATAGCATTTTCAATAAAAGGAATAAATAACAACGGAGGAATATTGATATCAGAATTTCCTTCAATATCTATTGTGTAATCTAGATTGTCCCGACGGGTTTTTTCAAGGCTAAGATAGTCATTCAAAAAATTAATATCATCAGATAATTTTACGCCTCCTCTGGCTTCACCTTGTGTTTGATAACGCAGCAGGTCATTGAGTGTTTGAAGTATATAGGTAGATTTTTCTATATCTTCTACCATTATATTTGCATTATTGAGAGTATTGAAAAGAAAATGCGGATTAATCTGATTCTGTAAATTAGCCAGTTCAATAGCCATTGTTGCACTTTCCAATTCACTTATTTTTTGACTGTTTTGAATGTAGTATTTAAACAGCTGTATGGTTGTCATTCCTACATAAAAAACCAAAAACGCGACAAGAGCCGAAACCGATTCCAAAAATATCACTATGTCTTGATTATCATTAGAAATATCTTGCAGGGCTCCCAGTGAGAAAAGCATGTTAAGACCAAAAACGAGTAGAAATAATGATAGGAGGTAGTATATGGTTTTACCTTTAATCAGCAATTGCGGAACCAGTAAATACATGTTTAGATATATGACGAAATTTACCTGTAAGGAGTATATAATCCAGGTCACAAACCTGTTGTCTTGCGAAACTTTATCAGGTTCATCCCAAAATATATTGATAGTGGTGGTGAGTATTATAATTTGTAATACAAAATGTCTGTAAAACCTATACTGTGGTTTTAACAGAAAATCGGGTAATATATTATTGATTTTTTTTATCATCTTTCTAAATAGAATTTTATATATTTCCCATTCTTGATACACTCTTCTTTATAAAACATCTTTAGTCTTTGCTCTTCTTCTGTGAAGTCACAATTACTCAGTTCGGCTCCCTGTACTTTACACTCAAAAGCAATTGTATCATCAGTAATCTCGAAATTTAAATGTGCGTCTGTCGGTTGCTGCTCAAGTATTCGTTGAACTATGGGCATAAAGAGGAACGGAGGAAGAAATATGCTTACATCTCCCGTAACGGTTATGGTATATGTATACTTGTTTTTAGCACTAAGCTGATCTAATGACAGATATTTATTTATATGTTCAATGTCAGATTTGAGTAAAACCTTTTCCCGCATGCAGTCATACAATACATACCTCAGAAATTTACTTAACCTGAATAGAGTGTCAGAAGCTTCTTCCGAACTGGTTTTTACTTTATCTATCACATAGTCCAGTGTATCTGATAGAAATTTAGGGTTGATCTGATTCTTTAATTTCTCTACACTGCTTTTCAGTTGTTTATTTTTTAGGTTGTTTATTTTCTGTATGTCTGTCGTCCATTGCCCAAACAGTACCGATACCGAGCTGCTGGCAATACAAATTGCATAGATCATTAAATTCGAAACTCCATCCAACAACATGATGCCGTTGAACTTTCTGTTTACCCCTATGTCTGAAAGTATCTGTATTTCAATGGCACCTTTGATTATCAGATATACAGAAATAATAGCAAGTAGGCAAAGAAAATATTCCACATATTTGCGTTTTAATAATATGCGACGGGCCAGAATATTGAAATTGAGATATACCAAAGAGAGTAATCCGGCAATATTAATTGCACCAAACCAGCAAAGAGTACTGTTACTCACTGAAGATACATGTTCTCCCAGTACTATCAGGGACTGACCGATGCCAATAAAGGTGAATGTAGTGATTAGGAGTATATGCCTCCAGACCTTGAGGCTGTCGGCAGTAAGAAACTTATATAAGAGATCTTTCGCTTTATCTGTGGACATATGTCTTCAAAATTACAAATAAATTGCATAAATTATTTGTAACCCGATCGTCATTTTGAATTGTTAGCGTTGATTGTCATGTTTACCAAGAATGGAGTCATATTACAAGAGGATGAGTATAAAATAAAATTCCACTATAATCATAGTGGAATTTTATTATTAGTCGCCTTCTTTAAAAGGATTTCTATCTTATAAATAGTAATTCTCTGTATTTGGGAAGAGTCCACATTTCATTATCTACGATCAATTCCAGTTTATCGATATGATAACGTATTTCGTCCAAATAAGGAGCTACATTGTCATGATAATCGACTGCTTTCTCACGTTCACTCTCGATATTGTTAGCTTTCTTACGAGCATCTATCATTTCATGGACTTTTGCATTTACCGCATTTACATGTAATGAAATTTTTTCTATCAGGCGGATTTGCTCTTCTGCCATCTCGATAAATTTCTCACTTTCCGAGAAAATGTTTTTCAGGTTTGCCACATTTTCAAGTAAGATAGATTGATATTTAATAGAAACAGGAATGATATGATTCAGAGCTAAGTCACCCAATACGCGCGATTCGATTTGTATCTTCTTTGTGTAAATTTCCCATTTCACTTCATTACGTGCATGAAGCTCTACCTCAGACAAAATATTTTCGAAAGACTTGATACTTTGTTTTGAAGTATACGCATCGTATATTACAGGAACACTTGTTTCACAGTCCAGACCACGTTTTTTAGCTTCCTCTTTCCACTCGTCGCTGTAGCCGTTACCGTTGAAACGGATAGGGCGCGATTCTTTGATATATTTTTTAATTACCTCGTAAAGAGCTTCATTTTTTGATTTACCTCCCTCGATAAGAGCATCTACTTCTTGTTTAAATACCCTTAATTGTTCGGCAACAGAGGCATTCAATGCAATCATTGAGGATGCACAGTTGGCAGAAGAACCTACCGCACGGAATTCGAAGCGGTTGCCCGTAAATGCGAATGGAGATGTACGGTTTCGGTCTGTATTATCCAGTAAAATTTCGGGTATCTGCCCTACTCCAAGGCTTACTCCTTTTTTGTCATCTACAACGATAGCATCTTTTACTGAACTGTTTTCAAACTTGTCAAGAATACTGCTTACCTCACTACCCAAAAATACGGATATAATAGCAGGTGGTGCTTCATTTGCTCCCAGACGGTGAGCATTTGTTGCCGAAGATATCGAGGCTTTCAGCAATGCATTATTCTTATGTACAGCTGCAAGAATATTTACTACGAAAGCGATGAAGCGTAAATTTTCTTCTGTATTCTTTCCGGGCGATAGAAGATTGATACCTGTGTTTGTACCCATCGACCAGTTGTTGTGCTTACCCGAACCATTGATACCTCTAAATGGTTTTTCGTGGAAAAGTACGCGGAACGAATGGCGGCGTGCTACTCTGTCCATCAATGACATGATAAGCAGGTTATGGTCTACTGCCAGATTACATTCTTCGTATATAGGTGCTAACTCAAACTGATTAGGAGCAACCTCATTGTGGCGTGTTTTTACAGGAATACCTAATGCATAAGCTTCATATTCCAACTCTTCCATGAAGTTTTGAACTCTTACAGGAATAGCGCCAAAATAGTGATCTTCCAATTGTTGATTTTTGGCACTTTCGTGACTCATCAATGTTCTTCCTGTCAAAGCTAAATCGGGACGGGCAGCATACAAATCTTCATCCACAAGAAAATATTCCTGTTCCCATCCTAAATTTACATGTACTTTAGTTACGTCTTCGTTAAAATAATGGCAAATATCCACAGCCGCTTTGTTTAACACATTGATTGCTTTCAGTAATGGAGTCTTGTAGTCTAATGCCTCTCCTGTATAAGAAATAAATATAGTGGGGATACATAAAGTATCTCCAATGATAAATGCCGGAGAAGTAGGATCCCAAGCCGAATATCCGCGCGCTTCGAATGTATTGCGAAGACCTCCTGATGGGAAACTCGACGCATCGGGTTCTTGCTGTGCAAGAAGCTTTCCGCTGAATTCTTCGATTAATCCTCCGTTACTGTCATGTTCTACAAAAGCATCGTGTTTTTCTGCAGTGCCATCAGTCAAAGGATGAAACCAGTGAGTATAGTGTGTAGCACCGTTTTCCAAAGCCCACATACGCATACCGGCAGCTACATGCTCGGCAATTCCTCTGTCGATTGGTGCACCCTGATCTATCACTTTACTGATTATCTTAAAAGTTTCTTTAGATAAATACTGGCTCATCGCTCTACGGTTGAAAACTTTTTCACCATAGTAATCGGATGTTTTGGAGTCGGGCTTTTTGACCTCGACAGGTCTTCTGTTGGATGCTGCCGAAACGGCTTTGAAACGTAACTTAGACATAGACTGTGGTTTTTATTTTTGTAAAAATTATAATTCGCTATTTTAATATAAAATCTAATATGATGAAAACAATTGAATTTATGGTAAACTGCTCACTGGTTTTTTCTCGAGAGTCCAGTCTTTCAATATATTATTTGTAAAATTAAGTACATATGTAAAACGTCCCGTACTGTTATATTTCAAAACTTGACGTATTTCATCATTTTCTTCCCAAGAACCTGTTCCACTATAATCTTTACCCATAATAGATAGTACTTGGTCGTAAGTCATACCCTTTTCCACTTTTTTTATATTAGCCTCAGTATTCCAGAGACCTTTATGGGATTGACACGAAAGTACAATAAATAAAATGATTAGTAAAACTGCTTGTTTTCTCATAGAGTTGAAAGATTTTATAACTTCATCTTTTCGAGTCGTTTTATTGCTTCCTTGGTATTTTCGAGTGTGCCGAATGCTGTGAGTCGCAGGTAACCCTCTCCGCTAGGTCCGAAGCCTACACCGGGAGTGCCGACGATATTCAGTTCATTCAACAAGTAATCGAAAAATTCCCAAGAGGTCATTCCATTAGGAGTTTTTACCCAGATATAAGGGGAATTGACACCTCCATATACTTTCAATCCCTGAGCGGTCAATCCTTCACGAATGATTTTAGCATTATTCATGTAATAATCTATCGTGTGCTGGATTTGTTGCTTTCCCTCGGGTGAATAACACGCTTCTGCCGCACGTTGTATAATATAAGGAACTCCGTTGAATTTGGTCGTATGGCGGCGGTTCCAAAGCTTATTCAAAGAAGCTTCTTCACCTTTACTCGTATAGCCTACCAACTCTTTAGGTACTACGGTATAAGCGCATCTTGTACCTGTAAATCCGGCTGTTTTTGAGAAACTGCAAAATTCAATAGCAACTTTCTTTGCACCTTCTATTTCATAAATACTATGAGGTACATTATCTTCTTTGATAAATGCTTTGTAGGCAGCATCGAAAAGAATTAACACTTTATTTTCTAAAGCATAATCTACCCATACTTTTAGCTGGTCTTTGGTGAGTGTTGTACCTGTAGGGTTGTTCGGATAACACAAGTAAACAATGTCAACTTTCGTGGTAGGTAGTGAGGGGACGAAGTCATTTTCGGCAGTACAGGGTAAATAAGCTATTTTATTCCATTTTCCATCTTTGCCTAAATCGCCGGCTCTTCCTGCCATTACGTTAGTATCTACATATACAGGATATACAGGATTGGTAATAGCTACTATATTATCTGTACCTAAGATATCGCCAATATTTCCCGTATCGCTTTTAGAACCATCACTTACAAATATTTCGTCTGCCTGAATATCCAGTTCTAAAGCTTTATAGTCATTTTCAACAATTGCGTTTACCAGAAAATCATATCCTTGCTCGGGTCCATAACCTCTGAAAGTATCCGAACTTGCCATCTCGTCCACAGCTTTATGCAAAGCCTCTATTACAGCAGGTGGAAGAGCTTTGGTTACATCGCCGATACCTAAACGGATTATATTTGCATCGGGATGTGCCGTTTTGAACTCATTTACTTTCCTTGCTATCTCCGAGAATAGATAACTACCCGGAAGTTTCGTATAATTTTCGTTGACTAAAATCATTTATTCTTTAATTTGATAATTTGAAAATGAGTAAATTAAAATAAAACCAATTTGTCACGTTTTCTCATTTTCGATTTGATTAATTATTTTATTATTCCTTCAAACACGGTTACCGCTTCTCCGGTCATATATACATGATTATTGCTTTCGCGCCATTCTATTTCTAAGTCTCCGCCCAGAAGATGTATTGTGATATTACGGTCACAATAATTATTGAGTATGGCTGCTACTGCTGCTGCACATGCACCTGTTCCGCAAGCTAGGGTCTCCCCTGCCCCACGTTCCCATACACGCATATTCAAAGTATTACGATCTATTACTTCTATAAATTCGGTATTGGTTTTGCGTGGAAAAATAGGATTCTTCTCGAATTTTGGTCCCAGTACTGATAAGTCAAAATCTTTGATACCTTCAGTAAATACCACAGCATGAGGATTCCCCATCGATACACAAGAAATTCTCCATATCTTACCGTCAATATCTAATGGATAATTAAGAACGGGTTGCTCATCTATGCTGACAGGGATTAGCTCCGGATCTAGAATAGGTTCCCCCATATCTACGGTTACTTTACGTGCTTTTTCATCGCCTTCGAGCAAAGTGATATATTTAATACCTGCTTTTGTCTCGAGAGTGATTTCTCTTTTGGAAGTAAGTCCGTTGTCGTACACATATTTGCCTACACAACGGGTTGCATTACCGCACATTTCAGCTTCCGAACCGTCCGAATTTAACATTTGCATTCTAAAATCTGCAATCTCTGATGGATGAATGATTACTAATCCGTCAGAGCCTATTCCAAAATTTCTGTTGCTTAATTCGATTGCTAGTTCAGATGGATTTTCAATGGTTTGAGTTAAACCATTTACATATATATAATCGTTACCTGCGCCATGCATTTTGGTAAACTTCAAATTCTTCATTGTAGGCGTTTTTCTTCTTCTTATTTAATTCTACTACAAAATTGATATAAATTATTCAATCCTGCAAGAAATATTGTCAAAAAAATTTATTTAATTATTAAAATATGTCTTTTTGAAAGAATTATTGTTTAAATATTGTCAAATAGATATTTGGTGTTTTTGCTGTTTTTTTTCCCAGCATACTCTGTAAGCCATCCCTCAAAATCTGTCTGGTAAATCAATATACCATCCTGCTAGCATTTATATTTTATTGCTGTCAAAATGTAAGATTTTATTAAGATTTACCACTATCATTATTCAACTAAATCTTTGTAGAGAGTATAATTTTCTTTATCAAAACAAACAAATATTACTTTATTTATGGTACGATTCTCTTTTTCAAGAAAATCTTTTATTGTATCAAGAGCAATCACTGATGCTTCTTTTTTCGGATAACCATATATACCTGTACTGATATTTGGAAAAGCAATAGTTTGGACTTCTAACTTATTGGCGAGTAGCATAGATTTTCGATAACAATCTGCTAATAACTGAGGCTCATTATTTTTTCCACCATTCCATACAGGGCCTACTGTGTGAATTACGTATTTTGCAGGAAGCTTCCCTGCCTTAGTATATACGGCTTCTCCCGTTTTGCATCCTCCCTGTCGATTACGTATCAATTTACATTCGTCTAATATTTCGTTGCCTCCTTTACGATGGATTGCACCATCTACACCGCCACCACCAAGTAAAGAAGAATTGGCAGCATTAACTATAACGTCAACCTGTATTGTAGTAATATCTCCGAGTATTAATTCTATTTCCGTATTGTTTATCTTCATCTCATTACGGCTTGCATATATTCATGATGCAAAGATAATTCACAGACTTTAGAAAAGAGAAAAGCAATGTGATTTATTCAACATTGCTTTTTATTTTTCAGATTTATTTTGATTACGAAAAAATAAATTACTCATACGCCTCAGTATGTACCGCTTTGACAGCACGCCCCGAAGGATCGACCCTGTTACGAAAAGAAGTATCCCATTCCAATGCAATAGCGCTGCTGCAAGCCACCGATGGAACAGACGGCACAGTACTTGCCGCAGAAGCCGATGCAAAATGTTCCTCAAACATGGTGCGGTACCAATATTCTTCTTTAGACATAGGCGGATTGATCGGGAAACGTTCGGCTGCCCTCTCCATCTGCTTATCCGAAACTTTTTGTTCTGCCACTTCACGCAGAGTATCTATCCAGTTGTAACCTACCCCGTCCGAAAACTGTTCTTTTTGCCGCCACGTAACATCTTCGGGCAGATATTCCTCGAATGCTTTCCGTAAAACATGCTTCTCTATCTTTCCGTTGCCGCACATTTTATCCTGCGGATTGATACGCATGGCAATATCCATAAACTCTTTGTCGAGAAACGGCACACGCCCTTCCACTCCCCAAGCTGCCAGCGATTTATTAGCACGAAGACAGTCATATAAATGAAGTTTATCAAGCTTACGGACTGTCTCATCGTGTAACGCTTTTGCATCAGGTGCTTTATGAAAATAAAGATACCCTCCAAATATTTCGTCCGAACCTTCACCCGAAAGCACCATTTTTACTCCCATCGATTTTATATAGCGAGCCAGCAAATACATAGGTGTTGAAGCCCTTACTGTAGTTACATCATACGTTTCGATATGACAAATCACATCACTCAAAGCATCCAGAGCTTCTTGTACCGTAAAGTGTATTTCGTGGTGAACAGTTCCTATATAATCTGCCACTTTGCGGGCAGCAACCAAATCGGGAGCGCCTTTCAAACCGACAGCAAACGAATGCAGTTGCGGCCACCATGCTTCCGACTGGCTGTTATCTTCGATACGGCGTGCAGCAAATTTCTTGGCAACCGCAGAAATAATAGATGAATCCAATCCACCCGAAAGCAATACACCATAAGGCACATCAGACATCAATTGACGCTGAACGGCATCTTCGAGTCCTTGTTTCAATTTGTCAATATCCGTATCATTATCCTTTACATTCTGATAGTCCATCCAGTCGCGTTTATACCATTGGCGAAATTCACCTTCCCTGCTGTCATAATAATGACCTGCCGGAAATTCTTTTATATTGGGGCAAACACCTTCCAGTGCTTTCATTTCACTGGCAACATATAACTGTCCTGCTTTATCATATCCCATATATAAGGGGATGATCCCCATATGGTCACGACCAATCAGGTAAGTATCCTTTTCCTTATCATATAAAGCAAAAGCAAATATGCCATTCAATTCTTCGAAAAGTTCCGCACCTTTTTCTCTATATAAAGGAAGTATTACTTCGCAATCGGAATTGGACTGAAATTCGTATGTATCTTTGAAACGGTTTCGTATATTCTGGTGGTTATATATCTCACCGTTGACAGCCAAAACTAGGTTATTGTCTTTGCTGAACAAAGGTTGTTTTCCGGAATCTATTCCGACTATGGATAACCTCTCGTGTACAAGAATGGCTTTATCACTGCAAAAGATGCCCGACCAATCGGGACCCCGGTGACGGATTTTTTTCGCCATCTTAAGAGTCTGCGAACGCATGGCGTCTAAATCCTGCGTTATTTCAAATGCTCCTATAAATCCACACATAAATAATATTTTAATTAAATTTTCAACAAATATATATCATTTTATTTTTATAATAGGTAGAATGAAATAAAATAATTATTAAAATCGAATTTTTAGTTTCAAATAGAATTTTCTTTATTTAGGGATAGGTATTTGATTCAGGCAAATAATTATTTGCCCGAAGAAATACAACGGATAGAGTAGATCCCCATCCCACATATTAAATCAATCAACAAAATTGCACTTTAGTCAAATAAAAAGTCACAAAACAAGAAAAAAGTTATATATTTGCATGAAAATAATACATTTTGATTTTTATTCATTTCTAATCAAGCATTTGATTAATTCAACTAAAAACATAATATGCGAGATTTATCATTAGCAGAGCAATATGGACTGTATGATTCCAATTATGAGCATGATGCGTGCGGAGTAGGTTTGGTTCTTCATCTGAAAGGAGCTAAATCACATGCCATCGTTGAAAATGGCTTGCAGGTGCTTGAGAACATGACCCATCGCGGTGCAGAAAGTGCCGACAATAAAACAGGAGACGGTGCGGGTATTATGTTACAGATACCTCACGAATTTATTTTATTGCAGGGAATCCCTGTTCCCGAGAAAGGTCATTACGGCACAGGATTAGTCTTTTTGCCGAAAGATGAAACCGAAGCCGAGATATTTATGGTAGCTTTGACCGACCTTATCCAAAAAGACGGGCTAAACCTGTTAGCTGTCAGGGATGTACCTGTAAACAGTGATATATTGGGTGAAATATCGAAAGCCAATGAGCCAACTATAAAGCAGTTGTTCATTACAGGTGAACAATTTTCGCCCGAACAATTGGAATTGAAGCTCTATCTTCTGCGTAAGAAAATAGAAAAATCGATACTCAACTCTACCCTTAAAGATAAACGCAATTCGTATGTAGTCAGCTTGTCTACCAAACGAATCATATATAAAGGGATGCTTACCTCTCTGCAATTAAGAGATTATTATCCCGATCTTACCCATCCTCATTTTACAAGCGGAATCGCTTTGGTACACTCGCGTTTCAGTACCAATACATTTCCTACTTGGGATTTGGCACAGCCTTTCCGGTTGGTGGGGCACAATGGAGAAATTAACACTATACGAGGTAACCGCTTTTGGATGGAAGCACGCGAAAGTGTCCTCAAATCGGATATTCTGGGCGATATGAATGAAATATGGCCTATCGTACAATTTGGGATGAGCGACAGCGCCTCTTTTGACAATGTATTAGAATTCCTTGTAATGTCGGGTAAATCCCTACCCCACGCTTTGGCAATGATGGTTCCCGAATCGTGGAACGATAAGAATCCTATTTCTAGAGACTTAAAGGCTTTCTATGAATATCATAGTATATTTATGGAGCCTTGGGACGGTCCTGCGACTATTCTGTTTTCGGACGGACGGTACGCAGGAGGTTTGTTAGACCGTAACGGTCTGCGTCCGGCACGTTATCTGATTACTCATAACGATATGATGGTAGTTGCCTCCGAAACAGGAGTATTGCCCTTCGAAGCCAAAGATATAAAGGAGCGCGGACGCCTCAAACCCGGTAAAATGCTGATGGTAGATACCGAGACAGGCACTATCAAATATGACCCCGAACTAAAAGAAGAACTGGCAAAGGCATATCCATACCTCCAATGGCTCGACAAAAACCGGATTTCGCTAGATGATATTTCTTCCGGAAGAAGTACAAAATATTCGGTAAGCAATTACACTCAATTATTGAGGGCTTTTGGGTATTATAAAGAAGATATAGAAAAGTTGATTACTCCGATGGCAACCGACGGTAAAGAGCCGACCGGCTCTATGGGTAACGATGCTCCGTTGACGGCTCTATCGGGCAAAGAATACAGGCTGTTTTCTTATTTCAGGCAATTATTTGCACAGGTAACCAATCCGCCTATCGACCCCATACGTGAAGAATTGGTGATGTCGCTTGCCGGATATATCGGTTCGTTAGATAAAAACCTGCTCGAACCGCTTCCCGAACATAGTAAAATGGTACGGCTGAATCACCCTATCATTACCAATAGGGAACTGGATTTGCTTATCCATCTGGAATATAAAGGTTTCAAAGCGGAAACATTACCAATGCTGTTCAACCCGAAAGAAGGAACTACAGGAATGGAAAAAGCGATTGAAGAACTTTGCCTTAAAGCGGAAAAAGCGGTAGATAACGGTAGCCACTATATAATTATAACGGATAGAGGTGTCGATGAGAATCATGCGGCAATACCTTCGTTGCTGGCTGTGTCGGCGGTTCATCATCATCTGATTGAACGCCGTAAGCGAATGCAGATAGATATCGTTGTGGAATCGGCTGAACCTCGTGAAGTAATGCACTTTGCACTATTGTTCGGTTACGGAGCCAATGCTGTAAATCCTTATCTGGCTTTCGCTATATTGGAAGATTTGGTAAAAACGGGAACTATTCAGCTCGATTTTCATACAGCGGAAAAGAATTATATAAAAGCTATTGATAAAGGTCTTTTGAAGACACTTTCGAAAATGGGGATATCTACTCTGAGAAGTTACAGAGGAGCTCAAATGTTTGAAGCAGTAGGTATTAACTCTTCTGTTATCAACCGATACTTTAAAGGTACGGTATCTAAAATCGAAGGGGCGGATATTACCGACATAGCACACGATACCGTTGCTCCACATAATGAAGCATATCATAAGGACTTCATTGACTCTGCCTTAATGAATCAGGGAGTATATGCTTGGAGACGCAACGGAGAAAAACACGCATGGAATCCCGAAACTATAACCAAATTGCAACTAACCACCCGATTGGGCAGTTATAAAAAATTCAAAGAATACACAGCCTCCATAGATAAAAAAGAAGAAAAGATTTTCTTACGCGATTTTCTTGATTTTGATGAAGGAAAATCTATCGATATTTCGGAAGTGGAATCCGTATCTGAAATAACAAAACGTTTTGTTACAGGCGCCATGTCTTACGGTTCTATCAGCCGCGAAGCTCACGAAGCAATGGCAATAGCCATGAACGCTATCGGGGGAAAGAGTAATACCGGAGAAGGCGGCGAGTTGGCAGAACGTTTTGCAACGAATGCCCGTTCGGCTATCAAACAGGTAGCATCGGGACGTTTTGGTGTAACGACCGAATATCTAGTAAATGCAGACGAAATTCAGATTAAAATAGCTCAAGGCGCAAAACCGGGCGAAGGTGGTCAGTTACCGGGATTTAAGGTAGACAAAATCATAGCCAAAACACGACATTCTATTCCGGGTATTTCGCTTATCTCCCCTCCTCCCCATCACGATATTTATTCGATTGAAGATTTGGCGCAATTAATTTTTGACTTGAAAAATGTGAATCCGCAAGCGATTGTAAGCGTTAAGCTGGTATCGGAAAGCGGTGTGGGAACCATAGCTGCGGGAGTGGCGAAAGCAAAAGCCGACCTTATACTGATAAGCGGTTGCGAAGGAGGTACAGGAGCAAGCCCGATGAGTTCTATCAAACATGCGGGTTTACCCCTCGAAATAGGTCTGGCAGAAGTGCAGCAGACTCTTGTTCTGAATAATCTTCGCGGACAAATACGCCTGCAAACGGACGGACAACTAAAGACGGGTCACGATATTATAGTGGCTGCGATGTTAGGCGCGGAAGAATTCGGATTCGCGACCAGCGCTTTGATTGTATTAGGATGTGTAATGATGCGTAAATGTCATCTGAACACCTGTCCTGTGGGTGTTGCCACTCAAAGCGAAGAGTTAAGGAAAAAATTCATAGGCAGAAGCGAATATCTGATTAATTACTTCAATTTTTTAGCAGAAGAAGTACGTGAACATCTGGCTGCTCTCGGCTTTAAATCTTTGGATGAAGTGGTCGGACGTAGCGATTTACTGAAATTTGTGAAAGATGAATCGAGCAGCAAATTAAGCAAAATAGATTTGTCACGTTTGATATATTATCCGAAACTGGCAAAAGTAAATCCTATCCGCCATACCAAACTACAAGACCACAAACTGGAAGAAGTCATGGACGTAGACCTCATAAAATCTTCGCGTCCGGCTATCGAAAAATGTATGCCTGTGGAATTTACACGCAACATTATGAATACAGACCGTGCCGTAGGTGCAATGCTTTCGGGCGAAATAGCCAAGCGTTATGGTAATGCAGGTCTGCCCGAAAATACGATACAATGTACTTTCAAAGGTTCGGCAGGACAAAGTTTCGGTGCTTTCCTTTCGCATGGAGTCACGTTTAGGCTCGAAGGAGATACGAACGATTATGTCGGGAAAGGTCTTTCGGGCGGTAAGATTATTATTATCCCTCCTGTGGGTTCATCTTACAAACCGGAAGAAAACATTATTGCCGGAAATACTTCTTTGTATGGGGCAACGGCAGGCGAAGTATATATCAATGGTCAGATAGGAGAACGTTTTTGCGTACGTAACAGCGGCGCTATTGCCGTTGTGGAAGGAGCAGGCGACCATTGCTGCGAATATATGACCGGTGGACGTACCGTAGTGCTGGGTAAGACAGGGCGTAATTTTGCCGCGGGAATGAGTGGAGGTATTGCCTATGTTTATAATATCGATGAAGATTTCGACTATTTCTGCAATATGCAGATGGTGGAATTATCATTGATAGAAGACAGTACGGACAATAAAGAGCTTCACGGACTGATAAGCAAACATTTTGAATATACGAGAAGCCCTTTGGCAAAGCGTATTCTGGATAACTGGAATCTGGAAGTACACCGTTTTATCAAAGTGATGCCTATCGAATACAAAAAGGTATTGCAGGAAGAAAAAATGGAAGCTCTGAAGAAAAAAATAGCAAACGTAGAATTCGATTATTAAAACAATATGTCAATGTGTCAATTGGCCAATGAGTAAATTATTTTCATTGGCATATTTGCATATTAGATAATTAGCATATTATTTACATGGGAAATCCAAAAGCATTTTTAACAGTCAAAAGAAAAGAAGCAGGATATCGTCCTCGTCAGGAGCGCATCCTCGATTTCGGAGAAGTAGAACAAACCCTCAATATCGAAGACCGCCAATTACAGGCGTCACGCTGTATGGAGTGCGGTGTTCCGTTTTGCCAATGGGGATGCCCCTTAGGAAATAAAATGCCCGAATGGCAGGACTATATCTATAAAGGAAACTGGCGTCTGGCAGCAGAAGTGTTGATGCAGACAAACGATTTTCCCGAATTTACAGGACGTGTTTGTCCTGCACCTTGTGAGAAAACCTGTGTGCTATCTATACACAAGGCTCCTGTTACCATCCGTGAAAATGAAGCGGCTACATTGGAGCATGCTTTTCTAGAAGGATATATAAAACCCCAACCACCTAAAATAAGAACAGGAAAAAAAGTAGCGGTGATAGGCTCGGGTCCTTCGGGACTGGCTGTTGCTAATCAGTTGAATAAACTAGGTCATCAAGTAACTGTATATGAGAAAAGCGACCGGATAGGCGGACTTCTCCGTTATGGAATACCCGATTTTAAACTGAATAAAAATATCATCGACCGCCGCATCGAGCTAATGGAGGCGGAAGGTATCAAATTCGTAACAGGTAAGGAGATAGGCGTCGATATCAAAGCTAAAAAGCTGTTGAATGAATATGATGCCGTTTGTCTAGCTATCGGTTCACAGGTTCCGCGTAACCTTCCTTTAGAAGGACGAGAACTCAAAGGAGTTCATTATGCAATGGATTATCTGACTATGCAGAATAAGCTGGTCGCAAAAGATAAAATAGAGGAAGAAGATGTTATAAATGTTGAAGGAAAAAGCGTGCTGGTAATTGGTGGCGGAGATACAGGTTCGGATTGTATCGGTACAGCTAACCGCCAAAAGGCAGGAAGTATTTTGCAGATAGAGATTATGCCAAAGCCGCCTTTGTTGGAAGATTTGGAAAATGTATGGCCTACCCCGTTCCCCTCTGTCCTGAAAACAAGCTCTTCTCACCTCGAAGGATGTGCACGCCGTTGGGGTATCAATACTAAACGTTTCATTGGTGAAGATGGACGGTTAACCGCAGTCGAGTTGATCGATGTAGAATGGGTAAAGGATGATTCAGGCAAAATGACAATGAAAGAAGTAGGTAAACCCGAAATTCATAAGGTGGATTATGTTTTTCTAGCCTTAGGATTTGTTCATCCTATACAAGAGGGTCTATTGGCAGAGTTGGGTGTAAAAACGGATGATATACGAAAAAATGTAGCAACGGATAATAACCGCCTTACTAATGTAAAGAAAGTTTTTGCAACGGGAGACTGTGTCAGCGGACAATCATTAGTAGTGACAAGTATCGCATCGGGACGAAAAACCGCACAACATATAGATGAATTTTTAAGAAAGTAATTACAGATATATTTATGATTGTGAAAGAGAATATTTTAATAGGATATTCTCTTTTTCTTTTAAAAAAGGAAAATATACATATAACTATATTTATAAACACAAATAAATTGTTACTTTTAGTTTCTAATAATAAAATAATCTATTTATTATGGACTTTAAAGATGTTATAAAACAATTATCTGAAAGAGTAGAGAAGTTAAAAGGTAATTTACAAACAGAGGAAGCTACCAAAAATGCTCTTGTTATGCCAATGCTTCAAGCACTAGGATACGATGTATTCAATCCATTAGAAGTTGTACCAGAATTTATATGTGATATAGGAACAAAGAAAGGAGAGAAAATAGATTATGCAATTATGGCAAATAATGAACCTATTTTACTTATTGAATGTAAACATTGGAATCAACCGTTGACTTTGCATGATAATCAACTACTCAGATATTTTCATGTTTCTAAGGCGAAATTTGGTGTATTAACTAATGGTATTATATATCGGTTTTATACAGATTTAGAAACTCCCAATAAAATGGATGAGAAACCTTTTCTTGAAATTAATTTGAATGAAATAAAATCTCATCATATCGATGAACTAAAGAAGTTTCATAAAGCGTATTTTGATGTTGATAATATTTTAAGTTCAGCAAGTGAATTAAAATATACTAGTGAGCTTAAAAATATTATCAGTAATGAATTTTCTAATCCTACACCCGAATTTGTTAAGCTGTTTGCCAAGCAAGTCTATGATGGAATGATCACACCTAAAGTGTTAGATCAGTTTACAACTCTTGTAAAGAAATCAATAGCTAGTTTTATAAGTGATACGATTTCAGAACGGCTAAAAACCGCATTAAAAACAGAGGCTTCACAAGAGATTGAAAATAATGAAGAGAGTAAAGAAACAAAAGTGACTTTGCCTGAAAATGTTGTTTATATGTCTGAGGATGGAAAAATTGTAACAACTCAAGATGAAATAGATGGATATAATATTGTAAAGGCTATTTTATATGATACAGTTGATATTAATAGGGTTGTAGATAGGGATACAAATTCGTATTTTGGAATCTTATTTGATGACAATAACAGGAAGCCTATTTGTCGGCTTTACTTTAATTCAGAGACAAAACGTTATATTGCAACATTTGATGAAAATAAGGTAGAGACAAAGAATGAGATAATGAATCTTAGTGATATTTATAAATATTCGAAAGAGTTAAGATCTGTAGTCGAATATTATATAAATCAATGAAATATACCTGATGTGGACACTAAAAAAGGCTAATTCACAAATTAGCCTTTTCTTTATTTTTTTACCTTCTCTTTCGTGTCATGTCCAATCGGAGGAAAATAAACAACAAAATAGAGAAAGCTAATATCGATGATCCTCCATAACTAAAGAAAGGCAGTGGTATACCAATTACAGGTAACAACCCTATTACCATACCCACATTAATGGTAAGGTGAAAGAGAAATATGCAAGCTACACCATAACCATACACACGCCCGAAAACATTCTTTTGCTTTTCGGCAAGATATATGATACGAAGAATCAGAGTTGCGAAAACTAACAGGACAAGAGTTGAACCAATGAAGCCTTTCTCCTCTCCTACTGTACAAAAGATAAAGTCAGTATCTTGTTCAGGGACATATTTCAATTTTGTTTGAGTTCCATTCAGGAAACCTTTACCTGTTAATCCTCCCGAACCAATGGCTATTTTTGATTGATTAACGTTATATCCGGCTCCCATCAAGTCATCTTCCATACCCAGCGATACCTTGATACGGGTTTGCTGGTGAGGCTGCATAACATCAGAAAAAACGTAATTTACCGAACTTACATATATCATAGCTCCAATAGCAAACGCAGCAAGTAACAGATAGGTCTTGCTCCAATATTTTTTAGCAAGGATTAATAGATAAATGATCATAGCGCCTAATGCAATAATACATATCAAACCCCAGTTAACAGGAATATCTAATTGAGTAAAGAGATAGCATATTCCGAATAATAAAGCACTTCCGCCTATAAGGATAATTGCATTTTTGGTATCTCGCCTGAAACTCATTGCTTGAATGCCTGTAACCAGAATAATATATCCTACAGAATAACATTCTCCTAATGTAAGAAGTCCCATTTCTGTTTCAGAATATTTTAAGCCTAGTACAAATATAATTATAGCCGATATCCCATAAAAAAGAATTACTCCGGGTAACCCTTCCCTGTATAGTACAAGCACAAATGCTGTGAAAACTAATGCAGATCCGGTCTCTTTTTGCATCATAATCAAAGCCATGGGCAATGCTATCATTACAAATATAATAGAGATATTCTTAGGAGTCATAAGCGTAAAATTATAAGTACTCATGAATCTCGCTAAAGCTAAAGCTACGGCAAATTTAGCAAATTCGGCAGGTTGTAAACGAATAGAATTTGTAATAACCAACCACGAACGCGAGCCTTTTATATCAGGGGCAACAATTACTGTAATAATGAGGAGCACAATTAAAAATGCATAGACAAAATAGGCAAATATATCATATATACTACTGTCTAGTTTGAGTAGCACAAATCCAACAGTTAGTGATATACCCATCCACACAAGTTGCATTCCAGCACGTCCGGATAAATCAAACATACTCTTGATATGGTCATAGTCATAGCTTGCTGCATAGATACTGAACCATCCGGCAAAAACAAGGAAAAGGTATAGGACTAATATAAACCAGTCTACACTTCCTTTTATATGTTCGTCTTCTTTTTGTAACATTTTGTTTACTGAAAATTATTCAACGAATGAATCACTTGCGCTTTGCGGCTGCTGGCTATTTTCCTGAGGGACAGTTATCGTTTTTCGCTGCCAGTTTTGCAGCATATTAGGTAATACTACAGAATTTGCAATTCTTTCCTCCAGATACTTCTCATTAGCAGGAATTTCACCTTTCATATATTTTTGTACCATTAGCCTTGCAATAGGTACAGCAAAAGTGGCACCGAAGCCTCCGTTTTCCACTAATACTGCTATTGCTACTTTAGGATTCTCTACAGGTGCAAATCCCATAAACCAAGAGTGATCCCGACCATGTGAGTTTTCGGCTGTCCCTGTTTTTCCGGCAACAGCAATTTCGGGCAGAAGATTGATCCCGCGACAAGTACCTCCTGTTACGGCTCCTGCCATTCCTTGCACGATTGGGTTGTAATGTACAGAGTTTATACTTGGTATTTTCTTTTCTGTAAACTGCCTGTCTAAGATACTGTCCTGTATTTGGCGAACTATATGTGGAGTATAAAAGTAACCCCTATTAGCAATCAGTGCACCCAGATTTGCTATTTGTAGAGGTGTGGCCAAAACTTCTCCCTGACCTATAGAAATAGAAATAACATTTTGTGCATACCATTTATCGGTTTTGAAAGCCTTAGTATAATATTGGCTGTTGGGGATGAATCCTCTTTTCTCCGAAGGTAGGTCTAATCCCAGTTTATAACCGAATCCCATAGTTACTAAATGATCTTTCCAAATATCGAATGACTCGGAGATAGATGAGTATTTTCTCCTGTTGCTCAACATTGCGGTAAGTCCATAACAGAAATATGAGTTACAGGAAGTTGATACTGCCGGAGCTAAAGGTAGTGGCGAACCATGTCCATGACATTTGGGTCTACCCCCACCGGGAGGGTAACCATGCGCACATGAATAATTTGTTTCCGGAGTAATAATTCCTTCTTCCAGAAAAATTAGTCCCTGAGTCGTTTTGAATGTCGACCCCGGAGGGTACATCCCTTGTATAGCCCTGTTCAACAGAGGTTTTGTTGGATCCTGTGTCAGTTTTTTATAGTTTGCACTAAATTCCCGACCTAATAGCATAGATGGATCATAAGTAGGAGAAGTTACTAAACATAAAACTTCACCGGTCGAAGGCTCTATCATGACAATACTGCCTATCTTATTCTTCATAAGATATTCGCCATATGCCTGTAACTCAATATCGATAGATAGCTGTATGTTTTTACCGGATACAGGAGCTACATCATAGTTCCCATCTTCATATTTACCTTTTATACGTCCATGAGCATCCCTTAACAAAATCTCGACACCTTTCCGACCTCTTAATATGTCTTCATAAGAATTTTCAACTCCCGATTTGCCAGCATAATCACCTCTGGCGTAATAAGGATCCTCGTTCATCTTAGTCTTATCAACTTCTGCTACATACCCTAAAATATGCGCTGCATTTACATAATCATATTGACGTAATGCCCTGTTTTGTATGTAAAATCCGGGGAATTTATATAATTTTTCCTGAAACAAACCATACTCACGCACAGTCAGTTGTGTCATAAAAGTCTGCAATGTGTAAGATGAGTATCCGGGGTTTAGCCTTCTGTCTTTTACATCATTGATTCTTTTGATGAATTGTTCTGTTGTTATACTTAGTATATTGCAAAAATCGAGAGTATCGAAAGGCTCTACTTCACGAGGAATATAAACGATATCATATGTGGGCTGATTGTAAACCAATAATCGGTCATGCCTGTCCGATATAGTTCCTCGTGCAGGATATAACGTTTTTTTGAAAAAAGCATTCCCATCTGCAGATTGTTTATATTCATCTTTTAATATCTGCAAATTGAATAACTGCCCGATCAGGACAATAATTATGACTATGACAATTGCGGCAATGGTATAATATCTCTTTTCAGAACTGAGATTATTACTTTTCTTCTTATCGTGTCTTCTTTCAGAATTTACCCTGCTCTTATTATTCGATTTTTTCTTAAAGCTGAATTGAAATCTGCTATTTTTCATTCTTATACCCCTTTTTTACAGTAAATCCTTCAATAGCAAAAATTAAAATAGAGGTTAAAATGGTCGATGAAATTACACGCAATATAATGGTTTGAATATTGAAATAAGAAAATGAACTGAATGAGATAAGTAATAAATGATGTATCAGGGTTATTACAATAGAATATTTCATAAATGCTGCTCCTAAGGTCATCATGTTAGGAACGAATTGTTCGAAATCTTCCCTTGCAAAGAATAATCCCTGTACAGGTCGTCGAACAAATGCAGCAAAAACAGTGGCAGCCGCATTTATCCCCGGAGTATTACAAAAAATATCTATTATAAAGCCTAAAACAAATCCTATAAGCATTAATAGGTTGCGATTTGTCCCAATAGGCATTTTTATAATGAAGTAAATGTATAGAAAAGGGGTCGCATATCCCCAAAAGGATATATGATTGAGAACTAATACTTGTAAGAGTAATAGTACAACGAACGAAATTAGTTGTTTAACCCAGTTATTTGTCATTTACCAATATTTCTTTTTCCAGACCTATTATTTCATCCCTATTGTGGTTTTTTATTACCAATACATCTTTCAATGTACTGAAGTCTGTAGACAGCCTTACCTTTAGGATGAGAAAATTATCGTCATTCTGACCTTTTGAATCCTCCACAACTCCTATCATAATACCTTCCGGGAAGATTCCGGAATATCCACTTGTGATAACAGTATCTCCTATTTCGAATCTTTCGTATCTTGGAAAATCTTGCAGATTCACATACCGATAATCATCGCCACCCCATACCAGAGAGCCCGGAATATTAGAGCCTTTAACTTTACAGCTAAGTATCGTTTTAGGATTTATTACAGGTTGTATAACTGAATAATTGGAAGAAACCGCTCTTACTATACCTATGATTCCCTGTTGCGAAATGACTCCCATCTCTTTCGAAATACCGTCGTTGCTACCTTTATTTATGGTGATGTAATTTTCAGCTTTAGATATACTATTATTGATAACCCGTGCAATAATATGCTCATACTGCCGGGTATTAGTTATAGTAGAATCTTTAATAAAAGCATGCGATTTTAGAGTATCTGTATGTATCGTGTGAATGTATTTCTCCAGTTCGAATACCCTTTCCTGTAAATCGGCATTTTTCAATAACAGATCTTCGTTCACTTCACGTAAACCAAAATATGATATGACATTTCCGGAAATATCATAAACTCTTCCAACTATTTCGTTTGAAGAGTTTAGGTATACGCTTCTTTGATAAGAATTGTATTGAAAAACAAAGTAAAAACAGATTATCTCGAGGAATATAAAAACAAACCAAGAACTGTTTTTAATAAGGAAAGCTATTAAATTGCGCATGTATACTTCACCGTACTTGCTTTGATAACTAATTAAAACAAATTGAGATAAATGATGAGATAAAGATTTATATTATCTCATCAAGAAATTAAATTTGTCAATATTATTCAAAGCAATACCTGTACCCTTAGCTACAGCATGAAGCGGATCTTCGGCTACATGGAAAGGAATACCTATCTTATCCGAAAAGCGTTTGCTAAGCCCTCTTAATAGAGCTCCACCTCCTGTCAGGTAAATACCATTCTTAACTATATCTGCATAGAGCTCTGGTGGAGTTTGCTCCAAAGCGCTCAGAATTGCAGAGTCCATTTTTGAAATAGACTTATCGAGACAATGCGCCATTTCCTGATACGAAATAGGAATGTCCATCGGCAAAGATGTCATACGATTAGGACCATGTACTACAAAATCCTCCGGCTCATCCGATTCCGGCAATTCAGTCAGAGCAGAACCTACCGCTATTTTTATTCCTTCTGCCGTACGCTCACCTACTTTGATATTATGCTGACGGCTCATATATTCCTGAATATCCTCAGTGAGGTCATCACCTGCAATCTTTATCGATTTATTGGATACAATACCGCCCAACGAAATAACGGCGATTTCGGTTGTACCTCCACCTATATCAACGATCATGTTACCTTCGGGGGCTTCCACATCTAAACCTATCCCCAAGGCAGCAGCCATCGGCTCATAGATCATGTATACATCGCGTCCTCCGGCATGTTCTGCTGAGTCGCGGATAGCACGTATTTCGACTTCTGTACTTCCAGAAGGAATACATACTACGATACGCAACGAAGGTGAAAACAAACGGCTTTTGTTGTTGATCATTTTGATCATACCACGAATCATATGCTCGGCAGCAGTAAAGTCTGCTATGACTCCATCTCTTAATGGACGGATAGTGCGTATGTTCTCATGAGTCTTTCCATGCATTTGGCGAGCTCTGTCACCCACAGCAATTACTTTATCTGTTTTTCTTTCCAGTGCAACTACCGAAGGTTCGTCTACAACTATTTTTCCGTCTTTTATGATGATGGTATTGGCCGTACCCAAGTCCATCGCTATTTCTTGTGTAAAAGAGAATAATCCCATGCTTTTTCTATTTTTACTGGTAAATTAATGTTTGAAATGGCGGATTCCCGTCATTACCATCGAAATATTATGCTCATTGCAATATTCGATAGATAAATCATCCTTAACAGAACCGCCCGGCTGAATTACAGCTGTGATACCTTCATTTCCTGCAATTTCCACACAATCGGGAAATGGAAAAAATGCGTCTGATGCCATTACAGCACCATTCAGATCAAATCCAAATGTTTTGGCTTTTTCTATTGCTTGTTTCAAAGCATCTACCCTCGATGTTTGCCCCGTTCCTGCTGCACAAAGTTGTTTGTCTTTCACCAAAATGATAGCATTTGACTTCGTATGCTTTACCAGCTTGTTGGCAAATAACAAGTCTTCCAACTCTGTACCTTGCAACTGACGCTTTGTGACCAGTTTCAAATCTTCTTCAGTTTGTGTATTCAAATCTTTGTCCTGAACTAATACTCCGTTCAATAAAGAGCGGAATTGTTTAGTTTCAGTTAATTGTGCTTTCTGTGTTAGAATGATACGATTCTTCTTTTGTTTAAGAATTTCCAGAGCATCCTCGTCATACGAGGGAGCAATGATGATTTCGAAGAAAATCGTATTTATTTCTTCTGCAGCTTGTTTGTCTATGTTTTTGTTTGTAACAATGATCCCCCCGAATGCAGAAACCGGATCGGCTGCTAAAGCCGCTTTCCATGCCTCTACAACTGTTTCTTTGGAAGCTATGCCACAAGCGTTGTTATGTTTCAAGATAGCTAATGTGGTATCTTCAAATTCACTAATCAATGATACTGCTGCATCTATATCTAAAAGATTGTTGTAAGAGATTTCACGTCCATGTAATTGCTCAAACAAAGCATCAAAATCTCCGTAATAAGCCCCTTTCTGATGCGGATTTTCTCCATATCGCAAAGGTTTCAGTCCATCTTCCGCCTTGCGGAATGCAGATTCATTGTCTTCGTCCATGTAGTTGAAGATAGCTGTATCGTATGCAGAAGAAACTGCAAATGCTTCTTTTGAGAACCACTTACGGTCTGTTAATTCCGAAGAGCCTTCTTTTTCTTCTAACAATTGTGCCAAAGGAGCATACTGTTTTTTAGATGCAACGATAATTACATCATTAAAATTCTTAGCTGCTGCACGTATAAGTGAAATACCGCCAATATCTATTTTTTCGATAATGTCTTGTTCGCTTGCTCCCGATGCTACAGTTTCCTCAAAAGGGTATAGATCAACAATAACAAGGTCTATTTCAGGTATATCGTATGCTTTTATCTGTTTTTTATCGTCAATAAGTTCTCTGCGGTTTAGTATACCTCCGAAAACTTTAGGGTGCAAAGTCTTTACACGTCCTCCCAAAATAGAAGGGTATCCGGTTAAATCTTCTACTGCCTGACAAGGAATTTCCATGGATTGGATAAACTCACGAGTGCCTCCCGTAGAAATAAATTTAACACCTAGACTGTGCAATTTTTTTATTATTTCGTCCAATCCGTCTTTGTGGTAGACTGATACAAGGGCTGTTTTTATTTTTTTTACTGCTGACATAGGGTTATTAAGTGTAACTTTTAGGCTCACAAAGGTATAAAATCTATCTTATATACTGCATGTTATGAATGAAAAGATTTTGAAAAAATTTGAGCGGATTTTTTATACGAATATTATACGAAAAGAGGGTAAAACCACCTGTGTGGTATACCCTCCCTCAATATGATGTCGAATGTGTGTTAAATTTCTTTCACTTCCCAACCTAAAGCGCTGGCTCCCAATACGGCAGCATCACTTTCTTTAAGTTCTGACATTAACAATTTAACTTTGTTTTTGAAGATATGAAGTAAATTGTCTTCCATATGTTTTTTAACGGGATCAAAAATTAAACTACCGGATTTAGTCAAACCTCCAAATAGGATAATTGCTTCAGGACTTGAGAAGGCTATGAAGTCAGCAAATGCTTCACCTAATATCTGACCTGTAAATTGGAAGATTTCTTGTGCCAAAGGGTCTCCTTGTTGAGCAGCTTCTGCCACATCTTTAGAAGTAATTTCCTCAGGATTCATATTGCGAAGGATACTTGGGTCTTTGCGTGTTGCTAAAAATTCACGAGCCGAACGTGCTACACCTGTCGCAGATGTGTAAGTTTCAAGACATCCTTTTCTTCCGCAACCACACAGGCGTCCGTTTTCGCGGCGGATAGTAGTGTGACCTAATTCTCCTGCAAAACCGTCGTGTCCGTATACTAATTGTCCGTTTACAACGATACCGCTACCTACACCCGTACCTAGGGTAATCACGATAAAGTCTTTCATACCACGTGCAGCACCATATGTCATTTCGCCGATTGCAGCAGCATTGGCATCATTGGTAAGAGCTACAGGGACATTAAGGCGGTCTGTAAGCATTTGTGCCAAAGGTATCATACCTTTCCAAGGTAAGTTAGGGGCAAACTCGATACATCCTGTGAAATAATTTCCGTTAGGAGCTCCTACTCCTATTCCTTTTATATTGGCAGCACCACCTACTTGATCAATAACTTCCTGTACGGCTTCTGCTAAACTGTTTACGTATTGATTAATTTCTTTGTGAACACCTGTTTTAATCGAACCTTGGGCTATAATATGCCCTCTTTTGTCCACAACTCCGAAGACACTATTAGTACCACCGATGTCAATACCAATTGCATATGGTTTTTCCATGATAAAACTTTAATATATTAATTCAACAATGACTGATTTTTATTTTACGACATACAAATATAAAAGATTATTTGTTAAAAATAATCATAATAATAAAATAGAATTCTATCTATTTCTTAAAATAAAGTTCTAAGACTTTTTTGGCGGCAGCGAAAGAGCTGATTTGAGAATTAAGTACCTGCGATTCACATATCTTTAACTCTGCCTGTATTTGGGGGTTATTGTAGAATTTTGACTTTAATTGTCCATTGATTGTCTCATACATCCAGTATTTAGATTGCTCGTTTCTCCGGTGTTCGAAATAACCGTTTTTTTGAGTAAATTCTACATATTTGTCAATCATATCCCATATTTCCTTTATCCCATATTCATAATAGCCTGAGTAGAGAAGAACTTCGGGCGACCAACCCGATTCGGGCATAGGGAAAAGATGCAGACCATTGCGAAAATGAGCTTGGGCTAATTTTGCTTTTTCAACATTGTCTCCGTCTGCTTTGTTGATGATAATGCCATCTGCCATTTCCATGATGCCTCGTTTTATACCTTGCAACTCGTCACCTGTACCGGCTAATTGAATCAAAAGGAAGAAATCGACCATAGAGTGTACAGCGGTTTCAGATTGTCCGACCCCTACTGTTTCAATAATTATGCGGTTAAATCCGGCAGCTTCGCAAAGGATAATCGTTTCGCGTGTTTTTCGGGCTACACCGCCTAATGACCCTGCTGAAGGTGAAGGGCGTATGAAAGCATTTTTGGCAACACTAAGCTTCTCCATACGGGTTTTATCACCTAATATACTCCCTTTGGTCATTTCACTGGATGGGTCTATTGCCAATACAGCTAATTTTATTGTAGGATCTTTTAGTAAATGCATACCAAAAGAGTCGATAGATGTACTTTTTCCTGCTCCGGGTACACCTGTTAGCCCGATACGTATCGAATTGCCAGAATGAGGAAGACATTTTTCTATTATCTGTTCAGCTATCACCTGGTGGTCGGGGTTAGAACTTTCGACCATTGTAACTGCCTGGCTAAGCAAAGATATATTTCCTTCTAATATACCGTTTACGTACTCATCTACAGTATATGTTTTCTTCTTGAATCGCTTAAAGTCTTTAAGATAAGGGTTGACTGTTGGTTTGTCCGATGTACCCTCATTTACTTGTAATGAGTCAAACTGGCAATCGTTTTCAGGATGTTCCATCATCTATAGATTATTGATTGTTTATCTTGTAAAGATACTATTTTTAAATAAAAAGACCGGATAAGTTATCTTTTAAATATCCTTATCCGGCTGCTTATGTCTTTAAACTTTTCTTTTATTTACGAGGCAATACTTCACCTTTAATTGTTAGAGTATATACCATATCTGCTTCATTGGTAAATATCGTAACTCTTTTTTCAAAACTTCCTACCCTGCCTGTTGTAGAATAAGATACTTTGATAACTCCTTTTTTACCCGGAAGAATAGGATCTTTGGTATATGAAGGAGTTGTACAGCCGCAACTGGTTCTTATGTCTTGTATAAGAACAGGTACATCACCTGTGTTAGTAAATTCGAATTCACAAGTTGCAGAGCCTACTTCTTCTGCAATTTTACCAAAATCATGTACCGTTTTTGTAAATTTTGCTTTTCCTCCTTTATTTTGTTGAGCCATCATGCAACTGATGCTCAAAACCATTGTCAATAGAATAAATGTTATTTTTTTCATGACTTTTAATAATTAAAATTCTGGCAAATTTAATAATAATACTATCAAGATTGCTCTTTTTAACAATCATTTATATTAATTTATCTTATAAACCTGTGTATATAATATGTTCTTAACAGTCTCGAATTCCTTCAAAAGATCCAAATCTCCATACGTTAACAGAAGCATAGGAATGCTGTTACCATCTTCTATATAAGGTGGTTGCTCATAAGGGAGATCCCATATACGAAATCCAAGTTTTTCATAAAACTTCAAACGGCGAGCCGCAAAATCAGATGTTTCAGGTAATTCTATTTCTCCGATCAATGGCAAAGTGATATTATCTATCAATGCTCTGATAGCTTCGCTGCCATTGCCTCCACTTCGGTATTCGGGACTTATAGCAAAGTGCTCAAGAAAGACGAAAGACTCGAATGTCCAGCATGTCATAAAACCAATACGGCTATTTTCGTCATTTGTTAATAAAAACACTTCAAATTTATCTTCCTCTTCCATCAAATGGTGCATTCCCAGTACCGGACGGCGTTCTTCTAACGGAAAACTTTCTATATATAATTTTTCAACGAATTCTAAATCGGACTTATTATCCAAAGTAACCTTTCTCAAATTCATATCATTTACATTTTGGTGTTTAATGAGATAGAACTACCTCTTTTATAGCTCCATTATCGCATTTCAGTATGCGCCCATGAAATTTTTGCACGATAGCGTAATTGTGTGTAGACATAATCACAGCTGTTCCTTTCTGACTGATCTCATGTAACAATTTCACAATCTGTGTACCGGTCTCGGGATCTAAATTGCCTGTTGGTTCATCGGCAAGGATAACATCCGGAGAATTGAGTAACGCACGTGCAATAACGATGCGTTGCTGCTCTCCTCCCGACAATTCATGAGGCATTTTGTAACCTTTGTTTTGCATGCCTACTTGCGATAGGACTTCTCTAATACGCTCATTAATCAAATCCTGATTAGTCCAGCCTGTAGCTTTTAATACAAACTCAAGGTTTTTTTCTGCTGAGCGGTCTATCAAAAGTTGGAAATCCTGAAAAACGATGCCAATTCTTCTTCTCAAAAAAGGTATCTGTTTACGTTTAATCTCCGAAAGTGAATATTCAAAGATATGTCCGCTGCCGTTATCTATGGGCACTTCACAGTACAAGCTTTTGAGAAAAGTACTTTTACCGGATCCGACTTTTCCTATCAGATATACAAACTCACCTGCGGTAATCTGTACACTCAAATTTTGTAAAATAGTATTTCCGTCGCGGCTCAGTTCTGCCCCCTTGTAATCTATGATAATGTTACTCATAAATGAATCGTTTCTGTTTTCAAAATACCCTTAAAGATAACACGCTTTCTTTGGGTTTGTTTATAAAAGATAAAATAATAGTATTCTTAATTCTATTTTTTATGTCTTTTTTGCAGCTCTTTTGTCAAATCTTCTAAGCTAAGACCTTTAGAAGTAAGTAAAACAATCAGGTGATAGAGCATATCGGCAGACTCATATATAAGGCGTTCGTCTGTACCATTGCAAGCCTCGATAACTGATTCTAAAGCTTCCTCTCCCACTTTTTGTGCCATTCGGTTTATGCCCGATTGGAAAAGAGATGTTGTGTACGATCCCTCAGGCATTTCTTTATACCGTTTTTGAATGAAACCTTGTAAGTATTTAAGGAATAGAATATCTTCCTTATTTTCTTCTTTGAAACAAGTGTCGTCACCTGTATGACATACCGGACCGACAGGGTTTACTTTGATGAGTAAAGTATCTTTATCACAATCTTCCTGAATGCTTATAACATTCAGAAAATTTCCACTTTCTTCTCCTTTTGTCCATAGTCGCTGTTTGGTTCGGCTATAGAAAGTTACTTTGCCTGTTTCGTTTGTTTTGGCAAGAGCTTCCTCGTTCATATAGCCCAGCATCAAAACTTTATTGGTCTCATTATCTTGTATAATAGCAGGAATCAATCCGCCTGTTTTATTGTAATCAAGGTCAAACATAATGATAAATTATGAGTTATAAATTATGACTTTTTTGATGTAATAATAATACTACGAATAATTTTCAATATTTCTGTAGCATCATTATATATTGATATAAATTCTTCTTCTTTTAAATAATCTGTTTCTTTTAATAATTCAATCCAATAAAGGGATTCATCACATTCTTTTTGTGCAATACTCATTGTTATGGATAAAATCGGCTTTACTCTCTGCATTTTGGGCTTCACGAATCATTGCTCCAACAGCAGTTCCACTCCGCAAAAGCTGCTTACTTAAGACAAACTCCTTTTTATCTGCACTTAAAAATTTATATAGATGAACAATTCTAACAGCAAATAAAAAACTTTTATTTTTGATAATACTTATAATTTATAACTATAAGTCTATCTTATGGTTATCCCCTCGTTGCGAAGGTAATCCTTTAAGTCTTTAATCAAGATTTCACCAAAGTGAAAAACGCTTGCTGCTAATGCTGCATCTGCTTTTCCTTCTGTAAAAACATCTCTGAAATGTTCCATATTACCAGCACCCCCCGAAGCAATAATGGGTATATTTAAACTTTCGGATAATTGCTTTAATGCTTCATTGGCATATCCTTGCTTTACTCCATCGTGGTTCATACTCGTAAAGAGTATTTCTCCTGCTCCTCGGTTCTCTACTTCCTTTGCCCAAGAAAAGAGTTCTTTATCAGTCAGGTTTCGTCCTCCGCTTGTGTAACACATCCATTTTCCGTCATCGAAACGAGCATCTATGGCACATACACAAACTTGTGAACCAAAATTTTTAGCTATATCATCTATTATCTCAGGTTTGCGTATAGCTGTAGAATTCACCGAAATTTTATCTGCTCCGGCTTGTAAAAGACGGTCTACATCGCTTAGCTCATTAATTCCTCCACCTACCGTGAAAGGAATACTGATGTTAAGTGCTATTCGTTTTACCAGTTCTGTAAAGGTTTTACGCCCTTCATGAGTAGCTGTAATATCCAGAAAAGTTAATTCGTCAGCTCCTTCTTTGCTGTATTTTTTTGCCAACTCTATAGGATCACCCGCATCACGAAGATTTACGAAGTTGATGCCTTTAACAGTTGTTCCGTCTTTTATATCGAGGCAGGGAATTATTCGTTTTGCTAACATATTTTTTATCCGTTTTTGCTTTGAATCTCAGCAATATCTTTCAAAGTCACTTTGTTTTCATAGATAGCTTTCCCCATAATAACAGCAGGTACACCGGCTTTTTCCAGATCCAGAATATCTTGTTTACAGCTAACTCCACCACTGGCAATCAAATAAATACTTGGAATATATTCCAGTATTATCTTGTATAAATCAATAGCCGGACCGCCCAGCATACCATCTTTCGAAATATCTGTACAGATAACCTTTTGTACCCCGTATTGAGCATAGTTTCCGATAAAAGGAATAACATATAGGCTGGTGGGCTCTTCCCATCCCGATACAGCTATTTGCCTGTTTTTGCAGTCGGCTCCTAATATAATTTTATCGCCACCATACTTTTGTACCCATCCGGCAAACAGACGCCTGTTTTTTGCAGCAATGCTTCCGCTCGAAATCATAGAAGCTCCCGCATTAAAGGCTGTATCTATATCATCTTCGGTCTGTATTCCTCCTCCGAAATCAATTACCAAAGAAGTGTGTTTGGCGATATCTTTCAGTACTTTGTGATTTACAATTTTCTTTGCTTTAGCTCCGTCCAGGTCTACCAGATGCAGACGGCGTATACCCGCATCTTCGAACATTTTTGCAACTTCTAAAGGATTTTCATTATAAACCTTTTTCTCGTTGTAGTTACCTTGTGATAAACGTACGCATTTTCCGTCGATAATATCAATGGCAGGAATTATTTCAATCATAATTTTAGAAAATTAGTAAGTATCTGTTCACCAACACTTCCACTCTTTTCGGGGTGAAATTGCGTAGCGTAAAAATTCTCTTTATGTAAGGCTGCACTGAAAGGCAGAATATAATCTGTCATGGCTACTGTATGCTGACTAAGAGCCACATAATAGCTATGCACAAAGTATACATATTGATTTTCGAGAGAAGGGTCAAATAAGGGAGCTTTTACATGGGTTATAGTATTCCATCCCATATGAGGAATTTTATCTTCATGCTTTTCTGACACAAATCGTTTCACATCTGTATCAAAAATATTTAAGCAATCTGTATTCCCTTCTTCCGACTGTTTACACATAAGTTGCATACCCAGACAGATACCTAAAACAGGCTGATGTAAATTTTTTATAACTGTGTCCAATCCGGTTTCTTGCAGATACTTCATTGTTGTACTGGCTTCTCCTACACCCGGAAATATTACTTTATCAGCTTGTTGTATCAAGTCTTTATTATCAGTTACAATCGCTTCTGTTCCTAAACGTTTCAAAGCGGATTTTACTGAGAATATATTACCTGCGTTGTATTTTATTATTACTATGCCCATACCTGTCAATTAGATGCTTTTTTGATTTTTTGAGAAATATTATTCTTAATAGTATATTGCTTATTTCAATAGACTATCGATAAGTTCTGTCATTTGTTTAAATTCTTCCACATCGTATAAACGTGTCAACATAATGATCCGACCATCTTTTCCAATGATAATATTTCTGGTAATACCTGCATCTTTTTCGGCATATAGTCCAAATATGTTAGCATCGGGGTCTAAGCCAATAGGGTATGTAACTCCTGTTTTCTTAGCAAAGGCCAATACTGTAGCAGCAGGTTCTTCGCGGTCGATTCCGTAAAGAGCAAAGTTAGGATCGTTTTTATGTTTTTGCCATATATCAGATTCAATGTGAGGCATTTCTTTACGGCATACTCCACACCAGCTGGCTGTAAATTGCAACATTACGACTTTCCCTCTTAGGTCTGACAATTTCATTTTAGATCCATCAGGCATTGACATTTCAAAATTGGGAGCCATATCCCCTACTTTGACCAGATATTTACGGTCATCCCCTTTTTGGGCAAATATATTGATTGCGAGTAAACAGATAATTGCTGTTAAGAAAATTGGTTTCATCTGAGCTTGGTTTTTATTAAATAGTTTCTAAATAAAAGTGCTATAGGTAAGGCTGTTAATGAGCCTAATAAATCAGCTAAAAAATCGTACCAGTCTCCGGAGCGTACAGGAAAAAAATAATGTTGTATCAACTCTATTGATCCTCCATAAACAATGGGTAGAAAGATAGCTCCAAAGATGAGTTTTCTCATACTGATATATCCTTTCTTTAGGTATATATAGTTGAAGGCAGTCGCGCCCGACAATCCTAAAAACATGAGAAAGTGTACTACCTTATCAGCCGGAATTATCCAGTCCAATTCTATATCCGGTACATCATCTGTCGGTATAAGACAACACAAGTAAAAAATAATACAAGATATAAATATTGGTACACTTAAGTATTTCAATAAATTAGTCATATAATTTTATCTCTTTTTCCTGATTATTAAGACCTCTCCAGATAATAACATTTGTGGCAGGAAAAAGATTTTTTCATAATTAATCATTCATCCAGGCTTCCTAATTTCTCAATTTTAGATAAGTCGAACGGAGTTTCTTGATATAGATAGTAGTTTATCCAGTTATTAAATAATAGATTTCCGTGACCTGTCCATCGTGAGATGGGTTTCTGTGCAGGATCATCATGCCTGTAATAATGTTTAGGAATATCTATATCCATTCCTTTTTCTTTATCACGCATATATTCGTTATGAAGTGTGTATAAAGAATATTCGGAATGACCTGTTACATAAAATTCGCGTCCACCTCTTCCCATTACAATATAAACGCCCGATTCCTCCGATTCGGATAATATCTTTAGTTCCGGATGGATAATTATATCCTCCCTCCGGATTTCGGTATGCCGGCTGTGAGGTGCATAGAATTCGTCGTCAAATCCTCTGAATAATAATACACGCTCGTTTATCGTATGTCTAAATACTCCAAAAACTTTTGCAGGTAAGATGTATTTAGGTGTACCATAGAAACGATATAGGGCGGCTTGGGCTGCCCAACAAATATAAAAAGTGGACGTGACATGTTTTCTTGCCCAGTCGAACAAAGTAGAAACTTCGTTCCAATAACTTACCTCTTCATAAGGCATCATTTCTACAGGAGCTCCGGTTACGATCAGCCCATCGTAATTATTTTCTGATATTTCGTGAAATTCTTTGTAAAAAGCCTGCATATGTTCAGTAGGAGTATTTTTAGATTGATGGGTAGACAGTTTTAAAAATTCTACTTCAATCTGCAGAGGTGTATTAGATAAAAGACGTACCAGATCTGTTTCTGCTGCTATTTTGAGCGGCATCAGATTCAATATGAGTATTTTAAGAGGGCGTATATCTTGCTCTTTGGCTCGTAATTGAGTCATGACAAAGATATTTTCCTGTTTCAATATCTCAATTGCAGGTAAATTATCTGGTAATGTAACAGGCATATTCTTCTATCTAATTTGTTTTATTAAGCATGTAAAGTTATAAAAATGTAAGAATATAGGGAAGTTTTTTGTCAAGTAATATATATAAAATAAAAAGCAATATTCTGGTGAACATTGCTTGCCTGAAAATATAAAAGACTTCTCCCTAATGAGAAGTCTTTTATATATTATATACCAATCTGTGTTTTGATAAACTTTTGAGCGTCCTCTTCTGTCCTGAAATAAAGCATTCCGTTATTTTCTGCCGGGAAATTGTTGATAGCAATTTTTTCTGGTGCTTTTACTTTCTCCTGAAAAGGCTTGTGCTCTTTGCTTACACTACCATACTCGCCGCTAACTTCTACGACATTAGTACGAGTAATTACTAATTTCTGGGGATCTACTTTGAATAATGTATCCCCTACTTTAATGTTTTCATTTGCCCTCATAGTAAAATGTATTATGTTAAGTACTCCAATGATAACCTATCGTAACCTGCCTATTATTGGTTACATCTTTCTAACAATTATGAGCAAGAAAAAGTTTAGTAGAATATGGAGTTTTTTACATAATTATTTCACTATTTCGCTCGAAAAAAAACGTCAAAATGATTATATAGTAAAATATTTTATTATATACCGACAGGTTTAAAGCGGAGATTTCACCTCCAGTTTCAGAACCTGAATGGTACAATCTTTGAATAAATCCTGTGGTATATCCAGAATACTACTATTACCCGTACTTCTGTAATTAATAGGTCGGGAATATTCCAAGACTTCACATTTTGTAATATCAGAAGCTTTTACGGGAAGTGTTAGGGTTTCTGTTGGCTTTGTTAAATTAACATATATATAATTGCGGTTATTTTCATTTTTCTGTGTTAAGTAAACGCCGTCTTCAACAGGAATTTTAACCGGATGAGTGCCGTATACAGCTTCACCATTCGATACCAGCCATGCGCCCATCTCGCGCAAGCGTCTTGTGGCAGCTAAAGGAAAAGAGCCATCGGGTTTAGGACCTACATTCAGAAGATAGTTTCCTCCTTTAGATACATTATTTACTAAATAACCTAACATTTGTGCCGAAGATTTCCAATTGTAGTCTTTGGCATGCCATCCCCATGAGTGTACCATAGTAGCTGGTGTTTGCCATGGCTTTTCTAGTATTTTGTCGGGATATTGATTGTCGTGCATTTCCAGAAAATCTATGTTTTCACCCGGATTCAGATAGGATATACGTCCGTTAATCAAACATTTATCACTATTTGCGCGTACCAGAGCGATAAGCTCGTCACGACGTTCGTCCGTAATATGAGTTTCCCAATCCCAAGTATCGAACCAAAGTAAATCGGGATCGAAATTAACAAGTAGTTCTTTTACCTGAGGCAAAGATTTTTCTTGCCAGTATTTTTCAAAGTCTGCCTCCGGCACTTTAGGAAACCAGTCCGGCATTGCTCCGCCCGGATATTCCCAATCTTGCCAATGCGAGTAATAGAAACCATATTTGATGTCATATTTACGGCATGCTGCGACTAGTTCGGCTAGAATATCTCTTTTGAAAGGAGAATTGGTAACCTTAAAATCCGATACCTTAGTATCCCATAGGGCAAATCCGTCATGGTGCTTTGATGTGATGACGAAGTATTTCATTCCTGCATTTTTAGCTTCTGCAATCCATTGATCGGCATCGAAATTTACAGGATTGAAAGAATCTGCCAAAGGTTTATATTCTTCGCTTGGTATTCCGAGACGCATCTGTATCCATTCCGCATACCACGTTTGTCCGTGCGGATATTTTACTTTATCCACAGCAGGAGTCAGGACAGTTCCTTTGTATTCACCTTCCAGCATAGAGTAAAGCCCGAAGTGTATAAACATTCCGAATTTGGCTTCTTTGAACCACTCTGCTTTTTGAGGGTCTAGTGATAATTTTCTATTTTGAGATAATAGAGGGGTAAATGCCAGTAAAAGGCTCATTGAAATACTTATAAAGTATCTTTTCATGTTTTAGTATTTAAAGAGTTAGTATTTGAGTTTCTTGTCCCTAAACTTGAGGTTTAAGAGTCATTCCTTCAACATATACACCTTCGGAGATTTTTATTTTGACAAGCACCTGTTCTGTTAATTTGTAGGCATCTCCATCTTCAAAATCAATATCATTTCCTATAATATAAGAAGAGATGCTAAGGATTAACTTGTATAAATTGTCAGGATTTAACTCGGAACCGATTATTTCTATTTCGGACTTTCCGAAACTATTCATCCCGAAAGTATATGCATCGAATTTTTCATTCGCCGCCCTTATTCCTATATATACCCAAGCCGGTACAGGAATTCGGTGATCTTGTATATCTGCGATTGCCGAAAGATAAAAATCGCGTTGAAGAAGAAGCGTTTCTTGTCCCTGATATATGCCTATGCAATTTTCGGTAGTTAATAATATGGAACAAAGTAATTTGCTTAATATAAAATGCCTGTCTACTATAGTTCCTTCATTACCCATCACCGTAACAATGGCGTGTCCTGTCTGATTCTTCACTTCTTCGGCAGCATTCTTCCATAAATAACTGTAAGGAATAATACTTTCCAACTCCTCTTTCGGAATAGCGACAGGCATGTTTGCCAATGCAACCATTGTATTCTCGATGTTGAAAGTTGCAGTTTCGTCATCACCTGTTATATCTGTTACATTCAATTGCCAGAATGTGCGAAGGTGTTCTATAACCTTACTCAGGTCATAACTTGCATTATTTATAAAAATAGGCATTGCCAGAAGTAACTTTGTACTTCCGGCAATGGACTCTTTTTCGCTAGATGTAGGCTTTTCCTTTTTTTTCCAAAAATCAAATAATCCCATTGTTTATTCCTTTTATTAATAAGGAAACACTTAGATTCCTACTAAAGTTTTCTGAAGAATGAAGACTGCGCAGCCTGCAAGGTATCCTATCAGAGCAAGCCAAGAGATACGTTTTACATACCATATAAAATCGATTTTCTCCATACCCATGGCAGCTACTCCCGCAGCAGAACCAATGATAAGGATGCTGCCTCCTGTTCCGGCAGTATATGCCAGGAACTCCCAGAAATAATGATCCATAGGGAAACTATACATTCCCATTGCCCCTGCTACTAAAGGCACATTGTCGACTATAGCAGATAATACTCCTATTACCATCGTTATGAGGTAATATTTTTCGGGTTCTGCTACAGGTATATTATCTAAAGATTCTGATAATAAATGAAGATGCCCGTAGGTCTGGAGAGCCGCTACAGCCATTAATATACCTAAAAAGAATAGAATACTGGAAGTATCTACTTTCTGAAGAACGGCTGTTACAAAGTTTTTCGCACGTTTTTCAGGTTCTTTTTTGTGCATCAGATCAGTAAGTATCCATAGTACTCCCAATCCTCCAAGCATCCCTAAATAGGGAGGCAAATGTGTAAATGTTTTGAAAACAGGCACAAAAAGCAATGCTGCAATACCTACAGCGAATACTAATTTACTTTGCCATACAGGAATGTCATCACTACTTCGTGCGATAGAAGGTTCTGGACGCTCCATATTTCCTTTCAGACGGAAAGATAATATCAATGTAGGGACTAATAAGGAAACAAATGAAGCAAGGAAAGTTACTTTTATAATATTAAGCGTACTTACTTTACCTGCCACCCATAACATGATGGTAGTAACATCACCGATCGGAGACCAAGCCCCTCCTGCATTTGCTGCCAATATAATCATACCGACAAATAACCATCGGTTGGCTCTGTCGGAAATGAGCTTACGAGAGAGAGTTACCATGACTATAGTGGTTGTCATATTATCCAGCACAGCAGACAGGAAAAAACTGAGAATACAGAAGATCCATAATAAGCTGGATTTTTTGGTAGTAGTGATCTTGTCAGTGATAAGAGCGAACCCCTTGTGAGTATCGATCAACTCTACGATTGTCATTGCACCTAAAAGGAAGAATAGAATCTCTGCTGTTTCTCCCAAATGTTCTAACAAAGGATGATGTGTAAGCCATGAGAGGAATGAACTCTCGGGATTCGAGGATAAGAACGCCTGAAAATCAGGATAAACTAACAATGCCGTAGGAGGAGAAAATGCGAGGCATGTCCAGAGCAAAGTTCCCAATAGTAAAGCCGTTGCAGACTTATTTACATGTATTACATGTTCGAGTGCTATACAAATATAACCTATAACGAACAATATCGCCATTAATGTAAACATAATAATTTAAGTTATTTAGGTATATGATTTTAAATTACTTCCTTAATTTGACATAATCTATTTTGTGATTTTCTCCTTTGTGCAAAATAAGGCTTGCACGCTGCCTTGTCGGCAATATATTTTTTCGCAAATTTTTTCTGTTTATTTCCCGCCAGATACTTTTTGCCATTTTTTCGGCTTCAGGTTCTGTCAGTTTGGTAAAATTGAAAAAGTAAGACGAAATATCTTTTTTTGCTAACTCTCTGTAATTCATGAAACGTGACACATACCACTCTTCCAGTTTATCTTCATCGGCATCTACATATATAGAAAAATTCAGATAGTCGGATACGAAAACACGTGGTTTATCGTGAGGATAATCCATTCCGCTTTGCAGTACATTCAATCCTTCCAGTATAAGGATATCAGGTTGTGTGATTATCTCATCTTCTCCCGGTACTATGTCATAAATTTGATGGGAATATTTGGGGGCTTTTACTTCGGGCTTTCCGGATTTGACATCACTGACAAATTGAAGTAAGCGATGAATATCGTAAGATTGTGGGAAACCCTTTTTCAGCATCAGACCTTTTTCTTCTAAAACGGCGTTAGGGTACAAAAAACCATCCGTTGTTATCAAAGCCACTTTTGTGTTTTCTTTCCATCTGCTAAGCAAGGCCTGTAATAGACGCGAGGTTGTACTTTTCCCGACCGATACACTACCGGCTACACCAATAATAAATGGGATTTTTTCAGCTTTTTCGTTCAGAAACTTCATCATAGCAGCCTGCCTCGATGTTGTGGCGTGTACATAATAGCTGAGAAGGCGCGATAAGGGGAGGTAAATATCCCGAACTTCGTCTATCGACAATTCTTCATTTATACCTTTTAGCTCGGATAACTCTTCCTCTGTTAAGGTCATCGGTTCCGATTTTCGAAGTTCAGCCCATTTTTCTCTGGTAAAGAGCATATATGGGCTCGTTGACGAAATTTCCATTCCTAGATTTTAACGTTCTAATAATAAATTATATAAATGAAATCTTATTAAGATTCTAAACTCAGACAAATGTACAAAAAGTATCTATAAATGTATGTTTTTATGTAGACTTATTGATATATTCAATCATTAATTAGATAATGATTATTGTTCATCAAAAATTATACAATAACCTAACGTCGCTTTATTCAGCGAATATTATAAGAGCAGTTCAAGTTATCATCACCCACTGTTGCTCCTAGCTTTTTGTAGAAAGCTATTGCTTTATCGTTCCAGTTGAGTACTTCCCATCGTAATGTTTTGCATGAGTTTTCTTTTGCAAAATCGATCAAGGTATATATTAATTTTGTCCCGACTGAGCATCTCCGGTATTCTTCCTTTACATACAAGTCATCGAGATAAATAGCTTTTCCTGTCCATGTGTGGAATGCAAAACAAGACAGAGCATATCCTGCAACTTCTCCTTCATCCGTTTCTGCTAATAAGCAGAAGAAAATATCTTTATTTCTTCTGAAATCTTCCAGACTGGTTTTTACTTTCTCCGATTTGCCCAGATATTCGGCAAATTCTTTGATCAGATTAAAAACGAGAGGTAAATCTTGTTCGTTAGCCCGTCTTACATTGATATTCATAATATTTAAATATAAAAGGTATTTGAAAAGTTGTACAGGCAAATATAAAAAACAAAAAGCAGATTATTGTAATAATAATCTGCTTTCGTATGAAAAGAGCCGCACCGATAGATAATGACGAAACTCCATGAAACAGGATTTGAGTGCCTCGACCCCTTTGTAATTCACTGTGCCCCGAAAGACAACTCCGAAGAGTGTGACCCGCCATTAGAATCGATGAGCTTGTCTCGGAATTCGTTTATAATTGATGAGTTTCCAAATCGATCAGTACGACCCAATATCTTTTAGCTAGGTTTCCCTATCAATTATTCTCATTTCCTACATCAAATTTAATTTATGTATTCGATATATCCAAATATTTATTCCTAATAATTCATTTCTTAACAGTGTTGCAATGGCAGCTGGAACAGCCGCAGGAGCCAATATTTTGGGATTTCCCAAAGAAAAACAGATAGATACGCCGGGCTATTATTCCCAGTACAACCAAACCTATAATTGCAACTATTATTTCCTGTACCATAATTTTTCTGTGTTTATTTTATAATAATATACTTCCGATTTGGAATACAAGGAATGAAATTACCCAAGCCAAAAGAGTTGTATATACTATACTGAATAATCCCCATCTCCAAGAACCCGACTCTTCCTTAATAGCAGCAATAGTTGCCACACAAGGAAAGTATATCAATACGAATAGCAAAAAGCTTGCCACAACTAAGGGGGTAAAAGTTGGGCTTCCGTCACTATTTGTACTATTTAACAGTCTTTCCTGCAAAGATGTCTGATCTTCTTCATCGGCACTGCCTGTATATAATACCCCCAGTGTGCTAACCACTACTTCTTTTGCGGCACTACCTGTGAGTAAGCTTATACCTATTTTCCAGTCAAACCCTAATGGCTTAACTACCGGCTCAATAAATTTACCTAAACGTCCGATATATGAATTTTCGGTATGGGTTATATTTCTGAAAGCTTCGAGTTCTTCTATCTGCTCATTTTTAGTCGTTTCATCTATAGTTTGTTGAGCATAATTATGTTCAACAACTTCTATTTTGCTGTCAACTTCTTCGTTCATCGCACTATTCTGAGGGAAATATTCCAAAAACCAGATAATGATAGAGGCTACCAAAATGACACCTCCCATTTTTTTGAGGTATTGTCTCGATTTATCCCACATATGGCGAAAGACGGACTTAACAGTTGGCATACGATATGGAGGTAACTCCATAACGAATGGAGTATCGTCACCTGCAAAAAGAAAGCGCTTGAATAAACGGGCAGAGAATACTGCAACTAATATACCTGTAAGATATAGCCCAAATAATGCCAGACCTGCATGAGCCTCAAAGAATATACCTACGAAGAGCAGATATACAGGAAGCCTTGCACTACATGACATGAAAGGATTGATAAGCATTGTTATCATACGGCTATTGCGGCTTTCGATAGTTCTGGTTGCCAATATTGCCGGAACATTACAGCCGAATCCCATAATAAGCGGAATGAAGGATTTGCCGTGTAATCCCATCTTGTGCATGACTTTATCCATAATGAATGCTGCCCGTGCCATATAGCCCGAGTCTTCCATAAATGAAATGAAGGCATACAATATCACAATGTTGGGCAGAAAGACTATAACCCCTCCTACTCCGCCGATGATACCGTCGACCAGTAAGTCTTTCAGCACACCGTCTGCCATATAGTTACGGATTATATTACCCAACCATTCTACTCCGGCTTCGATCCATTCCATCGGATATGCTCCCAGACGGAATGTACATTCGAACATGATCCACATGAAGAAGAAAAACAGCGGAAAACCAAGATACTTATTAGTAACTATGGCATCTATAATGCGTGTAGAATCCGAATCTTTCAGTTTCTCTTTAAATGTTTCTTTCAGACCTCCCGAAACGAAACCATATCTGGCATTGGTGATTGCAGATTCGGTATCCTCTTTCAGAATATCTTCTATACCTTTTATTTCTATATCAACAGCCTCAAGAATCTTTTCGTAAGATTTATAAGTATGCCTGATATAGCGAATGATCTCGGGGTCTTTCTCTAACAATTTGATTGATAAATATCTTATGGGAAATAGGTTTTGAGCATCCTTTTCTTTATTCAATAAGATATTTATCTTGCTTATAGAGTTTTCTATCGTATTTCCGTAATAAATCTTGATTTTACGGACAACAGGTTCTTTGTCTTCATATACCCGTATGACAGCATCGAACAGGTCGGATATGCCAATGCCCGACTTACTGACAGTGGGAATGATAGGAATACCCAATAGCGCTGAAAGCTTATCATGATTGAGCTCGCTTCCACTGCCTTTCAGCTCATCATACATGTTCAGGTCTATGACGAGTGGCTGTTCCATATCAATGAGTTCTGTTGTCAGGTACAGATTCCGTTCCAGATTGGAAGCGGCAACTACATTGATAACGATGTCGGGTTTCTCCTCAATCAGGTATTTCCGCACATATAACTCTTCGGGAGTATAAGCTGATATGGAATAAGTTCCCGGTAGGTCAACTATTTTTATCCGATAACCATTGTGTTTGAATGTCCCTTCTTTTGAGTCTACCGTTACACCACCATAATTGGCTACATGCTCATGTGCTCCGGATGCAATATTGAATAATGAAGTTTTCCCTGCATTCGGATTTCCTACCAATGCTACTGTGATTAATTTGGAACCGTTAGGAGCTTTTTTTAATATACAATCTTCGCAATCGTAATTGTTTTCAAAAGAATATTCTTCTATAGGCTGATTTTTCCTTTCGGGAATATCGTCCGGATAATCTACTTCAATCAATGCGGCTTCGCTACGACGTAACGAAACCTCATAATCCATTATTTTGTATTTAATAGGGTCTTTAAGGGGAGCATTCAATATTACTTTTATAGCTTTTCCTTTGATAAAACCCATTTCAAGGATTCGCTTACGGAAAGCGCCGCTTCCGTAAACTCTGGTTATCACACCAACTTCTCCGGTCTTTAGATCAGATAAGAACATCTTTTGTCATATCATATTTAGGGATACAAAGATGCCTATTTTTACTGAATAATTGGTTCTTATTTATAATTATTTTAAATAAGAAATCCTTAAAATATTACAAGAATATTTTCTTTATACATTCTTGTCTTATCGTCTACTTTTTTTATAATGTTAGTTATCATTACTTTAATGACGAGATAGAAATATAACTCTTCTCGGGATGAACTAAATATAATGACTAACCGTTTTAAATATATAAACTTTATAGGTTATCTATTTTGATTGTTTTCATGGTATAGTTTTTGATAAAAACACTTAGTAAAAAAGATTGTTTCACCAGGTTAAAATTAAATTATGGAAAATTTTGATAAAATGCTGAGTCAATTGCGGGATTCATCGGGTGAACTAAAAGATAATATGCATATGCTGAATGAAATAGTTCCGGTAGAAGAACAAATGAAATATTTTCAATTCTCCAAATACATACAAAAAGATACTGAAAAGGATCATATGGATAGGAATTATTTGATAGCTAGGCTATTTACGCCGGAAGTGGGTATTGAAGACAAACGCTACTATTTGTCGGTTCTTGCCGGCATAGTAGATGTTGCAGCATACCGCGCAATCGAAACATATCATAGCAGTCCGATGGAACCCGAACTGAAATATTGGTCGGCTTTAGCATTAGCCGAAAGTAAAATATTATTGGATGCCGAATTCTCGGGACAAAAGCAATTCTTTGTATCCACAGGATTAGGAGGGGTCGGTAAAAAGTTGCGTTTCTTTGGAGTAATAGCAACTAAGAACCGAGAAAATTTTACACCTTTCCAAAACGAATTGTTACTTCGTGAACTCCGCTTTCAGTTTCAGAATAATGACGTAGATATAGAAGAATTGGAATATCGGGACAATTATCTTCGTATATTGTTGCTATGTGGGCTGAATCATGATGCCCGCATATGTATTGAAAAAGCGATAGATGAAGCCAATGAATTTGGCGATTTTCTGGATCCCCGATTTATCCTTACGAATGTGAAAGCTATTGATGATAAAGAAATAGTTGAAGTTCTAAACAAAGAAAATAAAAAAAGATAAGTTATAAACTGTGATAAGGAGCCTCATTATAAATGAGGCTTTTTTTATTGGTGTCCGGACATTTCTTCTCCGTCGTCTTTCTTCAACTGAGCAAAAACAAGAGAAGACAATAAGGTGATTATACCCAAAATAATAAAAGTAGTTTTAAACGAAATTTCTATATCTCCACCGGTTAGCCATGTAGCGCTCTCCGTTCCTCTTAATATTGTAGCTCCGACCGAGACGCCAAAGCTCATCGACAGTTGTTGAGTGATAGCCACCATGCTATTTCCCCCACTCGCTACTTCCGGTGTTAGATCTGCAAGCGAAATTGTATTCATAGAAGACATCTGGATAGAATTTACTGCGCCATAAATGACCAGAATAGGGACAATCAGCAATAGAGGTGTAGTCTTATTAGGTAGAGCAAACATAGATATTACAAATGCCAATATAATAGTATTTGCTATCAGTATATTTTTATATCCAAAACGTTTTACTAGCGGAACGACCTGTGATTTGGCAATTATGGTAGCAATTGCAGATGCCATCATTACCATACCCGATTCGGTGGGAGTATGCAGGAAGGCTATTTGAAGCATCTGAGGTAAAAGAAATGGCAAACTGCCTATCCCCAATCGCGTGCACAGATTACCCAGAAGACCTACCCTTAATGTTCTTATTCTTAATAGACTCAGATTTACAATAGGGTTCTTTACGCGTTTCGAATACCATATGTATGATCCCCAGCATACCGCACTTATAAGAAGTATAGTCACTATTAATTCCCATTTTATAGAAGTAAACTCCCCTATTTCCAATAACATAGATAAAGATATTATTGCCAGAGAAAATAAGATAAAACCTATAATATCCAGCCTGTTACTAGGTCGGGTAAAGTTTGGCATAACAAATTTTGCAAAAATAAGTCCTGCAATACCTATTGGTAGATTTATAAGGAATATCCAGTGCCACGATGCTACATCTACAAGCCAGCCGCCCAATAATGGACCTAGTAGTGGACCTACGAGTCCAGGCATAGTAACAAAATTCATTACAGCTAACAAGCGATTTTTTGGATATGCATAGATAAGGGCAAGACGGGAAACAGGTACCATCATAGAGCCGCCTACCGCCTGTAAAATACGAGATGCTACCAGTTGGCTATATGTACCGGACATGGCACAAGTCAAAGATCCTAGTGTAAAGAGTAGAACTGCTATGCTGAATATCTTTTTTGTCCCATATCGGTCAGATAACCATCCGCTAAGGGGAATCAGCAATGCCAATGTAAGGGCATAGCTAACGACTACTGCCTGCATAGATAGTGGCGAATGATTCAAATCTCTGGCGATAACCGGTAATGCTGTATTTAATATTGTGGCATCTAATGACTGCATAAACATAGCCATAGCGGCAAGCCATGGTAGCTTGGGTGATATTATTTGTGGTGAATTTTGTATTACAGTCATTTAGTTTTCGTTTGGCGTCTATTTTTAACAGGCGCCGCAAAAGAATGTTCAAAGTTATTAATAAGAATGACTCTTGAATACGGTTATTCTATAAATTTGTTCACAGAATTTACCATCCACGGGGGCGTTTCCGAAGCTTTTCGTCTATTATCATTTCCCATTCTCCCGAAGCATCCATAAAGAACTGAACTTCTTTATAATAAATAGCCGAATGTTTCCCTTTTGCTGTACGTGCGCTCTTTTGAGGTCTTCGCAAAACGGTAAAGTGATAAGATAAAGACCGCTCTTTCCCAAAATTTATCGAGAATTGTTCTGTACCAACGTAGGACAGATTATTTTCTTCCAGTTTTCCTATCCCTTGTCTAATAATTGAGGGTATGAGCTTGAAATCATAGTCCCCTATCCTAGTTCCTGTATCAAGATTATCAGAATGGGAGTATATATTATTATTTTTGTTTATTATACTGTCCTTTGTTATTTTCCATTCATCAAGAAATATTGTTTCTCTATATACTGTGTCCTGTTTATCAGATTTGATATATTGTATAGATATACTACCCATTATACTTGGTGAGCGCTGGTCTGCGTAGACTAGTTTTATTTCTTGAAGAATTGCTTCAGGAGAGAGATAGCCTGAAATTTTTTTATTCAATTCTTGCATTTGTCTTTCATCGGTAATATTTACTCCGAGCCAATTGTCACAGGCTACAAGTGATATTAAGAGCATAGAGCATAATATTATCTTCATGTATCTTATAATCATCTCTTTATTACAAATCACAGTCTTTTATTAAGTATAGTAAATGAGTATTATAAACATATTTATTTCAAATTTAATTCTTTTTTATTCATTCTCTTGAGTATATATGCTATTTGGCAAGAATCATATAATGAAATACGAGGTAACTTCTTTATCTTTGTATTTCTAAAGAACAATCAATTGAAAAAAGTCCGCAAAATAGAACTTCTGGCTCCAGCCAAAAATATCGAATCGGGTATGGAGGCTATCAATCATGGTGCAGATGCTGTATATATCGGTGCGCCTCGTTTTAGTGCACGAGCAGCAGCAGGCAATTCATTAGAAGATATCCGGAAGTTGATAGAATATGCCCATTTATTTGGTGCATGCGTGTATGTTGCATTAAATACGATCTTGAGGGACGAAGAGCTAAAGGATACGGAAAAACTGATATGGGAATTGTATAATATGAAAGCTGATGCTATCATTATACAGGATATGGGTATTATGATGCTCGATCTCCCTCCTATCCCGCTTCATGCCAGTACGCAAACGGATAACCGCACTTCGGATAAAGTTGATTTTCTGGCGAAGACCGGTTTTTCGCAGGTTGTTCTTGCAAGGGAACTGACTGCTGATGAGATAAAAGATATATCAGCTAAATCAGACGTTACTCTCGAAGCTTTCATACATGGTGCATTATGCGTATGTTATAGTGGGCAATGTTATTTGAGTGAAGCTATTTCGAAGCGAAGTGCCAATCGTGGAGAGTGTGCCCAGTTTTGCCGCCTGCCTTATACATTGATAGATTCGGAAGGAGAAGAGATACTCAGAAAAAAACACCTTCTATCGATGAAAGACCTAAATCTTTCGGATAATCTGGAAGAAATGATTGAAGCAGGTGTCGATTCTTTGAAAATAGAAGGTCGTCTGAAAGATATATCCTATGTAAAAAATACAGTTGCTTATTATCGTCGGAAACTGGATAAGATAATAGAGAAGAATCCGGAGTATATCCGTGCTTCTTCGGGAAAAAGTACATACACATTCGAACCTGCTTTAGAGAAAAGTTTCAACAGAGGATATACTCAATACTTTTTCAATGGAAGAAACAGTGAAATGTGGTCCATAGATTCTCCCAAATCGATAGGCGAACCTATTGGAAAAGTAAAGGAGGTTTTCGATCGTTTCTTTATTCTATCGGGAACTAAGAAGCTAAATAACGGGGATGGCTTGTGTTTCCTTAATAAAGACAAGGAACTTCAGGGTATACGTGTAAATCGTGTGGAAGGTGAGAAAATATTCCCAGCTGAGAACCATGTGATAGTGAGAAAAGGGACTTTCGTCTACCGGAATTATGATCATGAATTTGAGAAGATATTGGCAAAAAAGTCTGCCGAAAGAAAACTGGATGCTACTATATCATTGCAAGACACTGATAGTGGCTTTTTCTTACACATAGAAGATAAAGATGGCATAACAGCTTTTCTCGAGATACAATACAATAAGGAACTTGCCCAGAAAGATCAGGCTGAGAACATAAAAAATAATTTACGAAAAACAGGTAATACGATTTTTAATATTGTAGATGTTGTACTCGATTTTTCCGATAATTGGTTTATACCTGCTTCTATTATTTCCGATTGGCGTCGCCAATTAATAGATAAGTTGCAGATTAACAGGTTTGAAAACCATTTTATTGAAGAAAAAGTTCATATACCCACTACGCATGCTTTTCCTGTTCGGGAGATTACCTATCTGGGGAATATAATGAATGAACAAAGCAAAAAATTCTATATTCAGCATCAATCCAATGTGCAGCAGTACGCATTCGAGAAGAAAGCTCAGAAAGAAGTTCCGCTAATGTTTACACGCCATTGTATAAAACAATCGATGGGCTGGTGTCCGAAAGAAACGAAACTTCATTTACCATACAAAGAGCCTTTTTATTTGTTGTACAATGATACAAAACTTCGTCTCGAATTTGATTGTAAAAATTGCGAGATGAAAGTTTTTCATGATAAGCTGTAGGAATAAATAATTATTTATCCGATTCAAAAAGGTGTATTAAATGTAATTCGGCACACAGAATACACAGAAATGACGGGTTTTGATTTTATAAACCTCCAATAAAAGTATTGATATAAAATTATTATTCTGTTTGTTTAGTGTTGTCCGTGTTCTTAACCTTCTTACATTTTTACAATAATTGCAAAGCTATCTCGGCACAGGCTTCGGCATCAGCCAGCGCATTATGATGATTGGTAAGTATATATCCGCAATCTTCTGCTACTGTATTTAATTTATGATTGGGCAAATGTTTCAGTTGTCGTCTCGATTCGGCTAATGTGCAGTAGAAACGATAATCGGGATAATCCATCTGATACGTTTTAAATACAGCTTTCAGGCAGGCTTCATCAAACCCTTTATTATGAGCAACCAACGGTAAAACTTCTATAACCGGTGCTATCTGTTCCCATACCTTTGGGAAAACCAATTCGTTAACTGTATCTTCATAAGTAAGTCCATGGATACAACTATTCCCATATGTGTAGTAGTTAGGTTCAGGCTGTATAAGACTGTAAAAACGGTCAGTAATCGCACCGTTTTTTACAATAACAATGCCCACACTACATACACTGGACAAGTGTTCGTTAGCTGTCTCAAAATCTATTGCTGCAAAATCTCTTATCATTAAAAAATCGGCTCCCCTGAATATATTATATAGTGAGAATAAAATTAATAAGAAATATCATATTAAGAATGCAAAATTTCATAAAAGAGAAATATTTTAGAGATTCTATGTCAAAACAATTATTTTTGCAGATAATTAAACTTTAATCTTAATTCGATAATCATGAATAGTAAATTACCTTTATTCCTTCTTTTATCATTCCTATTTGTTACCAACTCATATTCACAGCACTCTACAGGTAAAGAGGACAGGCAATATTGGGTTAGTACATTAACAAAAATTGCCGATCCGGTATTGATAAACCTTAGTAATAACACCCTGAAAAAGAATATGCCCTACGAATCACTAGGGGAACGCAGACAGTTTGCGCACCTTGAAGCCGTCGGACGATTGTTTTGTGGTATAGCCCCTTGGCTCGAACTGGGTGCAGACAATACCGAAGAAGGTAAACTTAGGAAAAAATATATTGACCTTACTGTTAAAGGTCTTAGTAATGCTGTAAATCCTAAGTCTCCCGATTTCCTTAATTTTGATGAACCTTATCAGCCTTTGGTTGATGCAGCATTTTTGGCACAAGGACTATTGAGAGCTAAAACGCAAATATGGGGAAAGATGGATAAAAAGGCTCAGGATAATATGATTGCTGCTTTGCAGTCGACACGTGTTATCAAACCGTGGGAAAATAACTGGCTGCTGTTTGCCTCTATAATAGAAGCTGCTTTATTAGAATTAACGGGAGAATGCGATATGCAGCGCCTGACATATGGTGTAGATAAATTTCGCGATCAGTGGTACAAGGGGGATGCTTTGTATGGTGATGGTCCTGCTTTTCACATGGATTATTACAATAGTTTTGTGATTCACCCGATGTTGACAGATGTTCTTGTTGTAATGGATAAACATAATCTGGATACATCCGACTTTCTGGAAACACAGATGAAGCGATTTGCCCGATATGCAGATATTCAGGAGCGTTTTATTTCACCCGAAGGAACATACCCTATTGTAGGACGATCTATCGTATATCGTTTCGGAGTATTTCATGCACTAGCTCAGGCTTGTTTGATGGAAGTCTTACCTGAACATATTTCTGCTGCGCAGGTAAGATGCGCAATGACTGCTGTTATAAAAAATCAAATGAAATCACCCAAAAATTTCGATAATAATGGCTGGCTGAAAGTAGGTTTTACAGGTGATCAGATCAATATGTCAGAATCTTATATCAATACAGGCAGTGTTTATTTGTGTATGTCAGGATTGCTTGCTTTAGGATTGCCGGAAAGTAATGTATTCTGGTCTGCTCCTTATACAGAATGGACAAACCTGAGAGGCTGGAACGGTGAAGAAGTGAAAAGGGACTCGGCTTTAAAATAAAAGTTATTACTATTGATTATATTAGCAGGTTGTCTTTCGACCTGCTTTTTTTATTTAGAAGAATAAAAAAAGCAATCCGGATGTTACGTTTTTTTATTTAGTGTGTCATCATAGTATATATGAAACAAGAACAATTTAAGAATATAGTAATCTCTTTACGTCCAAGATTGCTTCACTATGCAAAACGCATAGTAGAAAACGATGACGAAGCGGAGGATGTGGTTCAGGAAGTATTTCTTAAACTGTGGTTTATGCGTGACGATTTGGATAATTACAATAGCGTTCCTGCCCTATCGATGACAATAACAAAGAACCTGAGCATTAATGTACTCAGATCTAGGGAAAAGAGGCAGGGGGATTTTCTAGAAGCTACTTTGGCATACGATAGCCTTTCGCCACATCATAAATTGGAGGAAAAGGATGAAGTAGACAGAGTGATGAAGATTATCGATACGCTTCCTAGTTTGCAGCAAAGTATTCTTCGGATGAAGCATATAGATGGGTTGGAAACGGAAGAAATAGCTGAACTGACAGGCAGTACCCACGAAGCTATAAGAGTAAATTTATCGAGGGCTAGAAAGCGTGTTAAAGAATTGTTTTTAAAACAAGCGGATGTATGAATGAATATAAACATATAGAAGAATTACTGGAACGTTTTTTCGAAGGAGAAACATCCAATGCAGAAGAACAGGAACTATATACTTTTTTTTCGGGAAAGGATATTCCCGGGCACTTATCTCAATATAAGTCAGTCTTTGAATATTTTGAGTCCACTATTTTCGACGAATTCTCTGAAATAAATAAGGAGGGGCTACCAAAAAACAATTTAAAAGTAAAACCGATATTAATGAGTATATCGGGGGTAGCAGCATCAGTATTATTAATATTATCCTGTTGGACTTTTTATCAAAACAATACAGCAACTGATCTTTATGAAGGAAGTTATATCATCGAAAATGGTGTTCGTATTTCAGATGTAAAGCAAATAAAGTCACAGTTGGAAGAAGTCGAAAAAGAGGCATTTTATCGACAGCAAAAAATGGAACAGTTATTAGAAGAAGCTAATCGGGTTTCGGACTATGACACCAGAAGTGAAGAAATACAAAAACGACACTATGGTTTTCTTAACGAGATCGAAAATGAAAATATAAGGAATAGAATAAAAAACAGTATAGAATAAACAAATAAAAAATAGGAATATGAAAGCAAAAAATTTAATTATTTTAATATTATTAGTATTAGCTGGTGGTCTAAGTTCTGACGTTTTTGCCCAAGAGAATCTGAAAGCATTTGTAGTAAAGTGTGAATCGAATGAATCGGTAAAAATGACAGTTGTACGTCAAAGAAATCCGAATACAAAAAAAGTTACGCAAGTAATTACAAGTATCAGTATTAAATCGAATCCGACTTTGGTTAATGAACTGCTTGCAGCTTTTAAAAAGGACGAAGAAAACACAACTCAATCCATTGAGACAAAAAAGAACGGCAAAATAGTGCCTGAATATTATAGCTTTGGTAATACATCCTATTCTTTATCCATAAAAGACGATGGCAGTAGCGCGTCCTTATCCGTTATCGAAAAATAAGACACTAAATCTATAAAAAAGGAAGAGGCAGAAAATATCTGCCTCTCTTCATTTCTATCTTTCTGATCGATTATATATCTAAAAATTCGACTTTACCCGTATCGAGATGATACACAGCACCTACTATCTGAATCTCTTCATCTTCGTGAAGTTTGGAAAGAATAGGTTTCGATTTTCTCAATTGTTTTACTCCATGTATTACGTTTGCCCGCACCATTGCACTGCATCTATGTTCTTTAGATTCCTTTAAAGCATCAGCGGCTTCTTCTTGTTTTTCAAGAGCCTCGATAATTGCCTCAATGTGATCATGTTCATCATTATCACTTTTTTCTGCAATATGTTCGGCATGCTCAAGCATAGCCGTTACAGCGCCACAACTTTCATGCCCCATAACGACCACCAATTTGGTATGAAGATGCTCTGCAGCATATTCCACACTACCCTCCTCTATGTCGTCCATCACATTACCGGCAGTACGAATGGTAAAAATATCACCTAAACCCTGATCAAAAATTATTTCGGGTGGTACGCGCGAATCGGAACAGGTAATAATAACAGCTTTAGGGTGCTGACCTTCTGTTAATTCTTTGATTCGCTCGATGTCCTGATGATTGTGAATAAGGTGTCCGCTACAAAAACGCTCATTACCGGCTTTAAGGTCGCTAAGAGGATCGTCCTCATTCAATGTTATAACTTGTTCTGTAGATTGAGTACTTGCATTTTCCGACTTTGAAGTACACGAAGAAGTCCCATAAGAAAGTAGTGCCAATGAAAGAGCGGTCACTACGATAAACCTTTTTTTCATATTGAGACTGTATTTGTTAATAAACCGGCTGCAAAAGTAAAAAAATATTTCCGATTGTTTTTTGCCTAATACGCCTTTTTATATCAACTTTATTTTAGAGCGGGTCAATCAGAATAAAAAAAGCACCTGTTAAGAACAGATGCTTTTCAAATCATGTAATTATATATAAGTACTTTATTCTTTTTCTGTGTCAACTACTTTCCAAACGATAGCAGCTAGTATAGCACCCACAAAAGGTCCTACAATGAATAACCATAGCTGGCTTAAAGCTTCTCCTCCTTGGAAAATAGCAGGACCGATACTACGTGCAGGGTTTACGGATGTACCTGTGAGTGGAATACATACAATATGTACCAGTACAAGAGAAAGACCGATAGCTAATCCGGCAAAATTACCAGCTCCACCTTTCGATGTGGTACCAATAACTACCAAAACAAAAACAAATGTGAATACTATTTCGGCAATCAAACCGCCCATCATGCTAACTCCCGGTTGAAGACCATTAGCTCCGGTTGTTGTTGCAAAACCACCATTCTGAGCAATATAGGATGCAGAACCAGCGTCTATAGAAGATACTAAAGCATAAAGAATACCTGATCCGATGATGGCACCTATTACCTGAAATAACATATACATTCCGGCATCTTTTGCCGATATTCTGTTCGAAACCAGCATTCCTAAAGTAATAGCGGGATTGATGTGGCATCCCGATACTTTACCTATAGTATATGCCATAGCTACAACTGACAAACCGAAACCGAATGCCACAGTAAGAACTTGTGTTGTAGATCCGACTCCGAAATTAAAAATTGCACTACCGCAACCCATAAGAACTAGAACCATAGTTCCCAGCATTTCTGCAATGTACTTTTTCATTCTTTGAATAATTTAGATTTTTAATTAAAACACCCAAAATCTTCTTTTTCATTTATAGATATATAGAAGATTTAAATTCTTTTGAAATGTTTATTATTTTTATTTATCCGCCAAAGATATAATATTAAAATTAAAAAATAAAATCAAAAGAATATTTGTATAACAACCGAAAGTAGTAAAGAGTTTGGAGACTGTAATTAAATAAAAAGATATAAACTGAATGCCATAACCAGCATACCGGCTATAAGTCCCATAATGGAAATATGATGCTTTCCGTATTTTTCGGCACTTGGCAATAGTTCGTCTAATGAAATAAAAATCATTATCCCGGAAACTACGGCAAGTATGATTCCATTTAGTTGAGGAGTCCAGAATTGCATCAGGAACAGATAGGCTATCAGAGCACCGAAAGGCTCGGCTAATCCCGACATGAAAGACAGCCAGAATGCTTTTTTACGACTGCCCGTTGAATGATAAATGGGTACAGCAACAGCAATACCTTCGGGTATATTGTGAATAGCAATTGCAATGGTGATAGGTATAGCTACATCCAGAGAACCTAGTGCGGAAGTAAAAGTAGCTATCCCCTCCGGGAAATTATGTATGGCAATAGAAAGAGCTACTATCAATCCGGTTCTTTTTAGCCCCTTTTTCTTTCCCATATCTTCCACTCCTTGTATTTCGTGAGGGTTAAAAGATTTGGGAATCATAAAGTCGATAAGGTTGATAAGTGCAATACCTCCAAAAAATCCCAGAATCATATATAATGTACCTGCTTTATCTCCATAGACCGAAAAAAGTTCCATCTTGGCAGTAGGCAGCATTTCCATAAATGATATATAGATCATAACTCCGGCAGAGAACCCGAGCGATGCACATAGAAAATTGGTATTAGTACGTCGTGCTAGTAATGAAATAAGACTACCTATGCCTGTAGACAGACCTGCGATGGCTGTCAGAATAAAGGCAAAGAGTATGTCATTATTTTCCATGTAGTGTAATTCTGTTAAATGAATTTACAAAAATACAAAAAAAGCCTCTGGTTAGGAGGCTTTTTCTATAATGATGTGTTTTTTATTTATTCTTCGACTTCCATCCCGAACACATTTTCGAGGATCGATTTTGCTTTGGCAGACATTTTTTTCTTTCCCCCTCCCGATAAATCCAAGCCTGAAGGAACTATGAGCCCGTCGACCCGAGTAACGGGACTAGCGAACACCCAATGTCCTCCGATAAACATTGGTACGACAAAACCATCCGGCGCTTTATTGACAGGAATAGGACTACTATATGTTGTTACATGCGGGTTTATATGGTATTTATCGTCAAATTCGGAACCTCCGGTTCCTGTTATATATTTTTTGCTGAGTTCTTCGAGACTCTCGTTTCTGATTGCTTTTTGGGAAGATATATGAGGTCTCATAGACGAACCGGGAATGGCTTGTGGAGGCTTTACCTGTTTCAGGAGATCCTTTCTTATATCGTCTTTCAATGATGACTTAAGTGAGGACGAAACACTTTGCGCCTGTACTGAAAGTGACAGTGTTATAAATAAAATTCCGGTAATGTGTCTATATTGTATATCCATATATTAGGGTATAAGTCCTCTTTGGCACAAAACTAGTAAAATAGCTTGTTGGAATATCTGCAAAAAAGTTAAGATTATATAAGTAAAAAAGATGTCTATGAACCTTAAATTTTATTTATTCGTTAATCGTCATCTTCTACTTCCATTCCAAAAACCGTTTTTAATATCACTTTTGATTTTTCTGATAATTTCTTTTTGTTATATCCACTTAAATTTAGTCCACCAAAACCACTATGTATCATGAGCCCTTGTAATCTATGCTTTTGAGACAACTTATCCAGAATGTGTTCATATTCTTTTACCGGAACAACCGTAAATTTACCATTGACCAGCAAGACTTTTGTTTCTTCACCAAACTTAGGTTTCACCAGCTGTTTAATATCATAGGAAGATACATGAGGGCTTATCGTGTATTTTTCTTCAAACATGGCACCTCCGGTTAATCCTTCGGGTGTGCCGAGATATTTTTTGTTATCGATAGGGATATCTATGTTTTCTTTGCTAGGCAGTGGTGCACTCATAGTTGTTTTTGGTGGTTTTACCTGATCCAAAAGCATTCTCTTTCGGTCGTCCCGTACGGCTTGACGAAAATTCTGAGCTTCTGCACTATATATAGATAGTATTAGAATACTGCTAATAAAACCAGCTTTGAAATAATCCATAAGATATATCTATATTGTTTCTTTGTAAAACTATATAAACAATGTATTGTATTCTCTGTAAAAAAGTTAAAGGATGCAAGCCGGAATCTTGCAAAAGTCCACTAATGAAGTTTAAGTTTTACTAAATATAGCTCATATTTTATTGTTATTCCAATAACCAATTTAAGTTGAACTGGTAATGAATACCACTACTTAACAAATGAATAATGTTATCCGGACTTTGCGTTGCAGCGAGGTAACCTCGTGGTTCGGCATTCAATTTATCCATCAGAAAATAACATGTCCAAGCCTGTCCATATAACAAACGTTCTTTTCCATCAGTCAATAGTTTCTTTACCGGCCATGTTTTACCTTCGTCATATGATAAGGCTGCATACATACCATACCCGATATAATCATTTCCGTTTTTATCCTTAAATAACATGCCTTTTTCCCCGTTATTTTTCAGGCGATAAGGATGATGAGTAAAAGAGATCAGTAATAGCTGACCCTCATTCAGCCTCATCAAAACTAATCTTTGACCTCCGTCTATTGGCGGAAATTCAGACGCTTTGTATGTCCATGTTTTACCCATATCTTTAGAAACGCTCATAGGCATTCTTTCCAAGCCATCTCTATTCTTTATAGCATCACCACGCCCTAGAGCCATCAGGCCTCCATTTTTTAATTCTACGATTCCGGCATGGATACCAGCTATATTACTTCCTTGTCCGCCTTCTTTGAAATTGTTAGGAATCCCACTGTTTGGGTCATTCCATGTTTTTCCACCATCTTTACTGATATGTATTGCCGTTCCACCATTACTTTCGGGGCTTGCATCGGCTGCTTGAATAAGCCACCCTTGCTTTGTTTTTATCGTTCCGGATATTATCTGATGCCTTTTGGTATGCTCGGGTGCTATCAGGCGAGGCTTGCTCCAGGTCAGACCATTATCTGTACTCGATTGTTGTATCATTGCCAGGTTCTGCCAATCTCCTGCGGCTTCCACTCCGTTGATAAATAGAAGTGAATCTCCTGTATTAAATAATGTTGAGCCTGTCATATTACGATCGGGAACTTTGAAAAATAAGGATGCTTTATCCCACTCTGCATTACCTTTTTGTAAACGGCTTCCCAGAATGACCATTTCTCTTCCATTTTCCTGATCGGCGGAAAACCACACAGCCAGCAAATCTCCATTGTCACACCAGGTAATAGTCGGGCAATGATTGTGGTTATAAAAAGGTGTATGGGAGCAGCAATCAGGCTTTTTAACATATGAGGTCGGTTCTTTGAATATGGGCTCTTTGTTTATGTTCCACAGGTATGAATCCTGTGAGACATTTAACATGCAGTCCGGTTTTGGTGTTGGATTCGAATATTCTCCATCAAGCGGATAATCGGATTGAACGATTCTGAAACCTGTAAGCCAGTGCTTATCTTCCGGTATCATAGCCATACGATTGGCTGACCTTAAGAATTGTACAGGTGTTCCATGACTACCTCCTCTTGTTACTCTGTATAAGCCGTCCATAGCACCTAAAGGATTTGTTGTTTCTCTTATGTTGGGATATGGAGCATACCAGTCGAGGCACCACTCCTCCACATTTCCATGCATATCGTATAATCCAAAGGCGTTTGGAGGAGTTTTTCCTACTTGCAAAGAGACAGGAACAATATCCCTATATAGTTTTTGATTCTTTATAAAAGCTCCTGACAGATAATCTCCTGTATAATAGGGTGAATATGTGCCGGCACGACAGGCATATTCCCATTCTGCCTCAGTTGGTAATCGATATGTTTTGCCTTCTTTTTCGGATAACCATTTACAAAAAGCCATAGCATCATTGTAACTTATATAAATTGCAGCATCATCATCATTAGCTGATAAACCATGTATACCCCGATATTTCGCATGGCTGGGATCAAAAGTCTCATATTGGGTATTGGTTATCTCTGTAACACCCATTCTGAACGGATTAGTAATATGAACTTTATGTACAGGGGCTTCATCATAATTTTCTCCCTTTCCTTCCGATCCCATCCAAAAGTAACCGGAAGGTATCTCAATGAGATCAATTCCGATCATATTTTTATGTATCTGTCCCCAAGAAGGCACAGCACTTAAAAAGAATATGATAGTAAACAAAAATTTCATAAATGATGTTATTTATATATTATCCTTGAATAATTAAATTTTTCTTAAATTAAAATTTAAAACTATGAAAACATTCTCAAAATTTAAAACTTTATTCATTATTATCCTCGCAGGTATAATATTTAATGCTTGTTCAAATGATGATCTAATCAATCATTCTGATACTGATACTTCATTAAGGAGTACACATAATCCTCTGCTCGGTAAATGGAAAATGACATCAGCTATTACTAGCGATACAGCTTATTTTTATTTTGTTTTTACAGATCACACAGTCTCTGAATATTCTGTCGGAGCACATATGATTGAAGGAGGCTTTGATCCTGATCGTGTCGAAATTCATTTTGTAAATGCAACTTATTTACATACAAATACACATTTTACAGTAAATGGGTTTGAGCAGCCTTATTGGGTTGATGGCAATAATTTAATTCTCAAATCTATTTCTGGTTATGATACATATATCAGATGTGAAGAAGAGGATAATCCATTTATCGGTAAATGGGAAATGGTATCAACTATAGGAGAAAATACTGGATATTATTATTTAGTCTTTAGTAATGAAAAAACATCGGAATATCTTATTGAAGAGTCTAATCCAAACCATATCCAATATCATTATCAGGATTTGGATTATACCTATAATAATACACATTTCACTGCATTTGATTGGGGTATGAGATATAAAAGACCGTACAGGATAGTAAATAATCAGTTAATCATCGATTATCCGACTCATCAGGAAGTATATACTAAAGTTGAATAGTTAATAATAGATAGCAATAATAAAAAAGGTTCTGCACATAAAGCAGAACCTTTTTATATATAAATAATTAATTCTTATTTCTTATTTTCCGGCTCTTGGTTCTACTATGTATTTGATCTCTTTAGCTCCTGTCAGTTGCTCATGAGTAATGCGGAAATCTTTATGTACTTTACCATCTATACGCAGACTATTGATATAATTAGCATTACCAACATCCATGGGTTTCACTTTCTCAATAACCACTTTATCCGATTTCCAATATTTAGGATTCAGCTTGATAGTTACTTTATCGAATACTGGTGTTACCACCGTATAGTCGGGACGTCCCGGACATTCAGGATAGAATCCCATCATATTGAATAGTGCCCAAGTAGACATAGTACCAGTATCGTCATTACCGGGAAGTCCGCCGGGGGTATTTGTGAAATGTTTATCTAATAATTCTTTCACAATTTTTTGCGTGCGCCATTCTTCTCCTTTGAAATTACTAAAGAAGTGAGGGTAATTAATATCAGGCTCATTGGTTACATCAAAATAGTCATTATCGAACACCGATTGTAGCTTATTAACAAATGCTTTATTTCCTCCCATTAATTTAGCTAACCCGAATATATCGTGAGGAACTGCGAATGCATAGTTCCAGGCACTTCCTTCATGGAATCCGGGATTGGGTTCGAAGTCCATTCCCTGTGCCGGGTTAAATGGTGTAAGGAACGTTCCATCGGGCAATTTTGGACGGAAGATACCATATTCTTTGTCAAAATATTTTTTGTAGTTCAGAGAACGTTCGTAGAATAATTTTGCATCCTCTTTTTTACCCAAAGCTTCGGCAAAACGTGCTAAATTCCAGTCTGCAATATAGTACTCAAGGGCATGAGATACAGAGTTGTCATACTGTCCGCGAAGAGGTACATAACCCAAGTTTACATAGTCATCATTATCTGGACGGAGTTTATTTTCTTTACCGGGTAAGGTCGCAGATTTGTACATCGCTTCGTAGGCTGTATTTACATCGAAATCTTTCAGTCCTTTAAACCACGAATCAGCGAGAACTATAATAGAAGGGTCACCTTCCATCGTAAATGTTTCGCGGCTGTATAGTTCCCATTTAGGTAACCATCCACCCTCTTTATACATATCTATCATGGTGTGCATCATTTCCAGCTGACGTTCCGGATAGATAAGTGTCATCAATTGGTGTACATTACGGTAAGTATCCCATAGTGAGAATACTGTATAACGGTTTTCTTTGGTGGTCTTTACTTCAAGGCTTTCCATTGCAGGGTATTCTCCGTTCACGTCCTGGAGAATATTGGGATGAACCAAAGCATGATAAAGGGCTGTGTAGAATACTGTTTTCTGGTCTTCTGTCCCTCCTTCTACCATGATGCGTGAAAGGTCATCGTTCCATTTTTTGCGTGCTGCCTGATGTACAGCGTCGAAGTCTGCTTTTGGTTGTTCAGTTTCAAGATTGAGACGTGCATTTTCGATACTAACGAAAGATACTCCCATTTGTACTTCTACCGTCTCTCCCTCTTTTAGATCGAATGAGAAATAAGCTCCTACATCATCACCTGCAATTTCACGGTTATATTCTGTATACAGTTTGTATTTGCCTGCATCTTTGTTCCAGTCATTTTCCCATTCATATCCGGGGCGTTGGAACTTCCAGTAACCTGTCGATTTAGGAGTTTTATTTACACGCATTACAAAATAAATAGGAAAAACAGCCTGAGATGCTGTGTAACAAAATGTTCCAAGGAGTTTTGTCCCTTCTATTTCTGTATCGCTCACCCGGCGAACTACTGCTCCGCTTTCGTTGGTAAGCCCTTCTCCTAAATTAAGAAGGATATTACCCTGTCCTTTGGGGAAAGTAAAGCGTGCAATACCCACACGAGGAGTGGCACTAACTTCATTCTTTATATTATATTTAGTAAGCACATTGGAATAATATCCAGGTGATGCTTTTTCGTCTTTATATTCACTTCCGTACTTACGATAATTGACCTCTAAATCTCCTGAGGTAGCCATAAGCAGGAGACTACTTAGATCGGGGCACCCTACTCCGCTAAGGTTCACGTGGGCAAAGCCTGTAAAATAGCTGTTATCAAAACTATATGGAGTTGACCACCATCCTGTGTCTTTGTCCCTCTTATTGAGTTCTGATCCCATCACATTGAAAGGTGTGACTGACATAAAACTTTGCGGGCACATTGCTCCGGGATTGGTTGTCCCATAATTGGTTGTTCCGATAAAAGGATTAACATAGTCGACCGGAGACTTCTGGGCAAAGGTCATGCTCGACATACATAAGAATAAATAAAGTAACTTCTTTCTCACGGTAAATTATTATTTAGTATTCAAATTAGTTTAATGTTTGAGATATAAGTAATTCTATTATTAATTGCAGATATTTTGCATCACATTCCGAGAAATGATCTTTATATTCACTATCAACATCTAAAACAGCTATCACTTCATTTTCCTTTATTACAGGAATTACTATTTCGGAACGGGATTGGCTATCACATGCAATGTGACCGGGAAAAGCATCGACATCCGGAACTATCATCGTTTTTTCTTCTTTCCATGCTGTACCGCATACGCCTTTTCCGTACCTGATACGTGTGCAGGCGATGTGTCCCTGAAAAGGACCAAGCACAAGTTCTTCCCCCCTTACGATATAGAACCCCACCCACAAAAAATCGAAAGTTTCTTTCAATACGGCTGATATATTCGCCATATTGGCAATCAAGTCATATTCGGGCTTTATTAGAGCCTGTATTTGTGGTATAATATTCTGGTAGTGTTCTTCGCGCGATGCATATTTTAATATATTCAACTCTTCTGCCATAATAGACGTAAAGATATTATTTTTTGCTAGGATATAAAAATAAGAGGGTTGTATTCTTCTCTGTGTTAATGAGGCTCTTCCTGATTTTAATAAATTAGTTTATTTTTGGAAATTAGGAGAGAAGATTATAACTTAGCCCCCTATTTATAAACAAACTTATATGAGAAAGAACGACAACATTCCCTTTTCAATAAAACAATTAGAAGATAATTCTGGCTTTTTGTTATGGCAAATAAGTAGCTTGTGGCAACAAAAACAGAAGAAGGCCTTAGAGGCAAATTATGATATTACACATACTCAATATGTGCTTTTAGCCAGTATATACTGGTTGACTCTACATGACGAGGAAGTAACTCAGGTATCGCTTTCTGCCCATACTAAAATAGAGCCTATGACCATATCGCAGGTTCTGAAAGTTTTACAAAAAAGAGAGTATATATATCGTCAACCTCATTCGAAGGATACCCGTGCAAAGGCAGTGTATTTAACAGAGCAAGGAAAAGATCTGATGAAAGATGCAATTGTTACTATCGAAACTATTGACAATCGTTTTTTTGAAGTTCTAGGAAAAAATGTAAACAAGTTTAATTCTACGATGCAGAAGTTAATTAAAAATAATTTCTAATTTTTATAGAATTACGTATAATTATTACAAGAATAAAGACAGAGAAGGGGAATCTCCATTTTACAGGTTATCTTAATTTATATATAGTATTATATCAGTAAATAATTTAGGCAGTATATATCTTAGTTATATATAGCAGTTATTTTTTATTCAATATTGTTTATTGATATGACTATAATAAACTTAATTCCTTAAACATTCCTTTGTAGATTGATGCTTTGTCCTTTAATGGCTTGGGATATGCCCGCGAAGAAGAAGGCATACGATAGAAGTGCATTTGGCGGTTATTGAATTCGAATTCGACAAAATTACCTATTGTCGGAAGTTTAGTATTTATGATTTCTGCTAAAGTTTCAGAAGCCTTTTGTCCGGTAGTGACAATGGCTTTGCATTGGGGTATTTGTTCCAAAACAATGCTCAAATCTGTCTTTTCTACTATCTCAAGGAAGTTATCAGAAGCATTATCTTTATGACGTATAACAGATTTGGCCGTATCACCAAGAGCTATGCCTTTATGCAATAGAAACTTTTCTAATTTCGTTTTATCAAAGGCATTCTTATTTTCGTTGAGGAAATAATCTTTGTCATCGAAAAATGCTAATCCGAATATGCGCCACATATCATTTTGAAAATTAGGATAGAAGAAATCCATTCTCCATTTCTCTTTTTTAGGCGGAAAACTTCCTAACATAAGTAGTTTACTTTTAGCTGGTAAAAATGGTTCTAAAGGATGATATTCTATATTTTTCATTTCTATACATTTTTTTCGACCGAAAGATAATAAATTAATCATTATTGATTAACCTCTGTATCAAAAATAGAAAAAATGTGATTTTATTTGACATTTTATTTGCAGATAAATAAATATGTTATATTTTTGTCTTAATAAAATTAGAAACTATGAATTTGTCAGCTAATATTATCAGCATTATTCTCCTCCTCTGGGTACGCTTAGAGTGAGTTATGCTGTTGTATGGTTTGATGAATAAACAATATAGCGAAAGCCTTTCTCACATGATGGAGAAAGGCTTTTTTAATAAAAGCAACTAAAAGAGAAGTATAATAAAATAACTAGATAAGAACATAATAAGATTTGATTTACTATGGAAAAGTTATTCATTTTCGACACGACATTGAGAGATGGAGAGCAGGTTCCGGGCTGCCAGTTGAACACGATAGAAAAGATTGAGGTAGCTAAAGCACTCGAAACTCTTGGCGTGGATGTTATTGAGGCAGGGTTCCCTGTATCGAGTCCGGGAGACTTCAATTCTGTGGTAGAAATATCCAAAGCAGTTACGTGGCCTACGATTTGTGCACTGACTAGGGCTGTAGAGAAAGATATAGAAGTAGCGGCAGAGGCTCTCAAATATGCGAAGAAAAAAAGAATACATACCGGGATAGGTACTTCGGATTACCATATTAAGTATAAATTCAATTCCAATCAGGACGAAATTATAGAAAGAGCAAAAGCTGCTGTTAAATATGCAAAGCGTTTTGTCGAGGATATAGAATTTTATGCGGAAGATGCCGGACGTACAGATAATGAATATCTGGCTAAGGTCGTTCAGGCTGTAATAGATGCAGGCGCTACGGTCGTAAATATTCCGGATACGACAGGTTATTGTTTACCAACCGAATATGGTGAAAAGATCAAGTATTTGATTGATCATGTGGATATGAAAAATGCAATACTTTCTACTCACTGTCATCAGGATTTGGGTATGGCTACCGCTAATTCGATTATGGGTGTTATCAATGGAGCTCGTCAGGTAGAGGTTACCATAAATGGTATCGGGGAACGTGCCGGAAATACATCGTTGGAGGAAGTTGTTATGGCTATAAAGAGCCATAAAGAGCTTGATATAGAAACTAATATCAATACTCAAAAAATATTTCCAACCAGCCGTATGATCTCGAGTTTGATGAATATGCCGGTTCAGCCTAATAAAGCAATCGTGGGACGCAATGCTTTTGCGCACTCCTCGGGTATCCATCAGGATGGCGTTTTGAAAAATATGTCTACCTACGAAATCATCGATCCTAAAGAAGTTGGTATAGATGATAATGCGATCGTACTAACCGCACGTAGCGGTCGCGCTGCTCTTAAGAATAGGCTAAACATATTAGATATACAGATAAATGATGAAGACCTGACTGATATTTATCAGAGATTTCTTGAATTGGCAGACAGGAAAAAAGACATCACAGATGAAGATATATTCATTCTTGCAGGTAAGGAAACCGAAAAAATGCACCGGATCAAGATGGATTATTTGCAGGTGATTTCGGGTAAAGATGTTCGTTGTGTAGCCAATGTAGGAATAGATATAGCAGGCGAAAAATTTGAAGCTTCGTCATCAGGAAATGGTCCTGTAGATGCTGCAATCAAAGCTATTAAGCAAGTTATTCGTCGCGAAACCGTTATTGAAGAATTCCTTATTCAGGCAATAAACAGGGGCAGTGACGATGTTGGTAAAGTACATATGCAGGTAGAGCATAACGGGCAACTTTATTATGGCTTCTCTGCTAATACCGATATTATCGCAGCTTCGGCAGAAGCCTTTATTAATGCAGTCAATAAATTTGTAAAATAATTCAGCATAGTTGTTAGTGGAGCCAAAAAAGTATGAGTATATTGACAGTCTGAGAGGTATTGCTGTTTCGTTGGTAGTATTGGTGCACGTTGCCTTTATTTATGATAATCAGGTGATACAGTTTCTTCCTGATTTAGTGCATAAATTTTTCAGAAACGGACAATTAGGTGTTCAGCTGTTTTTCATAGCCAGTGCTTTAACATTGACTATGTCTTGGAATAATCGATTAAATGAAACTAAAAAGGTCAAAAAGTTTTTTATTCGGCGTTTTTTCAGAATAGCACCGTTATTTTATTTAGCTATTATCTATTTTACGTTCGATATCTTCCTTGGTTTTGATTTTTCTACTATCGATTTTTCCAATGTCCCCCTGAAAAAAATGGTAACCAGCTTCCTGTTTATCAATGGATTTTTCCCTACCCATATCAATGGATATGTACCGGGAGGTTGGTCTATTACAGTGGAATTTATGTTCTATGCAATGGCTCCTTTCCTATTCTCTAAGATCAGGAATATAAATGCCAGTATAGCTTTCGTTTTACTTTCTTTACTGGTTAGCTATTTTATAAATACTTATCTGATTGGAAATTTTACGGATCATGAAGAGTTTCTATATTATAATATAATATCTCAGCTACCGGTCTTTTCTCTAGGAATATTGTGTTACTGGATTATCAATTATAAAGATGAAACTATTTCTCGAAAGAACTTAGTGCTTTTGGCATTTACTCTTTTTGTATTCTGTTACCTAACAGTGCCTTACCATTTTCTGTATAGCCTAATCTTTGCGGTAATTGTGATTATACAAAGTAAAAACCCAATAAAATTATTATCAAATGGGATATTGGCAAAGGTAGGAAAGGTAAGTTTCAGTATGTATTTGGTACACTTTGCTGTACTATCGGTTTTAGATAGAGTAAATTGGGCAAATATATTATCTGCAACAAATACCGTAAATACACTTGGTTATATTATAGTAACTTATGCAGTAGTATTTATATGCTCGTTTATAATATCTAATCTTACTTATAAGTTTATAGAACTTCCGGGGATGAATTTTGGAAAGAAATTAGTAAAAAAATTAGACGCAACAAAATAACATTCAATATGAAAACATTATTCGACAAAATCTGGGACACACATACTGTCTCAACCGTAGAAGACGGTCCTACACAATTATATATAGATCGCCACTTCTGTCATGAAGTAACAAGTCCGCAGGCATTTAATGGGCTACGGACAAGAGGTTTAAAGGTATTTCGCCCCGAAAAGACGACTTTGACGGCAGATCATAATACACCAACGATCAATCAGGATCAGCCGGTTAAAGATCCTGTATCTAAGAATCAACTAGATACTTTTTCTAAAAATGCGAAAGAATTTAACCTACCTTTCTTTTATCCTTTGGGACATAAGAAGAACGGAGTTGTTCATATTATAGGACCTGAGAATGGTTTTACTCAACCGGGTATGACCATTGTTTGTGGCGATAGTCATACTTCTACACATGGGGCTTTCGGTTCGGTTGCCTTCGGTATCGGAACTTCTGAAGTAGAGATGGTATTGGCTACCCAATGTGTATTCCAGTCTCGACCCAAAACCATGCGTATAACATTCAACGGAAAATTAAACGCAGGCGTAACGGCAAAGGATTTAGCTTTATATATGATTTCAAAATTGACTACGGGAGGAGCTACCGGATATTTTGTAGAATATGCTGGGGAAGCTATTCGCAATATGTCAATGGAAGAAAGAATGACGCTTTGTAATCTAAGTATCGAAATGGGTGCTCGTGGAGGATTGATTGCTCCAGATGAGACTACATTTGAGTATGTAAAGGGAAGAGAGTTTGCTCCCAAAGGAGAAGAATGGGATAAGGCTTTAGCTTATTGGAAAACGTTGAAAACAGATGAAGGTGCTAAATTCGATAAGGAGCTTATATTTGATGCTGCCGATATAAAACCCATGATTACTTACGGAACAAATCCGGGGATGGGGATGGCAATAGACGATTCGATACCTACCCTTGATCAGGTAGATGAAGCCGGTCGTATTTCATTCCAAAAATCGTTGGATTATATGGGATTCAAACCAGGAGAAAAACTGGAAGGTAAACCAATAGATTATGTATTCTTAGGTAGTTGTACAAACGGGCGTATCGAAGATTTCCGTGCTTTTGCCAATTTTGTGAAAGGAAAGAAAAAAGCTGATAATATTGTTGTTTGGTTAGTTCCCGGAAGTTGGATGGTAGAACAACAAATTCGTGAAGAAGGATTGTACGATATTCTTACCGAAGCAGGTTTTGAACTTCGTCAACCGGGTTGCTCGGCTTGTCTGGCAATGAATGATGATAAAGTTCCTGCTGGTAAATATGCAGTTTCTACATCGAACCGAAACTTTGAAGGTCGCCAGGGACCGGGCGCACGTACCATTCTTGCCGGACCTCTTGTTGCAGCAGCAGCAGCAGTAACCGGAAAAATAACTGATCCTAGGAAAATCAATTAGTAAATTAGATAATTCGAAAATTTGGTAATGAAAGAAACCGGAAATATAATAGTTGATTTAACCTTTAAATTTGCTTTAGATATTATTTCCTTTGTGGAAATATTAGAACAGAATAAAAAGTTTGTTATAGCAAATCAACTATTAAAAAGCGGAACTTCTATCGGAGCAAATATTAGAGAAGCACAAAACGGTGAAAGTAAAGCAGATTTCATTCATAAATTGAAAATTGCAGCTAAAGAAGCTGATGAAACAGAATATTGGCTTTTACTTTGCGAAAGTTCGGATAATTATCCTTTCGATTCACAGCTACTAATTGATATAAAAGTTATACAAAAGATTATCAATAAAATAATAGGAACATCAAAATCTAAATGATTTATCTAAGTAATTAGCAAATATGCTAATTGACTAATTTACAAATTGATTATTATGGAAAAATTTCAGACATTAACATCTACATATGTTCCACTTCCTATCGAGAATGTGGATACAGACCAAATCATCCCTGCACGTTTCTTGAAAGCAACTACGAAAGACGGATTTGGAGATAATCTTTTCGCAGATTGGCGCTATAATAAGGATGGTAGTCCAAAAGAAGATTTTATACTAAACAATCCTGTTTATAGTGGACAAATTTTGGTAGCAGGAAAAAACTTTGGTAGTGGATCCAGCCGTGAGCATGCTGCATGGGCAATTGCTGGATATGGGTTCAGAGTAGTAGTTTCCAGTTTCTTTGCAGATATATTTCGTAATAACGCTTTAAATAATGGGGTACTGCCTGTTGTTGTAAGCCCTAAATTTTTAGCAGAGATATTTAATAGCATAAATAGTGATTCGAAAGCTACTTTGACTATTGATCTGGAAAAACAAACTGTCACAAACAATGCTACAGGAAAATCAGAATCTTTTGAAATTAATACTTACAAAAAAGAGTGTCTGATGAAAGGTTTGGATGATATTGATTATCTTTTGTCAAGAAAAGAATCAATAGAACAATACGAAAAAAATCGAGCATTGTAACCCTTTCTGTATAAAACATGAAAGATTTCGAATCAAAATTGAATAACCTGTTATTAGAATTATTTCAAAAGCATGGTGTAAACGGCTCTTTTATTGAAGATGAAAATATTATATTTTTAGATCAATGTATAAAAGCTCATTGCCATTTGTATGATAAGACTGCCACTCAAACAACAGTTGTTCAATTAGATATTATCATTGAAATAGGACTTGATAAAGTGATCTGTGAATCTTGTGCGGGTCTCGGTATCAATATGGAAGAAGCTGTTTCTGATTCTTTCAATAGTTTTGTACGAAATTCTTTTCATACTATACTGGCTGCATTCTTTTCGTCAGAATACGACGATCAGGTCGTAAGAAATGAAAGGACAATTGGCTCTATACCCTATGATGTTGTCTCAAGTCAAATCGGGATAAGAGGCAAACAACCGGATAAGTTATCGACAAAGTGGATTAAACAATTTGAGAATGAAATAAAAAAACAAGAACTGGATAACGGGATAAATTGGATACGGATATTTTATGCAATATCTGGTAATCAAATTACAACCAGTGAAGTATTAATCAATAATAATACGGATACTTCACTTCAAGATATTGCCCGTACATTCGATCTGACTCTGACCGAAGATTTCTATACTCTCCGCTTGTTTTATATTTTACAAAGCAAATGGGACTTTGGACGGCTTTCTGCCATTATTTTGTGGGCTTCTCAATACTGTGGCGAAAAAGACTTTGAAGTTATTGAAGATGTTTTCTCCGGATTAGGCATGTCGGCTTTGGATATAGGAAAAGCTTATGCAATGATTCCTTTGGCAATCAGCTATGCTTTTATTGAAAAAATTGCGCCTAATGCATTAACAACTAAAGCTCAGATAATGAATAAAGAGAAACAAACTTTTGATATCGATTTGAATGATGAGTTTTTCTTTTCAGAAAGTTATAAATGGGCTAAAAACAGTATAAATAATAATCTTATTAATAGAGATTCATTAATTGGAGTTCTTCAGATGAGTTCGCTGTTTAATGCTCTGAATAATGCTTTAAATAACGGATCGAATCCTGAAGATCTGAAATTTTCAGAAACAATTCTGATATTAGATGATTATACTGCCAATGAACAAAAAAAATAGAGACTGAAAATAAAAAGTCTTTCTGGAAATTTTGGTAATTTAGTTATTTAAGATTTATCTTCTTATATAAGAATAATGACAATACTAATTTCGTATAAAAACAGACTTAATAGCTTATGATAGAAATAATGGATACCACACTGCGAGATGGTGAGCAAACAAATGGTGTATCATTTTCTTCGCAAGAAAAATTAAGTATAGCCCATCTTCTCTTGGTCGATTTGGGTGTTAATCGTATAGAAATAGCTTCGGCACGCGTTTCTGAGGGCGAATTTAATACTGTAAAGAAAATAACGGACTGGGCTAGAGGTGCAGGATATATTGATAAAATTGAGATTTTGGGTTTTGTTGATAAAGGTGCTTCTGTTAGATGGATCAAAGAGGTGGGTTGTAATACTATAAATCTTCTTACAAAGGGTTCGTACAAACATGTAACCGAGCAACTGCGGAAAACGCCGGAGGAACACCTTGAAGATATCAAAGCGGAAATAAATCTTGCAAAAGATTTGGGTCTGAATGTTAATCTTTATCTGGAAGATTGGTCGAATGGTATATTAAATTCCCGGGAGTATGTATATTTCATGATGGATAATCTGAAAGACATGCCGATAGACCGTTTTATGTTGCCTGATACTTTGGGAATACTAAATCCTCATACTACCATGCGATCGTGCCGTAGAATGGTCAGACGATATCCTGAATTGCATTTCGATTTTCATGCGCATAATGATTATGATTTGGCAGTTGCTAATGTTATGGTAGCAGTGGAAGTTGGAGTAAAAGGAGTACATGTGACAATGAATGGCTTGGGAGAACGGGCAGGTAATGCAACTTTATCGAGTGTAATTGCAGTGCTTCACGATCAGTTAAACATCCAAACTACTATAAAGGAGAATAAACTCAATAGGGTTAGCCGGGTTGTAGAAACGTATTCGGGGTTGAACGTTGCTGCTAATCAGCCTATTGTTGGAGAAAATGTTTTCACCCAATGCGCAGGAATTCATGCAGATGGAGACAATAAAAACAATCTCTATTATAATGATTTGTTTCCGGAAAGATTTGGACGCGTACGTGAATATGCTCTAGGGAAACTATCGGGTAAGGCCAATATAAAGAAGAATATAGAAGCTCTCGGTATAGAGTTGGAAGAGTCTGATATGGCTAAAGTTACAAATCGTGTCATAGAATTAGGAGACAAAAAAGAAGTTATTACCCAAGAAGATCTACCATATATTATATCTGATGTGTTAAAAGGAAACGAGAAAGAGAAACAAATTAAGATAGTTTCTTTTGCTCTATTACTTGCTAAAGGTGTTCGTCCGACAGCAACTGTGAAGATTGAAATAAATGGTAAGGAATATGAAGAAACTGCACCGGGTGACGGACAATACCATGCATTTTCGAAAGCTTTGTGGAAAATATATTCTAAATTAGACAAACCAAAACCTGATTTAATAAATTATTCGGTCATAATTCCTCCCGGTGGACGTACAGATGCCTTGGTGCAAGCTGTCATCACTTGGAGATTTAATGAAAAAATATTCAAGACAAGAGGGCTGGATGCTGACCAAACTGAAGCAGCAATTAAAGCAACTGAAAAGATGTTGAATATTCTGGAAGATATGTAAAAAACAAATTAAAATATAATATTGATGAAATTAAACATTGCCGTTTTATCCGGAGATGGGATAGGTCCTGAAATTATAGGACAAGCGTTGAGAGTTACAGAGGCTGTATGTGAAAAATTCGGACACGAATTATCTTATGAATACGGTATTGTCGGAGCTACTGCTATCGATCAGGTAGGAAGCCCCTACCCTGCTGCAACTCACGAATTATGTATGGAGTCAGATGCCGTACTTTTCGGCGCTATTGGCGACCCAAAATATGACAACGATCCTTCTGCTAAAGTACGTCCTGAGCAAGGATTATTAAAAATGCGTAAAGATTTGGGACTGTACGCAAACCTTCGTCCGATTACCACTTTTCCTTCATTAATTCATAAATCTCCACTTCGTGCCGATTTGGTGGAAGGTGCCGACTTTATGTGTGTACGGGAATTGACAGGCGGATTGTATTTCGGACGCCCTCAGGGGCGTAGCGAAGATCGAAATATAGCTTATGATACCTGTGTATATACACGCGAAGAAGTAGAACGCATTCTGCATCTTTCTTATAAATATGCACGCCAACGCCGTAAGAAAGTTACGGTAGTAGATAAGGCCAATGTATTGGCTACATCTCGTCTTTGGCGCGAAGTGGCTCAGGAGGTTGAAAAAGAATATCCTGATGTTGAAACCGAATATATGTTTGTTGACAATGCTGCCATGCAGATCATTCAATGGCCAAAACGTTTTGACGTTCTTGTTACCGAAAATCTTTTTGGAGATATATTGACAGATGAATCTTCTGTTATTACAGGTTCATTAGGAATGTTGCCTTCTGCGTCTATTGGAGTTCATACATCGGTATTTGAGCCTATACATGGTTCTTATCCGCAAGCTACAGGAAAAAATATAGCTAATCCTGTTGCAACTATTCTTTCGGCTGCGATGATGTTTGAGTATGCATTTAACTTGATGGAGGAAGGCGAAATTATTCGTGAAGCAGTAAATGCTTCTTTAGATAAAGGAATCGTTACAGAAGATATTGCCTCTGGTGGAAAAGCTTATTCAACATCAGAAGTCGGGGGCTGGATATTGAATTATATTAAGAATAAATAATTATACTTTTCTATTTTCCGAGTTAGTCTAATAAACTTATTTGGAAAATAGAAAATATTATTGTTAACTCCAATAATTAATATATAAAAACACAAAGATTATGAAAAAACTACTTATTGTTTTATTTTGTTTATTACCATTTCTAATACAGAGTAAACAAATACCAATTGGAGATGCTATGAAAGTTGCACAAACTTTAAATTCCAGAGTAAATTTATCCAGAAGCAATATTCAGTTAAGTTTAGTAACAACAATTAAAAGTAATTCTCTATTAAGAAGCTCAGGAGAACAACCAAATTTATTTTATATTTTTAATATTGGCAATAATAATGGATATATAATTGTTGCAGCTGATGATGCTATAACACCTATTATCGGCTATACCACAAGTGGTAATTATAAAGAAAAAGATCTCCCACCTAATTATGTTTCATGGATGCAACAAGTACAAAAGGCTGCGGAAGATATAGTTTTACAGAGGTCAGAGCCAACAGATGATATTAAAGAAGAATGGAATACATATACAAATGGAAATATTCACTCTTTACGTTTAACAAAAAGTGTAACACCTCTAATTAGAACAAGATGGGATCAAAAAGCTCCATACTGGAATTCTATACCTGTAAGAAATACACAAGGTATTCCAGCAAAAACAGGTTGTGTAGCCACAGCTATGGCACAAATTATGAAATATCACGAACACCCTAAAAAAGGACTTAAAACTATACCTTCTTATATAACATGGTCTCTGCATTCTAGTATTCCTACTATTGATATTAGTCAGTATAGCTATAAATGGAGAGATATGGCAAATATATACGGAATTGCAGGTAACACTCCTGTATCAGATAAAGCTGTATCTGATTTAATGTTTCATTGTGGTGCTTCTGTAAAAATGGGATATAATTTTGTAACGAGTAATGCGTACACATCTGACGTTCCTTCTGCTCTTCAGAATTACTTTGGTTATTCTTCATCATATATTCGCAGAAGTTCGTATTCAGATTCTCAATGGGTAGATTTAATGATTAATAATCTGAATGATAGACTACCAATTTATTATGACGGAGTTAATGAGAATAATGCAGGACATGCATTTATTTGTGATGGATATGACATCAATGGACTATTCCATTTTAATTGGGGAGCAGGAGGTGATCAAGATGGTTATTATTCCATTAATGCAACTGGGAGTTTTAATAGAAATCATAGAATGATATATGATATAAAACCCAGACCAGTACTAGCACTTGAGGATTTAAATACTGCTATTGACAATGATTATCATAATGTAAATGAATATATATTTGAAATAATCCGTGAAAGTAAAAATATCAGTTTAGATCCTTCAGATTATGATAATGGAACAACATTTTGTAAGTTAGATTGGTATATATATCCGAATTGGTATAGCTTAAACAATGGCATTGATAATACTAAAGAATCTCTGATTCTTAATAAAACATACTTTCTTGATCCATGTGATATGGAAACAGGTAACATTATTTCTGGAGAAAAAAGCTCCTTTATACTAACAAAAGAGGGTAAATCTACATATAAACTCCGAGTTAATGGTCCCCAGAATGAAATGGCGTATTGTCTTCCAATGAGGTATACAATAACGCAGAGATATGGAGACCCTATTTCTTTAGGTTTTGGTCTTGTATATATAGTAGATGCTGGAGCCTTATGTTTTCCAGAGGGATGGGGATTAAGAAATACTTCAATAGATATTAAAATTAAAGCAACAAATAATACAAATGATCAATTATTAAATTCAATTACAAATATAAAAATCTATGATATTAGTGGAAGATTGATTTATTCTAAGAAAGATGACGCTAATAATTTTGATATAAATAATACGCCTCTTAAAAATGGAATTTATATTATTGAAAAATCTGATGGAAAAAACAGAACTACAGAAAAAATCAACATAAAAAGATAATATATTGATATTTAATTATATATTTACTATTATTAAAGTCGGCTCTAAAGGTCGACTTTACTCTTTTATGAAAATATGCTATTAATTATTAAATATGTTATTTTTGTCAAACTTTTTTTGAATTTAATTGCGAATATTAACCTACTTTTACATGATAATTTTATAAATAAAATTTCATGAAAATTTCTACACTATTTTTAACCGGGTTATCTGTATTGTGCTTTATTTCCTGCATAAAAGATGAGCCATTGTATAGAGAAGCAGATATCACTTCGTTCATTATCGAAGGAGAAGCTATGATATCGAGTAGTATTTCAGAAAATCAAATACAATTAGTTGTTTCAGATGATGCCGATTATAAAAACCTTACGCCAAACATTGTCCTTTCACCAGGCGCTATAGTTACTCCTGCTTCCGGCGAAACAATTGATTTTACGGATGATGTCGTATATAAAGTTATATCTGAAGATGGTAATTACAGCAAAGAATATACAGTAAATGTATCTTCACGCATTAGTACAGAATATGACTTCGAAGAATGGCAAATGGCAGGAGCCTTATGGAAATACCCGGCTCTGAAAGATATTTCCTGGACTTCGGCAAATGTTGGTATTGCAGTGGCAAAATTCGGAAAAGTAGATCGGTATCCTACTCGCGATACCACGGATGCTCATAGTGGACAATATGCAGCTGTTTTAGAAACTTTAAAAGGTATTCAAGGATCAATATATAACGTTCCTATATTTTCAGGTTCATTATTTAGAGGTGAATTCAAGCTTCAGAATCCTGAATTTTTAAAATCACCAAGATTTGGACAGATCCATCCCAAAGAAAGCGGAAAGCCGATAGCAGTAACAGGTTATTACAAATACAAACGAGGTCCAGAATTTATCGATAGTAATAATCAGGTTGTTCCCGGTAGATTGGACGAGTGTTCTATATATGCTGTACTTTTCAAGGTTACCAAAGGTGCAGGGAAAGATGAGTTTCTCTATGGAGATAATGTTCTTACAGACGAAAACATCATTGCCAAAGCAATTTTAGAAGATGGTGGCGAAAAAGAAGAATATACCGAGTTTAACATTCCGTTCGAATACAGTAAAGAAATGGATTATACACAACATGATTATAAGTTGACTGTCGTTTTCGCATCTAGTAAGAGAGGCGATTATTACGAAGGAGCACCCGGTAGTATGCTTATTGTGGATGATGTAGAAGTTATTTGTGAAGCTTTTAAAGAATAAATCTCTTAAATCTGATTGAAGTAATGAAATCTAAAATTATATATACATTATTGTCTTTAGCGACAATTCTTCCTGCATTGAGTCAGGACTTTGCTTATAAATATGGAACTTTTGAACATAAGATCATAGCCGGATTTAACTTAGGTGCTACTACCCCTGTCCCACTTCCCGATGAAGTTCGTTCTGTCGATGGATGGTGGCCGCAATTTACCCCTCAGTTAGGATATAATATAACATACAGAGTAGATGAAAGTCGTTGGGGAATAGGAAGTGGTATTTTTCTTAACTTTAAAGGGATGGGAGTTAAAGACAAAGTAAAATACATGCACACTAAAGTCGTAATTGAAGAAGGTAGTGAACATCAACTGGAAGGTTATTTTGTAGGAAAGAATGAAACAACCGTAAAAATGGCGTATGTAACAATCCCTTTATATGCTTCATTTGATCTAAATGAGAATTGGAGTTTTCGCGCAGGAGGCTATGCATCTTATTTGTTTAGTAGTCATTTCAAAGGGAATGTTTCTGATGGATATATGCGGGTAGGTACACCTACTGGAGAAAGAGTTGAAATAGAGAAAGCAACTTTTAATTATGATGATGAGATGAGAAGCTTTGACTTTGGCTTGACTCTAGGTGCAGAAAGACGTATAAATGACAGGTTCGGCATCTTTGGTAATCTGGATTGGGGATTAAGACCTGTTTTTCCTTCTAATTTTCGAGTAATGGAATTTGATATGTACAATATCTATTTAACACTTGGGTTAACATATCGTCTGAATACACTGTCTCGTCCTGAAAAACTCTAGTTCGAGACAGTGATTCAAATAAAATATCTTATATTTTTTGTCTTTTTTGAGATACAACTATTTGATTGAAAAAAAGAATGTTAAATAAAATCCTCTCCTAATATTAAATAATCAAACTAACTTATTTTCTCTTTGTTCCGGAGGTACCTCTTTTGGGTTTATTAGCTGCTACTTTTTGTTTTCCGACTCTCAATCCGCTTGCTTGTTTTCCTTTGGTTTTAGGCTTTGGTTTTCCAGTTAGTCCATCAGTGTCTCTTTCTTGCGTTTGTCTCAGTTTCCCTGATTCTTTCTTGCTTTTTGTGACGCTAGTTGCTTTACGGTAGTCTTTCTTCAAATCAGATTTTTCAAGAGCCTTATTGAAGTTTTTATTGCTATTCTGTATTCTTTTTGATTGTACAGTACTTTCCGAATCTTCGAGCATATCAAATAATCCTTCCAATTCTGATTCGGTAAGGTTTCTCCAGTTCCCTTGTCCGAGAGTACCTAGTTTGATGTTCATTATCTGGATACGCTCCAATTTGAGTACCTCATAATCGAAATACTCACACATACGTCTGATTTGCCTGTTCAAACCCTGTATGAGGGATATCTGGAATGTGTAAGGATTTATTTCGACAATCTCACACTTACGTGTAACCCTGTCTAATATGGGAACACCTTGTGACATCCGGGTCAAAAAGTCTTTCGTAATAGGCTTGTTAACCCTAACCAGATAATCTTTTTTATGATTGTTACCGGCTCTTAATATCTTATTTACGATATCTCCATCGTTTGTTAATAGGATTAATCCTTGCGAATCTTTATCCAGACGACCTATGGGAAATATGCGCTGCTCGTGTCTGATAAAATTAATAATATTATCTCTCTCTTGAGAATCAGTAGTACTCACAATTCCTACCGGCTTGTTGAAAGCTATGTAGACAGGTTCAATACTATTTACAATAAGCTCTCCGTTTACTTTCACTTTTTGTCCGGGAAGAACACGCATACCTATTGAGGCACGTTTTCCATTAACCGTAACTTTTCCTTCTTCTATATACCGGTCAGCTTCCCGGCGAGAACAAAAGCCGGAACCACTGATATATTTATTTAATCTATATTCCATTTATTAGTTTTATATAAAGGATACAAAGATAATACTTTGTTACTTTCTACTGCATCATTATACTAAGAACTCTAGGATATATTGGAGAAATAAGTCTCGTAAAATCAATTTTATAAATCATTTCTCTTATACATTTGTCAAAAAGCTAGTTTTCTCCCTCTATATACCATTACTTATAAGTATTGAAACAAAAATTATATATAAAAAAGCTTTACCAACCAAACAAAATATTTTACCTTTGTGTGTCTTTTTTAGGGCGCAACTATATGATTTTGAACTACAATAGATTTCATCGATAGAATGATAAAAAAGGTTTATTGTAACTGGTTGTATGTAAGAGAAATAAACAAGAACTATATATACTAAAAACATTATTAAAAAGAACCATGGCAAATCTAAAAGAAAAGCTTTTTACAGATTTTCCTCCCGTGTCAACGGAAGAATGGATGGCGAAAATAACCGCCGATCTGAAAGGTGCTGATTTTGAGAAGAAACTTGTTTGGAAAACAAACGAAGGATTCAATGTTAATCCTTTCTACAGAAGTGAAAATCTGGAAGGTCTTAAGACAGTGGATTCACTGCCCGGAGAATTTCCTTATGTGAGAGGAACAAAAAAAGACAACAACTGGTATGTTCGTCAAGACATCGATGTTGTCGACTTCAAAGCTGCTAATGCAAAAGCTTTGGATATTCTGAACAAAGGCATCACATCATTAGGTTTCCATATAAGTGGAAAAGATGTAAATGCCGAAAACATCAAAACACTTTTAAACGGTATTCATCCCGAAGCAGTGGAGTTGAATTTCTCAACTTGCCAGAAACATTCTCTCGAATTGGTGAAAATCCTTGTTGATTACATCAAATCGCAAAATGTAGATGTTCTTCAATGCTTTGGTTCGGTTAATTACGACCCGTTCAAAACTATCCTTAAAAAAGGTATAGACAATGCTGAGTGGATAGAGAAAGCTGCTGAGATTGCTTTGGCTGCTGCTCCACTTCCACGTTTCAGAGTATTGAATGTGAATGCAACCCGTTTGAATAACGCAGGTTCTTACATTTATCAGGAACTGGGTTATGCTTTGGCAAACGGTAACGAAATATTGAGCAAATTGGTTGAAAAAGGATTGGATGCTACATTGGTGGCTAAGAAAATTAAATTCAACTTCGGTATCGGTTCGAACTATTTTATGGAAATAGCTAAGTTCCGTGCTGCACGCTGGTTATGGGCAGAGATTGTTGCAGCTTATCATCCTAAATGTCCTAACGAATGCCCTCATAAAACTGCGGAAGGAGAATGCAGGTGTGCAGCTAAGATTTATGCACATGCTGAAACTTCTACCTACAATATGACTATCTTCGATGCTCACGTGAATTTGCTTCGCAGCCAAACAGAGGCTATGTCGGCAACTATTGCGGGTATCAATTCTTTAACGGTTCTTCCTTTCGACGAAGCTTACAAAGATTCGGATGATTTCTCTGAAAGAATCGCACGTAATCAACAATTGTTGTTGAAAGAAGAATGTCACTTCGATAAAATAACGGATGCTTCGGCAGGTTCATATTATATAGAGAATCTTACATCTTCTATCGCTGAACAAGCTTGGAAATTATTCTTGGAAACTGACGAAAAAGGTTTCTATGAGGCATTGAAAGCCGGAACAGTTCAATCGGCTATCGCTGCGTCTGCTGCTAATCGGTCGAAAGCAGTTGCTACACGTCGCGAAATCCTGTTGGGAACAAACCAATATCCTAACTTCACAGAAACGGCTGCTCACAAGATTGTTGAAGGTGGTTGCAACTGCGGGTGTGGCGAAGGTCATTCAGAAGGAACACTTCAGGCATTGCCTACAACACGTTTGGCTACTGATTTCGAAAAATTGCGTTTGGCTACTGAAAAAGCGGATAAAACACCGGTTGTATTCATGCTGACTATCGGTAATCTGGCTATGCGTCTGGCTCGTTCACAGTTCTCGGCTAACTTCTTCGGTTGTGCAGGATACAAGATTATCGATAACTTAGGTTTCCAGACAGTAGAAGAAGGAGTAAAAGCCGCATTCGATAAGAAAGCGGACATCATCGTACTTTGTTCAAGCGATGACGAATACGCTGCTTATGCGCCGGAAGCTCACAAATTGATACAAGGAAAAGCTCATTTCGTAGTGGCGGGTGCCCCTGCTTCGATGGATGAATTGAAAGCTCAGGGAATCGAACATTTCGTTAATGTTCGTAGTAATGTACTTGAAACATTAAGAACATTCAATGCTAAACTTGGAATAAATTAATTTGAGAATTAGTCAATTAGCAAATTTGAAAATTTTATGGCTAAGGGCTAAAAGCTAAAGGCCAACAGCTTAAAAGAAAAATTATGAAACCAGATTTTAAAAATATAGATATCAAAAATGCAGGATTTGCACAAACAGATGCTGCAAAATGGATTGCCGACAATGATATTAAAGCAGACTGGATGACTCCAGAGCTTATCGCGGTAAAATCCGTTTATACAAAAGAAGATTTGGAAGGAATGGAGCATCTGAATTATGCTTCGGGATTACCACCGTTCCTTCGCGGACCATATTCGGGTATGTACGCAATGCGTCCATGGACAATCCGTCAATATGCAGGATTCTCTACTGCTGCGGAGTCCAACGCATTCTACCGCCGTAACCTTGCATCGGGGCAAAAAGGTCTTTCCGTTGCATTTGACTTGGCTACTCACCGCGGATACGATGCCGACCACCCTCGTGTAGTGGGCGACGTTGGTAAGGCAGGTGTGTCTATCTGTTCGGTTGAAGATATGAAAGTACTGTTCGATGGTATTCCATTGAATCAGATGTCAGTATCTATGACTATGAACGGTGCGGTTCTTCCTGTACTTGCTTTCTATATCAATGCCGGTTTGGAACAAGGCGCTAAGCTTGAAGAAATGGCTGGTACCATCCAGAATGATATTTTGAAAGAATTTATGGTGCGTAATACATATATTTATCCACCTGAATTTTCTATGAAGATTATCGCTGATATCTTCGAATATACGTCTCAGAAGATGCCTAAATTCAACTCTATCTCTATTTCGGGTTACCACATGCAGGAAGCAGGTGCAACAGCCGATATCGAATTGGCTTATACGCTTGCCGATGGTATGGAATACCTGAAAGCGGGTATCGACGCAGGTATCGATGTAGATGCATTTGCTCCACGTCTATCGTTCTTCTGGGCAATCGGTATGAATCACTTCATGGAAATTGCCAAGATGCGTGCCGGACGTCTTTTGTGGGCGAAAATCGTAAAAAGCTTCGGTGCTAAAAATCCTAAATCATTGGCTCTTCGTACTCACTCCCAGACTTCGGGATGGTCACTAACAGAGCAAGACCCATTCAACAACGTAGGTCGTACTTGTATTGAAGCGATGGCTTCCGCACTTGGACACACTCAATCACTTCACACCAATGCTTTGGACGAAGCGATTGCACTTCCTACCGATTTCTCTGCACGTATTGCCCGTAATACTCAGATATATATTCAGGAAGAAACTCAGATTACAAAAGAAATCGACCCGTGGGCAGGTTCTTATTATGTAGAAACACTGACTAACGAATTGGTTCATAAAGCATGGGAGCACATTCAGGAAGTACAAAAACTGGGTGGTATGGCAAAAGCTATCGAAACAGGTCTTCCAAAGATGCGTATCGAAGAAGCTGCTGCACGTACTCAGGCTAAAATCGACTCGGGAACTCAGACTATCATCGGTATCAACAAATACCGTTTGGAAAAAGAAGACCCAATCGATATTCTCGATGTGGACAATACAGAAGTTCGACGTCAACAAATCGAACGCTTAAACGAACTGAAAGCTAACCGTGACAATGAAGCTGTAAAGAAAGCATTGGATGCTATTACAGAATGTGTTAAAACGAAGAAAGGCAATTTGCTCGAACTTGCGGTAGAAGCTGCTCGTGTTCGTGCTACTCTTGGTGAAATATCAGATGCCTGCGAAGTAATTGTAGGCCGTTATAAAGCAGTAATCAGAACAATATCAGGCGTGTATTCATCAGAAACTAAAAAAGACCCGACATTCCAGAAAGCAAAAGAGCTTGTGGAACAATTCGCAAAGAAAGAAGGTCGTCAACCCCGTATCATGATTGCGAAAATGGGTCAGGACGGACACGACCGTGGTGCTAAGGTAGTTGCTACAGGGTATGCAGACTGTGGATTCGACGTAGATATGGGACCCTTGTTCCAGACTCCGGAAGAAGCTGCTCGTCAGGCTGTAGAAAACGATGTTAACGTTCTGGGTGTATCTTCTCTTGCTGCCGGTCATAAGACTCTTATACCTCAGGTAATGGAAGAGTTGAAGAAACTGGGACGTGAAGATATTATCGTGATTGCCGGAGGAGTTATTCCTGCACAGGATTATGACTTCCTGTATAAAGCGGGAGTTGCCGCTATCTTCGGACCCGGTTCTCCGGTTACCAAGGCTGCCGTCCAGATCATGGAAATATTATTGGCTGAGTAATAATATCTTGCAAATATGAATTATAATGAAGGTTAGCTCTTATTCACAAGAGCTAACTTTCTTTTTTATTAATAAAAAAGAAAAGGGAGTTGATGAGAGAAAAGTTTTTACTATTATTTATGTTTATACCTTTAATTATCTTAGCTCAAGATACTAAAGGACTGTAAGGTTTGAAAGATAATAAGGATACAGAGTTTTTAAATGGGCTAGGTAAATATCTATATTGAGAAGATTAAGACTCCAAGTACAGAAAAAGATATTTCAAAATTAAAGACATTCAGCGAGAATATTCTACATCAAAAATAAATCGTCCCAATCGTATAATTGAAACTGAACGTGAATTTGAAAGAGATGGATAAAAATATCCTGAAATAAAGCAATATAATCTATTTTATGTTTTGGAAAATGAGGATAGAAAATCTGACCTGATCTCTATTTTCAAATTAGGTAAAAGAGATGTGGATATTGAGGACAAAATTATGGATATGTAGTTAGAAAAGATAAACCTAATGATTTTATCAGTGGAGATACAAAAGGAACTGGTTATTTGAGAGGAGCTGTAAAATTAGCAGTTGATGGAGGTCTGGATGAAAAAGCAAGTTTCTAAAGTATCTAAAAAATCAATGGAAAAATCCTGTTAATGTTATATTTGATATTGCATCCTCTAATCCATATAGTCCAGCAGATTGGGTGGGAACTCCTAATAATTGGTTATTTAAAAATCAAAAGCCTTTAAATATTAAAGGAAATACTCTTTCTCCTAGAACATGGACTCAATTTAAAAGACAAAGAAAAGGGATATATACCAAACAAAATTATGGTAATATGAAGAATGCAAATAAAGTAAAATCCAGAGATTATCAAAAATGGAAAAAATAATAAATATTATGATAAGATATAGAAATGAATAATTATAAAATATATAATAATGAAGATTCTATTTTTTTAGAAATATTCACTTCTCATCGACATAGAGCGAGTTTAGTCTTTGTAACTGGAATTGCAACAACTATGTTATTAATTCCTATATTAATAGTATTCTTTGTCATTAAAGAATTATCTATTGGTGTTATTATTTCTTGGATACTAGCTTGGTCTATTTCAGGTTTTTTTGTGAAATTATACTTGTGGAATAAATATGGCAAAGAGGTATTTGTAATGAACAATAATTATTTAAAAGTATACAATGATTATAAATACTTTAAAGAAAATTACAGATGTTATCAATTTACTAAGCTTAATATCACATTTTTCGTTGGAACTGAAGCTTTTTTTGCGAAAGAAGAAGTAAAAAATATAGATATTCATCAATTAAGTGAAATTGGTTTCCAATTGGACAAAGATGTAGTAATATCCCATAAAGAACTTCCCATTTTAAAAATAATTGAAATTGCAAAACAAATAAGTAATGTATAAAATTAGGGGATAGAATCAGTTTCTGTTTCTTTGAATCATCAAGTTATGGTTTATACTGGTGATAAGAGTAGCTTTACTGGAAATACTTTAGCTGGAAAAGCAACCCAAATTTTATTCTCTTATAATTATTTTAATTTTTCAATATCAGTTGGTGAACCAGATGCTAATGGAGGTAGGGTAATAGGTGGAAGTATTGGAGCAGGAATATCGCAAAGTGCAACAAAAGCAGGTTTTAATGTTAGAAAAATAAAAACTAAGATAATAGAATAGTTATGAAAAATTATTTTATATATATATTATGTATTATAGGTTTCCTTTCTTGCAATTTTGAGAAAAAACGTGATCAAGCATTAAAAAAGGAGTATCCTTTACTTTATAGAGATAATAGTATTTCTGGACGAGTAGATAGTTTCTTTTGGAATCAGCTTAGTTCTCCAAGGGGAGCTTTATTAATAAAACTTCAGAATAATTTAAAATTTACCGCATTTATAAATGCTTCATCTAAAGAGACAGAAAAAAAATTATATGATTTTCTTGAGAAAGGAGATTCTATTTATAAACCAGAAAAAAAGGATTCTATTTATATATATAGAAATAAATTGAAATATTCTTTTTTATTAAATACGAAAGAAAGACAAGATTCGATCTTTCATAAAAGATAATTACTATTTAGATAAAATTCCTTAAGTCAGCTATTAGACTTCTGTCTGTAAATAAAAATGAAAAAATACATATTCCTACTATATTATATCTTCATTCTAGGTAATTTTACTCTGTTTTCCCAATCCAAAATAGATCGGAGACAGTTTCATCTGATGTACAGATTCAGCAAGAATATTTAGATTCTCTTGCTGATGATAGTATAAAACTAGAATTTACAATTCCGTCATACAATGACAAGCTTTCTATCAGTATATTTAAGATATTCTCTTTACTATTGTTTTTGGTATTTTATCTTTGCTGTACCATTGTATTTAGACATTTTAAATTCAGCATTATTTTCAGATAAATTTAAAACTTCGAAGGTCATGAAAAGTTTATCTTCGATATAACATTTTATGCTTTTGTTAACTGTCAGGTATTTACCCGAACCACTGCCGTAATAACCCTTTGTGCTGTAAGTTCCGTCCGAATTGAATGTAGTGTATGTCTGTATCATTAAGTCATGTACAGGCTCGTATCCCGAACCGGTATCTATCTCTGTGACCTTCCATAATCCATAAAGAGTATTCAGGTCGTAAATAAATTCATCATTATCACTGACATCTCCACTGCTACATGAGTTGAATAAAAAATAATTGAATATAAATAAAAACACTAATAATTTTCTCATAATATCTATTCACTTGGTTAAAAATCGCACAAAAATAATATAATTTATAATAGATTTTATTTTTATTGGAAATTAAACCAGACGAAAAAACAAGCTGACACAATGTAGCTTGTTTCTATTATTTGAAGCCAATTTCTAGCTTCCAGTAAATATTTACGAAAGTTGTCAAAAAATATCTATTCTAAATCTATCTCATCTAACAATCGGAGCATACTCTCTCCTACTCCGGTTGCAGAAGCAGGATTTTGTCCGGTTACAACTCGTTTGTCAACTACTACTTTAGGCTGAAAAAGTTCTGCTTTCTCAAAAATAGCACCTCGCGAAATAAGACCGGACTCCAGAAGGAAAGGGACTATAGTTTCCAATTTCACATGAGTTTCCTCTTCATTGGTAAATGCAGTCAGTTTAAGACTATCTATTAGATAATTTCCATCACTCAATCTCATATTGTAGAATATAGCAGGACCATGGCAAACTGCACCTATCACACCTCCGTTTTCGTATATCTTGACAGCAATATTCATTAATTCTGTGCTTTGGGGAAAATCCCACATTGTGCCATGCCCTCCTGCAAAAAAAATGCCTTTATACTCTTCGGGTTTCACCTCGTTAGGCACCATCGTATTCATTATTCTATTATAAAACTCCTCATTTTCCCACACCTCTTTATTTATGGGATCTTTCAGGTCAAAACCTTCAACAGGGGCTTTACCTCCTTCGGGGCTGACGATATCTATATCATAGGAATTGTGCAATACTTTCCAGGGATGAGTTACTTCTGATAAATAATAACCTGTGGTCTCTTCTGTATTTCCTAACCTTCCACAACTGGTAACAACAAATAATATTTTCTCTTCCATACTTCTTATTTCTAAATTTATTTTATAATAAAACAAGAAGCTATTCGAGAAAGTTTATTAAAAAAGAAAAGGAGAATCTCTTATAATAAATAAGAGGTTACTCCTTTCCTAAAATAAAACTTCTTTTCCACCTTTTACTAAATAGACAATATCGCTGGGTTTAATAAAAGGAAGAGTTTTTAATTTACAAAATTCGATAAAAAGAGTTTGTTAAACGACTCTTTGTGCTTGTAAAATGATTTTGTATTTTATTTAGACTAAAATTGTTCTATCTTTGATAGTAAGAAAAATAGAATAAATCATGGATTCAACCTCAGAACCAAAAGAAAAAAAACTACACATGGGAAATAACATCCGTTCGATTCGTAAAGTACTCAATATGAATCAACGAGATTTGTGTGAGAAAATGAAGGTGACGCAACAAACAGTATCCAATATTGAAAATTCAGAATATATTGATAACGAAACACTCGAAAAGGTAGCCTTTGGATTAGGTGTTCCCTCCGATGTTATTAAGACATATGATCATAGGAATACGATTAACTATCTTATCAATAACAATACTATAGCTAGTGATAATGGTGGTGACGCTACAGCATTGGTAATAGATAATAGTACAGTTATTAATAATAATCCTTTAGATAAGATCATCGAATTATATGAGAATCTCCTATCTCAACAAAAACTGGACTACATAGATCTTAAAAATCAATTGAATGATGTCATCGATGAGCTCTACAATCTGAAAAATAGTAAATAACACTACATTAATTATACACTCAACAACACATTTTTATCTCAAAAATCAATTACTTAATCCAACATCTATAAGAAGCGGGCGGTGGTCTGATGCAACAGGCTCATCCACCACTTTAGACTGATAGATAGAATATTTTCCCCCTTTCCCTGTATAACCGAATATGTAGTCTATAGTTTCGTGAGGCTCATTTGCCGGAAAGGTAGCATCCTCAGGGTTACTCAACATTTCCCAATTTTTAGATAATATTTTTATTTCTTTCGATTCGGGTTCAGCATTCAGATCACCCATCAAAAAGACCGGCTTATCATATTGTTGCACTTGCTCATTGATAATCTCGAATGAGGTCATTCTATCTGCACTTGTTAGTGATAAGTGGGTCGAAAAAATTATATATTTATCAAATTCAACTATCAGTAATGAACGGGCTTCTTCTCGTCCGGGCAATGAAATAGATTTCCATGATATAGGTTTTTCTTTAGACATAAGCCCTGTTCCGTATTTTCCTCCGTCGAAGTTGATAGATGGACTATATATTGCATACATTCCCGTATGATCAGCCAATTTTTGCAATACATCTACACCTTTGCTACGTCCTGTAACACTATCTAATTCTTGTAATGCTATAACATCCGGATCGATGGAGCGAATTACTTCGGCTGTGCGTTGGTAATCGGTAACATTGTCGAGCCCTATCCCATTTCTTACATTATAGCTGGCAATGCGGTATGTATTATCTTCACGAGAAAAACGTTCGTTATTTTTAGCATGAATGAATGTACTTAATAATAGAAGAACACATAGGAATAATTTTCTTTTCATAGCAAAAAGTTATTAGTATAGAAAAAGACTGTATTATTTCAAAAAAGTAATTTAAACAGGAGAAAGAAAGCTATGACAGTTGGTTTTTGTTTACGAAGAACAGGGCGGTTTTCCTTTTTATAAACATTGTTTATAGACTTCATAATCAGTTCATTTTTTCGAATCAATTTTATCTCATCGATAGCTTTTCCGAAAGGTAAATTTAGTAAAGCCTGACGGCTTCCGGTATACAATGATTTAAGAATGTTTTCGGATAAATAAGATTGGCATTTCTCTTCATCAATATTCATTTTCCGAAGAAATGAGTATAGCCCTTCGAAGAACGAAATTCTGTTTTCTATGGAACGGTACCCATACATTTTTCCGGTATTATGATTATGAAATACATGATAATATAAATAAGGAGAAATGGTTCCGAAAGCGTTCATTTTATCATACACTTCCATAAAGAATATACTATCTTCGGAGCATATTTTTCGCGAATCTAAAAATGAGATATTATTCTCTTTCAGAAAGTCTGCTCTATAAATATGATTCCATATTACACAAGATACCTTATCACCACAAACATATTCATAAACAGATTCTTTATCCGAAATTTTGCTAATAGTATCCGGATAAATGTATCTTTCTTCCCGTGAGTTCTTTTCCTCTTGATAGATACATGCAAAATTGCATCTGGCGACATCTAATTGATCCTTTTCTGCTTTATTGTATAGCAGTTCGTACATCGAAGAATCACAATAGTCGTCATGGTCTATAAAGCCTATATACTTGCCCGTTGCCATTTCAATCCCCCTGTTTCTGCTGAGTCCCGTATGGAGGTTTTCTTCGTTTCGAATGATTGTAATACGGGTGTCTTTAGCAGCGAAAGCTTCTGCAACTTTATCGCTTCCGTCTGTGGGACAATCTAATACGAGAATAATTTCTATATCCGTCAATGTTTGGCAGATTAAAGATGTCAGACATTTTTCAAGATGTTCTCCTGCGTTATGTACCGGGACTATAATACTTATTTTAGGTTGGTTCATCTTGTGTATTCGAGATATATTTTCTTCAAAATTAGCAAAAATGTTTCACTTTGATTTCATCGTAAAAAAAGTTATCTTTGGGATGATTTTCGAAAATTCATTAAAATACAGTATATCAAGCTTCATATATGTTTCCAGAAGATATTATTGAGGAAGAGAACTCAGGGTTAGAAGAGGACTTATCATCGGAAAATACAGACGAAAAAGAAGATGAAAATTTATCGACTCATTCGGACTACAGAGTACCTATAAAAGATTCTGAAAGCCAGTTACACCTTTCGGGGATGTATCAGAACTGGTTTTTGGATTATGCTTCGTACGTAATACTAGAACGTGCTGTTCCGCATATTGGTGACGGATTGAAACCCGTGCAACGACGCATTCTTCATTCTATGAAGAGGATGGATGATGGACGTTACAATAAGGTGGCTAATATTATCGGGCATACGATGCAGTTTCACCCGCATGGAGATGCGTCTATTGGTGATGCACTGGTGCAGTTGGGGCAAAAGGATTTGATGGTTGACTGTCAGGGAAACTGGGGTAATATACTCACCGGTGACGGTGCTGCCGCTCCCCGTTATATTGAAGCACGGTTGTCCAAGTTCGCTCTTGAGATCGCTTTCAATAATAAAACAACAGACTGGAAACCTTCGTATGATGGTCGGAATAAAGAGCCGATAACGCTTCCTGTTAAGTTTCCTTTGCTACTTGCTCAGGGCGTGGAAGGTATTGCGGTTGGTCTTTCCTCTAAGATATTACCTCACAATTTCAATGAAATATGTGATGCTGCAATAGCTCATCTCAGCGGGGAAGAGTTTGTTCTGTATCCCGATTTTTTGACCGGAGGATATATTGATGTTGGTCGTTATAATGACGGAGAACGTGGAGGTGCAGTAAAAGTACGTGCGAAAATCTCGAAACTGGATAATAAAACTCTTGTTATCACGGACATCCCATATGGCAAAACGACTTCTACCGTAGTGGAATCTATTCTGAGAGCCAATGATAAAGGAAAAATAAAGATCAGGAAAGTAGATGATATAACTGCCCAGAATGTTGAGATACAAGTACACTTGGCTCCGGGTGTATCATCTGATAAAACTATAGATGCACTGTATGCATTTACAGATTGTGAGATAAGTATCTCTCCCAACTGTTGCGTGATTGATGAGAATAAGCCTCATTTCCTGACAGTGAGCAATATCCTGCGCAGCTCTACTGATTCTACATTGCACTTATTGAGATGGGAATTGGAAATTCAGAAGAACGAATTACTGGAAAGCCTGCATTTTGCATCTCTGGAGAAGATATTTATCGAAGAAAGAATTTATAAGGATAAAGAGTTCGAAAATGCAAAAGATATGGATGCTGCCGTAGCTCATATCGAAAAAAGGCTGATTCCATTTTCCAAGATATTTATCCGTGAGGTTACGCGCGAAGATATACTCCGCTTGATGGAGATAAAAATGGGACGTATCCTTAAATTCAATTCGGATAAGGCTGATGAACTGATAGCTAAATATAAAACGGAGATTGAAGAGATAGACCATAACCTGACAAATATCGTAGACTTTACCATTTCGTGGTTTGTGATGTTGAAAGAGAAGTATGGGAAAGATCATCCTCGTATGACTGAGATACGTAACTTCGATACCATTGAGGCTACTAAAGTAGTAGAGGCAAATGAGAAGTTATATATCAACAGGGAAGAAGGGTTTATCGGAACATCTTTGAAGAAAGATGAATTTGTATGCAATTGTTCGGATATTGATGATATAATCATATTCTTTAAAGACGGCAAATACAAGATCGTCAAGGTAAGTGACAAAATGTTTGTAGGTAAAAACGTCTTATACTTAAATGTATTCAAAAGAAATGATAAGCGTACTATCTACAATGCGATATACAGAAGCGGAAAGATTGGTCCTTATTATATGAAACGATTCTCTGTTACAGGAATTACACGTGACAAAGAGTACGATGTAACACAGGGTGATGATGGTTCACGTATCATGTATTTCAGTGCGAATCCTAACGGAGAAGCCGAAACCATACGCGTATTATTGAAGCCTCGCCCACGCCAAAAAATTCAGGTATTCGAAAAAGACTTTAGCGATATAGCTATCAAGGGACGCCAGTCTATGGGTAATTTGCTTACTAAGGCAGATGTTCATAAGATAACATTGAAACATAAAGGAAAATCAACGCTAGGTGGTCGTAAAGTGTGGTTCGATCCGGATGTATTGCGTCTTAACTATGACGAAAGAGGTCAGTATCTTGGAGAATTTCAGAGTGATGAACAAATATTAGTGATCAATAAAAATGGAGATTTTCATACTACTAATTTTGATGTAAGTAATCACTACGAATCGGGCATTATTAAAATAGAAAAGTTCAATGAAAATAAAGTTTGGACAGCCGTTTTATATGATGCAGACCAGAAATATGTATATTTGAAGCGCTTTACATTTGAATCATCGAATAAAGTTCAGAACTTTTTAGGAGAGAATCATGATTCGAAACTGTATGTGTTGACAGATGTTGTTTATCCAAGAATTGAAGTGGAGTTTGGAGGCAATGACAGTTTCAGGAGTCCGTTGATAATAGACGCCGAAGAGTTTATTGCAGCAAAAAGCTTCAAAGCAAAAGGAAAACGCGTTGCAACTTTCGAAGTTGGAAAAGTTTCCGAACTGGAACCTACCCGATTCCCTGAGCCCGAAGACGAAGGGGAAGCTTCATTTAAAGTGCAGATTGACGATGATGATTCGGGTATAGATGATACAGGACAACAGCATTTGGAATTTGGAGAATAATTTATATTGAAGAAAATGAGCGTATATCGGATTGTTTCAGTCATATTTATTCTATGTTACTTATTTGATGCAAACTGTGTGTGTGCTCAGGATAATGAAAAATATTATTCGACTAATAAAGCAACCTCTATAGGTATTGGTTCATCGAACATTTACGATACCTATCTTTCTCCTTTAAAATATAAAGGGTATTCTATTCGTTTGTTAAATGAACGGATGAAGAAAAGATCTTGGTTCAATAACAATTTTACCAGTCAGCAGTTGATCGAACTCGAATTTGCTTCTGTGGACAACCCGGCTAAAAACGCTAATGAATACTCACTTCTTTTAGGTTATACTTTTGGCGGACACCATAATCTGTATAGAACGGATAAATTTCGCTTTTCGGCAGGTGGGCTATGGAATATCACCGGAGGTGTATTATATAACCAGCGAAACTCAAATAATCCGGCATCGGCAAGGGCTTATAGTAATATTCATTTGTCAGCTATTGCATTTTATGACTGGAAAACGATAACATTTCGCGGACAGTTGGATATCCCAGTTCTGGGCGTCTTATTTTCACCCGAATATAGCCAGTCTTATTATGAAATATCGTTGGGTAATAGTGTGAAAATTGTAAACTTTGCATCCCTTCATAACCAGAGAGCTATGCGTGCTTATTTTACGGCAGATATACCTGTTTCGAAAGTAACTTTACGAGTAGGTTATCTGGGATCATTTTATCAGACTAAGATACATAATCTACAGACCCACAATTATTCGCATAGTTTCATGCTTGGTCTGGTATCCGAGTCTATCAATTTGAGTGGTAACAAAATTAAAACTAATAAAATAATAGATAGTAGTTATTATTAATCAAAACTTTACGATTATGAACGAATTAAAGATAGTTGCAGTTATTACAATCAAAGAAGAATATAGGGACGAGTTATTAGTTGCAATACATAAGCTGGTGGATGCTACTCGCAAAGAAGATGGGAATATTTCGTATGATCTGCATCAGAACATTAATAATCCGGCAGAATATACTATCATAGAAGTTTGGAAATCGGAACAAGCAATAGATATTCATAATGCAAGTACGCATTTCGATGAATTCAAAAATTCTATTGATGGAAAAATAAATAGCTTGAAAATTGATGTAATAAAGAAAATATATTAAATAAGAATGTTCAGAGAAATAAGGCGCAAAAACAGAGAATTAACAGGAGAAAGAATCACCGAATTGTTAAGAGATTCGGAATACGGTTTTCTTAGTTTGGGAACGTCTGACAATGGATATGCATATGGTGTACCCATTAGCTATGCTTATGATGATGTGAATAAGGTTCTTTACTTCCATTGCGCGCCTGAAGGACATAAATTGGACAATATAAAAAAGAACAATCACATTTCTTTCTGCGTTATAGGTAAAACGCAACCTATCGCCGATAAATACACAACTCTTTATGAGAGTGTTATTGCTTTCGGTGAGGCAGAAATAATAGATTCGGACGATGAGAAAAGAAATGCATTACGTTTGCTGCTCAAAAAATATTCAGTGGGATATGAGGAAGTCGGAGAAAAATATATTGACGGCTCGTGGGATAGAACTACAGCATTCAAGTTATCTGTCCAACATATTACAGCAAAAGCAAAATATTGATATACATCAGGAATAATAATTAATCTGTTTTTTACAGACACACAATTTATATTATCTTTGTAACATCATCATTTTAGTAGATATATGATATCTAGTATACTTATTACTTTTCTTTTTGTTTTCTTAAATGGTTTCTTTGTTGCAGCAGAGTTTGCAATAGTTAAGGTAAGAGCCTCGCAATTAGAACTAAAGGCAATAGAAGGAAATCGTTTTGCAATACTTTCAAAAAAAATAGTCGCACATCTTGATGCCTATCTTGCAGCTACTCAATTGGGAATTACCCTATCGAGTCTTGCCTTGGGTTGGATCGGGGAACCTGTTGTTTCCAAGATGATACTCAATTTTATGGAGCTGATTGGTGTGTCTATGAGTCCGGAACTGGCGCATAGTATAGCATTACCTATTGCATTCCTTATTATTACTATATTGCACATTGTTTTTGGAGAGTTAGCACCAAAATCACTCGCTATTTTGAGACCGGAACAGACAACTCTTGCAATATCTTATCCTCTACAGGCTTTTTATTGGATTTGCCGCCCTTTCATTTGGTTATTGAATGGGTTCGCAAATTTAATCCTGAAAATGTTTGGACTTCATACAGTATCGGAAGCAGAAAGTTATAGTAGCGACGAGTTGAAATATTTGGTGGATCAGATAAGCGAGAATGGTGACGATGAAGATACTACCAGCTATGATATAATCAAGAACGCTTTTGATTTTTCGGAGCGTACAGCCCGTCAGGTAATGGTTCCACGTACACAAGTACTGGCAATTGATGTTAACGATTACGATGAGCAAACCTTAGAAACTGTGATCGAAGACGGATTTTCACGTATACCTTGTTATGAGGACAATATAGATAATATTGTAGGTATTGTCCACCTTAAAGACATACTGAAAAAAATGCGTCAAAATGGAAATGTCGATATACATTCTATTATACGCCCTGTTTCATTTGTCCCCGAAACAAAGCGTATAGGACAGATACTGAAAGAGTTTCAGATAAAACACCAGCAAATAGCTATGGTACTGAACGAGTATGGAGGTATCGAAGGTATTATTACGATGGAGGATATCTTGGAAGAGTTGGTTGGTGAAATTCAGGATGAATACGATAATGAGATACCATTTGTAGAAGAGACCGGAGAAGGTATATATTCTGTTATTGCAACGGCGGCTATTAGTGATATAAATGACCAGTTGCCCCATACTATCGATAAGGCAAAGCAATATGATACATTAGCAGGATACCTGATCGATAAATTCGGAAGAATACCCAATACTCATGATAAGCTGGAGTCGGAAGGGTATGAATTTTCTGTATTAAAGAAAAATAAAACATCCATTGTATTAGTACAAATGAAAGATTTGGAGATTTCACCCGATGGTGAAGTTTTAGAGTCTAAATAATCTTCGAATTTTTCTGATTTATAAATATGAAATTTGAACTTCAATATACGGATGCTCAATCTAAAGCCCGTGCCGGTTTAATAACTACAGATCATGGACAGATTGAGACTCCTATTTTTATGCCTGTTGGAACACAAGGCTCGGTGAAAGCCGTACACATGACGGAACTGGAGAATGATATAAAAGCTCAGATCATATTGGGTAATACGTATCATTTATATCTTCGTCCGGGACTTGAGATACTGGAACAGGCAGGAGGGCTACATAAGTTTAATAGCTGGAATAAGCCTATCCTCACAGATAGTGGTGGTTTTCAGGTATTTTCTTTGGCAGAAAACCGTAAATTAACAGAAGAAGGGGCTATATTTCGTTCTCAAGTAGATGGTTCGAAGCATTTTTTTACTCCCGAGAGTGTGATGGATATAGAGCGGACTATCGGAGCCGATATTATGATGGCTTTCGATGAGTGTACGCCCGGTGACGCCGATTACTCGTATGCCAAAAAGTCTCTCGAACTTACAGAACGATGGCTCGACAGATGTATTACTCGTTTTAATGAGACGGAATGTAAATATGGTTACAAACAAGCATTGTTCCCTATCGTTCAAGGATGTGTATATCCAGATCTAAGAAAACGTGCAGCTGAGAACGTTGCTTCGAAAGATGCAGAAGGAAATGCTATCGGAGGATTAGCTGTAGGTGAGCCTACCGAAAAAATGTACGAAATGATAGAGGTGGTCAATGAAATATTACCTCAGAATAAGCCACGTTACCTGATGGGAGTAGGTACTCCTGCGAATATTCTGGAATCTATAGAAAGAGGTGTAGATATGTTTGATTGTATCATGCCTACCCGAAACGGAAGAAACGGACAGATATTTACCCGTCATGGCATAATGAATATGCGAAATAAAAAATGGGCGAATGATTTTTCCCCTATCGATCCAGAAGGAACATCTGTTGTAGATACACTATATTCTAAAGCTTATTTGAGGCATTTATTTATTGTTAACGAAATTCTTGCCTTACAAATAGCTTCAATACATAATTTATCATTTTATTTGTGGCTTGTAAAAGAAGCACGCCAACATATTATTGCAGGAGATTTCACTAGTTGGAAGAGATCAATTATAGAAGATATATCTAGAAGAATATAATTATTCATGTTAACGATACTTGACAAATATATAATCGGAAAATTTTTGGGGACTTACATATTCTCCATTATACTCATTATATCCATAGCTGTTGTATTTGACGTAAATGAGCAATTAGACAAATTTCTGAGAAACGACGCACCATTGAAGGCTATACTTTTCGATTATTATTTGAATTTTATTCCTTACTACGTCAATCTGTTCAGTGCACTATTTGTCTTTATATCCGTTATCTTTTTTACATCGAAGCTTGCCGATAATTCGGAGATAATCGCGATGTTATCGACAGGAATGAGCTTTAAAAGACTCATGAAGCCTTATATGATTTCGGCTTTTATAATTGCTATCATAAGCTTTGTTCTTACGGCTTTCATTATTCCTCCGGCAAATACGGTACGAATAAATTTTCAGAATAAATATATCAGAAATAAAGAGGTAACTTATGCCGAACGGATACAAGTTCAGATAGAACCCGGAGTTATTGCCTATTTTAACAGATATGATAATCGGGACAAAATGGGTTTCAATTTTTCTTTGGATAAATTTGAAGAGCAGCAACTTATATCACGTCTTACAGCAAGCCGTATTCAATATGACTCGGCATATCATTGGAAAATATTCGATTATACGATCAGAGAATTTGAAGGAATGAGAGAGCATATTACCAGCGGAAGCCAAATTGATACGACGTTGACAATTGTACCTTCAGACTTTCTTATTTCGGCTAATGACTTCGAACAGATGACCACTCCGCAGCTATACAAGCATATTAAAAGGCAGAAAGAGAAAGGTATTGGCAATATACAAGGATTTGAAATCGAATACCATAAGCGTTTTGCTTCTATTGCCTCTGCTTTTATCTTAACTATTATAGGTGCATCATTATCATCCCGAAAGATTAAAGGAGGGATGGGTTTAAATATAGGTATCGGACTTTTATTGAGTGTGTCTTATATAATGTTTATGACTATAAGTTCTACATTTGCAGTATCGGGGCTGGTAAGTCCGTTTATTGCGGCTTGGATTCCTAATATTATTTTCATTGGAATAGCAGCACTTTTGTACAGAAGAGCTCCGAACTAAGATGTAAAATGAAATAAAAAATAAACGAGGTAATCTGAAAAATTACCTCGTTTATTTTTATGTAGAAATTTATTGAATATTTTTAATACTATCTGTTTCTACCTGAACCGTATCCGGTTCGATCTTAATCTTATCTCTTATTTTGATATCATGAAGTAACACCTTCTGATCCGTCATCTCAAAATTATTTAGACGGATATATCCGGAAATTCTTTTCAATGTACTATCCTGAACTACAGGGCTTGTTATTTGATATAAAACTGAATCAGTAGGGATTAGCTTTTGTGAGCTGATTATTGTTGTGTCAGCATACTTAAAAGAAACAGTAAATTCAGCATCAGTATCATCTTCAACCCATAATGCTTTGAACTGGATTTTAAAGTCAGGGTATGATTGTATAAATACAGAATCAATACTGAAATCTAAAGTAGGATTAGCATTAGTCAGATAAGAAAAACTGGGAAGAATTGTTGAACTAGGACGTGTATTTGTGATTAACTCATATCTTGTTAAGTCATTGTTCGCTTTATCATATTCCCTTTTGAGAGTCGCTATTACAGAATCATTTACTCTGTTGTAGATTTCTACATTATCTGAATACCAAACCAATGAAGAATCCAGCTGAGCTTGTGTAATACCATGCTGTCTTAATACACCTTCAATTAGTGCATCTTTATCTTTTCTTTCTCTATAATCTATAAAGCGTATACTCTGAATAGCTTCTGCAACCTGTATATCATGAAGCACCGCCACCATTTTGTTTCTGGAAAGTACATCATTTTTACTACAGGCTACAATTCCGATAGTGAGAGCTACAAAAGAACAAATGTATATAACTTGTCTTCTTATCATGCTTCTTTTTTCTCTTTAGAATAATCCTGCATTGATTCCAAAAAAGTTTTGCGGTAGAATATGAATAATACTATTACTCCAACAGTAATTGCTGAATCTGCCAAATTGAATATAGGACGAAAAAAGATAAACTCCTCCCCACCCCATACCGGAAGCCAATCGGGGAATGTACTTTCGATCAATGGAAAATAAAACATATCTACTACCTTGCCATGTAGTATGCTGGCATAACCATCTCCAAAAGGAACAAGAGAGGCTATATGACCCGGATAACTGGCTGTAAATATTTCGCCATAGAAAACACTATCTATAATATTACCCAGAGCTCCGGCTAAAATCAGAGCAATGCAAGCAATAAATCCGGTGGAATAGTTCTTACGGATCAGAGAATATAAATAATATCCGATAAAACCGACTGCTATAATGCGAAAAACAGATAAAAAGACCTTACCTATAACCTCAATACCAAAAGCCATTCCTGGATTTTCGACAAAATATATTTTAAACCAACTGGTTATTTCTATTGATTCGAAAAGAGCCATATTTGTTTTGACCCATATTTTTAAAATTTGATCGGCAATTAGTACTAAAACAATAACAATTATAGCCGTTATGCCCTTCGGTAATTTCTGTGTCATTCGGAAAAATATAACAATTTATCTAATATGACAATATGCCAATGATGCTATAATAGTTAGCATATCGGCACATTGTCAATTTATTGTCTAATTAAAAAATTATTTAGCTCCACTGTTTTTAGCTTCGATACTCAATGTTGCATGAGGTACTGCACGAAGACGCTCTTTAGGAATAAGTTTTCCCGTTTCGCGACATATACCATATGTTTTATTCTCGATGCGTATCAATGCTGCCTGCAAATTCTGAATGAATTTCATCTGGCGTTGAGCCAAGCGTCCCGCTTCTTCTTTCGATAACGTAGCTGCTCCTTCTTCCAATACTTTAAATGTAGGAGAAGTATCTGTTACATCATTTCCATCCGAATTTGTAATAGAAGCTTTCAAAGTCTCATATTCTTCTTTTGCTTTTTCAAGTTTTTGTAATATAAGATCACGGAATTCTGCTAATTCCTCATCTGTGTATCTGGTTTTATCTGCCATGGTATTCATCTCCTTTATTAAAAGTTTATACTTATCTTCTATTTTATATTTTTTCTATCGATATGTTAAGAACGAAGTCGTCCATGTCAACTTCCGTTCCTAAAACACCGTTCTTTAAAATAAGTTCATCCGCTAATACCTGTCCTGCAATATAATCTTTATATTCGGAAACAGCATCACGAATTTGATCTAAATCCGATATTTCGACACAAATTCTGTCCGTAATATCTAAACCGCTTGATTTCCTGATATTTTGTATACGGTTTACTAATTCGCGTGCTATACCTTCTTTTTTAAGATCATCACTTACAGTTATATCTAATGCAACAGTTAATCTTCCTTCATTAGCAACTAACCATCCTTCGATATCCTCGGATATGATTTCAACATCTGCCAGTTCGATAGTTGCGCTCTGACCATCCACATCGAAAGTGTATGAGCCTTTATTCTCCAGTTCTCCGATAGCTTGCTGATCCATTCCTTGAACAACGACAGCCAATTGCTTCATTATCTTACCATAACGAGGTCCTAGTTTTTTGAAATCAGGTTTTACCTTTTTCACTAGAATGCCTGCCGCATTATCCACATATTTCAGCTCTTTCACGTTTACCTCATTCAATATAAGGTCACGTACAGCCTCGATAGCTTCTTGTTGATGAGCATCCACTACCGGAATCATTATCTGCATCAACGGTTGGCGAACTTTGATATTTACTTTACGACGTAATGCTAATACCATAGATGAGATGCTTTGAGCAATCTGCATTCTTTCTTCCAAATCCTTATCTACAACAGAATTGTCATATATTGGGAAATCGGATAAATGTACAGATTCTGAAGCACTGTTCAAGTCTGCAAACAGTTTATCCGCATAGAATGGGGATATAGGCGCTATCAATCGTGCAACAGTCTCAAGGCATGTGTAAAGTGTCTGATAAGCCGATAACTTATCCTGAGTCATTTCACCACCCCAGAAACGTTTTCTGTTCAGGCGAACATACCAGTTACTCAAGTTATCGTTCACAAAGTCAGATATCGCCCTACCCGCTTTAGTTGGTTCATACGTTCCATAATACTCATCCACTTCTTTGATAAGCGTATTGAGTAATGAAATGATCCAACGGTCTATTTCGGGACGTTCCGAAACTAGTATCTGAGGTTGTGAATTATCAAAATTATCAACATTTGCATACAATGCAAAGAATGAATAGGTATTATACAGAGTTCCGAAAAACTTGCGACGAACTTCATCTATACCTTCTATATCGAATTTGAGGTTATCCCAAGGTGAAGCATTTGTAATCATGTACCAACGCAGAGGGTCGGAACCATATTTCTCGATAGTCTGGAATGGATCAACCGCATTTCCAAGACGTTTCGACATTTTATTTCCGTTCTTATCCAAGACAAGTCCATTAGAAATAACGTTTTTAAACGAAATACGTCCTTTTACCATTGTCGATATAGCATGCAGGGTAAAGAACCATCCGCGAGTCTGGTCTACACCTTCTGCTATAAAATCGGCAGGATATATTTTCTCAAATTCTTCTTCACTTATATTCGGATAAAATACTTGTGCAAAAGGCATAGCTCCCGAATCGAACCAAACGTCTATCAGATCCAACTCACGCTTCATCGGTTTACCCGAAGGCGAAACAAGTATTATATCATCTACATAAGGACGGTGAAGATCTATCTTTTCATAATTAGCTTTATCCAGATTACCCACTTCAAAACCTTTCCATGGTAGTTCTTTCATCAATCCGGCAGCAATAGATTTTTCTATTTCTGTATACAGCTCCTTTACTGAACCGATACAAAGCTCTTCTTTACCATCTTCGGTACGCCAGATAGGTAATGGAGTACCCCAATAACGGCTACGGCTTAGATTCCAATCTTGCAGATTCTCGAGCCATTTTCCAAAACGTCCTGTTCCTGTCGATTGAGGTTTCCAATTGATAGTCTTATTCAGTTCTATCAATTCGTCACGACAAGCGGTTGTACGTATAAACCAGCTATCCAGAGGATAGTACAAGACAGGTTTATCGGTACGCCAGCAATGAGGATAATTGTGAACATGCTTTTCGATACGGAACGCTTTTCCTTGCTGTTTCAGCATTACAGAAAGGTCTATATCCAACGTATTGTCGTCACTTGTCAAAGAACCATCATATTCGTTCTTCACATAACGACCTGCATATTCTTTATATAAATCTATATTTATTTTTTCTTTTACATATTCAGGATTCAAATCTTCTATCCTGAAATACTTACCTGTGAGGTCAACCATCGGGCGAAGGTTTCCGTCTTTATCGGTCAACATCAAAGGAGGTACATTATTGGCTTTTGCCACTTTAGCATCGTCCGCACCAAATGTAGGCGCTATATGTACGATACCTGTACCATCTTCGGTAGTCACAAAATCTCCGGTCACGACCTTAAATGCTCCCTCTCCCGGATTCATCCATGGGATAAGTTGCTCATAAGCCATTCCGGCAAGTTCCGAGCCTTTCCACTCTCCTACTACCTTATAAGGTATCAGTTTATCTCCTTCTTTATAATCCTCTAACACTAAATCAGCTGCTTTAGGATTGAACAGGCTTGGCAATAGTGACTTTGCTGCCACTACCGTCATTTTCTGATATGTATAAGGATTGTAGCTTTGCACAGCCACATAAGTTATATCTGCCCCTACAGCCAAAGCCGTATTAGAAGGTAGAGTCCAAGGAGTAGTTGTCCAAGCCAAGAAATAAGCCGTCCCAAATTGAGACATTTCCAGCTTCGGATCAATTATCTGGAACTGGGCGATAGCTGTAACATCTTTCACATCACGGTAAGCACCCGGCTGATTCAACTCATGTGTACTAAGCCCTGTTCCGGCTGCCGGAGAATAAGGTTGTATCGTATATCCTTTATATAAATATCCTTTATTGTATAAGTCCTTTAGAAGATACCAAAGTGTTTCGATATAACGATTGTCATATGTGATATAAGGATCATTCATATCTACCCAATATCCCATTTGAGTCGTCAAATCTTCCCATTCCTTAGTATACTTCATTACCTCCTTACGGCAGGCATCGTTGTATTCTTTAACGGAAATCTTTTTGCCTATATCTTCTTTCGTGATACCCAAAGCTTTCTCCACAGCCAGTTCGACTGGTAGCCCGTGTGTGTCCCATCCGGCTTTACGATTGACCAAAAAGCCTTTCATAGTCTTGTAACGGCAGAAAATATCCTTAATGGTACGTGCCATCACATGGTGAATACCGGGCATACCATTTGCCGAAGGTGGACCCTCATAAAACACAAATGTCTCAGCATCCTTACGTACATCCAGACTTTTCTGGAATATATTTTGCTGATTCCATTTATCCAATATCTCTTTATTTATATCAGATAAATTAAAACTGTTGTATTCTTTAAACTTTTTGTTCATTGTAAATTACCTTCCAATAAAAAATTGCCGCAAATATAATGAAAAAAACTGAATATAGTAGTTTCAAAAACTGTACCGAATGGAATATAATTTCTGGTATATTCAATTGTAGGGATAGGGCTTTGCTATGTTTGTAAATAACAAGGTTGTATTGAAAGAACAAACGCACGCAGAATACACCGATACAACCAGATAATCACAGAATTATTATTTTTACGATATTGATTATAAGCAAATAAAAATAATGAAACAGTGAAAACATGTATAATCAGTGTATTTAGTGTTCGGAAAGAATCTATCACATAGTTTCGTATCATTGATCTACCTAATTTGAACGGACAATGCTTTTTTACTACTTTTGTCTTTCAATACAAAAACAACGTATGCTTTTTCCGAAAAAGATTTTTTCTTGTTTATTTCTCTTTTTACCAGCTACTTATATTCTATCTCAAGAGGTAAGGGAATGGAAAGTAGATTCTGTTAGTACATTCCCCAAAGGAGTATTTCAATGGAAGGTAGATTCGGTAGAATATATTCCCGATCCAATAATAGAAAACAGATTACCCAATAAAATGGATGTTACCATTTCCGGAATGGGAACTTTCACGGATGGAGACTACGCCCCTTTCTGGCTGACAAACAACCAGTATGGAATAGGTTCTGCTGAAACGGGAAAAGGATATTTACGGGTAAATTATTCTGCTTATAAAAATATAGATCAGAACTTCAATATATCGGGAAGCGTCGATTTTCTGGGAGGAAACAATCTTTCTTCCGATTTCTATTTTCAGCAATATTATATCGATTTAGGATATAGAAACGATCTGAAACTTTCGATAGGTGCAAAAGAAAAACGATCACTACTAAAGAATAACGAATTAAGCAGTGGAGGACTTACCCTTTCATCGAATGCACGCCCTGTTCCGCAAGTAGAATTGAGTCTGCCCCGTTTTCTCACTATCCCATCTACCAGAGACCAATTGCACGTTATGGGAGGGGTTTCTTATGGATGGTTTATTGATAATAAATTCAAAAAAGAGAATGCAGCAGACGGATATTACGCCGATAAAGTGTTGTATCATAGAAAATACGGTTTTTTGAAATATACCCCGACTTCTGCGTGGGATTTCATTTTCGGTCTGGAAATGGACACACAATGGGGAGGACATTTCTATCAGAAAGGAGAGCTTAAATACAAAGGTTCGGCCGGAATAAAAGACTTCTTCAAAGTATTGGTTCCTATGTCGGGAGGAAGCGAAGCCAATATAACAGACCGCGCAAATATTGTCGGGAATGTTTATGGTAGTGTGCACCTTGCAGCTGCATACAAAAAAGAAGACTTCGCAATTAAAGCTTATCATGAACACTTTTTCGAGGATCAGTCTGGGTTGTTTTTTAAGAATATGCCTGATGGATTATACGGTATCGAGATTAAACTGAATAAAACAAGTTGGTTATCTAATATTTTATTCGAATATCTTCATTCGAAAGATCAATCAGGACCTTTCCTGTGGGATAAGAACGAAGAAATTCCGACTCAGGTAAGTGGCGGAGATAACTATTATAATCATGTCGATTATATATCTTTAAGTAATTATGGTTATACGGTCGGCAATCCGCTTTTCACATCTCCTATCTATAACAATGGACAATCTTTGACGATATACAATACTCGCTTATCTTCTTTTCACGGAGGTATAAGCGGAAATATCCATCCTAATCTGCGATACAGAGCATTAATGACTTATTCCCGAAGCTGGGGTACACCTCTTATCCCGTCTGTTAAGATACGCGACCAGTTTTCGACAATGCTGGAAGCAACTTATACCAGTCGAAAACTAAATGGATGGCTTTTCAGTGGTGCTGTTGCGTATGACAAATCGCAAGTGATCGGTGATAATACGGGAATGCAAGTTAAAGTATCAAAAACCTTTGATATACCCCTGAAATAATCTTTTGCGGTCTGATTTTATTCTTATTTTTGTAATAAATTTGGTATTTGTTTTTGATCTGTATGGATAAATTAAAATCGGCTATTGCGGATAAAGTTCTGGAAATATCGTCTTCTGATGAAGGGGGAATGAAGGCAAAACTGGAAAAGATTAATCGTTTCCGGGATTTTGTGAATGCATGTCAAACCCTTATCAGGAAATATCCCGAAATTGAGACAGAACTCTTGCAGATGGTTGAAAATGATGATTTCGATGCCAAAATAGCATCATCAAGAGTAGATAGCATTATCCGTTTATCCGAAAATATAGCGCAAAATCCTCAATCTCATGAAACAGTAGAAGAAGATATTTCTCAATTGGATGAAATAACAGAACATCTTGTCGAAGAAGAGGAAAAGGAAACTACTATTATTGAAACAGAAAGCGGTGAAGTTCTGAAAGAATCTCCTTTTATATATACCGTAGAGGAAGAGCCTATCCATTATCAGCCCGAAGATATAGATTATGAAGAAGTAGAGCCATTGGCTTTAGAGGAAGATTATGCGGAAAAAGAAAGAGAATACGTAGATTTCGAAGAAGTAGCTCCTTCCGAAATAATTGAAGAGCCTTCGAGAGAGATAAATGAATTTTTAGTAAAAGAGTCATATAGGGAGCCAACAATAGAAGCTCCGTCAAGTATTAAACCTCAAGTGAGTGCGGTTAAAGATAATGCAAAAAAAGGATTACAATTACTTATTGTAATCATTGCTATTATAGCTATTATCTTTATAATTGTATTTGTAATAAGGAATCTGGAAGCTGTACTATGGGGTACGGGAATAGGAATCGTAGTTATAGGAATCGCATGGATCCTCATTAAAAAGAAAAAGAACGAAGAAGAATAAGGGTGTGTAATAAAAAAGGAACGCTGAACACGCAGAAATAAACAGATAAGCACAAAATTGTTTTCAATTTTCGCTGAGATCCAATGATCCTTCAAAACAAATTAATTGTGGTAATCTGTACAATTTGTGTATTTTGTGTCCTAATATACGACACAGTCTCATTTAAATAAAGATATGTATCAATATAATAAACAACTCAAAGATTTTAACTCATTCCGAACGGAGGCGTTAGCTAAAGTGTTTTGTGAACCCAAGAATATGGATGAGCTGAAACAATGTCTCATCGATAATAAAGACTTGCCTAAACTAGTAATCGGTAAAGGCTGCAACTTATTTTTTACAAAAGATTTTGATGGGCTGGCAATAAAGCTCGATAGTTTCGGTATTCGGGAGGTACCCGACGAATCGGACGATTCTGAACATATATTTATCGAAGCAAAAGCGTCTGAGGATTGGGATAGCTTTGTAAACTTTTGTGTAGAAAGGGGATATTCAGGACTGGAAAACCTTTCTTATATTCCGGGAACAGTAGGAGCTGCTCCTATACAAAATATCGGTGCATATGGTGCGGAAGTAAAAGACAGTATTCACGAAGTGATCGCTTTAGATATGGAAAGCCTTGAGGTATTGTCTTTCTCAAATGCAGAATGTGAGTTTGGTTATAGGGATAGCATCTTTAAGCGTACTCAAAAATATATAATTATTTCGGTTGTATTTTTATTGAAGAGAAGCTTTATCTATTCACCAAAGTATGCGGATCTGATCAAAGAACTGGAAGGAGTGGAATCCCCTACCCTAAAGCAAGTGCGTGAAGCTATTATCCGCATTCGTCAGAGAAAATTACCGGACGAGAAAACGTTGCCTAACTGTGGTAGTTTTTTCAAAAACCCTTATATTTCGCCCGAAAAAGCGGATGAACTGAAAAAAGAATATCCTGATCTGCCTGTTTATCCGGTAGATAACGGACTGGTAAAAACATCTGCTGCATTTCTGATCGACAGAGCCGGATACAAAGGCAAGCAATGCGGCATGATAGGAACTTATCCTAAACAGGCTCTTATTATAGTGAATCACGGTTCTACACAAGGAAGCGATATCGTTTCCTTTATGAAAGAAATACAACAAGCAGTTGATAAAGAATTCGGCATCCAGCTAGAACCAGAAGTAAGAATATTATAAATAATGATGAATTATAAGTTATGAATAATTAATAAAAGCTCATAACTCATAATTCTCATCTCATAATTCATATACATGGCATCATTTATTATTGAAGGAAACTGCCGCTTGAACGGCGAAATTACGCCTCAGGGCGCAAAAAATGAAGCATTACAGATTATCTGTGCTACATTATTAACACCGGAAGAAGTTATCATAGAAAATATACCTGATATATTAGACGTTAACAACCTTATTTCACTCTTAGGGGAAATGGGTGTTAAAACAGGACGCATCAATGAAAACACATGGTCTTTCAAAGCAGATGAAGTAGATTTATCTTATCTCGAAAGTCCTGAATTTTTGAAAAAAAGTGCTTCATTGAGAGGTTCCGTTATGATTATCGGACCATTGGTTGCCCGTTTCGGAAAAGCATTATTACCCAAGCCGGGCGGTGATAAAATTGGTCGTCGCCGCTTAGATACTCACTTTATCGGTATAGAAAAACTAGGTGCTAATTTCCGATACGATTCGGAAGAACAAATGTATCATATCACAGCCGATAAGCTGAAAGGAACTTATATGTTGCTGGATGAAGCTTCGGTAACTGGTACGGCTAACATTATTATGGCAGCTGTTTTGGCAGAAGGCGAAACGACTATATACAATGCGGCTTGCGAACCATACTTACAACAACTTTGTAAAATGCTCAATAGCATGGGCGCAAAGATTACAGGTATAGCTTCCAATCTTATCCGTATCGAAGGAGTGAGTTCTTTAGGGGGAACCACGCACCGCATATTACCCGATATGATCGAGATTGGTAGTTTTATCGGTATGGCTGCTATGACAGGGTCAGCATTAACTATTAAGGATGTATCTTATGGAGACTTGGGGGTGATACCCGATACTTTCCGAAGATTGGGTATAACTATAGATTGCAAAGGAGATGATATTTTCATTCCTGAGCATGATCAATATGTGATAGATACTTTTATCGATGGTTCTATTCTTACTATTTCCGATGCACCTTGGCCAGGTTTGACTCCTGACCTTATCAGTGTATTGTTGGTTGTTGCAACACAAGCAACAGGAAGCGTACTAATACATCAGAAAATGTTCGAAAGCCGTTTGTTTTTTGTAGATAAACTGATAGATATGGGAGCTCAGATTATCCTTTGCGATCCTCATCGCGCAACGGTTATCGGTACAGGTAAACGTCCGATGCGCGCAACGATGATGACATCTCCCGATATTCGTGCCGGAATTGCGTTATTAATAGCTGCTATGAGTGCAGATGGAAAGAGCATTATCCACAATATAGATCAAATAGACCGAGGATATCAAAATATAGATGTTCGCTTAAACCAATTGGGAGCAAACATTTTGAGAATGGACTAATGAAAAGATATTCAGTAATATTGTTTATAGTTGGTGTTTCTGTGGTTTGCTGTAATTATATAAACAGTAAAACACAGAAAAATAACCAGCAGATTACAAATAATAGAATATTTGGAAAACTATCCAAGCTTCAATTAGATAACAGTACAACTTTCGAGAAGAATGTTATTTATTCGGATACGGTTACTTTTATAGGATATGAAGACATCGGGGATTACTCTCGATTATGTGTAGAAAAAGATAATGAAGAATATTATTTCCTATATGAATTTTATGAACAGGAGGATCTCATCGAAGGTAATATGATAATTGTAGACTGGTCTGTTGTAGATAATCATGTTATAGAAGCTCCTCAAGAAACATATCCGGATATTGTGGCAAAAAATTATGAAAAATTGAAGTAAATAAAAGATTAACTTACTTAGCAACACAATCATCACTTTTTAATAAAAGATCATTATGGAAAATTTCAGCTTTGTAAATCCGGTTAAAATAATTTTTGGAAAAGATACAATTAAGAATATATCTCAGGAAATTCCTGCGGGAAGTAAAGTCCTTGTTACTTACGGTGGCGGAAGTATCAAGTCGAACGGAGTATATGATCAGGTAAAAGATGCTCTGTCGGCATTCGAATGGTATGAGTTTTCAGGTATAGAGGCTAATCCTCATTACGAAACCTGTATGAAGGCGGTTTCTCTGATCAAAGAAAAAAATATTGATTATCTACTGGCTGTTGGTGGAGGTTCGGTTGTTGATGCGACCAAATTTATTGTGGCTGCAGCCTGTTTTGAAGGTGCTGATCCTTGGGATATTTTGGCAAAACGGGCTACAATCAAAGAAGCTTTACCTTTCGGTGTTGTACTTACCCTATCTGCGACAGGTTCGGAAATGAATTCAGGTGCAGTTATTACTAAAGCTGAAACACAAGATAAACTTCCATTTGGCTCACCATTGGTTTATCCTAAATTCTCTGTACTAGATCCTGAAACAACCTATTCACTTCCGGCAAAACAAGTTAGTAATGGAGTTGTCGATTCTTTTGTTCATGTTATCGAGCAGTATTTAACATATCCTGTTAATGCAATGATACAAGATAAATTTGCGGAAGCGATTTTGTCTGTTTTAACAATCGAAGGACCAAAGGCACTCGAAACTCCTAATGATTATGATGTTAGAGCCAATCTTATGTGGGCATCGACATGGGCACTGAATGGCTGGATTACTCAAGGTGTACCCGAAGACTGGACTACACACATGATAGGTCATGAAATTACGGCCTTGTTTGGTTTGGATCATGCTCAAACTTTAGCGATTGTATTACCCGGTGTAATGCGAGTGATGAAAGAACAAAAGGCCGAAAAGATACTTCAATTGGGCGAACAGGTTTTTGGCATTTATAATAACATGAACAGAGAAGAAAGAATAGAAGCTACTATTCAGGCTGTCGAAAACTTTTTCGAAGATATGCAAACCAAAACGCACCTTTCTGACTATGGTTTGGGAGAAGAGGTTGTAGAAGCCGTTTCGGGAAGAATCGGGAATCGTGGTTGGAAGTTGGGAGAACATCATAACATTACTGCTGATATCGTAAAAGAGATTTTAATGCTAAGATTATAAATAGAATATTAAAATATCGTATCTTTGTAGATCAAATCTATCGAATAATTTATGAAAAAAGTTTTTGTCAGTGGGTGTTATGATATGCTCCATAGTGGGCACGTAGCATTTTTCGAAGAAGCTGCAAAATATGGAGATCTATATGTAGGTATAGGTTCAGATAAAACAATCAACGAACTCAAAGCCCGCAAAACGATAAATAATGAGCAAGAACGCCTCTATATGGTTAAATCTTTAAAATCTGTAAAAGATGCCTGGATAAACCAAGGAGGGGGAATTATAGATTTTTTGGAAGAGATAAAAGAATTAAAACCAGATATATTCTTTGTAAACACAGATGGTCATAGCAGCGTAAAAGAAGAATTGTGTAAAGAACTGGGGATAGAATATGTTGTAAGTAAACGTATTCCTCATGGTGATTTACCTATACGTTCTACTACTGCCTTGCGTGAAGAATGTAAAATTCCTTACCGCATAGACTTAGCTGGAGGCTGGCTTGATCAACCCAATGTGAGTTGTTTGTATCCCGGATCAGTTTTGACTATCTGTATAGAGCCCGATTATGATTTCAACGACAGAAGCGGTATGTCTACCAGTTCACGTAAAAAAGCGATCGAACTTTGGCAAGTAGATATTCCTGCAGGAGATAAAGAAAAGCTGGCAAAGACATTATTCTGTTTTGAAAATCCTCCGGGAACAAAATACGTAAGTGGCTCACAAGATGCATTAGGAGTAACTATGCCGGGATTAAACAGATTCTATTATGACGGTAATTTCTGGCCTTCTCAGATAGAAAGTGTTCTGAATGATGATATTTTGGCATGGATAGAAAGTTACCTTTGGTTAGTGCCTTTATATCCAAGACATGACGGATATGATGTTTTGGCTAACACAAACATTACTCAGGAGAACGCAAAAAAACTTAGTGATGCTGCTAAAAATTGTTGGGATGCCATACAAAAGAAAGATATTAAAAGTTTTGGTAAATCATTTACAGACAGTTTTGATGCTCAGATAGTAATGTACCCTAATATGGTATCAGAAGACATCCTGAAAACTTTAGAAAAATATAAGGATTCTGTAGAAGGCTGGAAAATCAGTGGTGCAGGAGGCGGAGGATATTTAATCTTTGTAAGTGAAAAACCTATCGAAAATTCTATTCAGATAAGAATACGTAGAGGTTAATTTTGAGATACAAAATAGTAAAAGAAGAGTGAACTAAATTTTTTCATTCTTCTTTTTTATATTAAGCATAATAGCGATCAGAACCTCCTACAAATATATTTCCTCCAGGACTTTCTTCGTAATAAAATTCCAGATAGCTATCTCTATAAATTTTTCCTCCATTTATCTCTGATATCTCAGATTTTAATAATTCTTTAAATTTTAAGTTGTTTAGTTTTGCTAGTTTTTTCATAATGTTAATTATTTTATCTAAATTATTTAATAAGTAATGCTTTATTTTCTTTCAAACCTCTGAAATAACAATGCCAATCTTTTCCTGTTGTTTGAAAGAAGTTGATAAAAGATGGAACATCTTTATTCAACACTGAGGAATGGTATCCTGCTTCTTGGATTGTATAATGATTTTTTAAAAATTCTACAACTAAGGTATCATTTTTGTATGATTCCCTTAATCCGGATATAATATCAATACATTTTCCTTCTAATAATATACTTTGATTTCTATCTTGGGCATTTATAGTAAATATACATAAAGAGATAAATGCATATATAAATATATATTTTTTCATTATTTCAGTTTTTTCTTATTATAATTGTAAAGTATTGTGTATTTAACTGTGATTTTGTTTTGTCAAACATTGAATATATGAACTTTTGTAAACATACATAATTTTATTAGAATCACAAATTTTAATGAATAATTTTATCTTATATAGTTCAGGTAAAATGATAAAAGAGACTATAGTAATATAGTCTCTTTTATGCATAATAAACACTGTTACACTACGGTAAACACTTCCAAAAATCACAATATTTATTTGTTAGGCTCTTCCTTTTTTAGTTTATACTGAATAGGTAGTGTATAATATACAGAAACATTCTCGCCACCCTGTTTTCCCGGAGTCCATGTAGGCATTGCCTTTACTACCCTAGCGGCTTCTGCATCACAATCGGGCGATAAATTTCTGACTGCTTCTACATCTGTTATGTTTCCGGTTTCTGTAACTACAAAACGGATAATAACCCTACCTTCTATCTGATCTTTTATTGCAGATTCAGGATACTTCAGATTCTCACTTATATATTTCATAAGAGCTGCATCTCCTCCCGGGAAACAGGGCATTTCATCTACAGTTTCAAAAGCTTGCCTCTTTTTCTCAGGAGTTTGTAGTTCTGGCAATTCTATAAGCCTTGCAGCAGTGTTTGCAACATTTGTCGCATTAGCCGAAAATATAAAGAAGCTCACCGGAATAATAAACATGTATTTAAAAAGCTTATGGTTACAAGATTTTCTTTTGTTAATCATAATAATTCGTTTTTTTAATTGTGAAACATTAAAGTTATTAGCTATATATATACCGGTATTATAGTTACTTATTTCGAGCAAAAGATATTGATACCTTTTTGGCTCAAATCCTTTGCTTAATGTCTCTTCATCTGCAAGATATTCTAATGTAATTTTCATTTCCTTTTTCAATAACCATACTACGGGATTCCACCAGAACATGATTGTAAATAGTTCGTACAGAATAACATCTATAGAATGATATTGATCCACGTGAATCTGCTCATGGGCAATGATTGTTTCCTCATCTTCTGCAGATGAAAAATGTAGAGGAGTAAATATCCATTTGAAAAAAGAAAATGGAGCAACGTTATTATCTAACTTTATCAATGAAAAGTTCTGGTACTTGCATACATTGTTAGTCATTCTCAATCTGATTATCCTATATATCTGAAATATCAACTTTAGAAATAAAACGATTGCCCCACTACATATAATTGATAATATTAAAGTGTATATATTTAGATGAAAACCGCCTTCTATAGGAACCTGATTGTTAGATGCTGTAACCTCAGGCAGTATTATCTGATAGATGGTAATACTTTCATAGATATGAAAAAAGTTACCAAAAGAACAAAATGGATATACTGTTGATATAATGACTATTAAGAGTAAATAAAAGCGCTTTACTTTATGAAAAGTATCGTTTCGTAAACATAATATGTACAATCCATAAAATAATAATATGGCAAACGATACTTTCAAGAAATATGTAATCAAAGAGTTTTCCATAATATGTCTTATTATTTTATTTAGAATCTTTACCTGATTCTATCATACGTATAATTTCTTCTAATTCGTTTTTCGATATTTTATCTTCTTTAGCAAAGAAGGTAACCAGTTCTTTATATGAATTATCAAAATAGCTTTTCACAACCCCTGACATAAAAGTCTTCTTGTAGCTATCTTCTTTTATTTTAGGTGTATACACATATACATTTCCATACTTTTTCGAATTCAGATATCCTTTCTGTTCCAGATTCCTGACAATAGAAGCTACAGTTGTATAAGGTGGTTTGGGTTCCTGCATATCATTAACTATATCCTTTACAACACACTCTTTTAGTTTCCAAACATGTAGCATTACTGTTTCTTCCTGATGAGTTAACTTATCCATAATATTATAATCTTATCGTATATCTACTATTTTTTCGTAAATATACGTAAGTTTATTAGATGTGCAAATATTTAGAAGAATTATTTTTTCAGATTTTCTATAATGTGCCTTCTGGAAGGATAAATATTTTCTAAGATTTTGATAGCATCATTTTTCTCTTCGCGTGTAGCTTTCGAGTACACATTAATCAGTTCATCTAGTTTCGTATCACCGAAAAAGAATAATAATGGAGACGCCGGACGAGCTTGATATATCTGTTGAAGTTGTGGTAATATTTTTTCAATTTCAGTTCTTCCACGGGTAGCATTGGCCGCCATCTCGTCTAATCCTTTACGATGATAGTTATACCATAAGGTGTGGAATACAGAAGTGCTTTCATCTGTAAACGCTGTTGCTAATGCATATCGGTTACGATCTCCCCCAAAAGCAGCCCACCCTTTTGTATTCAGAGCCTGTGCCACATTCACGATGTTTAATGCTCTCTCAAAATAAGTTTTTCCTCCGTGTAAGCTGTAAGAATCGAAATCCAATCCCAGAATAATATATACATAATAGGCGATGGTTGCAGTCAGGTTATTGTCAATATTGTTTTCGGCAAATTCGACACTCTGCCCCGGAATATAATCGAACTCAAATTCTACATCCTTAAAATTGAATAAAGGCGTATTATATGAAGAATTGTATACCGGGCGAGTAGAAGTAACCTGTATCTCTGCTTTAAAAGAATTTTCGCCTTCTTCGATAATAGTGATAAGCATACTGGACTCTATTCTTTCATTAATATTGAAAGTAGCATCAGTCCACTTACGCCCATTAACGAACTGGGACAATATATCCTGTAATGTTGTATATTTTTGCTTATCGGTTCCCTGTATCCTGTCGGAGTTGATTGTCATTTTCATATTCAACTCTTGTGATTGAGTCGGAAATTGTGCCATCAATAGATTGACGGATAGAATATATAAAATAATGAATGATAATTTTTTCATTTGTAAATCTAATATGTTAATCCAATCCGTAAGTTATAGACAGTACTTTAAACTCAGTTCTTCGGTTCAATTGGTCAGCTATCTCTTGTTGTTCCGGGGTCAAACCTAAGACAAATTCTTCTGTTAAAATATCACCCTCATTCAAGAAGTCATATTGTTTTGCTATACTTTTAGATATTATTTTAGGCTGCAATTTTCCATAACCGGCAACTGTTAACCTATCCTTTGCTATTCTGTGTGTAATCAGATAATCAACTACAGACTGTGCTCTTCTTTGTGATAAGCGTTGATTGTATTCCTGACTTCCTTTCCGGTCGGTATGTGCCGATAACTCTATAGTGACATTCGGGTTTATTTCCAGTAATTCGATCAGTCCATCCAACTCTTCTTTCGATTCGTCTCTCAATGAGGCTTTGTCAAAGTCATAAAATATATTTTCTAATACCGCAGGTTTATTGATGGCGTATAAAACAAAGTCGACAAAATAGATTGAGTCTTTTTCTGTAGGAACTGTTCTTAAATCCATTTTCGAATTTAGATATCCTTCTCCACTGGCTAATAAGACATAGTTAACTCCTTGCCTTACATCCAATCGGTAAGTTCCATCCGGTTTCCCATTGAATTTCTCATTCGTTCCATCATTCCCTACTACGCGGATAGTCGCATTAGGAACAAAATTATCGTCCTTATCTACGATGTAGCCTTCTACCCATACTTTTACGATAGGATAGTCGAAGGAATAAATATGGTCAGCACCTTTAGCTTCGTTTCTGTTTGAACTGAAAAAACCGGCTTCCCTTTCTCCATAAAAAGTAATCCCAAAATCGTCAGCCTGAGAGTTTAGAGGAACACCCATATTTTCTACATTCCATTTTTTCGCTTTGCGATTATATACAGCTTTGAATAAGTCCAGTCCTCCCATGCCGGGATGTCCATCTGAAGAGAAATAAAGAGTAGTGTCATTTCGCATATGAGGAAACATCTCGTCACCTGCTGTATTGATGTCAGGTCCCAGATTTTCATATCCTATGGGTTCTCCATCTTCGGTAAGAACTGTCCGCCAGATATCTTTACCTCCATATCCGCCTTTCATATCAGATACAAAGTATAAATAGTTTCCGGATGGTGTTACTGCCGGATGCGCAAGAAGAACCATAGAGTCTAAACCAAATTCTACTTTACTACCTTTTGCCCAAGCACCGCCATCACGGGTTGCGCGATATATATTAGCTGTAGAAGGTCCTACCGAATCTTGTTTACTGTGTGTATAATACATCACATTCCCTGTCTCGGTGAAAGTCGGTACACCTTCGTCAAATTCTGTATTTATGTTTCCTGCAGATTCAGGTTTCATCCACTTTCCGGCATCATCGAGCCGGGAAACGAATATATCGTTATTCTTAAATCCGGTAATCGGGCTTTTATCGTCGCCTTCCACATCATCTCTGTTCGTGGTGAGATATATCATATCATAATCGGGAGGTAACAGCATAGGACTGAATTCTCCCCGACGAGAATTGAAAACTTCCATCTTTTTGATGGTATATTTGGTTGGGGTTTGCTTCATCTGAGGGGCAATTTCAGAACCTCTGATACCATTTATGGCAAACCTAAAAGCCGGTGAGTGTTCGAGATACGTATTATACTGATTTATAGCTTGCTTATAATTGCCCGCTTTTTGCAAAGTTCTTGCATATTGCAGGTTGATTAATGTATCATTCTTTACATATCGGAGGGCATTGGCATATGCCGCATTAGCTGCAGGCACGTTGTTGCAAAGACGGTAGCTTTCGGCTAAACGATAAGCTATCAGTCCTCTTAGTTCACGTTCTTTTGGAGGGGTCTTTCTGTATAATACTCTGTACTTTGAGGCCGCTTCAAAGTATTCTCCATTCGCAAAGTTTCGGTCAGCATCGGCAAGCTTCACCTGCTTGCACGACGTTCCGATTCCTAAAAATAATAAAGAAATAAGTATATATATATAATAAGTATATTTCAACTTGCTGTGTATTAAGTTTCTGAATCTTTTTTACCGGATACAAAGATATAAATATAACTGTTTTTAGTTTTGCACTTAAGTTATTTTTGCATATAATTATAAAATAAAGCCCCAATTAAGGGGCTTTACCGGATAAACAATAAAAAAATATTCTTAGTACTCGCTATTTTTTATACCGGATCACACATACACCATTACCTCCTTTCATACCATAACCTTCTCCATAATGACCGTAGCTTCCGCCACCACCGCCAGTGCCTCCTTTAGAATAGTGGTCAATACTACCATCTACATATCGTTTTGAATAGGAGCCTCCTTTTCCTGCCTCAAAATCTGTCTTATTCACATAATGATGTGAAAAATTAGCACCTGCTGCATGAATAGGCATATTCGGTTCCCAGAATTCATATACCCCGTTATGACCATATCGTTCGATTTCCGTAGTTGGTACATCATAATCATAGTCCATTGTACTATTATTGTTGATGCCATTATGGTTTTGATTTCCACCCTCTGCGGCAGATGGGATTACAGAATGATCTGGTAAATGAAAAACGGCTGCAGCTCCACCTTTTCCTACAGCTTCTGTACAATATGTAGCATCATTTATAGTAAAAGTTGTATGTGTTCCATCTGAACCTGCAGAGCCAACACCTCTACCTTTTCCACCTTCTCCACCTTCACCTATGATAATAGTGGCAACATCTCCGGGTATTACTGCAATAGCGTTACCTAATTTTTCGCTTCTGGTAAGGCTTCCGCCTCCACCACCGGGACCACCTGCCGTCTGATGCCAGGTACTCCAACCACCGCCACCGCCACCGCCGGAGACTAGAAATATATCAATGGAGGTAACATCAGCAGGCACAGTCCATGTTGTAGATGTCTCTATTCTTTCAATAAAAGTTTCCCTTTCTTGATCTTTTGGGTACAATTGAGAAATGAAAGCCTTATCCATGTCCGAGAGTTCATAATTAAAGTCTCGCGCAGTATTTCCGGCATAACGACGGGTAAAAGGCCAGATCATTATTGATAGTTCATCATATTCATCAGTCATTATCACTTCTGATCTTTGTAATGGATCAAATACATATTCTTTCAGATTATCCCACGGGATATCGGTTAATTCTCCTTCCCAATAATCTGCAATAGTATTTGACCAGTTAGGATCAAAATCGAGATGACGGGATTCTAACTCCAATCCCAATACTTGCCCGAATGCACGTAACACATCACCCTTCTTCTCAAATTCAGAAGCTCTGTCCCAGTCAGCAAAGCTCATGGTCGCTTCATCCTGATTTGTCGCCATTTTACAATCAGTACCTATATAAGACCATGTAATATAGCGATTATCATTCCAGTCGAAGCCAATCCGAACTTCGGCTTTTCCTTCTGTTACAAATTGAAAATTCAGACCTGCATATTGCAACCATTCTCTTGCATAGGTCATGACTTTTTCCTGATACTCGGAAGAACCATTTACAAATTTTATTTTGATTGTTGAATGAGGATACCACAGTTTAGTTCGTTGGGCTATACCCCGTGTTGTACTCATATTCTCCGCATATTTTGAACCATAAAAACGGTTAGCCGAAAATTCTTCTTTTACAGAAGCAGACCTATCATCATTCACTTCATCCTGATTGCAGGAAAACAATATAAAACTTGCTAATAAAGCAAGAAAAATGAAATTTGATTTTTTCATGTTTTCGATTTGTTTAGTTATGTAAAATTGTTTATCCGTGTTAGAGTCAATATCTTGTCAAGATAACACAATATTTTATTATAAACAAATTTATTTTTAGAATATTAGATATAACTATAAACTATATTTACTTTATGGTATTACAGTAACATTACAGCAAGTTGGATGATATATGATATTTTGATTAAATTCGCTTCTTAAAACTTTGACCGGATATGAGAATCGATATAATTACGGTATTACCCCAGATGTTAATGGAGCCAATGAACTGCTCGATATTAAAAAGGGCACAAGATAAAGGATTGGCTGAAATAAATATTCATAATCTAAGAGATTACTCGACAGATAAGCATAAACGTATTGATGATTATCCTTTCGGAGGAGAAGCCGGAATGGTGATGCAAATAGAACCAATCGATAATATAATCTCTCACCTGAAAAGTGAAAGGGAATACGACGAAGTTATTTTTACCTCTCCCGATGGTGAATTATTTAACCAAAAGATGGCAAATACAATGTCTTCTTTCGAAAACATAGTCATTCTTTGCGGGCATTATAAGGGTATTGATTACAGGATAAGGGAACATTTGATTACGAAAGAAATATCTATAGGTGATTATGTCTTAACAGGGGGAGAATTGGCAGCTGCAATAATAACAGATGCTATTGTCCGTTTGATACCCGGAGCCATTGGTGATGAACAATCAGCTCTGTCAGATTCTTTTCAGGACAATCTTTTAGCACCTCCTGTATATACTCGCCCAGCTGAATACAAAGGCTGGCAGGTTCCGGAGATATTATTGTCAGGACATCAGGCTAAAATAGATGAATGGAAACTTCAACAATCACTTGAACGAACAAAGCGTTTAAGACCTGATTTACTTGAAGATAAATAGTCTGTTTTGTCGGAATTTAGAAAGGATATCCGACAGCAATATGCCAAGAAGTATTTTCTCCGAAATTGAATGGCTTCAATACAGACCACTTTGATTTAAATCCATCCGGAATCAGATAACCGCTTTCATTTTGTGTAAATTTAGGTATATCAGCCGGATTGTATAATTTCCATCCGCAATCGAGACGGATGAGTACAAAATCAAAATCCAACCGGAAACCTAATCCCCAAGACGATGCTATTTGTTTATAGAATTTGTCAAATTTAAATTCTCCTTTATACTGTCGTTCTGTACCTTTGATTGTCCAGATGTTACCTGCGTCAAGAAAAGCAGCAAGTTCAAGCTTCCAGAAGGCCTTACTTCTATATTCTAAATTGGCATCGAAACGAATATCGCCGGACTGATCATTAAAGTTCGCATCTTCGCGATAAAACGCACCTGGTCCTAACTCTCTCGCACTCCATCCCCTTACACTATTGGCGCCTCCGGAGAAAAATCTTTTTTGGAAAGGTACGAGTTTATTATTACCATATGGGTAGGCAATCCCCCCTCCTATCCGCCAAGCTATCACATTCTTTTCATCGATACGGATCGCCTCACTATAGTCTACATTACCTTTGACATACTGAGAAAAGTAAGTATCGAAAATCTTACGGGAACCATTTTCTTTAGGGAGGTCAGCCAAAGATCCTATAAGGGATAAAAGATTTCCGGCTGTTTCCACAGATGCCCTAAACGAATAAGTAGATCTATTTCGTCTTGCGTTTGGAATTAGACCAGTTGTTACATTATTAGTTTTGCTATAGGTATAACCGGTACTAAGGATAAACTGATCGGTAAAACTATATATTTTGGCATTGGGTGTGAGCAATTCTTCAAAAACCGGATCTAGCTTAGGGATATGCGCATAACTTATGTCAATAAGGTCTAAAGCATGCCTAACGGTATTATTCCCTCTGTTTTCCCAAATGTATTTTATACCTGTTGAGAAGACGGTACGTGTAAAATAATTGGGGCGGCGCTGATATGTGTAAGATGAAAAAAACTGCGTGGAAGCACGCAAACGCCGTCTCAGGTCATAGCTAAGAAAAGGAAACATAAAGCGCGGAATAGTCAGAGAAACTTCACCACCAATCTCAAAATAGTTTTCACTAAATTTGGAGAAATCCGGTGTCACAGCTTCATAAGAGCCTCTGATCTTAGTATTAAATAATTCTGAACCTTTAAATGCATTACGATGAACATATCCCAGCCCTGCCCCTACTCCAAAATATCCGGCAGAATTAGTACCCTCTATTTCAGCAGATATACCTTGTTTCTTATCAGGTACAGCCGTAATAATACATCTTAGTTTTGTAGAATCATTATCCAAAACCTCTTCATACTTTATATTAATATTCCTAAGTATATGTAGTTGCGATAGAGAATTATAAGTCATGTTGGTTCTGGTCTCACTGAAAAGAGCATCCGGCTTGATAAAGCAATTCTCCAGAATTATAAATGGCTTGATAAATCGTCCCCGTTCTCCATAAAAAATGCGGAATTTACCTCTTGTTATAGTATCCGAAGCTACATAATTACTTACACTTCCATCTTCTAATGGGTTGTAATCGACATAAATATCCACATAATCGACATAATACTGGTGATGCTTCTCTTCAATAACCTGATTGCCTCCTATATTACGGGAGAATGGATATATTATAAGTTCCAGATCCACTTTATGATCTTTTCCGATAGTGTCAGCTACAAAACCAATATATTCTTTACCAAATCCCATAAAACCATTACGGCGGAAAATGGACGCAATACGTTCTCGTTCACTGTCCAATAAATCTAAATTAAACTGATCCCCTTTGTTCAATAAACTACCTCTTGACAGATATTCGTTTAGGTTTAGATTGAGAGTATCACCTTTATTGGTTCTTCTTCTCGACGGAAATGACTTATCTATTATCTCAGAAGCAAAGACCGTATCGCTTACTGTAATTTTATAATCATTTATTTTTGTAGGCTGTCCGGACTTAATGTTATATAAAACATCCACTTTTTTATCTTTTATGGTCACTTTAGGATCAACATCGACATCCAGATAACCTTTGTTCTCCATTACCCTGGAGAGCTCTGTAACACTTTTATCTATCTGTATACTATCAAAAATAACGGGAGACTCACCTCCACTGCGTAAAGCTCTGTTATACCATTTTGTTGTATCTTTGCCGGAAAGATTGTAAATAAACAGAGGAAGTTTAAATAACTCGAAAGTCTTGTAGTTAGATTTCTGTTTAATGTAAGGTTCAAGGTCAAAAAAAGAAACATCTTTTGCATCTACTTTCACAGATGCATCTGCTAATAAATACTCATTATCAGGTACATATTTTGTTGAACTGCACGAATAAACCAACAAAAAAATAAACAAAAAGGGTAATATAGGCGTTAAATTAATCTTCATTATATATGGGCAGAATATTGTGTCCGTTTAAATTTTGACAAATTTAAAACATTAATTATTTCTTTTTGTAGATTTGTCTCATAAAGTATTATTAAATAATGTTGTAAAAAATATTAAATGGGTTTAAGTAAGAGTAAAATAAAATATATACAATCATTAAAAGAAAAAAAATACAGAGAGGAATACAATACATTCGTAGCAGAGGGTGACAAAATGGTAACGGACTTATTACCGGTAATGAGTTGCGAATTGCTAGTGGCTACGCCTGATTTTCTTCAATCCAGATCGGCTATTATCAATAATGCCAAAGAAGTTATCGAAGTAGAAAAGTCAGATATAAATAAAGCCAGTTTCCTAAAAAATCCTCAGCAAGTGGTGGCTGTATTTAAGCGTCCGCAATATACTTTAAGTATAGATAAGATTAGAAATCAGCTGAGTTTGATGCTCGATGGAATACAAGACCCTGGAAATATGGGGACTATCATACGGCTTGCCGATTGGTATGGTATAGAAAATATTATATGTTCGAAAGATACAGTGGATGTATATAATCCTAAAGTTGTACAAGCAACCATGGGTGCTCTGGCACGCGTAAAATTGTATTATACAGATTTAACAGAAACAATAGAAAAATTAAATGACACCCCTGTTTACGGGACTTTTCTGGATGGTGAAGATTTATATACTACCAAAATTTCGGAAACAGGTATCATTATAATGGGAAATGAGGGAAAAGGTATCCGCCCCGAAATATCAAAATGTATAAACAGACGGCTTTACATTCCTAATTACCCAAAAGAGCGAGAAACGTCCGAATCCCTGAATGTAGCAATAGCGACAGCTATTATATGTAGTGAATTTAGGCGCAGGTTATCATAACATAATGTCACATCCACACTTTAATCACAAAATGATGTTAAAATACCCCGACTGTGAAACTTAAGTTTCGTATTAAGTTTCAAACAACTTTACATTTTAGTTAATATTTAGTATAAATGAATAATATGCTTAAAAATATTTCCTATTTTACTATGATTTATGAGATTTTTTTTCTTATTTTTAGGAAGTAATTAATGCGTATTACCTTTACAAATTCTAATATAAATATGAGCTATCTGAACTTTAATAAGACTGAACTCGTGAATTTACAATATTCACTCCACCGCGAAATTTTGAGTACAAACAGAGCCGGAGCGTATATGAGTACTACCATTGTGTGTTGTAATACACGCAAGTATCATGGGCTCTTGGTGTGTCCGTTAAAACAATTTGATGGGGAGAGTTTCGTACTACTATCTTCTTTAGATGAAACGGTAATACAACACGATCAGGCATTTAACCTAGGTATCCACCTTTACCAAAACGGGATATATGATCCACGAGGGCATAAGTACATCAGGGATTTTACTTTCGAACCCACTCCTACTCTCATCTATAGAGTTGGCGGGGTGGTTTTGAAAAAGGAACTTCTGATGATGCACAATACAGATCGCATATTTATACGCTACACACTCTTAGAAGCACATTCACCTACAACTCTACGTTTACGCCCATTTCTAGCATATCGTAACAGGCATAAATTAAGTAAAGCTAATTTGTTCGTAAATACTCTACATGATGATATTGAGAACGGAATAGCCTCGAATCTGTACGAAGGATTCCCTACTTTGCATATGCAGCTTAATAAAAAGAATGATTTCGTTTCCAATCCCGATTGGTATTACAATATAGAGTACAGAGAAGAACTTGAAAGAGGATATGACTATCTGGAAGATCAATTTACTCCCGGATACTTCGAACTGCCTATCAAAACGGGAGAAAGTGTCGTCTTTTCCGCATCATTAAAGGAAGAAAAAACGAATACTTTACTAAAATCATTCGAAAAAGAACTATCAGCCCGTCCTCCAAAAAACAGTTTTATTAATTGTCTTAAGAACTCAGCAACTCAATTTATTGTTCAGCAAGGAAAGGATACGGAAGTCATTGCCGGATACCCTTGGTTCGGACGCTGGGGTAGAGACACTTTTATCTCTTTACCGGGTTTGACACTTGCCGGAAATTATGATCCTGAAAGCTGTAAGGCTGTATTAGATACCATGTCTCGGGAAGTGAACAACGGTTTATTCCCCAACATCGGGAAAAACGAAAATGCAGCTTATAATTCGGTAGATGCCCCGATGTGGTATTTCTGGGCAATACAAAAATATGCAGAGGCTACACAAAATACAGAAGAAGTCTGGAAATCTTACGGCAAAAAAATGAAAGCCGTATTACAAGCTTTCCGCGATGGCATAAACGAAAACATACTGATGCATGAGAATGGGCTTATCTGGGCACTCCAAGCAGGAAAGGCTCTCACATGGATGGATGCTGTTGTAAATGGTGAACCTGTGACTCAAAGAGGTGGTTATGTGGTGGAAATTAATGCACTCTGGTATAACGCAATCAAATTTACGCTCGAATTAGCTCATACATACGGAGATAAAAAATTTATCAAAGAATGGGAGGCTTTACCTTCCAAAATCGAAGAAAGTTTTATAAATACGTTCTGGAACGAAGAGGTCGGTTATCTTGCTGATTATGTTGATTATCAAGGTCATAACTTGGCTCTTCGCCCTAATCAGGTTATCGCAGCTTCACTACCTTACAGTCCGATAGATGATGCTACCAAAATACTAGTTCTGAGGGCTATCGGGCAAGTATTATTGACACCAAAGGGACTAAGGACTCTATCGCCGGAACATCCGGATTACGAAGGGGTTTATCGAGGAAGTCAGGCCGTAAGAGACAGGGCTTATCATCAGGGTACAGTCTGGGTTTGGCAATTAGGACATTATGCGGAAGCTAGTTTCAAGCTTCTGGGAAAATCTTTCTGCAATGAAGCCGAAAAAATCGTCAGAAACTTCGAAGAAGACATGACTGATTATGGGATATGCAGTATTGCAGAGGTCTACGACGGGAATCCGCCTCACCATCCGGGAGGTAGTATTTCGCAAGCATGGAGTGTAAGCGAAATTTTACGAATCATACAAATGATAGAAAAACACACTGGAAAAAAATGGATTATATAACCAATACTATGAGTTAAGATGAAAGTATTAATGTTTGGATGGGAGTTTCCTCCCCACATATCAGGAGGTTTAGGGACAGCCAGCTACGGCTTGACCAAAGGTTTAGCGCAACAAGATGTAGAGATCTTATTCGTTATGCCGAAAGCTAGCGGCGAAGAAGACAACAGTATAGGCAGAATTATAAATGCTAGCGATATTGACATGCCTAACACAACTACAACAATAGATGATTTTTGGAAAAATGTAAGTTTTCTTCCTGTCGACTCAGGTCTTATTCCATATTTGGGTATGGAGGAATATGCCCAATATATGAAGGAAACAGAAGGAGGAGGACAAAGAAGTTTTACTCACTTAGGCGGTAAATATAATTTTTCGGGAAAATACGGAACCAATTTGATGGAAGAGGTGATGCGATATGCATATATAGCCTCTAAAATAGCAAAAGAACATGATTTTGATGTTATTCATGCACACGACTGGTTGACCTATTTAGCCGGTATTGTAGCTAAACGTATTTCCGGAAAACCTCTTGTTGTACACGTGCACGCAACAGAATTTGACCGTAGTGGTGAGAATGTCAACCGTATGGTATACGACTTGGAGCGGACAGGTATGGAGCATGCCGATGCTGTAGTGGCAGTAAGTAACCTGACCCGAAATATAGTAATTAACAGATATGGGATAGACAAATCACGAGTATTTACTGTACACAATGCCGTAGACTTTTCGGGACGTGAAGAGAAAGAAGAACACAAGAAAGTGGTAAAAGAAAAAGTTATCACGTTTTTGGGACGTATTACTTTCCAGAAAGGTCCTGAATATTTTATAGAAGCAGCAAACAAGGTATTAAAGGCATATCCTAATGTGCGGTTTGTAATGGCTGGCAGTGGAGACATGATGAATCAGATGGTAAGGCGTGTAGCTAAATTACGAATTGGTACCAGATTTACATTTACCGGTTTCTTAACCGGTGATGACGTAAATAACATGTATTCCCAGAGCGACGTATATGTAATGCCATCCGTATCGGAGCCTTTCGGGATATCTCCTCTCGAAGCAATGCGCATGGGAGTACCTGTAATTATATCCAAACAATCGGGAGTATCGGAGGTTCTTAAACATGCAATAAAAGTAGACTTTTGGGATGTCGATGCATTAGCAGATGCTATGTACGGTTTATTAGCATACCCTACACTAATTGATACACTAAAAGAAGAAGGAACAGAAGAAGTCAATAGTTTAAACTGGTCTGATAGTGCCGTAAACGTTAAGACGATATATCAAACTATCTTGGCTTGAAAAAAGAGAGAGAATAATTAATAAAAAGTTTATAACGCATACACATATATAGCTATGAAGAAGTCTTTATGTTTTTACTTTCAAATCCATATACCATATCAATTAAGACGGTTTCGTTTTTTTGATATAGGAAGTTCTCATTATTACTACGATGATTTTAATATCCGTACTAATTTGCAAAGATTAGCGACTCAATGCTACTTGCCTATGAATAAAGTACTGATGGATATTATAAAAGAATATGGCAAAAAGTTTAAAGTTGCATTTTCTATTACAGGTGAGACTTTGGAACAATTGGAACAGTATGCTCCTAATGTTTTAGATAGTTTCAAAGAACTAGCCAAAACTGGAAGTGTAGAATTCCTTTGCGAAACATATGCACATTCATTAGCATTCCTGAAAGACGAGAAAGAACTGGAAAGATTATTAATGAAACAATGTGCTACAATTAAACATCATTTTGGGCAAGAACCATCAGTAGTCAGGCTGACCGGGCTCATATATTCGGATCAGATCGGTGAAAGGGTTGCGAAAATGGGCTTTAAAGGAATGGTTACCGAAGGTGCCAAGCATATATTAGGTTGGAAGAGCCCTAACTATGTATATACAAATACGAATAATAGTAAGCTTAAACTTCTTTTACGCAATTATCAGTTGAGTGACGATATTGCTTATCGTTTTTCTGATAGAAGCTGGAACCAATGGCCTGTAACTACTGAAAAATTTGTAGGATGGCTCGATGCCATAAATAAGAAAGACGAGGTGGTAAACCTGTTTATGGACTACATGACTTTCGGAGAACGTCATGACCGGGCAAGCGGAATATTCGAGTTTATGCGCTATTTGCCTCAAATGCTATTAGAGCATGGCAATTATGAGTTTAGTACACCTAGCGAAGTTATCAAAAAACATGAGGCTATAGCACCGGTACATGTTCCCTATCCTATTTCATGGTCTGAAGAAGAACGTGATTTGAGTATTTGGTTGGGAAACGATTTGCAAAACGATGCATTCAACTCTTTATGTGATCTAGCCGAAAAAGTACATTTTGTAGATGATAAAGATATAACTCAGGATTGGGAACGTCTGCAGGATAGTGACCATTACTATTATATGGGAACTAAATGGCTGACAGCAGGCAGTAAGCTAAGATTCAAAAATGTATATTCGAGTCCGTACGATGCTTATATCAATTATATGAATATATTGAGTGACCTTACGGGACGGGTTAACGAAGAAGTAAATCAAAAAATGCTTTCTTTGTACAAGAATAAAGAATATACGGAAAAAATTGAAAAAATAGTCTCCGTACCTCAAATAGAATATACTTCTTTACAAATAAAAAAAGTTAATGATTTGATAAAGAAGAGTTCGAAAAAAACAGAGGTAAAGGCCAAAACAAGTACAAAAGAAGATAAGGCAGAGACTAAAAAAACATCGGCAGTAAAAAGAGTAGCTGCCAATACACCCAAAACGGAGAAAGCTGTTAAATCAACAGATAAAAAGTTAACGGCAACCCCAGATAAGAAATAAATGGTATATTTATAAGAAAAAAACAATATCGAAAGTCACAGAGTATCGAAAGATGCCCTGTGACTTTTTACAAAGCACTAATAAGATAACTAATATGCAGAACGAGAAATTACTAATCCCCGATTATTTATTCGAAGTAAGCTGGGAGGTATGCAACAAAGTTGGCGGAATACATACTGTTATTGCGTCGAAAGTTCCTACAATGAAAAGGGTCTTGAAGAAGCCTCATATTATGATTGGCCCTGACGTGGTGAAAGAAGATGAGCAGAATCCGGAATTTACGGAAGACCCAATGTTGATGAAAGCGTGGAAGGTAAAAGCCGCAAACGATGGACTACGTATACGTATAGGTCATTGGAATGTACCCGAAGAACCTACTGCTATACTAATAGATTTTACATCATTTTTCTCCAAAAAGGATGAAATATTTAAAGAGTTGTGGGAAAAATACAAACTTGATTCAATCTCAGGACAATGGGATTATATAGAACCTGCATTATTCGGATATGCTGCGGGAAAAGTAATTGAAAGTTATGTAAAATATCATTGTACACCTAGCGATAAAGTCATAGCCCAGTTTCACGAATGGATGACTGGTACAGGATTATTATATTTGAAGTCGACTACGCCTCAGGTAGGCTGTGCTTTCACGACACATGCTACGGTATTAGGTCGGAGTATAGCCGGTAATAATCTTCCTTTATATGATAATCTGAAAAATTACAATCCCGATACTATTGCCCTCAATTTTGGAGTGATAGCAAAACAGTCTTTGGAAAAAACTGCGGCTCAGGAAGCTGATGTATTTACAACAGTTAGTGATATTACCGCAAAAGAATGTGAACAGTTTTTAGGAAAATCGGTCGATATCGTTACGCCTAATGGATTTCAGGACTTTATCGAAAATTATCCGGCTGCTATCAAAGATAAAGACGGTCGAAAACTGCTTAAGCAAGTGGCAGAAGGAATTCTTGCACGCCCCATCGATAATAATGCTTTATTTATAGGGACAAGTGGCAGGTATGAATTCAAAAACAAAGGAATAGATGTTTTCATCGAAGCATTGGGCAGACTGAACAAAAGTGAAGACCTCAATCGTGAAGTGGTAGGGTTTATTCTTGTGCCGGCCGGACATCACGGACCATCGCCACACCTTCTACAAAACCTGAAGGATAAAAAGAATGCTACTCCATTAGCAAATCCTTACTTGTCTCATGAACTGAATGATGAACAGTATGATCCGGTATTGAATACTGTTAAGAAAAATGAATTATTCAATAGCATCAATGATAAGGTTAAGATATTCTTTGTACCATCGTATCTGAATGGTAATGATGGAGTCTTTAATGTTCCGTACTACACTTTATTATCAGGGCTGGATCTGTCTTTATTCCCTTCTTATTATGAGCCATGGGGATACACTCCGCTAGAAAGTGTTGCATTTAAAGTACCAACAATTACAACAACTTTGGCAGGATTCGGATTGTGGGTAAAAACACATCATGATGAAGAAAGACCCGGTATTGCTGTGATTAACCGTACAGATACCAATGACGACGGAGTTATCAGAAAAATACAATCTCATATTCTTCGCCATGCTCAAAATAATGAGGAACAGGTAGAAAAAGCAAAACAGAACGCATATGAAGTTTCTAAAATAGCTCTTTGGGACAATCTGATCAGCTACTATATGCAAGCTTACAGCACAGCCTTAGTTAAGGTCTCGAAACGTTATACCGAGAAAGATTTTGTACCTAATGAACCATTAAGTAATCTGGTTGTGCCTCAAATGCCTCAAAGCACAATACCTAACTGGTTTAATGTGATATTGGTTAGAAATATTCCTGAGAAATTAAAAGCATTGGAGGAACTTTCCAAAAACCTTTGGTGGTGTTGGAATCAGGATGCTATAGATTTATTTAAAAGCATTGATCCTAAAATTTGGGAAAGTGTAGAACACAATCCTATTGTACTGCTTGATAAGATCAATTATCAGAGATATCAGGAGTTGGAACAGGATGCCGATTTTGTCGGAAGGCTCGAGTCTGTTTACAATCATTTCAAAGAGTATATGAATAAGACAGATGATCTGAGTGAACCAACCATCACTTACTTCTGTATGGAATATGGACTTCATACTTCTTTGAAAGTCTATTCCGGTGGTCTTGGAATATTAGCCGGCGACTATTTAAAAGAAGCCAGTGACAAAGGCGTACGTATGACAGGTATTGGTTTGCTATATCGTTACGGATATTTCAGACAACGCCTATCTACTTCGGGTGAACAGGAAAACATATACGAAGCACAAGAGTTTGACAAAATACCAGTGACTCCTTTACGAGATGAAGATGATAACTGGATCACCGTACAAATCGGATTTCCGGGACGGAATATGACTGCACGTGTTTGGAAAGTCGAAGTTGGTCGTGTCGAATTACTTCTACTTGATACAGACTTCGAAGAAAACTCTCCGGAAGACCGTTCTGTTACGCATCACCTATATGGAGGTAACTGGGAGAACCGTTTGAAACAAGAACTTTTGTTGGGCGTAGGAGGTATTCGATTACTTCAAAAAATAAATCGACGTTCGGATGTATATCATTGCAACGAAGGTCATGCAGCATTTATAGGTCTCGAACGTGTACATCAATTGATGGTCGATCATAATCTTTCGTTCGACGAAGCTAAAGAAGTAGTACGTTCATCTTCTTTGTTTACTACCCATACACCTGTACCTGCAGGTCATGACTCGTTCGAAGAAGGACTGTTGCGTAAATATATTTCGCATTATCCCGAACGTTTCAAGATAGATTGGGAAACTATTATGGGATTGGGACGAGTAAACCGGAATGATCATAACGAGAAATTCTCTATGAGTAATCTGGCTGTTAATTTGTCTCAAGAAGTGAACGGCGTAAGCTGGTTACACGGAAAGGTTTCGCAAGATATGTTTAAAGGATTATTCCCAGGATACCTTGCTTCTGAATCATATATCGGCTATGTAACCAATGGAGTACACTTCCCGACTTGGGCAGCTCCTCAATGGAAAAAATTATATGAACGTGAATTCGGGGAAGATTTTGCTACCCACCATTACGATAAATCATGTTTCTCTAAAATACATAACGTAGATGACAGGGAAATTTGGGATATCCGTAGCGAATTACGTTCTATCATGATAGAGTATATCAAAGAAAGAATACGGAAAGACAATGACTTGATGTATTATTCTCCTCGCGAGATTGTTGAGATAGTAGAACTTCTTGATCCTAATAAACTGACGTTTGGTTTTGCACGACGTTTTGCTACGTACAAAAGAGCTCAGTTGTTATTTACGAATCTCGATACATTAAACGAAATTGTAAATCATCCTACTTGTCCTGTTCAATTCATTTTTGCAGGAAAAGCTCACCCGGCTGATAAAGCGGGTCAGGATTTGATCAAGAGAATAGTAGAAGTATCTAAATATCCTCAGTTTTTAGGAAAAATCCTATTCATCGAAAATTATGATATGGACTTGGCAGCTAAGCTGGTACAAGGTGTAGATATTTGGTTGAATACCCCTACCCGTCCGATGGAAGCATCCGGAACCAGTGGCGAAAAAGCGGTTATGAATGGTGTTATGCACTTCAGTGTTCTTGATGGCTGGTGGGTCGAAGGCTACCAAAAAGATGCAGGATGGGCATTACCATTAGAGCAGGCTTATGAAAACAATGACTATCAGAATGAGTTGGATGCCGAAACAGTATACTCTACTATCGAGAATGAAATAGCACCTTTATTCTATAAACGTGACAACGATGGTATACCTCACCAATGGATTCACCACGTTAAGAACTCGATAGATAAAGTCGCTTCTAACTTCACGATGAATCGTCAGCTAACTGATTATGAAGAGCGTTTCTATAACAAACTATGTAAACGTAGTAGAGAGGTTAAAGCTGATAACTATGCTATGGCTAAAGACATCGTAGAATGGAAACACAAAATGCAGAGAGAATGGGAAAGCGTTGAAATTCTGTCTGTAAAAATCCCAAGTATTTATAAAGAGGCTATTAGTGTAGGAAAAGAATACAATCTTGAGGTTACATTAAGTTGTGGAGCTATATCTCCCGAAGATATAGGTGTAGAATTAGTTGCAACGAAGCCTAACCATGAAGGGGAAATCGACGAATTCATCAAGAAAAGCGAATTCATTCGTGTATCTTCGGATGGAAATGTTGCAACCTACCGCCTGAAATATGTTGGTGAACAATCCGGAACCTATTCGGTAGGTGTCAGAATTTATGCTCAAAATAAATTGCTGGTACATCAACAAGATTCGGGATTAATAAAATGGTTATAATTTAGTGTTTGATTATAAGTTAAATTGGTATTATATGGCTATTCTTCAATAGCCATATAATATTTAAACAACAACCTACGTAAAGCATTAGCTATGAAAACATCTGTATACGAAGATAAAGGACTTGATAAATATGTTCCGATAATTACACAACGACACAAAAAGTCTCTGTCTAAAGAGTCTGAACTAACCAATAAAAACAAATCGAATCTGAGTGACATTGCCAATGGCTATCTTTATTATGGGCTACATAAATATCCCGATAAATGGGTATTCAGAGAGTGGGCTCCTAATGCAAGCGAAATATACCTAATCGGGGACTTTAACAATTGGCAACCCGATATTAAGTACGCTTTTATACCCACATACAATGGTAATTGGGAATTAGAATTGCCTCTGGATGCGCTGAAACACGGCAATCTCTATAAATTGTGGGTTAAATGGTCGGATGGAGCAGGAGAACGAATACCTGCATATTGCCGGCGAGTTGTACAAGATCATGTAAGTAAGATATTTTCTGCTCAAGTATGGGATATAGAACCTTATAAGTGGAAATACACCCAACCTAAACATCCCGCCAATCCGTTGGTATATGAGGCGCATATAGGAATGGCAGGAGAACAGGAAGAAGTGGCTACATATAACCATTTCAGAGAAAAGATCCTACCCTATATTGCTGATATGGGATACAATACTATCCAGCTAATGGCAATACAGGAACATCCTTATTACGGATCGTTCGGATATCAGGTATCTAATTTTTTTGCACCGAGTTCACGTTTTGGTACGCCCGAAGAGCTGAAAGCATTAATAGATACAGCCCACAAATTAAACATTAGTGTTATTCTCGATATTGTACATTCTCACTCTGTACGAAATGAAACGGATGGATTGAGCCGTTTCGATGGGACGTTTGATCTCTATTTTCATTCGGGAGATAGAGGAATGCACCCTGTGTGGAACTCCCGTTTATTTGATTACAGTAAAAACGAAGTTCTTTCTTTTCTCTTATCAAACTGCAAATATTGGTTGGAAGAGTTCAGATTCGACGGATTCCGGTTCGATGGTGTTACCAGTATGATGTATTATGATCATGGTATAGGTAAAGATTTTACGAATTATTCACTGTATTATGATGGAAATCAGGACGAAGATGCTATAACCTACCTCACTCTGGCTAATAAACTTATACACGAAGTCAATCCGGAAGCTTTTACTATAGCGGAAGATGTCAGCGGCATGCCGGGATTAGCCTCTCCTATCGATAAGATGGGAATAGGATTTGACTACCGTATGGCTATGGGGATAGCAGACTTCTGGATAAAGATACTGAAAACCAAAGCTGATGAAGAGTGGCATGTGGGTGATATGTTCTATGAATTGACTAATAAAAGAAAAGAAGAACAAACAATCAGCTATGTAGAAAGCCACGATCAGGCGATGGTGGGTGATAAAACTGTTGTTTTCCGCTTGATGGACAGTCTGATGTACACAAGCATGAATATCTTTGAACGTGACTTGCAAATAGACAGGGGGATTGCTCTTCATAAAATGATACGGCTAGTCACGCTGGCAACAGCCGGAAATGGATATCTGACTTTTATGGGAAATGAGTTCGGACATCCCGAATGGATAGATTTCCCGAGAGAAGGGAATGACTGGTCGTATAAATATGCACGCCGTCAGTGGAGTTTATTAAAAGATACCAACCTGCGTTATCGCTTTCTTGCCGAATTTGAAAAGGCAATGCTCAAACTGGTGAAAAAGCATAAGATATTTGCACACCGTCCTTTTGCGATCATTCAACATACGAATGATCAGATTCTGGTCTTTAAGAGGAATAATCTTGTTTTCATTTTCAATTTCAGCCCTAGTAAGTCATATACGGATTATGGTTTCGAAATAGATAAAGGAAAATACCAGATCGTTTTAAATACCGATGATTCCGAGTTTGACGGATTCGACCGTGTCGATGACAATTATGACTATACAACGCAAACTATAAATGGTAAAAATATTCTTAGAGTATATATACCTGCACGCTCTGCATTCGTTTTGCATAAGAAGAAATAAAATCTGAGTATGATATGTTTACAGGAGGTGAATGAATAGTTTATCCTCCTGTATTGTTTTTAGGTATAAATACTCTATTTTTGCACGCATATAAATCATTTATTCAATGGAAAAAATAAAATACCTGCGTCCGCTTGTCTTGTTTATGTTATTAGCTTTAGCCATTACAACTATAAGCAGGCTCGTACTGTTCTTTATCTTTCAGGAGCGTATTGTACAGACTGAAGATTACTGGATGATTTTTCCTATCGGACTAAAAATGGATATGATACTTATATCTTATCTGTCATTCATTCCGGCAGTCATCATTTCATTAGTCCCTGATAAATTTCTAAAATACTTCAATCGGTTTCTGTCCATATATTTTACGATTTTCCTATTCTTTTTCTTCTTTATGGAGATAACGACACCCGACTTTATCGACCAATACGATACACGTCCGAATAAATTATTTCTTGATTATCTGATTTACCCCAAAGAGGTAGCCAATATGTTGATGAAAGGACGCCCTGTTACAGTGATTGTTACACTTATACTATCCGGATTGGCTTTGTATTTCGGATTTAAGAAAGGTGCTAAAATATTCAAAACACAATACAGTCCTTATGTGTTTCGCTTGATATTATTTCCTGTTATAGGATTTCTTTTGTTTTGGGGCGCTCGCGGCAGCCTTACTTCGAAAAGACCTCTGAATCTTAGTAGTGCTATCTTTTCCAATGATCAATTGACGAACAATATGGGGGTAAACTCCTTCTATACCGTAATTTTCGCTGCTTATAATATGAAAAATGAAGCGAACATAGCCAAGATGTATGGGAAGATGGATGAAGAAGAAGCTTACTCAAGGGTTAAAAAATATATGAATGTAGAATCCGGTCAATTTACTGATCCCGAAATACCACTACTTCACGAACAAATGCCCGATACGTTAAGAGAAAGACCTTACAATCTGGTAATATTTCTACAAGAGAGTTTAGGTGCAGAGTTTGTCGGATGTCTGGGCGGACTACCTTTAACTCCCGAACTGGATAAATTATCAAAAGAGGGGTTACTCTTTACCAATCTATATTGTACCGGAACACGAAGCGTAAGAGGTATTGAAGCTGTTGTTACAGGTTTTCTGCCGTCTCCGTCGGAAAGTGTCGTAAAGTTGAGTAATGCTCAGACCGGATTTTTCACTTTAGCTGATTTACTTAAAAGAAACGGATATAACACAAGCTTCGTTTATGGGGGTATGGGTAATTTCGACAACATGGCTTCATTCTTTAACGGAAATGGTTTTGACAATATAATAGACGAAACAGTTTTCGATAAAGACGAAAATACGTATGCTCTCAAAGGAACATGGGGATATTCGGACGAAGATTTGGTTACAAAAGCCAATGACTATTACAAGTCGTTAGGTGATAAACCATTCTTTTCTATGATGTTTTCCAGTTCTAACCATGACCCATTCGAATTTCCTGACGATCGTATCGAATTATATGAGGAACCTAAAAATACGGTTCATAATGCGATGAAATATGCCGATTATTCTATTGGTAAATTCTTTGAACTGGCTAAAAAAGAAGACTATTTCAAAAATACAGTATTCATTGTGATTGCAGATCATAATACAAGAACGTACGGAAAAAATCTTGTACCGATTAATAAATTCCATATTCCGGCACTTATTATATCGCCGGATGTAACAGAAGCCACTACATACGATCGACTTTGCAGTCAGATCGATATTCCCCCAACTCTTCTGAGTATGATTGGAATGAAGGTATCTACACCTATGCCGGGGCGAAATCTTCGACAATTGCCTGATAGTATCGAAGGACGAACCATTATGCAGTTTCATGATATAAATGCATTCAGGGTAGAGAACAGAGTAGTCATCATGCAACCGAATAAAGAACCATTGCAATTCGAACTGAAAAATGATACTACATTAATACAGGCACAACTTGATCCTGAACTAGCCAAAGATGCCTTAGGACATGTGATAGCCGCCGACTATCTTTATAAAGAAAAAAAATACCGTTTGCCATAAGCATGCGGTATTTTTCGTATAAAGAAATAGTATCATTCGACTACTTGATATTACCATTCGTCAAAATCCATATAACTTTTGTATACAAATATAAAATATAGTCCTATATTCGCCATCTGACAAAAAATAACAACAGAGAAGTAACAAAACAGGTATTTATTTCGTCCTTCTATCAGGAATATTTATTTAAACCTGATTTTTTAGTTCATTCCAAGAAAATAAGGGAGTAAAAAGATTATAGATTATTTAAACTAAACAAAATGTTATGAAAAGAGGTGTGTGCATATTAGTGTTAGTATTAGGGCTATTTGCTTCTACAGTGCAGGCGCAAGTAAGAATGGGCGTAAAAGCCGGAGTTAATATCTCGAAGGTATCAGGTGATAACATCAGTGACTTTGTAGATAATAACCTTACTGGATTTCATGTAGGTCCGACAGTCGAATGGCTGATAAACGGACAATTTGGATTAGAGGGTGGCTTGCTGTATTCCGAAAAAGGTATAAAGTTTAAAGAACGAAAAGCCAATAGAGTCGGATTTATAGAAGTTCCCATAGACTTGAAGTATCGTTTCGAAACAGGATCAATAGTAAAGCCATATATTAGCGCCGGCCCATACATAAGCTTCAAAGTTTCGGGCGATGGAAAATTCAGTGGAATGACGGATGATGTAGTTGACCAATGGAAGGCGAAATCTTTCGGAGGAGGACTTAATTTCAGAGCAGGAGTAGAACTATTCAACTTTTTGCAGGTAGGAGCACAATATCAATTAGGACTTACAGATAACTATAAAGCAGATGATGGTCACTATTCTGTAAAAGAGCGTATATGGTCAGCTTCAGCTGCTGTATATTTTTAATTGTTTGATAATTAGACAAAAAGTATAAACAAAGGAAATAGCCAGACGATAAATTCATCTGGCTATTTTTATTATATAGATATATCGATTATTTACACAAAGGAAGATAATGATTAACTAAGTCTTCGTCAGCTCCCATTTCCTGTGCTTTTTTGAAATCTTCACGTGCAGCAAATTTATCAAACTGGTGTAAGTTTAATTGCCCTCGAACGATGTATAACAAAGGATCTTGCGATTTTAACTCCTCTGCTTTCCTTAAATCTTCTTTTGCTCTAGCCAGCTTCTTCATATTCAAGTAACATTCTGCTCTATGAATATAAAAATCGGGCTGACTTTTATTGTTGTAAATAAGATCGGTATATTTTTCTTCTGCCCCTTCCCAATCTCCTCTGGTCTTAATGGCAAAAGCCAAACTACCCTGTACTGGAACATAATTAGGATTAATGTCGAGTGCCTGCTCAAAATCTGCCTCAGCAGCCAGATAGTTTTTCTCACTCATATAAATCAAACCTCTACGATATAAGGCTTCAACATTGTCTTCATCGTAAGACAGGATAATGTTATAATCTCTCATTGCAGCTGCCAGGCTATCCATTTCACAAAACAATGCAGCCCTGTTCTGAAGGGCAAATGTATTATTAGGATATTTACTCAATGCTGATGTATATGATATCAGAGCCTCTTCCTTTTTACCTAAATGACGCTGAATTGTGCCTAGATTAGATAAAAGCAATATATTGGCTTCGTTTCCGGGTTCTTTGCGCATAGCAAGCTTTAGAGTTTCTTCGGCAGCTTCATATTCTTTAGCTTCCAGATAATCCATCGATTTATTTACAAGCTCTTCGTATGTTTGTGAAAATGAATTAAAAGCAATTAATATGAAAGTTATCACAAAAAAATATCTGCTCATTTTGAATTTATTTAGTATTTTTACTCCGATTAAAATACAAAAGTAGAATTAATGTTAGTATGAACCGTAATAAAGATATTGAAATAGTGTTTATAGATGTTATGTAACATAATAGTGCTATGATATTTCTTTTTAATTATACAAATTAATAATACTCTAAAAATCATGTTTTATAACACTGTTTTTTATTAGGTATGCATTATTTGTCATAATATTTTTACGTTCATAATTTTATAAAATAAGATTTTAATAACTAAGAGAATCATGAGTAATGACACAATGTTAACCAAGTCGAACCTAAAAGTATCCGACTTTGAGAAAGTTATTGACGATAAACACACATCCCTTTACATCCTTACAAATAAAAACGGTGCAGAAGTTACTATTTCCAATTATGGTGCACGTATAGTTTCACTGATGGTTCCTGACAATAACGGGACACTGGTAGATGTAGTTACAGGACACAATTCTATAGACGAATATCTTGTTTCTGAGGAGCCTTATTTTGGTGCAGTATGTGGACGTACTGCCAACCGGATAGCAAATGGTAAATTTTCCCTTGATGGGCAAGAATATACATTGGCTGTTAATAATGGACCTAATAGTTTACATGGAGGTATTAAAGGGTTCAATTCTGTGGTATGGGATGCCCGACAAGCTGATAATAAATCAGTGAAATTAACATATTCATCTCCGGATGGAGAAGAAGGATATCCAGGTAACCTGGCTGTAACAGTAGTATATACTTTAACAGATGATAATTGGGTAAAAATAGATTATTCTGCAACAACGGATAAAGCTACAATTATTAATTTAACAAATCATGCTTACTTTAACTTGTCCGGAGCAGGCAATCCATCGGTACATGATCATATGTTAAAAATGAAAGCAGACACATATCTACCTACAGATGAAACAGCTATACCCTTGGGAAATCCTGTTGATGTGTATGATACTCCTATGGATTTCACCACATTCCAATCGATCGGATCAAGAATTAATGAAGATTTTGAACAGCTGAAATTGGCTCGTGGATATGACCACACATATATCATAAGTAAAAGAGAACGTGCTTTTGATTGGGCTCTTCAATGTTACTCCCCTCAGTCCGGAATACAAATGGATGTATTTACAGACCAACCGGGAGTACAAGTTTATACAGGAAACTGGATGACAGGAAACTTTGAGGGTAAAAACGGACAACGTTATCCGTCACAAAGTGCGGTATGTTTCGAAACTCAGCATTTTCCTGATAGCATTAATCATCCGGATTATCCTTCTATTGTCCTTAGACCGGAAGAAAAATTTGAAAGTAAGACTATTTTCAAATTCTCAGTAAAGAATCAATAAAACTAAATAATAATCAGTTAAAACTAAATTTTTATGACTTCTACAAAAGATCAAAAGAATTATTTGGTTCCGATCATTATGATGATCTTCCTTTTTGGGATGATCTCATTTGTAACGAACCTGGCAGCACCAATGGGCGTTGTGTTAAAAAATCAATTTGGAGCATCTAATGCCCAAGGTATGATGGGTAATATGATGAACTTTGCAGCATATCTGTTAATGGGTATTCCTGCCGGTTTATTACTCCAAAAAATTGGATACAAAAAAACAGCGATGCTAGCTGTAGCTGTCGGGTTTATTGGATTAGCAGTACAATATTTATCCGGGCACGTTGGTAACTTTTGGGTATACCTGCTAGGAGCATTTATTGCGGGTTTCTCTATGTGTATGTTGAATACAGTTGTGAATCCTATGTTAAATACACTTGGTGGTGGTGGTAAGAAAGGTAACCAATTAATTCAGATTGGTGGAACTTTCAACTCTCTATGTGCGACATTAGTACCAATGCTGGTGGGTGCTTTAGTTGGTGAAGTTGCAAAAGCTAATATTACTGCTGTATATCCTGTCATGTATATTGCTATGGGTATTTTTGCATTAGCATTCATTATCCTAACAGTTGTAAGCATCCCTGAACCAATAGCTACAAAAGAAAAAATTAACTTCTTGGACGCTCTTAAGTTCCGTCACTTCGTACTTGGAGCTGTCGCTATTTTCGTTTACGTTGGTATTGAGGTAGGTGTTCCTGCTACTATGAATTTATTTTTAGCTGATGCTAGCATAGGTCTTGATGCTTCTACTGCTGGCTTCGTTACTGGTACTTATTGGTTCTTAATGTTGATAGGACGTTTTGTGGGTGCATCTGTAGGTGCTAAAGTATCAAGTAAAACTATGCTTACTTTTGTATCTGCATTAGGTTTGGTACTTGTTCTACTTGCTATTTTCTCTTCTCCGGAGACAAGAACAAATCTTCCTGTATTCAAAACTCTTGAAGATGGAAGTCTAAGCTTTGGATTAACGGAGGTGCCAATCAGTGCATTATTCCTTGTTTTATGTGGTCTCTGTACATCTATTATGTGGGGAGGTATTTTCAATCTTGCTGTAGAAGGTCTAGGTAAATATACAGCTGCCGCTTCAGGAATATTCATGACATTAGTTGTTGGTGGAGGTATTCTTCCTGCTGTACAAGGCTGGTTAGCTGATATCACTACATATATGACTAGTTACTGGTTGATTATAGGATGTTTTGCATACTTATTATATTATGCTCTTATAGGCTCTAAAAATGTAAATACGGATATTCCTGTAGAATAAAAGGAATTTATTAAATATGAAGCAGGCTAGCGAACAAACGTTAGCCTGCTTTTTTATATATAATCCCGAGTCAACAATCTGTAAAACAGAAACTTAAATATATTTAAATAATTATGTAAAACTAAAAAACTATTTACGCTACTTCTTGTTAAATAGAATATAAATTGTTCGTTCATTCTTATTAATAGTAGTACTTAAAATTTTACAAATTATGACAAACTTCATCAAATCTATGCTTCTAGTAGCATTTCTTGCTATTACAGCAACTAGCGCTCAGGCACAGCTTCTCACGGCTACGCCTAACTCTGTAAATTACGGACTTGTCTTGGAAAATACCTCAAGTGAAAGAGATGTTACTGTATCTGTATCTAATCTTCCTTTATTGGCTACTCTAACTGGTTTTGATCTATCAATAACAGGAGCAAATGCGAATATGTTCTCTGCCGAAGTTCCAAACGTTTCGTTACTTGAACTTTTATCGAATCTTTTAGCCGGAAAGCAAACTGTTAAAGTTACTTACCATCCTACAGTAGCAAGTCAGACCCACACAGCCACTTTAACTATAAAAGCTACTATACTTGGGCTTTCATTACCTCTTACAACTACCGTTCAATTAACAGGACGAGGACTACCTCAAGTAGCAGCAGATAATATTTTTCCTGCTAACAATTCTACCAATGCTCATATTGACTCGGAAGTGTATGTTGAGTACAATCAGTTCGTGAGTATAGTTGATCCTGCTAAAATAACTATAAATGGTCAGCCGGCTCAACGAGTAGAAATTGTAGATAACTATTTCTTGAAAATATATAATACACCATCAGGAAGCAATAACTTTGCGAGAAGTACAACATACAATATTAAAGTTGGAGCAGGAGCAGTTACCGGCAATTATAATAATCCTTCGCCTAGCGACTTATCTTTCTCTTTTACAACCACAGGAGCTCCTACTTATACTGTTAATCCGGCAGTAGGTTCAACAGTACATGTACCAGTTGATAGCGAAAGTTTTATCGTGAATATCACATTCAGTGAAGCGGTTCAAGTGCCCAATCCACCTGTTGAAATAACAGACCAAGACGGAAACTATTATGCAACACTTGAAGCCGGTAGTACGCCTAATACAGTTCAGTTAGCTTTTTTTGCAATTCATGTTTATGAAAATATAGGATATACGGTGTTGACTATTCCTGCAGAATATATCAAAGATGTAGCAGGTAATCCGATCAATTCGCCAATCACTTTATCTTATACGATAGCCTTTGATACTATGTTGCGTAGTATAAGTGTAGACAACATGAGTAAGGATGAAGCTATTGCCTCTGAAACTTACTACACCTTATCGGGGCTGAAGGTAGGAGAAGAATCTTTGATCCCAGGTCAAGTATATATAAAAACAATAACTTTTAAAAACGGAACTAAAGAATCTAAGAAATTTATTAAAGGAGAGCAATAATTAAATAAACTTACAGGTTTGAATAACAAATTGTATAAAAAGATAGCCCGGAGATTATCCGGGCTATTTTAATCATAAAAATTATGTAAATCTATTCCAAATACTTCTTTAAGAATGCAGCAGATAACATAATCGAGGCTTTGGTACCCGGAATATCTTTAAACCCGTTTAGCATACCCCAATCATGAATTACTCCGTTGAACCGTATTGTAGTAGTATCAACACCTGCTTCATCCAATTTTCGCCCCAGAGCTTCTCCCCCATCTCTCAGAACATCATTTTCGGCTACTTCAATCAATGTTGGAGGCAGTCCTTTCAGTTGCTCTAGAGATGCATTTAATGGAGAGATATAAATGCTTTCCCTCTCTTTTTGATCGGTGGTATATTGATCAAGCATCCATACCATCAATGGAGTGGTTAAAAAACGTTCCTCTCCAAACATTTTGTAAGAAGGATAGTCTATTCTAGTATCGACAATCGGCCACAACAAAATTTGAGCTTTGAATTTTGGACCATTGTTCTCTTTAGCCTTTAAGCTAGTAACTATCGACATATTTCCGCCGACACTATTACCAACCATAGCCAAGCGTTTTCCATCCACATCTATCTCATCCCCATGCTCCGAAACCCATTTTGCAGCAACATATATTTCATTGACAGCCTGAGGATATTTTGCTTCCGGAGAACGTGAATAATCTACATAGACGGCAGGAAAACCCGATTCTACAACTAAATCCCTAATTAGACGTTTGTGAGTCGGATAATCTCCAAGTACCCATCCCCCGCCGTGAATAAACATAAATGCAGGAAGTTTTTCCTTTGCATTTTCCGGATGTACTACTGTCAATTTAATTTCAAAGTTGTCGACTTTGATTGTTTTTTCTGATTCTTTTATTCCCGATAAGTCCGTTTCGACCGATGATTGAGCACCTTCCAATACTTTACGACCTTCTGCTACCGGCAGCGATTCAACAGGTTTACCTCCTGAGTTCAATACTTTTAAAAACTCTTTTGTCCCCTTATCCAGATGTGAATCTTCCAAATAATGGGGAGCTTTACTCACCTCTTTATTCATCATTTTGTAAGTTTATAGTTTATACCAAATTATTTCTAATAGATGTTATATTATATCTGTATATAAAACAAACCCTTTTTATAATTGTTTGGAATATTGTGAGTTTTTAGCGGATTCTCTTAATATAATAAAATCAGAATATTAATTCGCTTTTAAATTAGAATCAAGAAGTAAGAATAAATTTAATAATTGATTAAAAAAAATTATGACCTAAAGTAAAAAGTTAATTTTTTGACGTTGAAGTTATTATACTCATGACAATATGATTTATTCATACAATAAGTTATTAATACTGATAATCATTGAATTACTGAAACTTGAAATATCATTTATATTTTCTTACTTTTGTGACAAAACGAATTACTACATTTTATTATGAATGACATAAAATTACTAAACAGAGCAGCAGATAATATTCGTATATTATCCGCATCAATGGTCGAAAGAGCAAAATCGGGGCATCCCGGAGGAGCGATGGGAGGAGCAGACTTTATAAATGTACTGTTTTCCGAGTTTCTTATTTATGATCCTGAAAACCCTCATTGGGAAGGTCGTGACAGATATTTTCAAGATCCGGGACATATGTCTCCTATGCTTTATTCTGTATTGGCTTTGGCTGGTAAATTTACACTAGACGATTTAAAAAACTTCCGTCAATGGGGAAGCGTAACACCCGGACATCCTGAATTAGATTTGGAAAGAGGTGTCGAAAATACTTCAGGACCTTTAGGACAAGGACATACTTATGCCGTAGGAGCTGCCATTGCGGCGAAATTCCTTAAGGCACGTTTGGGAGACCAAATGAATCAAACTATCTACACATTTATTTCGGACGGAGGTATTCAGGAAGAAGTATCGCAAGGTGCCGGACGTATTGCCGGACATTTAGGTCTTGATAACCTGATTATGTTCTACGATTCGAATGGTATTCAATTATCGACTAAAACAAACGAGGTTACCGAAGAAGATATCGTTGCTAAATACGAAGCTTGGGGATGGAAAGTTATTACAATAGATGGTAATGATGCGACCGAGATCAGAAAGGCTCTTACAGAAGCTAAAGCTGAAAGCAACAAGCCTACTCTAATTATTGGTCAAACAATAATGGGTAAAGGCGCTGTAAAAGATGATAATAGCAGCTTTGAGGGACAGGTCTCTACACACGGTCAACCATTAGGTGAAGCTGGTGCAAGTCTAGAAAAAACTATTGCAAACCTGAATGGTGATCCAGAAGATCCATTTCAGATTTTCCCTGAAGTACAGGAATTGTATGCTAAACGTGCTATAGAACTTAAAGAAATAGTATCTAAGCGATACGAAGAAAAAGTAAAATGGACTAGTGAGAATCAGGAATTGGCTGTAAAAATGCAGAAATGGTTCTCTAAAGAAGTTCCACAAATCGATTGGGAAGGTATTACTCAGAAAAACGATATTGCTACCCGTGCAGCATCTGCTGCTGTTTTGGGCATATTGGCACAAAATGTAGAGAATATGATCGTTTCGTCTGCCGATTTGTCGAATTCCGATAAAACGGACGGTTTCTTGAAATATACAAAGAGTTTCCAAAAAGGAGATTTCTCCGGAGCATTTTTACAAGCCGGTGTCAGCGAATTCACTATGGCATGCTTGGCTGTGGGTATGAGTTTGCATGGTGGAGTAATTGCCGCATGTGCTACATTCTTCGTATTCTCCGATTATATGAAGCCTGCTATCCGTATGGCTGCCCTTATGCAACAGCCGGTTAAGTTTGTATGGACACACGATGCTTTCCGTGTAGGAGAAGATGGACCTACTCACGAGCCAGTGGAACAAGAAGCTCAATTGAGGTTGATGGAGAAATTAAAGAATCATCACCACCAAAACTCTATGCTTGTATTACGTCCTGCTGATGCAGTGGAAACTACTGTTGCATGGAAAATGGCAATGGAAAATACTTCTACTCCTACAGGCTTGATTTTCTCGCGTCAAAATATCAAAGACCTTCCTACTACTAAAGGCAATCGTTATGCAGATGCTCTTCAATCCGAGAAAGGCGCATATTTAGTTAAAGATACAGTAGATTATGATGTTATTCTATTAGCATCCGGTTCTGAGGTTGCTACTTTGGTAGAAGGTTCCGAATTACTGGAGAAAGACGATGTGAAAGTAAGAATAGTATCTGTACCTTCTGAAGGATTGTTCAGAAGCCAGACTAAAGAATATCAAGACTCCGTTCTACCTAAGGGTAAAAAGATATTCGGATTGACAGCAGGATTGCCTGTAAATCTGCTCGGTCTTGTCGGCGATAATGGCAAAGTCTGGGGACTAGAGACATTTGGTTTTTCAGCTCCATACAAAGTCTTAGATGAAAAACTTGGATTTACTGCCGAAAACGTTTATAAGCAAGTCAAAGATTATTTAAAATAAAATAGATATGAACTCTCAATCACTCTTCTTTCAATCAGAAAAGCCTATAGGCATATGTTGCGATCATGCAGGTTTTGAACTGAAAACTTACATTATTTCTCTTTTCGAAGAAAAAGGAATAGTTTATAAGGACTTTGGTGCTTACTCTGCAGAAAGTTCAGATTATGCAGATTTTGCGCATCCTATGGCTATTGCAATAGAAAAAGGAGAATGCTATCCGGGTATCGGTATATGCGGTACTGGAAATGGTATAAATATGGCATTGAATAAGCATCAAGGAATTCGTGCAGCACTATGTTGGAATGCTGAAATTGCGCATTTAACAAGGGCTCACAATAACGCCAATGTTTTAGTACTTCCGGGCAGATTTATTACTCAGGAGGAAACTTATAAGGCTTTGATCGAATTTCTAAATACTCCATTCGAAGGAGGTAGGCATGAAAGAAGAATTGAGAAGATTCCAGTAAAATAAGATTATTTTATATTTATATAATTAAAGCCCGGATTGAGTTAATCCGGGCTTTATTCATTTATATCTTCTTATTATGTCAAAATTTCTAATAAGTTTTTGCGATAACTTAATCCTAGTGGCAATTTTATGCCATTCACCAAAAGAATCTCATTTGATTTTATTTCCTGAATAAAATTTTTCTGTATTGCATAACTTTTGTGTATACGGATAAAGTGCTTAAAATTTTCATCATTCAATATGGTTCCTAAATTTCCATATATTGTAGATTTCTTTTTATTAAGCATATTTATTCTCGTATAGTCTTTTAAGGCTTCCAGATATACTACATCACAAAATCTTACACTAACATATTTAGAGCCTTCTTTGATCAGAATCGAATCATCTTTGAAGCTGTGCTCGAATAAAGTAGCCTTAAGCTTAATATCCAGGTATTCTTCTAAACGGCTCATACATTCATCTACTCTTTCCTGAGCCAAAGGCTTTACCAGAAAGTCGAAAGCTTTCAATTCAAATCCTTCTAAAGCAAATTCGGAATGTGATGTAATGAAGACGCTACAAATAACATCATCTTTTACTCTTTTTAGAAGTTCAATACCATTTATTCCCGGCATATCTATATCCAAGAATAAAATATCAACTTTGTTTTTTTCTAAGTATGCCAATCCTTCTTCGGCAGAAGATAATGAAGCTTTATGTTGCAGAAATGGATATTTTTTTAAATGATACCCGGCAGCAACGCGATCCAAAGGACTATCATCGACAATTAAGTAAGTGTATTTTTTCATTTTTATTACCTCTCTAATTCTTATTTAGGAGGGTAAAGTTAAATTAAAATATTCGAGAAATGAAACTTATTATATGGTTTATAATCAAAGTAAATTTATAAGGTTTTTGTGTGTTATTATTCATCGATTAAAACCAGTATTCGTATAATTGGAAATTTCGATATGATTATTATTTCTACTTTTGTATCAGTTCTTAAAGAGAGAGGAATTAGAGGGTGCTTAACTTAGGAACAAACAAAAATAACATAAAATAAACAACAAATACTTTTCCTCATTATTCACTTTACATTTTAACTTTACATTACTACTTTCTTCTAAAATGAGCCGCTCGGATGAGTAGCTCATTTTTTTTATACTAATTTCTATTCGAATATAAGTTTGAATGTTGTTTCTCCCATATCCTCATTAGTTTCTACTATAATCTTACACTGAATAGAAATGGACAGGTCTCTGATTATCTTTAAGCCTAAACCCTCTTTTATATTCTTATTATTATCTGAATTATATAATATATCTATTTTGTCTTGAGAAATAGCTCCTCCGTTATTTGTAATAGATAATATCACTTTATTGTCCAATGATTGCGCTCTCCAATATATAGTAGAATTTTCTGTATCACTTACTGCTGTTATTGCATTTGAGGTTAAGTTCCTCATTATAGTTTTCAGGTAATTCTCATCCGTTTTAAGCTTTATATCTTGAGAACCTTCGAAAACGATATTTACAGAAGTTTCATAATTAAAGAAAGACTTTGTGTCTTCGAATAATTTAGAAACAAGAACATATTTGAAATCCGGAGTGAAATTCTGCATCTGGTCTTTACACCAAAAAAGAAGTTCTTCCATATTATCAAGTAAATTTTTAGCAGTTTCCATAGTTCTTTTTTCGAATGCAGCAGCATCCTCTGCGTTTATTATATCCGGAGCATCAGTTTTTAACTGGAGATAGCTTATCAACCCTGCAACAGGACGACGCAAATCGTGATTGAGAATACCAAAAAACCTCGATTTCATTTCATTTGCTCTGGCTAACTCATTGATAGCTTTTCTTCTTAATTCATTTTGCCAATATAATACAACTGTTATTACTATTAGAAAAAAGATACCTACTATATATATAACCTTTAGTTTTTGATCTGTTTCTACCTGAATCTTTTTGATATTCCCTTTTTCCGTAGAAACGATATACGCTAATGCTATTTTTACTAAGGTAAGTACCTGTATTTGTTTTTCCTGAGGATTGGCATTATCATAAACATTCTTCATACGAAATGCGAAGTTTAGAATAGAAGCAGGACTATCAATTGCGGAATCAATCAAATAAACATACACAGACATACGCGACATGGATGGAACCAATTCTATTTTTTTATCCATAACGCTTAATGCCTTGATATAATAAAAACGTGCTTTAACCATATCATCTTTGTAACGGAAAACATCTCCCATAAATATAAGGGCGTCTGCCTTAAGTTGAGTGTTGTCCGTCTTTTCCACCAGATCAAGTCCTTTCGTTGCATACAAAAGGGCTAACCCCGGCTTACCTTCCCATGAATAACTATTGGATATACACCCATATGTGTAGACCAAGATCTGAGTATCCTCGGAATATTTTAGTACTTTAAGAAAATTCTCAATAGCAAGATCTCTCTGTGCGGTATAAAAATAATACCAGGCAATGTAATAATATGACATCCCAATTCCGGCATTCCATTCTGCTTTTTCAGACAACTCTAATGCTTGTAAAGCATAATCTAATCTTTCAGAGTAACCATCCGGATAAGAATCAATAATAGAAAACAAAGACTTAACCTTCGTACTATCATCTTCCATTTGAGATATATCTGATAAATGCGAGTTGATCTTGGAATAATCCAGTCTTATTTGAGAATTAGCCGCAATACATGATATTGCAACTAAAAATATAAATGCTAATAAACGATTCATGTAAGATTTTCCAACAGATTTTTCTTATAATTCTGACCAATAGGAATGGTTATATTATTTATTAATACAATCTCATTCGCTTTAATCATCTGAATATATTTTTTTTGTATAGCATAACTTTTGTGTATTCTAATAAAGTCTTTAAAATTATCTCCATTAAGCATAGTTCTCAAGTTTCCATGTACCACTACATTTCTTTTGTTCAACAATATTATCTTGGTATAGTCTTTCAAAGCTTCGAGATATACAACCTCATATGGCTGTATCGTTACATAGTTATACCCCTCTTTAACTAATATCGATTCATTCTTAAAACTATACTCAAAAAGTTCTGCTTTCATTTTTAACTCTAGATACTCTTGAAGGCGTTTTATACACCTATCGAACCTCTCCTGAGCTAAAGGTTTTACAATATAGTCAAAAGCACTCAATTCAAAGCCTTCTAAAGCAAACTCTGAATGAGAAGTTATGAATATTGCACACATTACCTTATCTCCTACTCTTTTCAAAAATTCAATACCATTTATTTCAGGTATATCTATATCTAGGAATAGTATATTTACATCGTTACTCTCTATATACTTCAATGCATCGACAGACGATGAAAATGATGCTGTATGTTCTAAAAATTGATAATTTTTAAGATAAAAACTCGTTGCTAATCTGTCAATGTCATCGTCATCTACGATAATATACTTAAACCTCCTCATCTCCTTTTTCCCTTTAATTCTAGCTTCTTTAATGTAAAGATAATTTAATATTTTGGACTCTCAAAGCAACCAATTTAAGCTAAACTGGATTTTTTTATTATATATTTAACAATAAACATACCATCACATTTATAACAAAACCTTATAACATAAAGAGGTGTAGGACAAATTGCCTATTTTTTATATAAATTATAACTTAAAAATCAGAGAAACATCGTTCGTATAATATTATTATTTTTTATATAAATTTAATACGATTTGATTTTATATTTGATATATTTATCCTGTATACCTTCGATAAAATAAGATGAATTTATCTATGTGCTCTTCTTAACTAAATAAGAGTCATATTATGTATAAATTTATATTTTATAATCAAAATTATAATATATCTGTTGAAAAATCATAATCATAAAAGAAAAAGATCTTTTCGTCGATATATCTTGCCGTTCGTATAATTATATTGATGACTCATTAATTATATTGATATATTTGTACCCGTTATTAGAGAGAAAAATCTAAAATTTAAATCTGAATAAACAATAAGCAGAAAAATCATATGTGTTGAGTGAGAGAAATTACTAAAGAATAGGAAAAAAAGAGGGAGTAAACAATAAATGTCATCAAATATTAAAGATACAAAAATTAAAAAAAATAATACATATATGTATACTGTGTTTTCATAGGGACATTATGTATCTATATCCTGATAAAAGGATAAAATAAGAAATACTTTTCCTCATTATTCACTTTACATTTTAATTCCTATTCTTTTCAAGTTCCCTTACTTCCCTTAAAGGGAACTTGGAAAGTAATTATTAAGACAATTTATTAAAGAGAGTTTAAGATAAATAAAATAAAAACAACAAATTATAAATTTAGAAATTTATTATGAGAAGAAAATTTTTGATACTAAGTTGTGGCTTATTATTTGCAGCTGGTTCTATGAATGCTCAGGTGGGTATCGGTACATCTACCCCAGATGCGTCTGCAGTGCTTGATATAACAAGTACAAACAAAGGAGTAATATTTCCACGTGTTACTCTGACATCAAGAACAGACAATACTACTATTGCAAATCCGACAACAGGACTTATGGTATATAATACCGGAACACATGCAAACTTCCAGATAGAAGGATATCTTTTCTGGGATGGCGGAGCTTGGAGATTGTTCAGTAGTGGACAAACAATTTCTCCGGAAATAGCAACTTTAGGATGTGGAGCTGCAGAGCTTAAGCCTTCAACATATAAAATAGGAGAAAAATATGAAGGAGCCCTTTATGTGCCGTATACAGGTGGTAATGGAGGATCATACTCAGCAGGAGCCCCTGTGACAAATGCACACGGATTTACAATCCAGTTACAAGCAGGAACTCTTGAGTATGGTAATGGTAATCTAGTATACACAGTATCGCATCCTAGCCCAACTATTGCATCTCCTCAAACAACACAGTTGCCTGTTAATGTCCCATTTGCCCCCACCCTAAACTGTACTGCAACAGTAGGTACAGCCAATGCAGATGTTCAAACAAGAACATATCTAGGTCCTATGACTGCGACAACCTCTGGAACTGCAGGAGCTGAATTCGTGGTATCAACTATGGATAACAGATATCAATTGCGGTTCTTTATAGCTAACAATACATCTTTGGAGTTAACTGATATACAGATGAGAATAAATCCAGCATGGGGAGTTACTAATGATAATATCATTGCAATGCATACCTATACATGGTCTCAGATCTTGCCTAGTGGTGCTTATGATTATGCGGATAAATCTTCTGCAGGACAGGCTTGGAATAATTTTGCACTTACTACTGATTGGAAATTGAATGGTGACCCTGCTGTATATAATTATGGTGCTCCTGAATACCACCAAATAATATTTACTTCTACTGACTTAAATATAAAACGTGTCTATAGATATACGTTCTTCTTTGGTGCACCTAATACAAGTTATTCATCATATTCTCAAGCAAAATGTTGGGTTCATGCTGAAGAAATTCAAGCTGAATAATTATAACAAATAATTATATGTCAAAAAAGATTGTCTGGAAACAGACAATCTTTTTTATTTTATAGAGTCTCAACTTGCTTATCCTTTCATTTTCATTTCTCAAAAAAAATAACGAAATTTGCTACTCTTGTTGATTAAACTAATTTAAACATAAAAACAATGGTAAAAAGTGCATTACAAGTAGCTCGCGCTGCTTATAAACCCAAAATGCCCAAAGCTCTTTATGGTTCGGTAAAAATAGAAGAAGGCGCTGCTACAGAATCTATAGCAGATCAGGACGAAGTGAAAAAACTTTTCCCTAATACATACGGGATGCCTATTCTTAAATTCGTAGAAACTTCCGAGAAGTCAGCTCTTCCTGCTATGAATGTTGGTGTAATATTATCAGGTGGACAAGCTCCCGGAGGGCACAATGTGATTGCAGGAATATTCGATGGTATCAAGCATATAAATAAAGACAGTAAAGTATACGGTTTCCTTATGGGACCGGGTGGACTTGTCGATCACAAATATATGGAACTTACTCCTGATATTATTGATGAATATCGTAACACGGGAGGTTTCGACATTATTGGTTCGGGACGCACAAAACTCGAATCTACAGAACAATTTGATAAAGGTCTGGAGATTCTGAAAAAACTGGATATCAAAGCTCTTGTGATTATCGGCGGTGATGATTCTAATACAAATGCATGTGTTCTGGCTGAATATTATAAAGCAATAAATGCAGGAGTTCAGGTTATTGGTTGTCCTAAGACCATTGATGGAGACTTAAAAAATGAAATGATAGAAGCCTCTTTTGGTTTCGACACTGCATGTAAAGTATATTCAGAAGTTATCGGAAATATTGAACGTGACTGTAACTCTGCTCGTAAATACTGGCATTTCATTAAGCTAATGGGACGCTCTGCGTCACATATTGCATTAGAATGTGCTTTACAGACTCAGCCTAACTATTGTATTATCTCTGAGGAAGTAGAAGCCAAGAATCAATCATTGGACGATATTGTAAATGATATCGCTACAGTGGTTGCAAAACGTGCTGCTAATGGAAATAACTTTGGTACGGTGCTTATTCCGGAAGGATTAATAGAATTTATTCCGGCAATGAAAGCATTGATCGCTGAGTTAAATGATTTCTTAGCTCACCATCAGGAAGAGTTTAATGCTATAGATAAAGATCAGAAACGCCAATATATCATTAAAAATCTTTCGGAGAAAAATGCTGCTATATATGCAAGTCTTCCCGAAGGAGTTGCTCGTCAGTTGACCCTTGATCGTGACCCTCATGGTAATGTTCAGGTATCATTGATCGAAACCGAAAAACTATTGGCTGAAATGGTAGGTAATCGTCTTGCTGAATGGAAAAAGGAAGGTAAGTTTGATGGTAAATTTGCTTCTCAAGTTCATTTCTTCGGATACGAAGGTCGTTGTGCGGCTCCATCTAACTATGATGCTGACTATTGTTATTCATTAGGTTATACTGCTTCTGCACTGATTGCGGCTGGAAAGACCGGATACATGTCATCTGTACGTAATACTACGGCTCCGGCTGAACAATGGATAGCAGGAGGAGTACCTGTAACCATGATGATGAATATGGAACGTCGCCACGGAGAAATGAAACCAGTTATTCAAAAGGCTTTGGTAAAACTAGATGGTGCGCCATTCAAGTATTTTGCTGCAAATCGTGAGAACTGGGCAACAAATACAGAATTTGTATATCCAGGTCCAATTCAATATTTCGGTCCTACCGAAGTTTGCGACCAGACAACAAGAACTCTAAAGTTAGAGCAAGGAAAATAATTAGACTTGGCATCTAATCAAAATAAAGAAAAGCTGTCATTTCTTCTATGACAGCTTTTCTTATCCTATCAACATAATTAGTTCATACAGGTGAAAAGATTCATTATTCTATACCTTTTCTTTATAAGTTTCAGTATGCTTTTTGGAGCATATAAAGGGACTGTCTCTGTTAAAAGTGGTGATACTGTGATTCCCTTCAGTAATGTGATTGTCACTGATGGAAAGAATGTAACCAAAACGGATAAAAAAGGAAAATTCACATTAAATGGATATACCAAAAGCCGTTTTATTACTATCACAACGCCCTCTGGCTATTCAACGGAAAAATATTACATTCCTATATCTAGTGATATTAAATCTTACGACTTTGTTCTTGCTAATGATAATGTCCAAGAGGCATCACATTCTTTTATTCAAATCTCTGACACAGAAATACACAATACCGGAATAGGATTATGGGCTACCAATTTAAAAGAATATATTAAGAGTGAGAAGCCTGCTTTTCTAATGCATACAGGCGATATATGCTATGAAAACGGGCTAAAGATGCATATTCAGTCTATCAACTCGAATACAATGGGGATTCCTGTATATTATGGAATCGGAAATCATGATTTAACAAAAGGAGAATATGGTGAAGAGTTGTATGAATCTATATATGGTCCTACATGGTATTCCTTTGATGTTGGAAATACCCACTATGTGATGACTCCTATGGCTGGTGGAGATCATGTCCCAAGCTATACAAGAGAAGATGTTTATCTCTGGTTGAAAAATGATTTGAAAATGATGAAAAAAGGATATTCTTTAGTTATTTTCAATCATGATTTATTAACAACAGACGAAGATTTTACATTCCGAATAAATGAAAAAGAAGCTATAAACTTGAGGAACTATAATCTGAAAGCATGGATATATGGGCATTGGCACTATAATTACGTTCGCAATCAAGGAGGTATCTATACAATATGTACAAATGCAATAGATAAAGGTGGAATAGACCATTCAACATCAGCCTTCAGAATTATAAATGTGACTGAAAATGGAGAAATTACAACAAAATTACGTTATCCGTTTAATCAAAAGCAGGTAACTATAGTCTCTCCTCTAGACACACAAACATCTCCCCTTCTTATAAATGGAAAATTACGAATTTCTGCCAATATCTATAACTCTAATTCAGAAGTAAAGAAAGTTGTTTTCAGGCTTCTTGATGACGAAAATAATACAGAAATTAGATATGGTGAAGTTGTCAACCAAATGTCGGACTGGAACTGGGCTACAGAGATCGAGATACCCAACCTATATAATAACAAAAAACTAAATCTTCATATCACTGCAACTTTTAGTAATGGAGAAAAAGCTTTCTCTTCTAATTCTTTTTTATATGATAATTATAAAAAATCGACATTAAAGGAAGAAGGGGTGTGGAATAATTTATTGGGAAATGCTGAACATACAGGTAGTAATAAAGCATCTATTGGCAAATCAGTCAATCTGGAATGGGTGACTAATGTGGGTACAAATATCTTCATGACCTCTCCACTTATAGCAGGTTCTAAAGTTTTCATTGCATCCTCTGATGATAATGTAAATTCTAAAAGTGCGATATATGCTTTTGATTTACTAACAGGAAAGGAGTTGTGGAAATATCCTGTAAAAAATTCGATCAAGAATACAATTGCATATGGTATAGAAACCATACTGGCTCAAGACACCGAAGCGAACCTATATGCTTTAGATGCTGCTTCCGGAAAATTGAAATGGACACACAAAATGAATTTGGGAGGCTTCCCTTATTTAACAGAAGGCTTGGTTGCCAAGCATAATCTTGTATATGCAGGAACAGGAGCCGGACTGTCTGCGTACCACATAGGTAATGGACGGGAAATCTGGACTAACCAAGGCTGGGATAAAAATGAGGCTGCAACTACAACTCTGACAATTGCTGAAAATATTTTAATAAGCGGTTCTCAATGGGGTGCATTATATGCTAATAATCTTCATACCGGAGAATTTTTATGGAAGTTATCAGAAGACGGTTTAAATAATAGAGGTGCTTCTCCTACCTATCTGGATGGAAAATTATATTTAATTTCCGGGAAAAGCTTTTTTATTATTGAACCTAAATCGGGGAAAATATTGAAAAGGAAAGAACTGAATTTTAATCTTGAAACAACTTCAACTCCTTTAATAACTAAGAATGAGATTATTTTTGGTACAGGCGATAAAGGATTAGTCGCTTTAGATAAAGAATCATTGATTCTGAAATGGAATATACAAACGAGGCCATCTAAAATATATACTGTACCTTATACTACTACACCATTAGCTTCGGTCGAAACAAGTCCGGTTTTAGTAAATGATGTATTGTACTTTACTGCTTCAGACGGATATTTATATATTGCAGATCCATCGTCAGGAATTATTCATCAAGAGATAAACTTAGGAGCCCCCATATTTAGTACCCCTGCAGTATCTGGCAATAGTCTGATCGTATCTGATTTTGGTGGAAATGTATATGCCTTTACATCCAAATAGATTTCAGATAATTACTCTTATCTCAATTCATATATATTTCCCAAAGTTACCTTTATAATGTTCTTCATTTCCATATTTAGAAGTATTGGTAACAGAGAGGACATAGAAATAGCTGTCTGGTTAGCTATCAGATTAATATGAAGAGCCCCAGTTGAAGTTAATAAGTCATAGATAATCTGTTCGTCTGACGTGAGTTCATAAAAAAGCTGCTGTTGTTTAGGCTTAGCAAAGGTAGCCCTATCCCAACCCATTGCATGTATAAAACTATCTGTGGATTGCAAAATTGCAGCTTTATTTTTTTCTATTAGAATATTACACCCAGCCGACTCTTTATCGTTAATTCTTCCGGGGACAGCAAACACATCTCTATCATACGAATTTGCTAATTCTGCTGTAATTAGAGAACCTCCTTTTATATCGCTTTGAACTACAATCGTAGCATCAGCCATACCAGCCACGATGCGGTTACGTCTTACAAAATTATATTTATCAGGTTCTGTTCCGCTCGAAAATTCAGTTAGTAATCCTCCGTTTTCTAACATATCAATAGCTGTTTTTCTATGGCTCGAAGGATAAATTCTATCCAACCCATGAGCTAGAACTCCTATAGTAGGCAAATTAAATTTTAAGGCTGCACGGTGGGCATGTATATCTATTCCGTATGCTAATCCGCTAATCACTAATACTTCCGGAAAAGAGTTAGCTAATTCTTGTAAAAAGTCATGGCAAAACTCCATCCCATAGTTTGTCGACTTACGAGTACCAACTATACTTATAACTTTCTTCTCATTCCAGCCCGCGTTACCTTTATAATACAATAATATAGGTGCATCTATACATTCTTTGAGCCTATATGGATATGTTTCATCTTTATAAAAACATGTATCAATATTATTTTTCTGAATAAACAGAAGTTCCTTTTCGGCCCTATTTAATACATCCGGATTTTGAATTTCTGATGACAAGATTCTTGAGATACCTTCTATAGACACTAAAGTCTTTTTATCAGCTTTAAAGATATTCTCGGCATCTCCCAGGGTGTCCAGTAGTCTTTTTGCAAGGATGTCCCCTATTCCATCGACTTTAGTGAGTGCTATTTGATATAATAGTTGGTCTGAATTATTTATCATTTTCTTTCTACAATAAACTGCCCAAAGATATTAAAATCTTTTTGTCAAAAATTTTGAAGTCCGAAAAAATGACTATATATTTGCATCCGTAAATGCGAAAGTAGCTCAGTTGGTAGAGCACGACCTTGCCAAGGTCGGGGTCGCGGGTTCGAATCCCGTCTTTCGCTCTTAAAATGTGACAATGGTCACATTTTTTTTTCCTCAAGCGCACGTGGTGGAATTGGTAGACACGCTACTTTGAGGGGGTAGTTTCGGTAACGATGTAGGGGTTCGAGTCCCCTCGTGCGCACAAAGACTTTCAAGAAATTGAAGGTCTTTGTTATTTTATAACTGTTGTAAGTTGATCATAAAAAGACAGGATAGAGATAAATCCTATCCTGTCTTGATTATATTTCTTAGTAGGTATCTACTAAGAAGTGAGGAAAATTAATAGTCTATTTTATAAGCTTATTAGTAACATTTTTATTACTGATAATACATGGAACAGAAGAACAATATGGAACTCTTATTGAAATTCGTGATTCTGCAAGAGTAGCTCCCAAACAAATATCAGATTCATCACTAGAAAGTTCAAAGTCTAATCCAAAATCCGTTACTCCTTGCTTATCAGGATCTGTAGTTGGTAGACCACTTTCGTCCAACATAGTTGTTCCGTCTTCTGCAAAACTTAAACTTAAATTATTCTTATCCGGAGCTTGTACTTTAAATGTTACAGTACTTTCATTAGATGGTAGAGTAAATCCTTCCATGTAGAAATAACCTGGTACATCAGTTCCACCATCATTATCAAACTTAGGAGTTATACCTCCAATTGTAGAACTGAATCCTCCGATATAAGTAAATTCCTCATTGTAAGAAACCTCTATCGTAGATAGTGTTATCGGTGCATTTGGGTTATTGATTTTAACTGTAATTTCTATCTCATTATCTTCAGTATAACATACTTTACTTACGCTAACAGTAGTTACTTCGATAGGCTCTGGTCTGACAGATGGATTTGCAATCGTTTTGGTTGTAGCACATCCTTCTGTTAACCTATCACAACTCAATAGAGTTTTTTCTGTAGTTACACCTCCTTCAAGTATCTCGTATTTCATTTCACCCTGATTTTCGTAAGTATTGGCTGTAGCATTCGTATCAAATATAGCTCTTGCCCTAACCGTAGTACTCATACCACCGGGTATAAATAATTTACCTATATTCAAAGTATTAGTAGTTCCATAACTATTAAAAGTTGTTTCATCAGTAATAGCATACTCATCGGTAGAAACAGATTCTGATACCCATTTCATGCCATTAGGCAGTACATCATTCAGATTTACAGCTTTTCCCGCACAATTTGTATTATAGATACGGAATGTATACAATACTTCTTCGCAAAGGAAAACTTCGGAGGTTCCCTGTTTAGTAAAGATTAAACCATCTTCATTCACAGGAGGGAGAGGCTCCGGACAAGTAAACTCAACAGGTCCGATACCGATTCGTTGCGAATATCTTGTAATATCATTAGTTCTTCCGGTAGCCTTATGTCTTACAATTACTTTTTCTACCGGATATTCGAATTCGACATACATTTTACCGGCATTATTAGTGTAGGACGAAGTTGGTCGTCTCTTACCTACAGCCTTATTTCCTACTATTGTATAGGAACTTCTATTTTCGGCAACAGTATAAGATAATTTAGGGAATACTTTTGCACCCGAGCATATACCAAATACTTCAACTTCATCATAGCGCTGACCTTCTCTATCGATTTCATAAATCTGGAAAGTAGAAGCTGCTGCAATATAATTCGTTGTATCTCCAGTAACATGAGGGATAATTTCAGTTACCATATACTGATCCAGATTACGCCTTCTATATTCTCTTAGAGATTTTGTACTTGATGCACGTGGATATCTGTTATAAAACTGACTGTTTGCAGATCCTGTATTCTCTATTTTTGCATTTACTCTTACACTAACATTATCACCAACATCAAATACTCTGTCAAGGTCTCCTCTTGCCCATGTGCTGTTTGTAAATTCTATTTTTTTAGTTCCACTAAATCCACAGGTCTCACATGCACTTGGCGAAGCTTTCGCTCCTAATGCAAAGTAGGTATATTCTTCGGTGAATGTATAGTTAATCTGATGCTCTCCGTCAACAAATGTCGTAGGAATCGCTTGCAAATATTGTCCGTTATTCAGAGCTTCAGCCGATTCTCCGACTAATAAAAATACTTCGTATGCTGAAGAAGCATAAGGGAAACCATCTGAAGCACTAAAACGCATAGTTACAGTTTGCTCAGCAAGATTTGTTTTTTTCACTAACCAAACCCTGCCTGTCATATTTTCTACTTCTCCACACACGTCAGGATCAGAAGGATCAAAATTAACATTATTGCCGACAAGACCATTATGTCCCCAATATATAGCACTATGGTTTACTGACAACTCAGATTGAGTCCCTTGTCCACATGCATTGTGACCGGGAACCATCATAGTAACGGTTGCTCCATTGGCAGAAGATTTTGATTTATTGATAAACATACCGGACTCATCATCTCTTACAAGACCTGCCACATTACGGTGAAAATTTATACTTGGTGCAGTATTTCCATCCCAAACAACAGTCCCGTTTGAAAGGATATAAGTATATCCAATCTGGTCATTGTCTAAGTTCGCATCGAGGGTAATAGCATATTTCATTCCCAGATAAGTTCTGATCTTACCTTGTTGCTCGGAAGTTAAAGCTCTTTCATAGAAAAATATTTCTGAGATCAAACCTCTAAACTGGGCATTGTAATAACTACCCCCTCCAAGATTACCACCTTGCGACATGCGGAATCCGTTACCAAAGCCATCACCTGTACGATTATCTCCTGTACCTGTCCTTCCTACATAATCGGGATACCCTCCAAAATCATGTCTAATAAATGGACCTGCGCCCCATTCATCCGTACCAGTCGGAGAACCGTCTCGTCTGGTATGGATCATATGCAATGCTGTTGTATTTTGGTAAAAGCCCTTAACTGTACCATTAATGCTCGTACGTCCTGTACCTTCATTTCTGACACGTCCTTGTCCGTCACCCGGAGCAAATCCCATCGCCGGATATCGGGAAGTACTAGTCCATGTCTGAGGACTACCAAAAGAGTGCGTATATAGTCGGTCATTACTATCAAAAGCTGTCGCATGATATATAACAAAAGAGGTAAAGTCATCCGGAGAGTCACTACTCATAGGTCCACTTTTTGTAGACAATGTCGCAGTTGCAAGGTCGAAATATACAGCCGAGTTGTAGTTTACTCTCGAGTCACATGAAACAAACTTAGGCTTTGTTTTAGCTGCATAAGTGGATGCATCAAATGTATAAACATTAGGGTTTCCTGTCTGATCTTTCCACCCAATAACATTTCCACTTCCATCAAATGTTAAACTACTTAAGTCATCTGATCTTAACCATAATTTCAAACCATTAACCACGCCACCGGGAGCAGATGCAAAATTAAATACTGATATATATTCGCCATCAGCAATATCTACATTCGTAGCTATACCATCAGTGATAGGATATATTCGAGTGTTAGAAGGATCGAAATTTTCATCCTGACATACTGCAACATAATTGGCACCCACATGTGTTCTGAAATTAATACTTGGGTTCGCAATATTAGTGCGTACTTTCAATACCCTATTATTTCTAAAATTGATATCCTTATCGTTCGTAATGCCATTTGCCCATGTTGTTTGTCCGGCCTTATAATCGACACTGATCAACCATTCTTCAACCCCGTTATCTCCGAACATGATATACTCTCCATCATTCAGAATAGTCGCATTATTTTGAACATTAAAATCCTTAAGATCACCGACAAAAGCTGTCAAGAATTGATCATCACTACTTTTTGCCTGATTAACTTTTAGATTTCCATTTACATCATTAATAAGTCCAAAAATACCGGTATTATAGCCGGTATTATCTGTATGTGTCCAAATAGGAGAACCATTTGAATTTACATAATCAACATTGATAGTCAAACCATATTTCAGAGCAAAATATGAATGAATTTTTTGCAATTCAAGATCTGTCATATACTGATATTGAGTACCTGTCAGTACCAAAACCTCATATATATCCCCAAAGAAATAATTTCCTGTACCTGTACCCGTACCTCCGAGAGTAACAACTCCGGCACTATTACCAGTTCGGTGTTGAGCAGTTCCTACAGTTAGATTCTCTCCATTAAGATAGCTTCGTATAGGAGAAGTATTCGTTGCCGCTGTTCTGTAGTCATTAGGAACCAATACTGTATTAATTCCCGCAGTTTTAGAAGAAGAAGATGTCACAGTCCCTGTCGAAAAGGCTGCATATCCTCGTCCAACAGAGGACGCAACATTCCATCCATAAAGATTGTTTGCTGCATCAATAGAAAAGACAGTTCCCACACCAATAGTATTTTCAGTATCGAGATTTGACACATAAAACACATAATATGCAGTTGATCTATCCACTGCTAGAGTTTGACCATTGGAGTACAATTTTCTATTTCTATTAACTGTTGCGCTTAAATCATCATCCCAATAAAAACTAACAGCCGGAGTATAATTATACCCGCTGAAATTAATACGAGGAAGTGGATCGGAAGCATATTGCCCTAATGTTATTGCATTGGGGGATTTCGATGTCCAGGAGCTAATATCCAACCCATCAGTTGTATTAGCAGGAATCAGGTCATTAGACTCTAACCAGAAATGGATGGGATAATTTAGACCGGCAGGTGTTTGAGCTTGTATTCTCGTTATAGGTATCAATATCGATACTATAACCAACAAAAGATACAATCTTTTATTACTATTATTTTTTCTCATTTATTCTACTCTTTGTTAAAAAATTTTCCTCTACCTTGTACATACATGAAAAAAACGGAAGGAAGAACTCAAATCTTCTCCTCATTAGTTTTACTTCAATACAAATACTATATTGATGTACGAACAATCACTCGCCGCACCAGAACTGATTGTATATGTCATAACTCCGTTTTCGTCAATAGAAATATTGCTAAAAACAGCCGGATCGTAATCAGTAATGTAATAAAATAAATCAGTTGCTGCCGGTAAATAAGGGATAACAGATGGAGCTCCATCACTTCCTACCAATCGTCCATTAGTACCAGTAAACTGACGGATGTACTCATTATACAGATTTTTTGTTGTCTGTCCGTCTACTGTCGTATCGAAGGATACAGATGGCATATAAAACCAGTTGGTTGCTCCTCCAAGCGGCATTCTTACCCATTGAGTACCATCATTGTAATAAAATCCGGGAGAAACATATTGCTGTCCTGCACCTGTACCAGCAATAACAGTATTGTATACAACCATTCCTCTAACATGGGCATTAAGGGGCGCAGCCTGATTGGCGCTTACAAGTGCTACACGAGGCAATAATAATCCTCTTTCCGATAGTTCATTATTAGATCCAAGTCCCTCTGTCAGCTCTAGTAAAGCATCTGAGTGAGGTGCATTTCCTGATCCAATTGTAACTTGAGCTTGGGTTTTCACTCCCCAAAACATAAAAAAGCCTAGTAAAAAAATAACTTTTCCCATTTGTTAAAATTTAAATATGAATATTTTATACTATAAAATTTACTTAAATTTTTACTGGGGGGGATAATACTAATGTAGAAATTAAAAACTACTTTCCTCTATCTAATAAACTACTTTTTCCTCTATCCCGTAAAACTATTACTACTTATATATTTTTTAGTAAATAGATTTTCCCCTATTAATAATGAACAAATATATAAATAATTTTACTATTTAGTTATCTTAATTAAAAAGTTTAACCAAATTTCTAAAGAAATATTTATAATATATAAATAAAAATATAGCGAAATGGTATCATTTTATACATTAATAACATATTAATATATCCAGAAAATAAACATTCTATAATATTATGCATCATGTCTTTCAAATAAAGAAAATCTATTGATTTGTTATATTTTCCTAATCATTCTTTATAGTGTTTTTTTTAATAGTCCTACTCCATAGAATAGTTTGACATATTTCGATTAAATTTATTTATCAGATCAGATTAATAGGTACTAAAATAAGAAAAGACTAGAATATTATCCTAATCTCTCCTTCTGTTTAAATATCTTCTAGAGGATCATATCCAATAGCAGTATTTTCCTGAGGACCTCTTCCTTCATACTGACCAGGCATATTATTTGCCCGCCTATTATGTGTTTTACGATCCTCTTCTGCATTTTCTCTTATTATCTTCTTTTCTTTCTTGATGTTTTCTTTATTATTATCCATAACCTAAAGTTTTTATTTATAACAACATAGTTAAATTAGATAATATAACATCACGCCAAGTGAATTAGTTCTTCCTAGAAATATAAAAAACAAAAAACTGTCTTAAAAGACAGTTTCAATTATTTATAATTTATAATTTCTACATTTTAAACACTTAAGATATTCTCTTCGTATTTTTCGATTACAGAAGTTACTTGATCATACAAATCATCAAAGCTTAGTGAATAATCACTAGAGTCCATCACTCTTTTTACTAACTTTAAAGTATCCAACAATTCTTCTTTCATAGCAGTTTCATTCATTATACTTCTCCTCTCTAATTATCTCATTTTCTTGCGTGCAGATGACGCAAAGATAAAAAATAAGTTCATTAATAAAAAAAAATCTAGCATTTTTTTACACGTAATGATTAAAGACCTATCAAAAAAATATTTAACTAATACTTTGCGAACAATTTAACATTAAGTTTTAAAGATTATAATTAATAATATATTTTGCCGTTGAAACAAAAAGGAAAAGTAAGGATGACTCTCACAAAAAATCCATATAGGTATATTATAAAACCATTATAAAGTAAAAAATTATACCTTTGTGATCAGAATAATATCTATATGAAAAAAAGAACAAAAAATAATATCTTACAAGAAATAAAAGTTGATGAAGAAAAGGAACTTCTAACTTTTTTAATCGATAAAAACGTCAGAAAAAGTAGAAATGCAATAAAATCTTTGCTCACTCATAAACAAATATATATCAATCAAAAAATAGTTACCCAATATAACTACGAATTGAAGAAAGGCGATATTATCACCATACAAAAGCATGATATCAAATTTGACGAAAAAAAACTCAAGGGTTTAACTATTATTTATGAGGATAAGGATATAGTTGTTGTTGATAAAGACTCAGGTCTGTTATCTGTATCCACAGGTAAAGAATTAATGAAAGAAACGGCATATCGTATTGTAAACCAATATATACAGAATAAGAGTGCCAAAAATAAAGCTTATATTTTATATAGGTTAGACAGGGAGACTTCGGGATTAATGGTATTTGCTAAAAGCGAAGATATGCAGGAAGCCCTACAAGCGGCATGGACTAAACAACCGCCTCAAAGGAGCTTTCAAGCTATTGTAGAGGGTAGACCAACTCCTGCAAACGGAACTATTACCTCATGGCTTACCGAAAATAAGAATTTTGTCATGTTCTCATCCCTTACCGACAATGGTGGTCAGGAGTCTACAACCCATTATAAAACAATACAAGCTAATAGAAAATATTCGTTATTAAAAATCAATCAGGAGACTTACAGAAAAAATCAGATACGTGTACATCTTCAATCCATAGGACATTCTATCATAGGCGATAAGAAGTATGGTTCGACCATTAATCCTATAAGAAGAATAGCGTTACATGCCGATGAGTTATCTTTTATTCATCCTATTAGTAAGAAAAAATTGGAATTCAAATCACCTCTACCCAAAAAGATGCAAATTATAGCTGACTCTTTAGTTCTATCAAAAGACAGCTAAACCAAAGATGATGGACACATTCAAAACAATCAATGGGGTCGCAAAAGGTTTATTTACTGAAAAGAAAAGTAAATTTATATCCTTTGCTATTCCAGTCCAGAATGTGGATGAAATAAAAGATGAAATCCAGAACTACCGCAAAGAGTATTATGATGCCCGACATGTATGTTGGGCATATATGTTAGGATCGGAAAGAAAAGAATTCAGGGCAAATGATGATGGAGAACCTTCCGGGACGGCAGGCAAACCTATTTTGGGACAAATTAATTCTAATGAGCTAACTGATATCTTAGTAATTGTTATTCGATATTTTGGAGGAATAAAGCTAGGTACAAGCGGATTAATTGTAGCATATAAGGAAGCCGCAGCCGAAGCTATTAAAAATGCCGAAATAATCGAAAAAACCGTAGATTTTGACATCAGTTTTCAATTTGAATACCCCTTTATGAATGATGTCATGAAAATAGTAAAAGACTTAAATCCTGATATTTTAGAGCAAACTTACGATATGGATTGCTCAATGACATTAAGAATACGCAAATCATTATTCGAACAACTATCAACTCGTCTTGAAAAAGTAGAGAGTATCCGTTTTAATAAATAAACTTCTACCCTTCCTTCCGCTTTAAATAAATTTAGTCCCTAAACAATACTGTGAAAATCTTGTTTATTAATTATAGACATGAATATTTTCTTGAAAAAACTCACTATATTTTCTTTAAGTTTCGTTCTCAAAATCTACCAAAAGTATCATTTCTGAATATTACTTAGGTTTCTATAAAATACAGTATCAGAACGTGTTTTACAGTTTTTAACCCTAAAGCCTTTTTTTTAAGAATATTTCCGAAAATCTATAAGACCAGATTTCTAAATATAAATTAACAAATAAAGTGGGTTGAAAAATCACGAATAGTTTTGTAAATCAACAAATTAAAATTCCTAGTATTATATAATAAAGGAATCTTAAACATAATTTATGTTTTTAAATATCTATTTAGATATTTTTCTGATTACAGACATAAAGAAATAATACAAATGGCATAAATAAGGATTAGTTTTTCAATTGAATAAAGAAGATTCAGTTATATATAAACCTCTTTGAAAGATTATCAAAAATAAAAAGCTAATAACCTCTATCAGTTTTTATGAATGATTAGTTACAACTTGTCGTTTATATTTCAATGAACATCATAAAAACAATCTCTAAAAAGATAAAACTAATGAATCTATATGTCCAATCCATTCGAAAAAAGAATCACTACTCTAATTACTGTAATATTCTAATCAAAAATTGTACTAATTACAGATTAATTATTTCTCAAGTCTGTCAAAGAACAAATAAATACTCCTCATTTCTCATCCTAAATACTTTTTTAGCTTGGGGTTGTATCCTATATTTAATGATAAAAATGTCAAAAAATAACGATTACAACGAGAAATCGAAGTATGGAGCAAATATAGAAACATATTTTGAAACAACCATATAAAACACTCATAAAATATCGTATATTTGAATAAATTTTATGATAGAATCGTACTTTTTGGAGAATCTTAAACAATAAGCCTTATGAAAATAGTAGTCATCGGAGGTGGAAATATGGGAGGAGCAATAGCTCTCGGCATGGCTAGCGATCAGAGTATAAATCCATCAGATATTACAGTAATAAATAGAACTACAGAAAAAGCACAAACTATTAAAGAAAAAAATAGCCTGATTAATGCAGTATCCGGAGATTATTCTGCTTTAAAAGAAGCCGATATTGTAATATTAGGAGTAAAACCGTGGATGGTTCAGGAAGTATTGCACACCCACAAAAGCAATTTAAACCCTAAACAGATCATAATATCTGTAGCAGCAGTTATTTCTCTTGAGCAATTGAGAGAATGGACTTTCCCGAAGACTCCATTATATAGAATTATACCTAATACAGCTATTGCTATAAAACAAAGTATGACGTTTATAGCAACTCGTGATACATCTTCTGAGCAAGATAAATTGATAGAAAGTCTATTCGACTCGTTAGGAAAAACAATGTTCATCGAAGAAAAGCTTGTTCCGGCAGTTACTTCCCTTTCCTCTTGCGGAATTGCTTTTGCATTCAAATATATCCGCGCAGCAATGGAAGGCGGTGTCGAGATGGGTATACCTCCTAAACAAGGCAAAGATATACTTATACAAACTTTGAGAGGCGCGATAGAACTGCTTGAAATGAATGATTCTCACCCCGAAGAAGAAATCGACAAAGTGACAACCTCTGGAGGAATTACAATAAAAGGAATCAATGAAATGGAACATGCGGGATTCACCTCTGCTGTAATCAGGGGACTTAAAGCTAGCTTTGTAAAGTAAATGCCGGTAAAACTCCATTATTTTAATCCCGGGCATGAAGCTGCTATATTAAGTGCTTCTCCTTATTACATGCCTCCTGCTAATGTTGCACTTATGCAAAAGGAGCTTGCATACCTGCCTGCTTGGGGTGCGAATCCAGATGACTATATATTACTTCCTGATTCTCAAGACTTCTCATTCTTCAAACGTATTAATCAAGTAATAGGAAAAGCTGCTACAGCTATAACTCCGGATTTATTAGATACGATTCCACCGCAGATAAAGTTACAACCTTGGGGATTATCTCCTCAAGTAGTTCATTTTTTTCAAAACATTAATAATGAATATAATATAGATTTACAAATTCCCCGATGGAATAGTAGATTAAGTCACTTAAGTAGTCGTCATTTCGCCAAAGAATGTCTCGAGAGCCTTTGTCCTATAATACCGGAAATATCAGAATCGTTAATTCCTGTTTTTGTCAATAAGCTTGAAAATATTGAAGATGTAGTAACAAAAAGTAAAAATAGACTCTTAGCTAAAGCTCCATTTTCTTCCTCCGGAAGAGGACTATTATGGCTTCCTTTTCAGCAATTAACACGGACTGAACGACAAATATTACATGGTATCTTAAAAAAACAAGGAAGTGTATCTATAGAAAGTGTTCTTAACAAAAAGATAGATTTTGCAATGGAATTCTTTATATCAGAAGAAGGAAATGTAAACTTTGAAGGATATTCTTATTTTGAAACTAATTCAAAAGGAGCATATACAGGTAACTTACTTGCCTCACAATCTTATATTCAATTAAGAATCCTTCATTATATCAGTATAGACCTTCTAGAAAGAGTTAAAACTGGTTTATCTAATCTTATAAAAGACAGTTTTACAGATATTTATTCGGGATATATTGGTGTAGATATGATGATCTATGAAGAGAATGAAGAGTTCAAACTTCATCCATGTGTTGAAATAAATGTAAGAAATAATATGGGTATAATATCTTTGGGAATAGTCCGCAATTATCTGGACCAAGATTCAACAGGATTGTTTCATATAGAATTTAATGCAAAAGATGAAATAACTCATTCTATACATGAAAAAATGTTGAATCAATATCCTGCTCAATTTAAAGATGGCAAATTAACGTCCGGATATTTTTCTCTTTGTCCTGTATCTCTTCAAACTAAATATAGGGCATATATTTTGGCAAAAGAAAAAACATAAATTAATTACTCCGACCTTCTGGTTTAGTGTACCTTTTCACATTTATAAGCATACTATCTTCAGCCAAGTTTCCATAAATATCTATTACAGATAACTTTATATAATGTTTGCCTAACGATGTCGGGTACGATTTACCTCTTACATTCAATGTAGAGTCAACTTTATAAGCACTAGCCAAATTCAGCAGAACTTCCTTTTCTCCGAAAATACTTATTTCCTGAAAGGCACTATTAAAAAAAGCACTATCCTTGCTATTGGTATCATTTGGATCCTTCTTTTTCAAAGATGTGGTATCTTTCGAACTATTCAGCTGAGCATTCCATACTCGGATTGAATAAGAGGATAAAGTACTGTCATTGTCAAAAAACTTGGCAACAAAAGGACATAGGGTATCAGTCATTATAGTAGTATCTGGTATAGGGCGGAGGATTCCTTCGATTGTGGGAGGAATATTGTCGGACTCATCTTTACTACATGAAAAGAAGATACTTACTCCTAAATAGAATAAAATAACAGATATAACAGCATTACGATTCATTTATCAGCAATTTTTAAGACCTCAAATATAAAGAATTCCCTTTGTCTTAAATAATTTTTGGCTAATTATATCAATTAGCCAAGCTTCTTTTCAGTTCCTGAACAGCTTCTTTAATGGTTTCTGAATCTTTCAACAAAGAGATAAATTTACTCCCTATAATAGCTCCGCTTGAATTAGCCTGTGCAGCTTCAAGAGTTGCTTTATTGGATATACCGAAACCTATTAATCGAGGATTTCGAAGATTCATTCCATTAATTTTCTTGAAATATGCTTGTTTTTGTTCGTCAAAACTTTTCTGAGCACCAGTAGTTGCAGCAGAAGAAACCATATAAATAAATCCATCTGTATTCTGATCAATCAAGCGGATACGTTCATCAGAAGTTTCAGGAGTAATAAGCATGATAACCTTTATATCGTACTTCTCGGCAATAGACTTATATTCCTTCATATAATCATCGAAAGGCAAATCGGGAATAATAGCTCCATCCAAACCTACTTCTTTACATTTCTTACAAAAGTTCTCAAAACCATACTGCATAATCGGATTGAGATAGCCCATCATAATCAGGGGAATTTGTACATCTTTACGAATATTCGCCAATTGTTCGAACAATTTATTCAATGTCATTCCGTTTTTCAGTGCAATAGTTCCACTTTCCTGAATCGTCGGACCATCAGCCATCGGGTCGGAAAAAGGGATGCCTATTTCAATCAAATCAATACTATTTGCTTGCAACTCTTTTATTACATCTACCGTATCATACAAATGCGGAAATCCCGCTGTGAAATATATCGACAATATATTCTTCTGTTTCTTCTCAAAAAGTTCGGTAATTCTATTCATGATTTTATTTCTTTTATAAACCGGTGTAACAACTCTATATTTTTTAATCCGGGTTCGATTTCAAACTTACTATTTAAGTCTAATCCTATAATTCTATTATACTCTAATTTCCTTATTAATACTGTATCTTGGAGAGATATTCCCCCACTGAGGAAGAAAGGTGTATTTCCTTTATATTCATTCAAAATCAACCAATCAAATTTCTGTCCCGAACCTCCATAATGTGGGGTTTTGGTATCAAATAAAAAACAATCGGCAAGGTTCTCATATTCCTGAGTTATATCGAAATCAGAAGCATCGGATATACTGAAAGCTTTTATTATTTTAATATCTGGAGCTAATTGCTTTAAATTTCTAACATATTCCGGACTCTCATTTCCATGCAACTGCACATAATCCAGATTATATTTTGAAATAGCCTCTTGAATCTTATCAACCTCTTCATTGACAAAAACCCCTACTCTTTCGATATTTTCAGGTAATACCTTTAAAGCATCCGGCTCTAAATTTCCAATATACCGGGGTGATTTCGGATAGAATATCAAACCCATCAGATCTATGGGTAATCGGGATAGTTCTTCTATATTATCGGGGTTTTTCATCCCACAAACCTTAATTATCATCATTTACCATTTAAGTCCTAACTTTGGATAAACTTTTTTACCTATATAATCAAAAATTATATTCTTTGCATTATCTAAATATTTTTCTTGAGACAAACGGATTTCAATAACCTCCTTACATTTTTTCTTATCCTCATTATCATATACAATAACACATAACGCACTCAATAATATGTTTCTCTTAGATAAGGAAATATTATCCATCATAAGAAATTGTTTTATCAAATCAATATATTGAATCTCACCCAGTAACAAATCTTCATCTTGTTGAGAAAAATATAAATTATCATTTTTCATCCATTCCAACATCAATTCAGAATCAACAAGCGGCGGACATATGCCTGCACTTTTAAGCTCTTTACACCCACAAGAAGGACATTCTGCATTCTTAACTTTTTCGCTTGATAACGCATTAAATGCAGCTTCATTCTTAGACAAATTAATTATAAATTCTGTTTCACAATTTTTACAAACCTTTGTGGCTTCATATTGTTCCATTACTACCGTTTTGAAGTTCTTTAATAAATTCTGCCAAAGCCAGTCCGGGATTACTTGTCTTCATAAAATTCTCTCCCATCAGAAATCCTCTGAATCCTACCTGACGTAAATCTTTTACCGTTTGGGAATCTGAAATTCCGCTTTCGGATATCTTCAAAAATTCGGACGGAATTTTTTCTCCCAAATCGAAAGAAATCTGTACATCAGTTACAAAATTTCCCAGATTGCGGTTATTGATTCCAACAACATCTACATATTCATTTATATGGTCTAACTCCTTCTCATTGTGTATCTCTAATAACACATCCAATCCCAGTTTTTTCGATTTCACCGCTAAATCTTTAGTCTGTGAAATTGATAAAGCGGAAGCTATCAACAGGATGGCACTTGCTCCGTACATAGCTGCCTGATAGAGTTGATATTCATCAATCATGAAATCTTTGCGGAGAAGCGGTGTATCTGTTAACGAACGGGCTGTTTTCAAATCTTCCAAATTACCTCCAAAGAATTGTTCATCGGTAAGAACAGAGATAGCACTTGCTCCTGATTGTGAGTACACATAGACTAAATCCTCTATTCTAGCATTCTCAAATATCCATCCTTTTGAAGGTGATTTTCGCTTAAATTCAGCAATAATTCCTGTAGAAGAACCAGCCAGAGACTCTTTGAACGATTTAGGACGAATCACTGAATCTGTTATAATGCGCAGCATCGAATCGATGCTCATTTGCTTCTTTTGTTCTTCTACTTCTATACGTTTATTAGCTATTATTTTGTCTAATATATTCATAGTCTTATTTATACTTATCAGTTTTCTAATTTCAGAACTTTTATTTTAGAAGCTAAAATAACTATACATACGCCGAATAATCCTATCATAGCATAAGAATATCTTAAATTGGTAACGCTGGCAATATAACCAATAAGAGGCGGTCCCATTAAGAATCCAAGAAAGCTAACGCTTGATACAATAGTCAGGGCAATACTTGTTGATATTTTAGTCCTTTGTCCGGCTATACTATATATAGAAGGAACGATTCCGGCCGTACCGAATCCTATTATCATAAATGCAAACAAAGTTGTCAAGAAATTCGGGAAAGCAACAGCCGTAAATAGGCCAACAGTAATAAGAATTCCTCCTACTTGAATAATCTTTTTTCGCCCCCATTTCTGAGTGGCTCTATCAATCAGGAAACGACCAGATGCCATTGTTATCATATACGCCGTTAATCCTAAAGGTGCATAGTTTTTCGAAATGCCCACAACATCTATTAAATATAAACCACTCCAGTCTGCCATAGCTCCTTCTGCAGCCATCCCGCAGAAAGCAATTATTCCAAGCCAAAACAGAAAGCTCTCCGGTTTATTTTTTTTCTTCTTTTCTTTATCTGACTTATCAACTTCTTTTTTCAGATCAGGTAAAAGGTATTGTCTGTTAATTAATAAAGATATCCCAATCCCAAACCCAACAATCAGAAAATGCATGAGTGGATTAAAATGTACCGTCGCCATTAATAACCCGATACTCGCTCCGGCCAATCCTGCAAGACTCCATCCTCCATGAAAAGAAGCCATTATAGGCTTTTTATACATAGCTTCCAAAGCTACAGCTTGTGTATTGACTGCTATATTGCAAAAATTACCGAAGAAGCCTAAAACAATCAAGCTCATTATCAAAGCATATTCACTCTTCGAAAAGCCGACTAGCAAAAGTGAGAATACATAGCCAATAAGGGCTATAGGTAATATCTTGCGACTTCCTATTCTTGAAACAAGCAGTCCAGATATAGCCATCCCGCACGCCTGCCCAATAGGTATCATTAATAAAATTGTCCCCCATGCTGCATCCCCCAAACCTAACGTTATCTTTATATCAGGAATACGGCTTGCCCAACTGGAAAACACTAAACCCTGACAAAAATAGAATGTAAATATTGCCAGACGTATACGTTTCAAATTAATATGATCAATATCTGTTTCCATTTTATTTCTTTATACCTTCCAAAGCAAATATCATCGGCAATTTATCTCCGACCGATTTTATTCTGTATACATCTTCTTTTACTTTAACCATATCCTTAAAACAGTTGTAAGGCGAATAGTCATACTCATTAAAGGATTTTATATCGATGCCTTCTTTTATCAGGTTATTCAGGATTTCACTTGTACTATGGTTCCACGAAACGGTCTTGTAGGTTATCGAAGCTTCTCTGTCAGCATAACTACCGGATATTTCTTCTACAATCGTTTCGGTATTGAAATAACTGTATTGAATCTTAGTAAAATCGTCATCAAATACCCAAACCAAAGGATGAAACTCTACAAATATGAAACGACCTTCCGGTTTCAGATAACGCGATACTATATTCGCCCATCTTTCAAGGTCGGGCAACCACCCGATAACTCCGTAACTGGTAAAGACAATATCGAACTTTTTATCGAGAAAATCGGGCAAATCGTAAATATCACAACAAATAAATTCTGCGTCTATTCCTGTGAATTTTACAAATTCTTTCGCTTTATCAATAGCCTTGTCGGATAAATCCACACCTGTCACTTTTGCACCCATCCGTGCCATAGAAATCGAATCCTGTCCGAAATGACATTGGAGATGCAAAACTGATTTTCCTTTTATATCTCCTAAAAGATTAAGTTCTATATCTTTTAGTGTATTTTTTCCTTTCAGGAATGCATCATTATCATAAAATTCCGAATCAACATGGATAGCAGTTTTATGATTCCACGCATTACGATTTATTTCGACATAATTTTTCATACTACAATAAATTTACATAATATGCAATGAATTCCCTCACAATAGCATACAAATCCCTCCACTCAACATATCGGGGAGAAATACTTTGCAGATTATCAAAGCCATACTGTCTAAACAATTGCTTCGTTCTAGTTATATGAAAATATTGTGAAACAATTATTACACTATCAAACGAATTATCTTTCTTAATCTCGACTAAATTCTTTACTGTTGTTTCCGTATTATTTCCTTTGTTATCAACAATAATAGTAGAATCAGGTACACCATGAGAAACCAGATACTCTCTCATCTTATCTCCCTCATAATAACCTTCTTTGCCAAGCCCTCCACTTACTATAATCTTATCTACAAATCTTTCTTCATAAAGAGACAATCCTGCTTCGAGCCTTTTCTCCAAACGTACAGACAATGTGCCGTCTTCATTTACTTTATTTCCTAATATCACGGCCACATCAGCACGAATGGTAGGCTTTTTCGTACCATCATATACTATATATGCAGTATGAGCAAAGAACCATACGAGACATAATATAATCGAATATTTAAGAATTTTTCTCAAAACTTATTATGTATTTAATTCGAGAAATTTCACGAATGTTTGTTTCAATTTTCCGCTGTCGATTGCCTCAGTAGCTTTCGCTATACAATCTTCGATGGATAATTGAGGTTCTATCGTTCGGATTGCGAAAGCCGAATTAGCTATTACCGCATTCTTCTGCGCTTTGGTGGCGGTATTGTTTATCACATTATCGAAAATAGATGAAGCTTCTTCCGGAGTTTCGCCACCATCGAGGTCTTTTTCTTCGCATTTTTCGAACCCTAAGCCCTCCGGGGTATAAATCCCCTCTCCCTGCCTGCTGATCACTTTAAAATCACCTGTAAGGGATATTTCATCGTATCCGTCCAATCCGTGTACAATCGCATAATCCACATCTTTCATCTGCTGGTAAATGTAAAAATACATCCGTGCCATTTTTAGGTTGAAAACACCCAGCATACTTCTTTTCGGGCGGATAGGGTTCACGATAGGACCGAGCATATTGAAGAATGTACGGACTCCTAAAGCTTTACGCACAGGCGCAACGGCTTTCAATGCACTATTGAACATCGGAGCATGCAGATAGGCAATATTCGTTTTCTCAATAGAGCGTTCCAGTTTGCTCACATCCGCCGTAAATTTTACACCGTGCTGTTCCATCACATTGGACGCTCCACTCACAGATGTCGCCCCGTAATTTCCGTGCTTGGCAACTTTATATCCGGCTGCGGCAACCGTAAAACACGACAAGGTAGAAATATTGAATGTATTTTTATTGTCGCCGCCCGTCCCTACAATATCAATCGTATTGTAAGCCTGTAAAGCATCTACATTCGTCCGCAAATCAAGCAAAGCATCCGTGAAACCTAGAAATTCGTCGATGCTGATACTCCTCATCAGATATACGCTGATAAATGCCGCAATCTGCGAATCATTGTATTCGCCTGCTGCCATTCTTATCATTATATCTTTTGATTCAGAACGGGTTAAATGCTGATGATTAAATAATCGGTTTAATATTTGTTTCATTAATTCAGCCGTTAGCCATTAGCTTTTAGCTAATAGTTATTTTTATTAAAAACGAAAATGTGCAAAAGATTTTTGAATACAAAAAACACAGATAAGACAAAATTTATTAAAAATATAAACCCTCAATAATAAAATTATCTTTTATCATAAATAAAATATATTCTGTCTATTCAGTGTAATCAGTGTTCCAGTTTCCATTTATGACACACCTACGTAAATTGCATTTTACACTAGCTTTTCAAGAGCATCTGTTGTTTTAGCTATTTCTTCGTCAGATAACTCATGGTTGGTCAATTCTCCATCGAAATAACGGTCATAGGCCGCCATATCGATAAGTCCATGGCCTGATAGGTTAAAAAGGATTGTCTTTTGACGTCCTTCTTCCTTTGCCTTCAATGCTTCTTGAATAGCAGCATAGATGGCATGTGACGATTCCGGTGCAGGAATTATACCTTCCGCTTTCGCAAATAATATGCCTGCCTCAAACGTATCGAGTTGTTTCACGTCTACCGCTTCTACATATCCATCTTTTTTCAGTTGGCTAACAATAGTTCCAGCACCATGATAACGAAGTCCGCCTGCATGAATATTGGCAGGTGCGAAATTATGCCCTAGCGTATACATGGGTAAAAGAGGAGTATAGCCGGCTTCGTCTCCAAAATCATATTCAAACTTACCACGAGTCAGTTTAGGACATGATGCAGGTTCTGCTGCAACAAGGCGCACGTCTTTACCTTCAGTTAGTTTATGACGAAGGAACGGGAAACTGATTCCGGCAAAGTTGGATCCTCCACCAAAGCAGCCAATTACAACATCCGGATATTCGCCTGCCATTTCCATCTGCTTTTCGGCTTCCAATCCGATAATGGTTTGATGAAGCGCCACATGGTTCAATACACTACCTAAAGTATATTTACAATTTGGTGTATTCATTGCCAGTTCTATGGCTTCTGAAATGGCTGTACCCAAACTTCCTTGATAATTAGGATTTTCTGTAATAATCTTGCGTCCGGCTTTGGTACTCATACTTGGCGATGCAATAACTTCGGCACCGTACGTCTGCATGATTGAACGACGATAAGGCTTCTGATGATAGCTGATTTTTACCATATAAACAGCCAAGTCCAGCCCGAAGTGGTTTGCTGCATACGACAGAGCAGCACCCCATTGACCGGCACCAGTTTCAGTAGTGATATTTGTTATTCCTTGCTCTTTACAGTAATATGCCTGCGCTATTGCCGAGTTTAGTTTGTGAGAACCTACCGGACTAACACTTTCATTCTTGAAATAGATATGAGCCGGAGTATCCAAAGCCTTCTCCAAACCATATGCACGTACGAGAGGAGTCGGACGGTAATTTTTATATAATTCGCGTATGGGTTCAGGTATTTCTATCCAGCGATCGGTTTGATTAAGCTCTTGCTTAGCCAGCTCTGTTGCAAATATAGGCTCAAGGTCACTTACTTCCAAAGGCTTCTTTGTTCCGGGGTGAAGTGGAGGTAAAGGTTTGTTTACCATATCCGCTGCAATATTATACCATTTCTCAGGAATCTCGTTTTCACTTAAAAGTATTTTCTTGTTCATGATATTATGTATTTAATTTAATAATTTGACGATTTGGAAATGTGCTAATTTGCATATTAGCTCATTGATTTAAAAAGTTCTTTACAATCTGTACTCCATTGGGTGTTAAAACCGATTCAGGATGAAATTGTACGCCGTGCACATCGTATTCTTTGTGTGACATTGCCATAATTTGCCCTTTATCGTCCTTTGCCGTTACAATAAAGCAATCGGGTAGTCCTTCACCATCTACAATCCACGAATGATAACGCCCGACCTCCTGATTTTTATCCAATCCATCGAAAAGATAGCACTCATTAATAACCTCTGCATTCGTTGTAATCCCGTGATAAACATCTTCGAGATTTACCAGTTTTGCACCGAAAGCTTCCCCTATAGCCTGATGCCCAAGGCATACACCCAATATGGATTTTTTCGAAGCATATTCTTTTATCAAAGGAAGTAATAAGCCTGCTTCCGATGGAATTCCCGGACCAGGAGACAATATAATCTTATCATATTTAGCAACGTCAGCTAAATCTATCTGGTCGTTTCTTATTACATCCACATCCGTATATCCCAGTTTTTTCACAAGATGAACCAGATTGTAAGTAAAAGAATCGTAATTATCAAATATCAGTATTTTCATTGCCGCTTATTTTAATTCTTGAGCCGATTTTACAGCTTTAGTTAATGCTCCCAGTTTATTTTTCACTTCCATTACTTCTGTTTCGGGATTGGATTTAGCAACAATACCTCCTCCTGCCTGATAATAAAGCGTATTATTTTTGCTCAAAAAGGTACGTATTGTAATCGCCTGATTCAAATCACCATCGAAACCAATATATCCAATACAACCACCATAGACTCCACGCATAGCAGGCTCTATATCACGTATCAGTTGCATAGCACGGACTTTCGGTGCACCCGATAAAGTGCCCGCAGGAAAAGTATCGGCAAAAACCTGAATACTGCTCGTACCTTTATTGACTTTACCGCTCACACGAGACACCAGATGAATGACATGAGAATAAAACTGTACATTCTTATAAAATTCAACTTTTACATCGCTACAGTTACGACTCAAATCGTTACGCGCCAAATCGACCAGCATGACATGCTCGGCATTTTCCTTTTCGTCTTTCAAAAGATTCTCCGATAAAATACGGTCTTTTTCATCGTCCCCTGTACGGAAATACGTTCCGGCAATGGGGTCTATATAAGCCTTCCCTTTCTTTATTTTGCAGTGTGTTTCAGGAGAAGAACCGAACACTCGGAAAGAACCGAGATCGAAATAAAACAAATATGGAGAGGGATTTATAGAACGTAAAGTGCGATAAACATTGAACTCGTCACCGATAAATTTTTGTGTAAAGCATCGTGAAAGTACTATCTGGAAAACATCGCCCCGTTTGCAATGCTGTATTCCCTTTTGAATCATTTCTATATGCTGCTCATCTGTGATATATGAACATTCAGAACCGACATTTTCAAAATTATAAAGAGCTATATTGTTATTATTCAGAATCATTTCCAAATCATCAATGTTGGAAACATCACCATCCAAAAGATTCTCAACAATGGTCAATTCATTTTTCAGATGATTCACTACAATTATAAAACGATAGAGTATATAGTAAAATTCAGGAACTTGAGAATTATCATGCTTTTCATTTACAGAGTCTACCGCTTCAAAATAACGGATAGCATCATAAGATGTATAACCGAAAAATCCGTTTATTCCGGTTGGATTATCTCCCTTCACCTCGAAATCGTTCATAAATTGTTGAAAAACTTCAGTCAATTTCTCAGAATCTTTCAATCTATGCTTCTCGATTTTATTGCCCGGATATTCTTTAATAACAGTTTCGTCTTCTACTTTGAACCGTGCTATTGGGTCGAAAGAGATAAACGAAAAACTGTCCTCTCCACCGTGATAATCGGAACTTTCCAGCAAAGATGATTCCGGATATATATCTCTTATTTTTAAATAAATGCCCACTGGTGTCTGAAGGTCTGCCAGAAGTTTTCTTGTATGGGTTTGTATTTTTACTTTCATATTATATAAAGCTGTTAGCTAATAACTATTATTCTTCATCCTTAATATTAAAATCTTCCCTTAATACTTTAGTTATAATACCTTTTCCTACTACTCTTGCTCCTTCTCTAATCTCAAATTCCTTACCTTCATAAAATTTTCCTATATGATAATGAGGGCTTAGAGTTCTAAAGTAAGCTTTAACAGACTCACCAGGAGAACATGTTTCTTTATCCACAAATTCTTGAGGTGCATCGTAATTATTTCCATCATAATAAAATTGTCCACGATAACCTGTAGCTACAGGTGTTACACGCCCACCTTCTTGCGTTGTCAAATAATATACTTGAGCTTCTAACTCCGGTGGATGTGGATATTTATCTCTATCAAATTTATTCATCACTGAAAGCTGGTTTTAATATTTACATACGTTTCCATATCCTTATCACCACGTCCAGAAAGACAAATTACCACTACATCATCTGGATTAAATTTCTTTTTGTCAAGAACGCCTAAAGCATGGGCCGATTCGATAGCCGGAATAATTCCTTCGAGTTTTGTTAATTCAAAAGCTGCATTTATAGCTTCATCATCGGTTACAGCCAAAACTTCCGAACGTCCCGATTTCACCAAATGAGCATGAATAGGACCAATGCCCGGATAGTCCAATCCTGCCGAAATAGAATAGGGCTCTTCAATCTGTCCGTCTTCGGTCTGCATTATCAAAGTTTTAGAGCCATGAATGATACCTAATTTACCCAATTGAATGGTAGCTGCGGATTCGCCCGAATGGATACCTTTTCCTGCCGCTTCTGCCAAAATGATTTTCACGTCTTCATCATCCAAAAAATGGTAAACCATACCTGCGGCATTACTTCCACCACCGACACAAGCTATTACATAATCAGGTGTTTCTCTACCCTCTTTCTCTTTCAGTTGTTTACGTGTTTCCTCACTAATAACCGATTGTAAACGTGCTACCATATCGGGATAAGGGTGCGGACCAACAGTAGAACCTATAATATAATAAGTATCGGAAGGATTACAACACCAGTCACGGATCGCTTCATTCGTTGCATCTTTAAGGGTCATATTACCACTGGTTACTGGAATCACTGTTGCGCCCAGCATCTCCATTTTCTGAACATTTAGATGTTGACGCTCTACATCGGTTTTTCCCATATAAACAATACATTTCATATCCATAAGGGCACAAACCGTTGCTGTTGCCACACCATGCTGACCGGCTCCTGTTTCAGCAATGATACGAGTTTTTCCCATCCGGCGGGCTAAAAGAATCTGACCGATAGTATTATTAATTTTGTGCGCACCTGTATGATTGAGGTCTTCGCGTTTCAGATAGATTTTACAACCGTATTTTTCGGACAATCTTCTGGTGAGATAAAGAGGAGAAGGGCGTCCCACATAATCACGAAGTAAATCGTGATACTCCTTCTGAAAAGTAGGGTCATCCAATATTTTCAGATAAGCATCTTTCAATTTCTCTACGTTGTCATAAAGAATCTCAGGAATGTAAGCTCCTCCGAATTCCCCATAAAAACCGTTTGAATCGACATTAAATTTTTTCATTTTATATTTTGTTTTTATTTTTCTACGAATTAAATATTAAAGAAAAAGCCCATCGTGAGTACGACAGGCTTTCCTTTTATTTTGTATTTCTATTGATTAATACACATAGCTTCCTTGACTCACGACTTTATAAGTTGTAAGCGCCACCACCAATATGTATTTGTCAATTGAAAATTCATTTCTTGTTTCTTTTTGTTAGATGCAAAGGTATAAAAAAAATAGAATACACAAATATTTCACCAACTTTTTTCTAAAAAAATTCGTGTCGGATTATTTATCCCCGACTTTTGCAATAAATTCTTCCAATTTCTTCACCATATTTTTACTACCGCAATATAATGACACACGTTGGTGCAATTCGGTTGGTTCGATTTCCATAATACGATTTGTGCCATCCGAAGCGATTCCTCCCGCCTGCTCCGTTATAAATGCCATAGGGTTACACTCATATAACAACCGGAGTTTTCCCTTAGGAGCTTTGTATGTAGGCGGATACATGTAGATTCCCCCACGAATAAAATTACGATGACAATCCGAAACCAAGCTACCAATATAACGTGCTGTATAAGGGCGGTCATCTTCTTCGATCTGACAGTATTTTATATAATCCTTTACGCCTTGAGGAAAATGAACATAATTACCTTCATTTACAGAATATACATTTCCGTTATCAGGACATTTCATATTGGGATGCGATAAGTAAAAACTACCAATAGCCGGATTCAATGTGAAACCGTTTACTCCATTACCTGTTGTATATACGAGCATCGTTGATGTTCCATAGAGAATGTATCCTGCTGCAACCTGCTTGATACCCAGTTGTAAAAAATCCTCCATAGTTACAGGTGTACCTACCGGAGAAATACGTCGATAAACAGAAAAAATAGTACCTACCGAGACATTTACATCAATATTGGAAGACCCGTCGAGCGGATCCATTAATACCACATATTTATTGTTATTTGCATTATCCAAACCTTTAATTGTAATGAAATTATCATTTTCTTCGGATGCGATACCACACACTATTTCGCGATTGACAAGTGTTTCTACAAATACATTATGAGCAAATAAATCCAGTTTCTGCTGATCTTCACCTTGTACATTCGTATTCCCTACAGAACCTATAATGTCGGTCAATCCCGCTTTTTTTACTTTATGGCTTACGACTTTTCCTGCAAGAGAAATAGAATTGAGTAATCTCGATAATTCCCCTGTAGAATATTGAAAATCATATTGTCTTTCAATTATGAACTCGTCTAAAGTTCTTGGTGTGTTCTTTTTCATATGCATTTTATTTTGTTTCTAACGACGACCAATAGTATAATTATCTATAATATCAAGGTCGTTTTATGTAAAACTACAAAATAAATAAATTATTGTTCTACCTTCGGATAATTTGGGCTAAGAAGAATATTTTTCTGAAAAACATTCAGTTTATTATCTTTTACGTAGGGTTCACCTCTTTCGCTAAGATGTTGAACCATATATTGACGCCATTTTGTAAGTTCTTTTTCATACTTTTTATCCTTTGCCAGATTATTTATTTCCTCATTATCAACATTCAGGTCGAATAATTGTTCTTCTCCTGTTCGGAAAAACCATATATATTTCATCTTTCCATCGGTCAGCCCTGCCCAATAATTGTGGTTCTCATATATAGCAGCATGTTCTAAATCAATATAGGGACGCCATTCCGCTTTACTATTACTTAATAAAGGAAGTACCGACATACCATCTATTTCTGATGGCTTATCAATTCCTACTGCGTCCAGAAACGTAGGCAATACATCTCTAAGTTCTACTACTTGTTCCAATTTAATATTCTTATCTACTTTTAAATTTAAAGGTGGTTTCACGATAAATGGTACATGCGAAGAACCTTCATAAGCATAAGTTTTGCGCCAATGATGATGGTCGCCGAGCATATCTCCATGGTCGGAAAGAAAGACAATTAACGAATTATCATACATTCCCTGTTGTTTCAAAGTTTTTATAATTCTTCCGATTTGATCGTCGATAAAAGTGATAGCCCCATAATAATACTGTCGTGATTCGATAGCATGATCTTTTCCAAAATCGCCAAACGGAGCATCGGGGGTATTAGGTCTGTTTGCAAACGGTTGACTCCAATTTCCTATATATGGCTCTATGACTTGTCTACCCTTATACATATCGGCATACCGTTGTGGCGGGTCATAAGGGCTATGAGGACGGGCAAAGGATATTTTCAGGAATAATGGTTGTCCCAAATTGTAGTTTTGGATGAAACGTATGGCCTCATTTCCTGTCCATTGTGTAGGATGTAGTCTTTCTTCCAGAACATAAGTTTTCCCCTAATGGGCATTCCAGCCGATTCCTGTCTCGTCCGGATTCAATCCCGGAGCTTCCATCGTGAACCATTGACGGTAGTCACTAACAAAATCGGGAGACTCTACCCTGCCCGATTCATCCAGCAATGCTCCATGATAACCATGCAAGTTACGTTGGGGGGTATAGTGCATTTTTCCAATTCCAAATGTATAATAACCTGCCTCTTTCAACATCTGGGGCATTTCGTAAGGGTATTTTTGTGCCACCTTCGAATATCCCAACATACCATGTTTCCATGGCGAACACCCTGTAAGTAATCCTGCACGTGCCGGGGTACTGCTAGGTGTCGACGAATAAGCATTCATAAATAATGCCCCATCACCAGCCAAAGCATCTATATTAGGTGTCGATATATAAGGATTACCCATTGCACCGACACAATCAAACCGTTGCTGGTCGGTCATTATCAATATTAAATTGGGTTTATCTGTGGCTTGTTGGGCGTATTGTGTAACTGGCAAAAAAACTCCCAATGCGAATGTTGCTAATTTATAAGTGTTATTCATAATAAAAATTTTATTATTCTCTTTTACAAAGAGATGAGTTCATTTTTTAATCCAAATAGATTCTCTTTTTTTATATCATCTTTAAGTTCGGGAGTCATCAACAACTCTACAAACTCCCATATATCTTCCATCTTTCTTCTTAACTGATAAAAAGTTATCAATTCTTCATCAATAGTATAATTTTTATGTTTTTCCTTATATTTGGATAAGAAATTATCGAAATAAGGTTCATTTACAAGGGCATATAAATCGTTTTCAGCAGGAGCATATTTCAAACCTTCCCAATCAATCAAAACCAAGTTTTCTTTTGTTTGCATCAGATTCCAGTTATGAATATCAGTATGACACAGTACGAAAGAGATATTCTTTTGCTTTATTAATTTTTTTATATTTTCTGTACGTTCGATTAAGCCCTTAATTTTTTGACTAAAAGGAGAAATTACATCTTTAAGTTCTCTGTTTTCATTTTCAGCATCTAAAAAATATAGCAACTCATTGTTGAATGTTAGCTCGTAGTTTTCTGTTATAGCTTCCGTTGAAGAAGGTACATCATCCCCATGTGAATGTAGTTCTGAAATTATATCGGCAAGCTCTTCTACTTGTTGGTCATCTAATGGTTTTTCCCCTATTGTCTCTCCATCTATATAATTGAACAATAAACAGATAATATTTTCATCTTCGTATTTGTAAGTATTATCAGAAGTAAGGAGGGGTTCAATTATCCTATATTTTAGAAAATTATTATTCAACCAGATCACAATCGTGATATAATTATCTATTAATGCAGTCCACTTAGATGTTGATTTTCTTTTCTTCTCGTATACTTTCAAGAAATAAACCCCAGAACTATTCTCAACCCTGTAAGCAAGGGATGTCCAGCCTCTCTGCTGTTCTGTAATTATACAATCTGTGAGGTTATATGCTTCTGACAGTACTAGAGATAAATTCATATTCCTTGAAGATGATTGATATATCTATCGATTTCTTTTCTCAATAGATCTTCTAATTCCGTTTCAATAGATATCCTTTGCAGATTAGAAGTCTTATTTCCTTTCGTAAATAAAGCAATTTCATTGTCGAACTCTAAACGGGAATCATCAAAATCACGAAAATCTTTTTCTCCAATCTTCCCCATTTTTCCGAAAGAAAGATGAAAAAGCAATCCTTTTTCTTTTATAAATAATAACCAATGGTATATCTTACTTTTATCTTCGCTCTTTATCCCATTGATTTTTATTTCCAATATATTTATCTCACTATTTTCGAAATGAAATAACAGGCTATAATCTTTACTCATATTGTTTTATTACAAAATAAATAAACAAAAAACTACTTAGCAAAAATATGCCAAGTAGTTTTATAAAATACAAATAATATATTCTTGCTTAAATACCTAAGTCTTTACAAATCTGATCGATTTTCTTATCTACTTCGGCATTTACTTTATCATAATCTGCTCTGGATGATAAAACACCTTTTGTTTCAATATAAAACTTAATTTTCGGCTCAGTTCCGGATGGACGGATAGAGACCTTCGTTTTATCTTCTGTAAAATACTGAAGTACATTCGATGTTGTCGGCATATCCAGTTTAGAGACCTGACCTGTTACCACATCCTTTGTTTCCAATGTTTCGAAGTCATTGATTTTCACCACGGCAGAACCAGCCAATGATTTAATCGGATTGTTGCGGAACTTATCCATCATTGCCTGAATCTCCTGAGCACCTGACATTCCCTTCTTCACAACAGAAATGCCCTTTTCTTTCGAAAATCCGTACTCAATATAAATATCCTGCAACATCTGGTAAATAGTACGTCCATTATCCTTACACCATGCAGCAATCTCCGCAAACAATGCAGCAGCAGAAACAGAATCTTTGTCACGAACAAAATCTTCGGCAAGAAAACCGTAACTTTCTTCTCCACCTCCTATATATTTACGTTTACCTTCAAGCTCACGCATTACCGAAGCAATCCACTTGAACCCAGTATAACATTCAAACATCTCGATACCGTTCTTTTCCGAGATTACTTGTGTCAATTCACTGGTAACAATTGTACGAACCGTATATTCCGTACCTGTCACCTTGCCTAATTCTTTCCAGCGTGTAACCAGATAATAGACAAGGATAATCATGGTTTGATTACCGTTCAGCAATACAAAGTCTCCATTGTCATCACGTACACCTGCTCCGAAACGGTCTGCATCGGGGTCAGTCGCAAAAACAAGCTCTGCACCTGTTTCCAGTCCTCTCTTTACAGCCATAGCCATAGCAGCAGGCTCCTCGGGATTTGGCGAAACAACTGTCGGAAAATCTCCACTCACCACATCTTGTTCGGGTACATTGATAATATTAGTAAAGCCATAAGCACGTAATGCCTGGGGTACTATTTTAACACCTGTACCATGAATCGGTGTATATACTATTCCTATATCATGATGACGCTTAACTGCATCAGGTGATAAAAGAACTTCTTTGATAGCTTCAATAAACTGATTATCCATGTCCTCACCCAAGCTTTCTATCAATTGAGGATTACCATTGAATTTTATATCAGAAGCCTTTACTTTATTTACTTCACTTATAATATTAGCATCATGAGGAGGCGTTACCTGTGCACCGTCTTCCCAATACGCTTTGTATCCGTTATACTCTTTCGGATTGTGAGATGCAGTAAGCATCACACCGCTTTGGCATCCCAATTTGCGTATTGCATACGAAACTTCGGGTGTCGGTCTCAAATCTTCGAAAAGATATACTTTGATTCCATTTGCAGAAAATACATCCGCTGTTATCTGGGCAAACTTACGACTGTTATTTCTACAGTCATGGGCTATCACCACTTTTATTTCGGGTAGATTAGAAAATTGTTTTAACAAATAATTCGATAACCCCTGAGTAGCTCCTCCGATTGTGTATTTATTCACACGGTTAGTTCCTACTCCCATAATCCCACGCAGACCACCTGTCCCAAACTCAAGATCTTTATAAAATGATTCAATTAACTCTGTTTTGTCAGGATTATCTATCATGCTTTGTACATCTTTCTTTACATCTGCATCATAGTCTCCTGCGATCCATTCGTTAGCTTTAGTTAGTACCGCTTCAAGTAATTCTTTGTTTTCCATATAAGTCTATTTGTATATGTTTTGCACTTCTTGTACAAACTTACATAAAAAACCTTATTTTCAAAGGTGATTAGACAAAAATAAATAAGGATTGTATCATTATGATTACAATCCTTATCAGACTATTCGAAATCGAAATTTAAGACAAACACACCTACGGTTATCCTTTTTTATGATCATCATCCAAATATTCACTAGCCTTCTGCGACAAGTCTCTTGCAGTACGTTTAGCTTGTATCGTAATATCTTCCATTTTATCTTCCAATTTGTTCGAATATTCATTCGCTTTTTTGGAAAGTACATCCAATAACGATTTAGCCTGCCCTTTCAGGTCGCCATATTTTCCTTTGAAGAATTTTTCCCAATCGATTTCAAATCCTTCTTTGTCCATATAATCTTTAACAACGACTAATGCTTTGACAGCTTGGTCTTCCGTTAATCCTGCTTCTTCCTGAAGTCTTTTCAATAGGTTATCCATATTTATTAAATATTTAAATTAATATTCTGCCATTATAACAATGACATTCTACATAAGGTTTATGTATGCCAAAAATAATAAAAAACAAATCTGTTTAGTCATAAAAAAATGTTTATCTTCGAAAACGAATAAAATCAAATTACAATGAAAAATATTCATAGCAAACCTTTTTTTATAGCAGAAGAAGAACTGGTATATACTGTAGGAGAAGGTGTAACCAGACAGTTTATAGCTTATGACAATAATATAATGATGGTAAAAGTGATGTTCGAGAAAGGAGCAATCGGCTATCAGCATTCACATCCTCATGTACAGACTTCTTATATTGTCTCCGGAAAGTTTGAAGTAAAAATAGGATCGGAAGTAAAAGTACTGCAAGCCGGTGACGGTTTTTATGCCGAACCCGATATATTACACGGATGCACCTGTCTCGAAAAGGGTGCTATTATAGACGTTTTCAATCCTATAAGGGAAGACTTCTATGAAAAAATAGAAAAGTAGAAATAAAAAGAATATAAAAAATAAGAGTTCAATATTTTATCGATATTGAACTCTTTCTATTTTAGAATGCCCTCTCGTATTGAAGAGGACTAATATTTTGTCCATCGAGTTCGTTTACTGCGCTAATAGGAAAGTATGGATTTCGCAACAGCTCCCGTCCTAATAATATGATATCACTTTGTTCATCTTTCAGAATAGTTTCGGCTTGTGATGCTTTAGTAATCAATCCTACGGCACCTGTCATTATACCTCCTTCGTGCTTTATCTTCTCAGCTAACGGAACCTGATATCCGGGAGAAACCGGAATTTTTACACTTGGCAGATTTCCTCCGCTCGAAACATCTATTACATCTACACCTTTTTCTTTTAGAATACGGGTCAATTGTACAGATTGCTCAATATCCCAGCCTCCTTCGATCCAGTCGGTAGCAGATATCCGTACCCACAAAGAACATGTTTCATTTATACTCTTTGCTACAACATCAACGATCTCTAATAACAAACGAATACGATTCGTGAAAGTACCTCCGTATAGGTCTGATCTTTTGTTTGTCAATGGTGATAAGAACTGATGTATCAGGTAACCATGCGCAGCATGTATTTCAATAATTCTATACCCTGCTTCTACCGCCCTTTGAGTAGCATCTTTGAACGCCTTTATTATATCTAAAAGTCCTTCTTCTGATAAGTCTTGGGGTATTTTATCTTCATCGTGAAAAGGAATAGCCGATGCTGACACAGTTTGCCAGCTATTTGTACCGTCTTTCAACTGATCTCCCCCATTCCACGGCAATTCACAACTAGCCTTTCGTCCGGCATGAGCCAATTGAATACCCGGAACAGTTCCCCTATTCTCCATAAATGAAGTTATCCGTTTCATATTTGCAATCTGCTCATCCTCCCAAATTCCCAAATCGCCATAAGTTATACGTCCTTCCGGTAACACAGCTGTTGCTTCCTGAATAATAGCTGCACAACCTCCGACAACCCTTGTTGCATAATGCACAAAATGCCATTCATTTACATACCCATTTATTGCCGAATACTGACACATGGGCGACATAACTACCCTGTTTTTTAATACAATATTCTTTATTTGCAATGGTGAAAAAAGTATTGACATATTCTGAAAGTATTTGTTGATAAAACAATAAAACAAAGTAAGTGTTCATCATATAAAAATAAAAAAGTTTTCCTTAATACAAGTATATATTTTAAGCTTTTTCATTTCTGTATCTTTTTAATAAAATCTATCTTTGCACCGCTAAAAAGTCGAATCATTATTATAATCCATATAAATTATGACGTATTCTGAAAACATGATATTAAATGATCCTAAAAGAGGAACAATAGAAGTTATTTGCGGATCGATGTTTTCAGGAAAGACAGAGGAGCTGTTACGCAGACTGAAAAGAGCCAAAATCGCAAAACAGCAGATAGAAATATTTAAGCCTGCTATCGACACCCGATATTCGGAAGATGAAGTCATATCTCATGATAAAAACTCGATACATTCGACAGTTGTAGAACATTCGAGCAATATACTTCTTCTTGCATCCAATATTGAAGTAGTAGGAATAGACGAAGCACAGTTTTTCGATATGGGGCTGGTAGATGTTTGCCAACAACTAGCCGATCAGGGCATACGTGTAATAGTGGCAGGATTGGACATGGATTTTAAACGAAACCCTTTCGGCCCGATGCCTAATTTATGTGCAATTGCAGATCATGTAGAGAAAGTACATGCCATATGTGTAGAATGTGGAAGGCTGGCAAATTACTCATACCGTATGGTAGCCAATAACAAGCAGGTCATGTTGGGAGAATTACAAGAGTACAAACCTCTTTGCAGACCTTGTTATATAAGAATGACTTCGGAAAAGAAAGAAGGGTAAAATATACCACGGGGTATATCAAATTTAATGAGAGTGTAAACGGGCATCTTTTTTGGGAGAAAAAGGATATCCTAGTATTTACTGATAAAAGTTATTCAGTATGAAAAAGAAACTCAAAGACATCGTAAATCAAACCGTAACACTAATTGATGCCGGTAATAGAAAAAAACTACATGAATATCTCGATACTCTTGATATTTCATTAATCGAAGATTTAATAGACGAACTACCCGATTATGCTCCTCTTATTATCGAGACGATGAGTATAAACAGGGCGGTGAACGTTTTCCGTATTCTGGATGTTCCGACACAAGAACGAGTTGTTAGGAAACTGCCTAAATCTAAGATATCGGAGCTAGTCAATCTTCTCCCTCCGGACGATCAAACATCCTTTTTCGGGGAATTAAAAGATGACGAATTGGTCGAAGAACTTTTATCGATGCTGTCTCCGGAAGATAAGATCGAAGTATCTTCTCTCCTAGCCTATCCCGAAGATAGCGTAGGGCGTCTGATGACACCCGATTATCTGGCAATCAATAAAGATTTCACCGTTCAAAGAGCATTAGATAAAATAAGGAAAGAGGGAAAAGAGTTCGAGACCATTGATGTAATTTATATAGTAAACGATAAAGGTATTCTATTGGATGACCTAAGAATCCGAGATCTTCTAATATCCGATCCATCTACAAAAATATCGGAACTGATGGATGATCGTCTGATATACCTCAAAGCTGAAGATCCACAAGAAGAGGCTATAAAGATTTTCAAAATGAATAACCGGGTCGCTTTACCGGTAATAGATTCGAACAAAACCTTATTAGGTATCGTAACGATTGATGATGCACTTTGGGTCGCCAATGAAGAATATTCGGAAGATATGCAGCGATTCGGTGGTAGTGGAACTTTAGACGAGCCTTACCTTGATATGCCTGTTTTCAAACTGATATGGAAACGCGCAGGTTGGCTGATCGTATTATTTGTAGGCGAATTGCTAACAGCTTCGGTCATGCAATATTATGAAGATCAGTTAGCCAAAGTAATTGTACTGGCGATGTTTCTTCCCCTGATGATTTCCAGCGGCGGAAATAGTGGCTCACAAGCGTCCACACTTATTATTCAGGCTATGGCTGTCGGTGATGTAAAGCTCTCTCACTGGTGGCAAGTATTCAGGCGGGAAGTTATTTCCGGATTGAGTCTGGGAATTATTCTCGGTATTATAGGCTTCATCCGTATCTATGTATGGCATTTCATTTTTCCCAATTTATACGGTGAAAACTGGTTATTAGTTGCTACTACAGTATCATTATCATTAGTCGGAATTGTCTTGTGGGGCTCATTAATAGGCTCGATGCTTCCTTTTGTATTGAGAAGATTGGGGGCAGACCCTGCAACTTCTTCGGCTCCCTTTGTAGCAACTATTGTCGACGTTACAGGATTAATTATATATCTCACTATTGCCGGATTTATTTTTGGCTCTTTACTTCATTAGTTTTTCTTAAATTCTAAAACTCACTAGTAATGGATAATAAAAAAAGTGATCATAACGAAGATTTTGAGCATAAATCTTTTGAAATCGATGGAAGAACAGTAGAGTACAAAATAAAGATTGTCGAAGAAACAAAACAGGATTTGATAAATCTGAGTGAGAAAAATCAAGAATTTATTGCTTATTGTCTGGTCGATGTCGAAATTCTTCTAAAACAATTGAAAACAAATATTAATTTATCAAATTATACGGCAGAAGATCTGGATAAGTTGATTTATCTTTGGCTAAACAAAAAAGAACTGTTTAAATTTGTCGATGAAGAGGAGTTCATCAATGCGATTGGAGCAGGCTTTGGTAATTATCTCAACAAAACATACAATACAGTATGGACAATCATTGATGATGAATATGGGACAGATTATGCTTGTGTCTCAGAAAGTCCAAACTTTAAGGCATTCCCTTTCAGTTCTGTATGGAAAGCCGTTGAAGAAAGAAGAGAAGGATCGTTGCAAGCTATTATAGACATAATAAAAAAGAATCTGGAAGAAGGCTCACTTAGTTGAAAGAAAAGCACTCTTCCCAAGAAATTCTTAACTCATAAAATGAAGAAGTTTTTAGTTTTATTACTTTTATCTGTTTCGTCGTATTCATATAGTCAGATAAACTATAATTATATTGAACCTTTCGATCAGAAAGTTGCATTAAAAGGTTTTCTTGCAAAGAAATTCTTATTCTTATTTCATGAATATAATGATAAGGATGCCCGTACTTATATGCCCAATAACCCTTTCGAAATAGGTCTTGGACTATCAATAAACAATACGGCAATAAGTTTTGGTTATGGATATGGTTTCAACTTTCTAAGAGATAGGGAAAGAGGAAAAACATCTTCGTTCGACTTCCAATTTCACCACTATGGGCGGAAATACACTTTTGATATATTTTTCCAAAAATACAAAGGATTCTACATGGAAGATGATAATTCTGATGTAGATTTCGAATTATGCCCTGATCTAAAAGTTCAAAAATATGGTGTTGATGCACAATATATATTCAATAATAAAAAATTTTCATACAAAGCCGCCTTTAGTCAAAGTGAAAGGCAATTGAGATCAGCCGGAAGCTTTTTACTGGGTGGTGGTGCTTATTATACCTACATAGAGTCTGATACATCTTTTATTTACAACGAAAAGAACTATTTGAAGAATTTTCAATTTGGGGTAAGTGGAGGTTATACTTATACATGGGTTATAAAAAGAGATTATTTCATAAATCTCTCTATAACCGGAGGAGTTCATTTCGGAAATGAAACTATCGACCGTATAGGCAAAGATAAGTTGGAAATATACCCAAGTGTTTTTCCCCGAATGTCAATGGGATATAATAAAGAGAAATGGTCAATCGCTTTTTCGTATCTGGGTAATATGATATTTCCTGCTTTTGCCGAAAATAACAATCTCGGACTAATGTCGGGAAACTTTCAGTTTACCTATACTCATCGATTCGATTCTACTCCGCCTCTTTCCAGATAATAAAAAAGCATTCCCAAATATGAGAATGCTTTCATTTTTTCTTCACAAAACTTTATTTCAATTTTGCCAAAGTATCTTTTACTCTTTTCAAAGCTTCGATTAATAATTCATCTGCCGTAGCATACGAGAAACGAATACAATTGGGAGCACCAAAAGCACCACCACCAACACATGCCACATGTCCTTCTTCGAGTAAAAACATGGCAAGGTCACCCGATGTCTCAATTTTCTTTCCATTGTATGATTTACCTAAATAATAGGAGCAATCAGGAAATACATAAAATGCACCGTCAGGTTTGGTAACTTTCAGTCCTTCAATCTCACTTGTAAGCTTATATACCAAATCGCGACGGCGTTCAAAAGCTTTCCGCATCTCTTCCACGCAAGCCTGGTCGCCCAGATAACCCGCCTCCGCAGCTTTTTGTGCAATAGAAGAAGGTCCCGATGTATATTGTCCTTGTAGTTTATTACAAGCCGAGGCAAGCCATTGTGGTGCAGCCAGCCATCCCAGACGCCAACCTGTCATGGCATACCCTTTAGATACACCGTTAATAATGACAACTCGATCCCTTACATTCTCGAACTGAGCAATACTTTCATGTTTACCTACATAATTGATATGCTCATATATTTCGTCTGATACGATTATCACTTGTGGGTGCTTCGCCAAAACATTAGCCAAAGCTTCCAGTTCTGTCTTAGAATAAATACTTCCTGTCGGATTAGATGGCGAACACAAAATTATAGCTTTTGTTTTAGGAGTGATAGCTTGCTCCAACTGGGTAGCTGTAATCTTAAAATCCTGTTCTATCCCTGCTGAAACGATTATACTTTTTCCTTCTGCCAGTTTTACCATCTCAACATAGCTAACCCAATAAGGTGCAGGAACAATTACTTCATCTCCCGGATTAACGACACTCATCAGAACATTAGCAACACACTGCTTTGCTCCGTTCGAACATATAATCTGACTAGGTTCAAAGCTAAGCCCGTTTTCCTTTTTCAGTTTATCACAAATCGCCTTACGTAATGACAAATAACCCGGTACTGGCGTATAAAACGAAAAATTATCGTCAATAGCCTTCTTGGCTGCTTCTTTTATAAAGCCTGGTGTTTCAAAGTCAGGTTCTCCTACACTCAGGTTGATTACATCTATACCTTGTGCTTTCAGTTCTGTACTTTTCTGAGACATTGCCAGAGTCTCCGATTCGGAAAGGTTGGCAATACGGTTGGAAACTTGTGTCATAACTAAGAATAATGTGTTTTATTATTTTCTATTACCTAATAATCTTAACAAATAAAGGAAAAGGTTAATAAAATCAAGATACAATGAAAGAGCACCCATTAATGCTATCTTCTGAGTAGTATCATTGACTTCATTTCCATATGTATTCAACTGATTCTTTATCTTTTGAGCATCGTATGCCGTAAGACCTACAAAAATCAAAATACCTGCATATGTAATAATCCAGTACATCATAGAACTTTTCAGGAACCAGTTAGCTACAGAAGCTATAATAAGCCCTATTAAAGCCATGAATAAAATATTTCCCCACGACGAAAGATCTTTCTTTGTTATAGTCCCATACAAAGCCATCGCTCCGAAGGTCGCTGCTGTAACAAAGAATGTGAGGAAAATAGATGAACTGGTATATACAAAGAATATGATAGACAGAGTCACACCATTCAATATCGAATAGACAACGAACATAAGCGTTGCTGTATTGAATGATAATTTATTTATATTGGCCGACAATATCCACACTAAAGCGAGTTCGCCAATCAGCAAGCCATAAAACAAATATTTAGTTGTGATAATCGGCATTATCAAGCTAGGCGAATTGGCAACAAAGAATGAAGTGAGGGCAGTAATAACTAACGCCAATGTCATCCATAAATACACATTTCGAAATAACACAGCCTGTGCCGATTTATTTGCAACGTCAGTACTAGGCTGCGAAAATGATTTAAAATCCATAACTACAAATTATATTTACTACTTTTCTTATTCTCCTATATTTGATGAAGGTCATGCCCCATTCTTTCTTTTTTGGTCTTCATATAGAATGAGTTGTATTTATTGGGAGTGATCTCTATCGGAACATTTTCTACCACTTCAAGACCAAAAGATTCCAAACCTATTCTCTTGATCGGATTATTTGTCAGTAATCTCATTTTGGTAATATTCAGATCCCGAAGAATAGCAGCTCCTACCCCATAGTCACGTTCATCCGCTTTATATCCCAGATGAAGATTAGCATCTACGGTATCCAAGCCTTCTTCCTGAAGCTTATAAGCCTCCATTTTTGCCATCAGACCTATTCCTCTACCTTCCTGATTCAGATATACAACAACACCTTTACCTTCTTTCTGAATCATTTCCATAGACTTGTGTAACTGTTCGCCACACTCACAACGTTTCGACCCGAAGATATCACCAGTCATGCACGAAGAATGTACGCGGATCAGGATGGGTTCATCCTTTTCCCATGTTCCTTTTATAAGAGCAGCATGTTCCAGTCCGTTCGACTTTTGTTTGAATGCAATCATCCGGAAATCACCATACTCGGTAGGCATTTGTACTTCCACGCCTTCTTCGACAAGAGACTCTCTTTCCAAACGGTATTTTACTAAATCTGCAACAGAAATAATCTTTAGGTTATGTTCTTTGGCAAACTTCATCAACTCTGGAAGACGAGCCATTTCTCCGTCCTCTTTCTTCACTTCGATGAGTACTCCTGCCGGATACATACCTGCCAGTTTTGCCAAATCGACAGCAGCTTCGGTATGCCCGATACGGCTTAAGACTCCTTTGTCTCTCGCTCTCAATGGAAATACATGTCCCGGACGACCAAAATCTTCAGGACGGGTTTCTTTTTTAGTTAAAGCCAAAATCGTTTGAGCTCTATCGTAGGATGAAATACCTGTGGTACATCCATTGCCTAACAAGTCGACAGAAACAGTAAAAGGTGTGGCATGTGTAGACGTATTATTAGTTACCATCATTGGTAAATCCAATTCGTCACAACGTTCAGCCGTTATAGGAGCACAAAGTAAACCTTTTGCGTAAGTCTCCATGAAGTTTACTTTTTCCGGCGTAATGGCTTCTGCTGCCATTATCAAGTCACCTTCATTTTCGCGGTCTTCATCATCAACTACAACTACTATGTTGCCTTTTTTTATTTCTTCGACCGCTTCTTCGATCGTATTTAACTTTATATTTGACATTTTTATTGAACTTAATTATATAATTTGAATCTTCCCGACATGCTTTCCCATTCGCTTCTTTATCAATAAGAATAAAACAGGATAAGCTACAAACAGCAATGCAGATATAATAATATTCAATACATTATTTTTCTTATCCACCTTACCATAAAAATTAAAGTAATATATCATTGATCTCACATATAGAATAATATATATGCCCTCAAAAATATTAGAGAATGCTTTTATATTAAAGAATATGCACACTACAGCTACCAAATAAGCTATAATAGTCAATATGGAACTCTTTACAAAACGATTGAGATAAGCTCGCACATAATCAGAATCTTGCTGATCTATGATCGTATTCAGGTCAGCTCCTCTCTTTTTCAGAACACTCAAAGAAGCCAATTGCATATTCTTGTCATATCCCATATCTTTATAATTCTGTGCTATCTCTCTCAATTTGTCACTATCCATTGCCTCAATTCCTTTTACAAAATCCGACTCAAGATTCATATCCGATAAATCCGGTATCCGGTTTAATATCGCTTCCCTCTTTTCTTCATTGGCTTTAGTTGGTTTGGTAATAAACAATACCTTTCGTAAATAAATGCCATATGCTTCCGGATTAAATAATGCAGAGTCATTTATTGCCTTATATGTAATAAATGCTCCCAATGGAAACAAGACAAATGAACTTAACCAAACACCTTGCCAAACTTCCCATACGCCATCACGAGCCATCTTATAACCTACATTATCTATTATATAATAAATAATAAATAAGATCACAGAAATAATAACCGGCATCCCTAATCCTCCTTTACGAATAATGGCACCCAAAGGCGCTCCAATAAAGAAGAAGACCAAACAAGCGAATGATAAGACAAACTTGCGTTGCAATTCTACATCATGCCGTCTCATACTCTTTTGAGCATCTACTTTTGCAATAGTACGGAACATGAAGTCATTCTTATTGTTCTCAGCTTTCATCATAGCCTCATTATACACTCTTTCTCTCTCCTTAAGATTAAGCGTACCCATAACCGAATCGAGACTATGCACTAAATTGCCCGAAAGAGAAGATATAGAATCATTTTTAAGCGTATCTGTAGGACTTGTCTGATTCCTATATGTCAAATATGTGTAGCTTAACATCGTACGACGATCATTCACATTCATCGTACGGATAGACTGATCCAATGAATCTATAGATTGCCGCAGTTCATATATGTTTTTCGATATTTGAGTATTGTCCATAGAAGCCTCATCCATTCTGTTGAAATTAGCATCAAATGGAATAATGACTCTCCGCTCTTTAAAATTCTCCCTGCTATATGGCACAAATTTATTGTTTCGGGATCTCTGCGTCATCATACTCGATTGCTGGAAATTCCTGAAATCCTGCCCCCCGAATAAAGTAAGCATAAGATAGTCTTTATTCAAAGACATTTCCAGTTTACCCGAGTCACTCACTATTACAGACATATTGTCAAAGCCTTTTGATGTATCATATATCATTACATCATACAGCATTCCGGTTTCCTTATTCTTGGACTGGATATATAAATTGTAATTGTCTATACCAGAATAAAAAGTATTTTCGGGTATATCTAATTCAGGAGATTTCTGGCGAATAGATATCATCAGAGCCCTGAACTTAACCTGAACGACCGGTATTACATTATTCTGAAAAATAAAAGCTCCTATACTTATAAATATAATCAATACGATGAGAGGCCTCATAGCCCGAAGTAAAGAAATTCCTGAAGCCTTTATTGCCACCAGTTCATACCTTTCACCCAAGTTCCCAAATGTCATCAGGGAGGCTAATAGTATTGCCAACGGCAAAGCCATAGGAACCAGAGTAAGTGTCACATAAAAAAACAATTCTGCCAATACATGTGTTTCCAGACCTTTACCAACAAGATCCTCAACATACTTCCACAGAAACTGCATTATAATAATAAACAAACAGATGGCAAAAGTCATAAAAAAGACCGGCACAAATGTTTGTAATATATATAGGTATAAACGTTTTATACGAAGCATCTATATCATGTTAATTAACGGGAACAAAGGTAGTAAAAAAAGCTAGTCATAAAACAGAAAAAGGATAGTTAAACTATCCTTTTTTCGTATCAATATTTAAAAATAATCTAAATAATCAATATCTTTCACGGTTATATCCACCGCCGCCATTGCCGCCGCGATTTCTATTAAAACCTCCGCCGCCACCGCCGCTTCTGCGTTGACCACCACCATTTTCTGTACGAGGACGTGCTACAGAAACAGAAATTGTTCTTCCGTCATATTCAGCACCGTTCAACTCATCGATAGCTTTTTGTCCCGCGTCTTCATCGTTCATTTCCACGAAACCGTAACCTTTTGAGCGTCCTGTCTCTTTGTCCATAATAACCTTAGCGGAAGTAATGTCACCGTATTCTCCAAATAAATCATTCAGGTCAGCATCTGTAATATTATAGCTTAACCCAGCAATAAAAATGTTCATAAATAAATAATTAAAAAAGTAAATAAACGTGTTTTGCAAAGAATCAAATTTCAGAGAGAAGTGAAAAACCATCCAAGAAAATGAAACTCGAGAAGGAAATTAAAACTATCTGTCAAAAAAATCATTGCAAAGCAAATATAGTAATAAAAAACAGATAAGTTAAAAATATGCTGAAAAATACCTTCGAAAGATACATTTTTAACAAAAAACTGTATTTGATAATATTTTATCACTCTTATACCATTTAGATAAACATTTGTAATATTACTTTTGTAGAGGATATTTTGCGAATATGAAAGAACATAAAACCAATGCAGCCAGGCTATTAGACAAAGCTAAAATTAGCTATGAACTGATTCCTTACGAAGTGAATGAGTCAGACCTTAGTGCTATCCATGTAGCAGAACAATTGGACGAATCTCCCGAGCAATTATTTAAAACTTTAATTCTAAAAGGCGATAAATCGGGATACTTTGTCTGTATTATACCGGGTAACCTCGAAGTAAATTTGAAATCAGCCGCAAAAGTATCCGGCAACAAGAACTGTCAAATGATACCGATGAAAGAGTTATTACCCATAACAGGCTATATCAGAGGTGCATGTTCTCCGATTGGAATGAAGAAGAAATTTCCTACTTATATACATAATACTTGTACAAATTTTGATTTCATATATATAAGTGCCGGAGTAAGAGGACTTCAAATAAAGATATCTCCGATAGACTTAATAAATATAACAGAGGCCAAAATATCAGCAATTGCTGATGAAGAGTCTTTAAAATAAAAGAGAGAATAACTGTAAGGTTATTCTCTCCAGTTATTTCTGATAAATAAATTTAGCCTAAATAGCTTTTCAGTAATTTACTTCTCGAATTTTGACGAAGTCTTTTAATTGCTTTTTCCTTAATCTGTCTTACACGTTCACGTGTCAATTGGAATTTGTCGCCTATTTCCTCGAGAGTCATTTCCTGACAACCTATACCGAAAAACATTTTTATGATATCACTTTCCCTCTCGGTAAGTGTAGACAATGCTCTCTCTATTTCTTGCTGAAGCGATTCATTTATCAATGACCGGTCTGCAATAGGAGCATCATCATTCACCAATACATCTAACAAACTATTGTCTTCTCCTTCCACAAAAGGGGCATCCATTGAGATATGACGACCCGACACTTTTAGAGAATCTGCAATCTTATCAACCGGAATATCCAACTGATCTGCGAGTTCTTCTGCCGATGGTTTACGTTCATTCTCTTGCTCAAATTTGGAGAATGCTTTGCTAATCTTGTTTAGTGAACCTACCTGATTTAGAGGTAAGCGCACAATACGAGACTGCTCAGCTAATGCTTGTAGAATAGATTGACGAATCCACCAAACGGCATAACTGATAAATTTGAAACCTCTGGTTTCATCAAATTTTTCAGCAGCCTTAATCAAACCTAAGTTTCCTTCATTGATAAGGTCAGGTAAACTCAAACCTTGATTTTGGTACTGTTTTGCAACAGAAACAACAAAACGAAGATTCGCACGTGTCAGCTTCTCTAAAGCAGCTCTGTCTCCACGCTTAATAGCCTGAGCCAATTCCACTTCTTCTTCCACTGTAATAAGATCTTCACGACCAATTTCTTGAAGATACTTATCCAAAGACGCACTTTCTCGATTTGTTATCGATTTGGTAATCTTTAGTTGTCTCATCTACTATATAAAAAATTAATTTTAAAAAGGGTGTGCAAAGATACAAAAAATTATCTATTTATAAATTATTTTCTCATGAAAATATCTTTGCTTTATTCCCCAGTACTAATATTAATAATAACGTTTAACCCTCCTCTTTAGTCGGAGAATTAAACGTTATACTTTGTTAAATTATCCAATTATGCTTTATTCTCCTAAATCTATAGCATAGTATTTAGTTCTGCCATTTGGATAAAACCCTGATATAAAGAGAGCTTTGTCCTGACTTTTTCCTACTGACTGAATTATACTTTCTACTTCGTTAGCAGAAGAAACAGGTTGATTATTTATTTTCATAATGATAAACCCTTTAGTGATTCCTTCCTGACTGAATCGACCACCATTATCCACTCCGGCAACTTCTACTCCATAGCTTACACCATGTTGGCGCTTCTGTTCAGAAGTCAAGTCTTTGAAAGCAGCTCCTACAATAGCCAATCCGTCAGTTTTCTTCACTACAGAAGTGTTACCAGAACTGTTTTTAAGAACTACAGTGATATCTTTCTGGCTGCTTCCTCTGGCAACTGTGATAGTTACTTTATCTCCCGGACGGTATCTGTTTACCTGATCTTGAAGTTCACCCACATTGCGAACCTTAGTTTTGTTCACAGCGACTATCACATCGCCTTCCTGTACTCCAGCTTCCTTAGCAGGACTCCTGTCTGCAAATCCGCCAACATAAGCACCTTCACTTACTTTTATATCTTTTGCTTTTTCGTCCTTAGAGTCTTTAGCGATAGATACATCACTGATCATCACTCCTAATACTGCACGCTGTACTGTACCATATTCTTTTATATCTGCTACAACTTTAGCGGCTATAGATATAGGAACTGCAAATCCATATCCTGCAAAATTTCCGGTCTGTGAATAGATCGCGGTATTTATTCCGACTAACTGACCATTTGTATCAACCAAGGCTCCCCCACTATTTCCGGGGTTTATAGCTGCATCTGTTTGGATAAACGACTGAATAGTCATATCTCCTCCCTGCCCCTGACCTATACCGCCACGTCCTTTGGCACTTACTATACCAGCAGTAACTGTCGATGTTAAATTAAAAGGATTACCTACGGCTAATACCCACTCTCCTACTTTCAGAGCATCTGAATTACCAAAAGGTATATAAGAAAAATTGTTACCTTCGATCTTCAATAAAGCAATATCAGTGTTGGGATCAGCACCAATCAGTTTTGCCGTATATTTTTGATTGTCATTCATCGTAACTTCTATCTCAGTAGCCTTATCTACTACGTGATTATTCGTAATAATATAGCCATCTTGAGAAATAATTACACCCGAACCGAATCCAACGCTAGGCTGTGGTGTATAGTCATAGCCTCCACCACGATCTCCGAATCCGAAAAAATATTCGAAAGGATCGATCATCTGGCGTTGCCTTCTGCCCGAACTTTCAGACTTTACTGTCGATTTAATGTGTACAACAGCATGCACCGAGCTTTCGGCAGCTTTAGTAAAGTCAGGATAACCATCTGGTGTTAAAGCCGCAAGATGTACATTTTTCTGATCAAAATTATTTGCATAATTAAAAACATCTGTACTACCGTCAGCTGTAATATGAGATCTATTGCTCAAATAAGTAAATGTACCATATGAAGCTCCTACACTTATCAGTGCTGCTACAATATAGGTAGTCGCGCTTTTCCAAAATTTCTTCATATTCTAAAATTTACGTGTTAATTTTTTATTCATTCTTGACATTTTCTTCTTTTTCCAAATTTATATACAAAAACTATTCTTTCAGATATGTTAAAGTCATTTTTTTAACACTTTTAACCAGACAATTTATAGCTTAACAGCGTTTAACATGACAAGCCTATTCGGAATTATTTACATCTGAAAATTTGTCAGTTTACACCCGCAATAAAAGTAACAAAAGACCACAACATTTTGTTGCGGTCTTTTGATTATTAATATTATAAGAATGATATTTATTCTACTACTTTATATTTGTCACCTGTTTCTTTTACTACTCGTTCATAAAACTTTTTAGGATAACCAACACGTTGTGGGCTTGAAGGCTGCCCATGTTCATTACGGATAAATTTACCATTTTCTTCTTTACGAACAATTCCATCCATATATTTAATAAGTAAGAACTCTCCAAACTTCTTCCATTCGGAGTGAGCATATAAAGCCTGCTCATTACTATACTTTGTAAGGAAAGCAACTGCTTCTTTCGGAGATTTTTTATATAAGCTTTGAGCTTCTGTTTCAATCTGTTTCTGAGCGTCTAAAAATCTATTTTCCAATCTGCTTTGCTCTTTTTGCAATTCAGGGTACATATAACTGTATTTATTATAAACCATATTCGATACCCAGTTTTGTACCCAAAAAGAAGATGTCCACGAGAATGTGTACAAATCTCCATTACCCACTTCATAACAGCTTGGAGTCTTATCAATAGAACAATATATCGGTGTAAAAACAGTCATAGCTGCGTCATCTGTTCCAAACCATAAAACACCACCAATAGCATTCGGCAACCATGAACGCATTTGCGATACAAATACGAAACCAGATTGTTGTGTCGCAATAGGACGCTCATTGCAATATTCTACAGAATCGACTTTCCATGTAAGTGGTGCCCAACGATAAGCAGACTCAAAAGGTCCTGCACCTACATCATATCTCCAATCGAGAGGAGTACCTTCATAATGATCGCGCATCATCGCCTGTAAATCTGTCAGGCTAAGTTTTTTGTCAGGTTTGATATACAAAGGCATAGGCTCTTTAGTCTGTCCCAAAGCATAGGTTACAAACTTTGCCATATCCTTATTATACTTGTTGAAAAAGCTCCATACACGTGCTTCACAGAAACGTTGTCCTCCAAAATCCAAAGGATTATAAGTCACTGCAAAACTAAAATCTTCATCTTTACCTGTATAATACCCTTTTTCACGTGCAAATGAAATTACGTCTTTAGAATAGATACAATTTTGAGGATCATTTAACGGAAACTGCTGAATACGTGACTGATTGGCATGAGCAGAAATGCAATCGTCAGGAATGCGTATAGCTACCCACACAGCTCCTTTATTTTCTTTACCTTTACCTATCATTTCCAGTACCCAAACTTCGTTCGGATCGGCAATCGAAAAAGATTCTCCCCCACTTCCATATCCGTATTCGGCCACAAGGTCTGTCATCACCTTTATTGCCTCTTTTGCATTTTTAGCACGCTGCAGAGTAACGTATATAAGGCTACCATAATCCATAATACCATTAGGGTCTACCAATTCTTCCCTACCTCCGAAAGTAGTTTCAGCAATAGTCAACTGATGCTCATTCATATTACCTACAACATTGTATGTCTCAGAAGCCTGTTTTATTTCGCCCATGTATTTACCGGTATCCCATTCATAGACTTTTAACATTTCTCCTTTAGAATATTTTTTTGCAGGCCAGTGATAAAGTTCACCATACAAAGCATAAGAATCAGCAGAATAGGTGATCATAGTAGAGCCATCCACCGATGCCGCCTTACCCACCAACAGATTGGTGCAGGCAAAACCATTCGCAAAAGTTGTAGCTATAGCGAAAAGTGAGAACAAAACTTTCTTCATTTATATGATTTTTATTGTTATATGATTATTGTTTCTTCTGGTAAAGATATATTATATAGGCTAAAATTCAAAAAGTATTGTATTTTGTTAAAAAACAGAGAGAGCCCTTTAATATATTAACAATGTATAACAAAATTAAATAAAATTATATGTTATAGAATATGTTTTTTTAGTTGCAAATTTAAATTATATCCTATTACTTTGTAAACGATAACCTAAAACAATCTTTTTACCTTAAACACTAATACCTAAATTAACTCATAAAGGGAGGTTTTGTGAAAAAGCTCCCTTTATTTTTTTTGATACTTTTATATAAAATAACTTAATAGAAAGTACCCTTAATCCAACTTATATCTTAGTTCATCAAACAATAATGGGAAGAATGTCTCATCTGCTCCCGCAGCTAGCAATTCCTTTTTATCCTCATTAAATAGTTCCAGAAATTTATCAAAATCTCCGGCCTTCTGCGCAGCTTTCAGATACAAATCCAATGCACCTTTTTTATTATTCACACAAAATGCTGTATGTCCGGCATTCAGATAATCGTGAATATTAGGCTTTTCGGCCAATATACGCTGATAGTACTGTTGTGCTACATCGAACTTATGGAGCAAAAATGCAGTCCATGCTATAGGACGCCAAGCCTTTGCAGAATTAGTCTCTAATACCTCCACTTTAAAATAGCTGTTCAAAGCCTTCTCATATTCACCTAATTCTAAATAACAATGCCCTATATTCAATTCTATACCGAGATTATCCGGATTTAGCTGAGCTGCCCTCTGATAATATTCTAACGAATGTTGCGGATCTTTCAACAGACGATATACCTGCGCTATCCTTTTTATAATCCATGAGTTTTGAGGAGCAAGCAGTTCTGCCTGCAAATAAGCATCTAATGCTCCCTGCAAATCATCGAGCATTTGTTTACAATAACCTATTTTTTGCCAGATATTTGATTCATCCGAACCTCTTTCAGCCAACTTGACGTATACGGAAAGAGCTTCTCTGAAAAAATTCTTATCAAAGCAATAATTGGCAATCTGCAACATATCATTATCACTCGATATCAAAGGTGCTATTGATTCCTTATCATAGAAATTCAATCGCAATTTGAAAATATCGAAAAAATTATTCTTATATGAGTAAAGTTTAAAGAAGCGATATAAAGACTGGATATACTGATTGGATATTACTTCTTCGTTTACTTTCGGATTCAGAGCTTCTGCTTCTTTTTGCAATTCTTTCAGTTGGTCTGATTCCTCTCCTAAACGGGATACCATCATCTGTCGCTGTCCACTCGGTATTTGCAATAGGCTAAAAGCAAACGAATATTTATCTGAGTCACACATATGACCGGAACTTAAAACAGCGGTTTGCAGTATTCCATTTAAGCCCTCTTTATCAGCAGAAAGAGGCTGTAACTCCGAATAATTTATGTCGAAAGGTAAAAACCAGTTGCCCATCTCAGAGAAGAAAGGGAAATTCTTCAAACTCGCAAAGGTAGAATGAAAAACATCTGCACCCTCCAATTGCAAATTAGAATATTCCTGCAACTTGTTTGCCAATCCCGAATCTTCCAGTTCTTTTTTCCATTCAGGATTCTTTTCTGCAAAATCGGTTTCTCCCATCAAATCCTGCATATTCAGCTTTTTACCTGCTAGCGAACTGAATTTCATCATCTCAGGGATAATCTCTTCTTTCATTTTTCGGCTTATCTCTTCCGTTTCGCGAGAACGTATTAACTGCTTCACGACAGTTAAAACAGATTTCCTGAATACATCGCTTTCGGCTAAAGCATCTAATTGAAAATGACATTCAGGATAAAGATCCCAACGCACATCATACATTTGCAAGACAATAACCAAGCCTACTATTGCGCGCTGACTGATCTGTGAATTATCAATTTTACAAGCATCCATCAAGACCGAAAGTTTTCGACCGTCAAAGCGATGGAAAAGACTCATAGTTAATGCCGAAATAAACAGGCACTTCTCCCGGACAGCTACATCTGCATTTCTCAAAAGAGCCTTATACTCTAACTCCGAATTCTCGTCCGCACGGGAAGAAATGAATATCTGATTGAATAACTCTGTACCCAAACGTTCACGCCTGACAGCTAATTCCCGCTGCTGCGACCTTTTATTATCACCATCGTTCAATAAATCGACCAATGATAAGGATTCACTTATTTCTTTTAGCTGATTCTGAATTTCGGGCAAAGTCAACGGATTACGTATTGCATTTATTCTCAGCCTTTCATAGAATATATTAGACGAATCTATCGTCAACAATTCATCCGAAGCATCATCTGTAATCTCATACAACGATCTTAGAAATCCATTGTATATCACATCTTTTTGAGGATCATCTATTCCCTCAAACTGATAATGCAACATATATTTATAGTTAGTTTCCAATTCACTCAGTTTTTCTGACATATGCCAGTCCTGCACATTGACAACTAACTTTAATAACAATTCAAAAGCGTCTTTTAACTGACGTTTTGACAGTTTTTCAAGTATATTCTTTTTTTTGTCTAATACATTTTTACTATTCATAAATCTCCTGATTAGAAGTTTACTTCCCGCACCGAAAGAAGAATCCGGTTATTCATTAAGCAACAAAGTCGAAGGCATCGACCTAACCCACGAAGGATGAGTTTCTTTGAGCTTTTTCCAGCTTTTCAGACTTATCATTATCAGATCATGTTTGCCTAATATATCCTTGTCTACGAGTATGTTATTATTCCAGAGCTGGAACAAGTAAGGGTTAACAGCTTTTATTCCTCGCACGCTTTTTACAAATTCTATCGACTTATCCATCAGCCCAATAGAGTCCCAAAGGGATATCCGTACATAAGAATTTTTGGTTAGTTGCTCCATAAAATCTCCCATAAAAACATCATCTTCGTCTAACACGGGAACAAATACATTTTTTATCGTTACTAAACCTTTATCAATAAATATGCCAACCGGAGCATCGCTTTTCATTACGACACTTCTCATCCCATCATCCAACAATGAACTAGTAGAAGATTTTCTTCTTCTGAATATTGTTGAGATAAACCTTCCCGGATAATGCAAGACACGATTAGAGAATCCCAATAATTGCCCCAGAGGGTTACCCTCATATATAGAATCTTCAGCGCCTAACAGTAGCAAATTATAATTTCCTTTATTCGTCATCTTTACAATACGGGAATAAGGGTTAGAAGCCACTTCAAATATCGGAGTTATAGGCTGATGCAGTTCTTCCGACTTTGCCAATATAGGTTGAAATATATCCCTTTCCTCTTCCTCTATATCATACTGATAAAGATTATTACCAGGAGACAAGTGCAACATATCAATGTAAGAATGATTCTGATTCTTCCGGACAAAGGAATTGGCTATCATCAATAATTTTGCCCCCATTTTCGAACCATCAAAAGCTATAAGCATCTTATAATCTTTCTGTAATGCAGCCTCCCCTTCAGCCGGCTTATCTTTATACATCCAATCGATAAGATTCAACAAAGGACCTGTCATAAATGTAGTAACCAATGCCACTACTACCATTACAACAAATATCTGAGGAGTCAGTATTCCCAAATCCAAACCGATATTAAGTACAACCAGTTGCATTAGCCCACGTGTATTCATCAAAGCTCCTATGGTCATACCCGATTTCCAGTCAAACCCCAGATACCTCGCGGAAAACATAATACCTATCATTTTACCTGCAGTGGCAATAACAATAATAAGTATACACAACGCCCACAAAGAACCTTCGTTCAGAAGACCAATCTTTGTATTCAGTCCGGTATATACAAAAAATAAAGGAAGTAATACGACTAAAGATATATCCTCAATCTTATCAATAAAAAGCTTTCTGAAATTTATATTAGCAGGCATTATTACCCCCGCCAGAAAAGCTCCGAAGAGAGGATGCACACCGATAACTCCTGTTATATAAGCTGAAAGAAAGAGGACAAGAAAGAAAATACCGACAACCGATTTGCTAATAATATTACGCGAAGTTTGCAGGTCTGCTAACCGTTGTAAAAACGGTCGAATCAGTTTAAACATTATCACCACATATATTACAGCAAATCCAATTACATATAGCGAACTAACAAATGTTCCCGCTTTGGCAATGGCAATGACTGCTGCCAACAGACACCATGCTGTAATATCATCTACTGCAGCAGTTGTTATAACGACCCCTCCCAGTGGAGTTTTATTCAATCCTCGTTCATGAACGATACGTGCTAACACAGGAAATGCCGTAATACTCAAAGCAATACCCATAAAGAGGGCAAAAGGAAGAAAACGAGTATTCTCGGTAGTAAATTCCGAATATATAAAATAAGACAAAATCGTTCCTAATACAAAAAGCAAAGCTATACAGCTATGACTCATTATTACAGCCTGATTAAGCCTGTTTTTCAAAACTTTAAGGTCAAGTTCCATCCCCACAATAAACATAAAAAGCACCAAACCTATTTCGCTTAAGAGTTTAATGCTTCCGATGGATGATTCTGGGAATATCATAGCCGATAATTCCGGAAAATATGCTCCCAATAAAGAAGGTCCCAATACAACTCCTGCTATGATTTCACCGATTACCGTAGGCTGCCCTATCTTCTGGCAAATCCAACCGAAAATACGGACAAATACCAAAATGACTACAATCTGCAAAAGAAGTAATGCAGTAGAACCTGTTGTCTCCTCTACCAAACCATGATAAAAACTATCCCAAGCAGAGACTTCGCTTGCTATCTCTATTACATTTCTATTTACCTCCAGATTACTCTTGCCTAAAGACAATAAAACATACATTATTATAGAGAGAACCCCGACTACAGAAATATAAAATATGAAATTTTTATGTTTGCTCATGCATTGCAACCGTATAAAATTGAACTACAAATATACATATTTTGAAGTTTCGTGAATGATAGTTTTATCAATAATAATCGGGGATTTATTATATAAAATGGAAAACTTTTTTGTTAACTTTGAATGTTTCAAATAGCAATGCATACTTGATGATATACTTACATAAGTCATAACTATCTATTGCATTTAACGTTATCAAAAAATATAGAGAGGTCTTTGACCTTAAATGGTTATAAAAATTTTACGTATTCCGATATGAATGAAGAATTAAAACAAATTGGTCTCCGACTGAAAGGTTTACGTGACGCTTTGGAACTTTCGAAAGAGGAGTTTGCTTCTTCTTGCGATATTCCTGTTGAAGATTACATCCAATACGAAACCGGAGAAAAAGATTTTTCCATTAGTTTACTTAAAAGGATAGCTTCACAATACAAAGTAGACTTAACTACACTGATGTTTGACGAAGAACCCCGCATGAGTAGCTATGCTCTTACCAGAAAAGAAAAAGGTCTTGAGATCAAACGCGTGGAAGATTATCAGTATCAGGCTTTAGCCAGTGGATTTACGAACAGAAAAGCCGACATATTTATGGTTACCGTCCAGCCTAAACCGGACAGTACACCTATTCACCAGAGCCAGCATTCGGGACAAGAGTTCTGTATTGTAATAAAAGGAAGGCTCCTCATCCAAATAAACGGAAAAGACCTAGTCCTTGAAAAAGGTGACAGCTTGTATTTCGACCCAAGCCTACCTCACGGAATGAAAGCTATGGATAGTAAACCTGCCAAATTTCTAACCGTTATTGTCTAAATAAAAAGAGGAAAATTTATAACATAACTGAAAAGAATAGAGATGTTAGAAAAATTTTTAAAACAAACGGAATTTAAATCTACAGAAGATTTTAAAAGTAATTTTCATGTAAATATTCCGGACAATTTCAACTTTGCCTATGATGTTGTAGACGAATGGGCAAAAATAAATCCCGATAAGATCGCTCTCAATTGGTCTAATGAAGAAGGAGAACATATCGATTTTACATTCAAAGACATAAAAGAGCATAGTGATAAGGCTGCTTCTTTTTTTATGTCATTAGGACTGGGAAAAGGAGATATGGTAATGCTTGTCCTCAAACGCCGTTATGAATTTTGGATTTCGATTATCGGTTTGCACAAAATAGGTGCAGTAGCTATCCCTGCTACTCACTTATTGACAAAAAAAGACATTATTTACCGCAACAATGCAGCCGATATAAAAGCAATTATCACAACGGATGACACCCTTATCCATCAACATGTGAGTGATGCTTTACCCGAATCTCCGACAATCAAAAAACTGATTGCTTGTGGAGATATCATACCCGAAGGATGGGAAGACTTTCATAAAGGATTAAAAGAAGCAAAACCTTTTGTTCGTCCCGCACATGTAAATGATAATAAAGATATATCCATTCTTTATTTCACATCGGGAACAACGGGTGAACCCAAGATGGTTATTCACGATTTCACTTATCCTCTCGGACATATTGTAACAGCCAAATACTGGCACAATCTGAACGAAAATAGTGTTCACCTGACAGTGTCGGATACAGGATGGGCAAAAGCCGTATGGGGCAAATTATACGGACAATGGATTGTAGGAGCTACAGTTGTAGCATACGATCACGAAAAGTTTACCCCCATCATGGTATTGGAACTAATCGAAAAATATAAAATCACATCATTCTGTGCCCCTCCTACCGTATACAGGTTTATGATACGAGAAGATCTATCCAAATACGATTTATCTTCTCTCAAATACTGCACAACAGCAGGTGAAGCACTCAATCCGTCAGTATTCGAAACTTTCTATAAAGCAACAGGAATCAAGATGATGGAAGCTTTCGGACAAACGGAAACAACACCCACTATTATAACTTTCCCTTGGATAGAACCTAAACCCGGTTCGATGGGTATTCCCAATCCGGCTTATGATATAGACCTCATTACGGCAGAAGGTCGTCCGACCGAAGATGGTGAAACAGGAGAAGTAGTTATCCGAATAGACAAAGGAAAACCACTTGGGTTATTTATGGGATATTACAGAGATGAAGCTTTGACTAAAGAAGTTTATCACGACAATATTTACCATACAGGAGATATGGCTTGGCGCGACGATGACGGCTATTTTTGGTTTATAGGACGAAAAGACGATGTTATCAAAAGTTCCGGTTACCGTATCGGGCCTTTCGAGGTAGAGAGTGCATTAATGACGCATCCGGCCGTTGTAGAATGTGCTATTACCGGAGTGCCTGACGAAATTCGCGGACAAGTAATCAAAGCAACTATTGTTTTGGCAAATGATTATAAAGACAAGGCAGATGACAAGCTCATAAAAGAAATTCAAGATCATGTAAAGAGTGTCACTGCTCCTTATAAATACCCCCGTATAGTAGAGTTCGTAGATGAGCTCCCGAAGACTATCAGTGGAAAAATAAAGCGCGCCGAAATTCGAAAACGATAATTCAACAATTATAATAAACAGGGCTGCGTCTTTATGATTTGCAGCCTTATTTATTTTTAAGGTATAATTTATTACTTTTGTATAGCTGACAAACAGATAGATTAGCATTATGAAGGAAAAAAACAATAAAAAACGCCGTATAGTTATAAAAATAGGTAGTAGTGTTCTAACTCGTGAAGACGGAACACTAGACATCACACGTATGTCAGCAATCGTAGACCAGATAACTGAACTCCGCAAGTCGAACATGGAGGTTATCTTGGTATCTTCTGGTGCTGTGGCATCCGGTAAATCAGCGATAAAACCGAAAACGAAACTAGATATAGTCTCTACACGTCAATTATTTTCATCGATAGGGCAAGTAAAATTAATCAACCAATATTTCACGCTCTTCGGATACAACAATATTGTCTGTGGACAAATACTAACTACCAAGGAAGATTTTGCCACTCGCAGGCATTACCTCAACCAAAGGAATTGCATGAACGTAATGCTCGAAAACGAAGTTCTCCCTATTGTAAACGAAAACGATACTATATCTGTTAATGAATTGATGTTTACAGACAATGACGAACTTTCGGGATTGGTGGCAACCATGATGAGCTGTCAGACATTAATCATACTGAGTAATATTGATGGTATCTTTAACGGAAATCCATCCGATCCGGAATCGAAAGTTATTACAGAAATAAATACTAAAACTCATAAAATAGAAGATTATATACAAACTTCTAAATCGAGTTCGGGACGTGGTGGTATGCAGACCAAATATAACATTGCCCGTAAAATAGCAGAAGAAGGGATCGAGGTCATCATTGCCAATGGAAGAAAAGACAATATTCTTCCGAATATTCTTTCCGATAAGAACACCCTTTGCACCCGATTCTTACCTTCTAAAAAAAGCGTTTCTACCGTAAAAAAATGGATTGCCCATTCCGATTGTTTTGCAAAAGGGGAGATTCATATAAATGACGGTGCAAAAGAAGCACTTTTAAGCGAAAAAGCTGTAAGTTTGCTACCTGTGGGTATTGTTAAAGTATGCGGAGACTTCGAAGCCGACGATATCGTAAAAATAATAGACGGCACCGGAAAATCCATCGGAGTTGGTCGCACTGCCTTCAATAATATAGATACAGAAAAAATAATTGGAAAAAATAATTCCAAACCTGTTATACATTACGATTATTTATACATAGATAAAGGATAATAAATTATGGACGACGACACGAGGCAACTGTTCGAATCTATACAAGTTGCAAGCAAGAATCTGCTTCTTTTGAACGAAACTGAGATAAATAATATTCTCGAAGCCGTAGCCAGAGAAACAGAGTTAAAAACACACTACATCCTGTCCGAGAATCAGAAGGATTTGCAAATGATGGATAAGGAAAATCCGAAGTACGACAGGCTCAAACTCACCGAAGAACGTATCCAAAGTATAGTTAATGATATACGAAATATTATAAAACTCCCTTCACCTTTGGGGAGGGTATTGGATGACCGCACTTTAGAAAACGGATTGCATCTGATGAAAAAATCTGTTCCTTTCGGGGTTATCGGAGTAATATTCGAAGCAAGACCCAATGTATGTTTCGATGTTTTTTCCCTGTGTTTTAAATCGGGAAATGCCTGTATACTGAAAGGTGGATCTGATGCCCAATTTTCAAATCAGGCAATTGTCGAAATCATACGTATGGCATTAGATGAAAACGGCGTAAATCCGAATGCCTGTACACTTTTGCCCAAAGACAGAGAAGCTACGAATCAATTATTAAATGCTGTCGGATATGTCGATCTGGTAATCCCCCGTGGAGGACGCTCTTTAATAGACTATGTTCGTGAAAATTCAAAAATTCCTGTTATAGAAACAGGAGCAGGGGTATGTCATACCTATTTCCATACGGAAGGAGACAAAGAAATTGCCCGTAAAATAATACACAATGCTAAGACCAGACGCGTAAGTGTTTGTAATGCGCTGGATTGCTTGATCATAGACAAAGACAGACTGGAAGATCTACCTTACCTATGTCAGGACTTAAAGAATGACAATGTTATTATATATGCGGCTAAAGCTACTTATGAGATTCTAAAAGACCATTATCCATCCGATCTGCTTAAAGAAGCAGACGAAAGTAGTTTTGGAACCGAATTTCTGGATTACAAAATGTCCGTAAAATGCGTTTATAATGCTAATGAAGCTATAGAACATATTTCGAAATATGGTTCGAAACATAGTGAAGCTATTATTACTGAAAACAAAGGTGTAGCCCAGTTATTCGAATCACTTGTAGACGCTGCCTGTGTGTACGTAAATGTATCTACTGCATTTACTGATGGTGCACAATTCGGATTAGGTGCAGAGATAGGTATCAGTACGCAAAAAATGCATGCACGCGGTCCCATGGGTTTGCAGGAATTATGCAGCTATAAATGGATAATTGAAGGAAACGGGCAAACCCGCAACTCGTAAAAAAAATGAAAAAGAAGAAAAAGCAAAATAAAATAACTATTGAAGATTATATAAAAGCGGTGAAAAAAGCCGACAGGGAAATTCAGCTGGAAACTTCTGTTGGATGGACTTCTACCACAAAAGTCCATAAAAGCAAAAAGATTTATAACAGGAAAGTTAACAAGAAAAACTATAGCAACGAGGAGTAAAAATTATGAATAATATATCAAAGGTAGCGGAACTACTAGATTCGAAAGCAAAAACATTGCCTATAAACAAAAAAGAGTTGGAAGGAATACTGGATACTATATTTCATCAGCTTCTTTTTCCAATATGCGACAAGGCATGTACTTCGACTGCAAAGCCTTTGTATAATGTATATTCCATTCTTTTTGAGAATATATCCAATCTGACTTGCAAAGAAGAAGCTGAACGCATAGTCGATACTTTCATTTCCGAACTTCCTGAATTAAAGCATAAGTTACACAACGAAGCTAAATGCTATCTTCGTAACGATCCGGCAGCACGCAGTATAGAAGAAATAATACTAACCTATCCGGGATTTTATGCTTTAACTATTTATCGACTCTCACATATTTTTTTCAATCTGGGAGTACCCATTATTCCGCGACTATTTTCGGAATATGCGCATTCACAAGTAGGAATAGACATACATCCCGGAGCCACTATCGGGAACAATTTCTTTATAGATCATGGTACAGGGATAGTCATAGGTGAAACAACTGTTATAGGTGAAAACGTAAAAATATATCAGGGAGTTACTTTAGGCGCATTATTTGTGACTAAAGAATTACAGGATAAAAAACGGCATCCAAGTATCGAAGATAATGTCGTTATTTATGCAGGCGCCACTATTTTAGGAGGTAATACAGTCATAGGACATGACTCCACTATCGGAGGTAATGTCTGGCTAACCAAGAGCGTAGTACCCTACTCTCTTGTGTTCCACAATTCTGAAGTAAGAATACGAACGGCGCAGGATTTTGAAGATTCTTTCAATTATACCATATAACAGGACAATAAAGAATCTGGCATTTTCAATATTTTTTCTATCTTTGCGCTCTTGTATTTAGATACTTAAACTTATTTGAAATAAATTTTATACTGTAAAAACTAAATATTCTTTATGGCAACCACTGCAGATATTAGAAACGGCATGTGCATCGATCTGGATGGACAATACTATGTAATTATCGAATTTCTTCATGTTAAACCGGGTAAAGGTGCAGCCTTTGTCAGAACTAAAATGAGAAGTGTAAAAACCGGACGTGTACTTGAGAGAACATTCAACGCCGGTGTTAAAATAGACGAAGTTCGCATCGAAAAACGTCCTTATCAATATCTTTACAAAGATGATATGGGATATAACTTTATGAATAATGAAACATTCGAACAAGTTTCAATTCCGGGAGAAGCAATTGAAGGAGTTCAATTTTTGAAAGAAGGAGAAAACATAGAAGTTCAGGTGCATGCAGAAACTGAAACTATCTTGACAGCAGAACTACCTCAAAACGTAGTTTTGCAGATAACTTACACTGAACCCGGACTGAAGGGTGATACAGCAACCAACACTTTAAAACCTGCAACAGTAGAAACAGGTGCTGAGGTAAGAGTTCCGTTATTCATTAACGAAGGCGAAAAAATTAAAATAAACACTCGCGACGGTTCATATGTCGAAAGAGTAAAAGAATAATCATCACTTGATTTTATAGAAAAATCGTATTTGGTAGCTAATACTGGATACGATTTTTTATCTTTGACAGGCTTGCATAAAGTGAATAAATGGATCAATCGAGAATAAAGTTAAAAATAACGGACTGGGCAGAAGAGGATCGTCCCCGTGAGAAGATGTTATTAAAAGGTGTTTCTGCTCTGTCAGATGCCGAGCTATTAGCAATCTTAATCGGATCAGGAAATAAGAATGAAACAGCTGTAGAGTTGTCTCAACGTATTTTACACTCTGCCAACAACAATCTCAATTCATTAGGAAAATTCACCGTTAATGACTTAATAAAAAACTTCAATGGTATAGGTGAAGCCAAAGCTATAACAATTATTGCAGCCCTTGAATTGGGTAAAAGACGAAAAGCTAGTGATACTGAAAAGCAACTTCAAATATTATCTAGTGTAGATGCATTTGATATTTTCCAACCCATGTTGGGAGATTTGCAGCATGAAGAAGGTTGGGCACTTTTAATGAATCGCTCAAATAAGATCATCAAAAAGATACAAGTAAGTAAAGGTGGGATTACTGGCACTATTATCGACATCAGGCTCATTGTAAAGGAAGCTATAGAATCTCTAGCTACAAATATTATATTGGTGCACAACCATCCTTCGGGTAACATTCGCCCCAGTCAAGAGGACGACCATGTCACACGCAGATTAAAAGAGGCATGTAATTTGCTTGATATAGTTTTAATGGATCATATTATAGTATGTGACAGAAATTATTATAGTTATAAAGATAAAAGTAACATCTTATGAATAAACCTAATCAACTTTCTTTATGAGTGATAATTACAATCAGAAATATTTATTGCTTATTTTTGTTGATCAATAGTAAAATTAAGACTGATGGAAAATAACATATTAAAACTGGAAGAAAATATCGTTCGTATGCTGAAAACCGTATACGATCCCGAAATACCTGTCAATGTTTACGATTTAGGTCTTATCTATAAAGTAGATATAGATGATGACAAAAATGTCACTATAACTATGACATTAACGGCACCAAACTGTCCGGCAGCCGATTTCATATTGGATGACGTACGTTTCAAAGTCGAATCTATCCCCGAACTGAACAATGTAATGGTAGAGTTGACCTTCGAACCCGAGTGGAACAAAGACATGCTTAGTGAAGAGGCAAAATTGGAATTAGGATTTTTGTAATTGTATGTCAGAAAGAAAGAAAGTATATTTTTTATCTGATGTTCATCTGGGTTCTCCTTCTCATGATAAGGAAAAGGAGGATATGTCTGACTCTCTAACTTTGCCAACCAACAAAAAAAAGGTCAGTAATTATAATCCCAATCACGATATAGAAAGAAAGCTTTGCCGATGGTTTGATATAGTTAAGTCAGATGCAAAGACAATCTTTTTATTAGGAGATATCTTCGACTTTTGGTTCGAATACAAATATGTAGTTCCCAGAGGGTTTACCCGTGTTCTGGGAAAAATAGGAGAATTAACCGATTCGGGTGTCGAAATACATTTCTTTATCGGCAACCACGATCTTTGGTTAAGTGACTATTTGCAAAAGGAAACCGGAATGATTATACATAAAGAACCATTGGTACAAGATATCTATGGTAAAAAATTCTTTATGGCTCATGGTGACGGGTTAGGTGATAATTCCAGATCATTCAAGATTATTCGTTCCATATTTCACAACAAGTGGTGTCAGAAAGCTTTTGCAACACTTCATCCGCGTTGGGCATTATCTATTGCACATAGGTGGTCTCAACATAGTAGACAAACGGGAGAAATTGTTGGATATCTCGGAGAAGATAAAGAACATCTGGTTCTATTTGCTAAACAACAGTTGAAAGAAACTCCGAATATCAATTTCTTCATTTTCGGACATCGTCATATAATGCTTGATCTTATGTTGTCTCAATCTGCCAGAATAATTATATTGGGAGACTGGATAACTTTCTTTTCATATGGAGTTTTCGATGGAGAAAATTTTGTTTTAGAAACTTTTGAAGTTGAATAATTCTCAACATTCTAATATAAGAAAACGGATAAGCCCGAAACTTATCCGTTTTTTGTGTTAATGTATGTTTAACAAATTCTATTTAGCTTTATTCTGAGACAATTTACATCTATTTTTGTACTTTAACCCTAAAACCTTTTTTATGACGAAAAAAAATGCCCTGAAAATCGGCTTATTATCATTAACCTTATTATGTATAGTAAGTGCCTGTACAAAGACTAAGCCTATAAAAGAATGCACAACATTCGAAGAATTACCTGATCCTACGCTGGAAATATTATCGGAATGGAATGACGTAAATACAGGAATAAACGCCTCCTTTATAAGTATAGATAAAAAATATCCAAAATCTGTGCAACCTGACATTACCGTAAGCACAACCCAACAACTAACAGGATGGAAAGGTGAATCTGTATCAGCCCAATTATTAGTATGGACAATTGAAGATCTGAAACAAGTGGAATGTCTGTTTAACGACTTTTCGTCAGAATCGGGAAGCTTATCAGCAGATATAGCTCAAGCCCGCTTTGTAAGATATGTAGTAACAGATATATTCGAACCAGGATGTGGGTATCGTAAAAAAGAAGACTTTCCTGCATCTCTATCCGCTGATATGCTGGATAACCTTGACTGTTTCAATATAAAAGCAAAATCAGTCCGCCCAATCTGGATAACTATTGATATACCCAAGGATGCGGCAGCAGGAACTTACAATGGAAAATTAATACTATCGGCAAGGAAACAAAAAAGTCTGGAATTTGACATTGAATTGAAAGTACAAGACAAAGTACTTCCTCCGGCATCGGAATGGGCATATCATCTGGATTTGTGGCAACATCCTTCTGCTGTAGCCAGAGCTCAAAATCTCGAATTATGGAGTGATGCGCATTTTGAGGCTATGAAACCTTTATATAAAATGCTAGCCAATGCAGGTCAGAAAGTAATAACTGCAACTATTAATAAAGATCCATGGAATGTACAGACATTTGATAAATATGAAGACATGATCCTTTGGACTAAAAATGCAGATGATTCATGGTCATACGATTATACTATTTTTGATAAATGGGTAAATTTCATGATGGATTTAGGTATAAAAAACATGATTAATTGTTATTCTATCGTACCATGGAACAACGAAATACATTATAAAGATGCGGTAGCCGACAGTTTAGTTAATGTAAAAGCTGATCCGGGCACAAAAGTATTTGAAGAAATGTGGACTCCATTCTTAGTAGATTTCAAAAAACATCTGAAAGACAAAGGATGGTTAGAAATCTCCAACATTGCTATGGATGAACGTTCACCAAAAGAGATGAAAGCAACAATGGCTCTTCTACAGAAGGTCGCACCCGAATTAGGAATCTCACTAGCTGATAATCACAAAAGTTATAAGCAATATCCATACATCAAAGATATGAGTGTATCTGCGGATGCAAAGGTAGATAGTGCAGACATTCAGTTCCGTAGAGAAAAAGGCCTGATCACGACATTTTATGTGTGCTGTTCCGATAAATTTCCTAATATGTTTACATTCTCTGATCCTGCCGAAGCAGTTTACAGTGCATGGTATGCCACAGCTGCAGGATACGACGGATTTTTACGTTGGGCCTATAACTCATGGGTAGAAGACCCGTTGGAAGACTCCCGATTCAGGACATGGCCTGCCGGAGATACGTATATTGTTTATCCAGAAGCTCGCAGTTCGATACGTTTCGAAAGGTTGAAAGAAGGCATACAGGATGTAGAAAAGATTCGTATCCTTCGTAAAGAATTAGCAGAAGCCAATACTGCTGAAGCATCGGAGAAGTTAGCTTTAATAGAAAATGAAATCAGTAAATTCAATACAATAAAGCCTACCGAACTATATACCGATATGCTTAATAATGCAAAAGCCATGATTAATAAAATATCTGAATAAGTTAATCACATTTCAAAAGAGACAAAAAAAGAGGCATTTTGTGCCTCTTTTTTGATATTGTATAGATACATTATTTATTCTTTCAGATAGGTGTACCAATATACACAACCGACCAGTAATGCTCCTCCTATGAAATTTCCTATTGTGGCAGGAATAAGATTCTGTACAATAAAGTCAGACCATAAAATATTTGCACCGGAATAAATAGCCGCCGGAATAAAGAACATATTGGCAATAGAGTGTTCATATCCTAACGTAACGAAAAGCATTACCGGAATCCATATGGCTATACATTTTCCCATAGTGTCTTTTGCCGAATATCCCATAAACATACCTAAACAAACAAGCCAGTTGGCTCCTATTCCTTTAATCAGTACTTTCATAAAATCCTGATTTACCTTAGCTTCCGTATAATGATACAAATAGGATTGCCAAGGTTCTTTATCCAGTAATCCAACTCCGGAAGAAAGCCAAAAAGCAACAATCTGAGTACCGAAGAAATTAAACAGATAAGAAAGAAGCAGATACTTGAAAAATATCTTAATCTTAATTTGTCTTTGTAACGAGGCATATGTAAAAGCTGCACAGTCACTCGTAAAAAGATCGGCTCCCGTAATAGATACCATTATCAGCCCCACCGGAAACAGTGAGCCTGCTATAAACTTAACCAATCCGGGGTTGGTCTCCCCTACTCCCGGCATACCTCCTGCAACCATAACAGAAAGCAATCCTCCGAAGGCTATGAAAGCACCGCCTAAGACGGATAGTATACAGAATTTGACTAAAGGCAGACTAATTTTATAATTAGCCGATGCTGCAAAATTAAGTGTAGTTTCTTTAGGTGTATAATAGTTAGCCATATATATAAAGCATTGTATCAGACAGGTAAATTGTAAGATTTAAAAATCTCCTCTGTTTTCTTTATCTCTTCTTGCGTAGGAGTAGGCACATCTTTTAGTTTATATTCCCTACCTACTTGCTCCCATTTGTGTATTCCCATTTGATGAAAAGGAAGAATATCTACCCGTTCTATATTTTTAAAACGTGAGACGTATTCCGCCCATTCCTTCAAATCTTTTTCTTCATTTGTAAAGCCGGGAACTAACACATATCGTAACCATACAGGCTTATTGATTTCGCCCAGATATTCGATGAATTTCAATGTAGGTTCCAAAGGTCTTGCAGTAAGGTTCTTATACTTTTCGGGGTTTATATGCTTTATATCCAACAACACCAAATCTGTATAACTCAACACTTCCTTTATCTTATCATTCAATAAATATCCGGATGTATCTACAGCAGTATGAATATTATTTTGCTTACACAGTTTGAATAGTTCAAGAACAAAATCAGCTTGCAGCAAAGGTTCTCCACCCGAAACGGTCACACCTCCGGTCTTAATAAAGTTTTTTACCTTTGTTATTTCGGTAAAAACCTCATCCGTCGTCATTTCCATCTTATTGTCAGACATATTCCATGTATCAGGATTGTGACAATAAAGGCAACGCAGAGGACAGCCCTGCATAAATACAACAAAACGGATACCTGGTCCGTCCTTGGTTCCGAATGACTCAAAAGAATGTAAATACCCTTTCATCTCTATTTGAAAAAAGAACAATCAAAACTGCACGAACACAGTTAAGATTGTTCTTTTAGTAAATTTATTCAATTAGAAGTTAGTTGTTATAGTACGATTAATAACATCTAACTGTTGTTCTTTTGTCAATTTAGTAAAATTCACAGCATACCCCGAAACACGGATAGTTAACTGAGGATATTGTTCCGGATGTTCCATTGCATCTACCAGCAGTTGACGGTCAAACACATTCACATTCAAGTGATGTCCCGTCTGAAGAAAATATCCGTCTAACAATCCAACCAGATTTTTCGCCTCTTCATCCTTATTTTTACCCAATGTATTAGGAGTGATAGCGAAGGTATAAGATATACCATCATTAGCATGCTCGAAAGGTAGTTTTGCAACAGATGACAATGATGCTACTGCACCTTTCGTATCACGTCCGTGCATAGGGTTAGCCCCCGGTGCAAATGGTGTACCATCGCGACGTCCGTCAGGAGTATTTCCTGTTTTCTTTCCATAGACAACATTTGAAGTAATCGTCAATACCGATTGAGTCGGTATCGCATCTTTATACATCTTACGTCTACGGATTTTGTTCATGAATTTCTCTACGATTTCCACCGCAAATTTGTCCGTATTATCATCATTGTTTCCAAATGGAATATAATCTTTCTCCAGAACATAATCTACCGCATCGCCATCAGCATCTCTTATGATACGAACTTTACCGTATTTTATAGCAGCAAAAGAGTCTGCAATAATAGAAAGTCCCGATACACCGAACGCCTGTGTACGCACAATATCTACATCATGCAGAGCCATCTCCAGAGCTTCATATGAATATTTATCGTGCATGTAGTGAATAATATTCAGAGCCTTCACATAAGTCTCGGCAACCCAATCCAGAGTACGGTCAAATTTTTCCCATACTTCGTCAAAGTTCAGATAATCACCCGAAACCTTCTCTACCCAATGCTTTGGCAATACCTGCGCTTTGGTTTTTTCGTCCCTACCTCCGTTTATAGTATAAAGCAATGCTTTAGGCAGATTGGCACGTGCTCCGAAGAACTGCATCTGATGTCCTATACGCATTGGCGATACACAACATGCGATACCATAGTCATCTCCTAACTGCGGACGCATAATATCGTCATTCTCGTACTGAAGGGATGATGTATCAATAGAAACTTTAGCACAATACTTTTTCCAGCTTTCAGGCAAACGGTCACTCCAAAGAATAGTTAAGTTTGGCTCCGGTGCTGGTCCCAGATTGTACAAAGTATGTAACATACGGTAACTGTTTTTAGTCACCATCGAACGACCATTGTTCGTCATACCACCAATAGATTCGGTTACCCATACAGGATCTCCCGAGAATAACTCATTATATTCTCCTGTACGAAGGAAACGAACTATACGAAGCTTCATGACAAAATGGTCTATCATCTCCTGAGCTTCTTTTTCTGTAATCACCCCTTCTTTCAAATCGCGCTCGATATAAATATCGAGGAAGGTTGTTACACGCCCTAAGCTCATCGCTGCACCATTCTGATCTTTAATAGCTCCCAGATAGGCAAAATATGTCCACTGTATAGCTTCTTGTGCAGTAGTTGCAGGATTTGAGATATCGAAACCATAAGCAGCAGCCATTCGTTTCAAGGCTTTTAATGCCTGAATTTGTGAACTCAATTCTTCGCGCAAACGAATCAGGTCGTCAGTCATTACTATAGGATCACACTCTTTGAAGCGTTTTTCCCTTTCAGCAATCAGACGATCTACTCCGTACAACGCTACCCGGCGATAATCTCCGATAATACGTCCACGTCCGTACGCATCCGGCAATCCGGTCAATAAACCATTACTTCTGGCACGACGGATACTGTCTGTATAAGCCGCAAATACTCCTTCGTTATGAGTCTTTCTATATTTCGAAAATATTTCTGTAGTAACCGGATCCAGTTTGTAGCCATACTCTTCGAGGCTCTGTTGCACCATACGCAATCCCCCATTCGGGAAAATAGCTCTTTTTAGAGGCTTATCTGTTTGTACCCCTACTATTTTTTCTAAATCCTTGTCAATGTAGCCCGCTCCGTATGCATCTATCTGAGATGGTATTTTGGTTTCGGCATCATAAACACCTTTTTCTTTTTCCACCTTATACATCTCACTTAGTTTCTCCCACAATTTTGAAGTAGCTTCTGTTGGTCCTTCAAGAAAAGATTCATCCCCCGAATACTCAGTATAGTTCTTTAGGATAAAATCATTTACATCAATCTTCTCTTGCCATTTAGTACCATTGAAGCCTTTATATGCATCCATAAATTTTTTATTTTAATTTAATTCCCAATAACCTAATCAAAAACTAGACCACAAAGTTATCTATTATTAATATAATCTACAATCACCATTTATAATGATTATAGCCAATGTTAATAAATAGTTGTGTCTTTTTTTAACAAAAAAATAATCTAGAGAAGTAAATGTTTCTCTTTTGCCTTCATTTTCTTTTGAGGTAACTGATATTTTTTGAAAAAGAATATGCCCCTTTTTCACTATCTTTGCATTCCAAATAAAATACACTATAGCAGAATGAGCCAAGAATCATTGATTGATAAATTAGACAGTTTGGTAATTCGTTTCGAGGAAATCGGGAAGCTGATCACAGACCCCGAAGTAATTTCCGATATGAAACGTTATGTCAAGCTAAATAAAGAATATCGCGAACTAGAAAAAATAGCAATAGCAAAAAATGAATATCAACAACTTCTAAATAATATTGCAGAAGCAAAAAGTATTCTGGAGAACGAGTCGGATAGCGAGCTCCGAGAAATAGCCAAAGAAGAATTAGAGACTTCTAATAACAGGCTTCCTGTTCTTGAAGAAGAAATAAAGATTTTACTAGTGCCTGCCGACCCACAAGACAGTAAAAATGCTATTGTAGAGATCAGGGGTGGAACAGGTGGCGACGAAGCTGCCATATTTGCCGGAGACTTATACCGCATGTATATAAAATACTGCGAATCGAAAGGATGGCAAACAGAACTCTCCAGTTATACAGAAGGTACGTCGGGAGGATTCAAAGAAATTATATTTACAGTTACAGGTGACGGAGTCTATGGTATACTAAAATATGAATCGGGTGTTCATCGGGTGCAACGTGTACCTGAGACCGAGACTCAGGGACGTGTGCACACATCTGCTGCTACTGTAGCTGTGTTACCCGAAGCGGAAGAAGTTGACGTCGAAATTAATCCTGCTGACTTGGAATGGCAAACTGCACGTTCGAGTGGTGCAGGGGGACAGAATGTCAATAAAGTAGAGACCAAAGTACAGCTTACGCACAAGCCTTCGGGGATAATGATCCAATGTCAGGAATCTCGTTCTCAGTTGGCTAACCGCGAAAAGGCGATGCAAATGCTTCGTACCAAGTTATATGATATTGAATTATCGAAATATCAAGACGATATTGCCTCAAAAAGAAAAACAATGGTATCGACCGGAGACCGATCTGCAAAAATCAGGACTTATAACTTTCCGCAGGGACGTGTAACCGACCACCGGATAAATCTTACTCTCTATAATCTGGCATCTGTCATGGATGGTAATATTCAACAAATAATAGATCAGTTGACTATTGCAGAAAATGCGGAACGATTGAAAGAAAATGAACTTTAACAGTTAAAAGAATTTACATACAACTTAATTATATACTGATGACTAAACAAGAATTGATTGAAAATATTAAAAGAAAAAACTCTTTTTTATGTGTAGGTCTTGATACTGATTTGAATAAAATTCCAGCTTATCTTTTGGAAGAAGAAGATCCTGTCTATTCTTTCAATAAAGCCATCATAGATGCTACGGCACCATACTGTGTAGCATTTAAGCCTAATGCCGCTTTTTATGAAAGTCAGGGAATTAAAGGAATGCTTGCCTTAGAAAAGACAGTGGAATATATCCGCACTAAATATCCCGATCAATTCATTATATTAGATGCAAAGAGAGGCGATATAGGAAATACATCGGAAATGTATGCACAGTCTGCTTTTGAGAACCTGAAAGCCACAGCCATCACTGTAGCCCCTTACATGGGAGGAGACAGTGTAAAACCTTTCTTAAAATACCCTAAAAAGTGGGTTATTCTGTTAGCTCTTACCTCCAACATCGGGTCGAATGATTTCCAACTTACAGAAGATAAAAATGGAGAAAAATTATTCGAAAAGGTAATAACAAAATCTCAGGAATGGGCTAATGACGAACAAATGATGTATGTAGTGGGAGCAACGCAGGGTTCTATGTTCGAAGACATAAGAAAAATAGCTCCTAACCATTTCTTGTTAGTACCCGGAGTCGGTGCTCAGGGAGGCTCATTAGAAGATGTAGTCAAATATGGGATGAATAAGGATTGCGGACTTCTGATAAACTCTTCCCGATCGATCATTTATGCAGACAATACTGAAAAGTTTGCTAAAGCTGCAGCAGAAGAGGCAAAAGATATTCAACAAAAAATGAAAAACTTCCTGGAAAACATGTAAGATTTCATCTAAAAATATTATATTTTTAGAACGGATCTATTCGATTTTGAATAGATCCGTTCTTCATTTTCATTATAAACATATGAACATTGTTATTTTTTTTTAATATATTTGATTCATATAAAATATTTATAGGTGAATAGAGAATGATAAAGGAAATATTTTATAGTTTAATATTTCAAAAATTTTATGGAAAGTAGAGAGAAGTTTTCGCTGAAAGATTTTAACTTATCCTCATTAAAATCTGAAGCAAGGGAGAGATCTGACAGTTTTCAAAAGTACGTAGACGAGTTAGCAAAAGATAATCACCAGATTTTCTGGAATATGGCAGAAAGCGCTTTAAATTCGGTGATGAAAATTCAAGATGTTGCCAGCGAAGAACATAAAGATGTAATTTCTTTTGTATCTAATGATTATTTAGGAATGTCTCAAAGAAAAGAGACTATTCAGGCTGGTATTGAGGGTCTTCTTAAGTATGGAACAGGTGTATGCGCAGCTCCTCCTATAGGAGGATATTTAGATATACACAACCAGTTAGAGCAGGAAATCGCTTCGTTCACCGGACAAGAAGATGCCCTAATATTCTCTTCCGGATTCGGAGCTAATACGGGAACTTTAAATGCCCTGCTAGGCAAAGAAGATTTAGCAATCATTGATATATACGTTCACGTAAGTGTAATGGATGGTCTCAGAAGTACAAATGTAAAAAGAGTCAGGCACAATAATCTTGATGATATAGAATTTATTTTGCAACGAGAACAAAACAATTACAAAACAAAGATGGTCATTATTGACGGTGTTTATTCCCAAGACGGAGATCTGGGACTTGTACCTGAAATAAAAAGCCTATGTGATAAATACGGTGCAATATTATATGTAGATGATGCACATGGTATCGGGGTATTCGGAAAAAATGGACGGGGTGCTGTAGAACATTTCGATTTACTGGGCAAAATAGATATCATTACAGGTACATTCAGCAAGTCTTTCGGAGCAGTCGGCGGATTCGTTGCCAGTTCCAAGAAAATGATACAATACCTAAGGTATTATGCAAATACAACCGTTTTTTCAGCGGCAGTTACCCCACAAGTCACTTGCTCTGTATTAAAAGCAATTGAGTTGATAAAAGAGAAACCCGAAATTAGAGAAAAGTTATGGGAGAATGTCAATTATTTAAGAAAAAATTTACTAGAAAGAGGTTTCGATATTGGTCCTTCCGTTTCTCCTATATTTCCTATTATGATAAGAGATGACTGGAACGTAAAAGAGATTACAAAAAAGCTTCTTCATGAAGGATTATATACTATCGGTATAGTTTATCCAGCGGTTAGGGCAAAAGAATCACGGATCAGAATAAGCGTTCAGGCAACCCATACAACTGAACAATTAGATAAATTTATATATTCACTAACCCAATTTATGCCCAACAAAATTCAGTAAAGTAAGGAAAATACAAATAAATACTGTAATATTGCAGATTACTTACTCATGAATAAGTTTATAAAAATGACAAATTACTCGAAAGACCAGAACAAATCCGAAGAAAAGAAACCCAGAAGAAACCGTAGAACTAAGGTCACTCTTGAGCAAGATATCGAACGGGCGGCTAAAGAAGTAATAGAAGAAGTTGGTTTCGAAAAGACAACTATTCTTGCTATTTCGCAAAGAGCTCAGATGGAAACAAGTGTCTTCTACAAAAGATATCCCGACCTCGAAAGTTTATTTGACAAGTTTGTTCGTACTTATGACTATTGGATGAATGACATAGCTCATATTGATACGAAAAATAATAGTGGAGTCGAAAATTTTCAGAATCTTTTATTAGCTCTTGTTGATTCTGTCAACGATAATACCATTATGCAAAAACTCCTTATATGGGAGCTAGAGAGCGATAATAGGATTACTCGTCGGACGGCCAATAATAGAGAATTAAATTCTGCCGAAATGCTCGACTATTTTATGGATCAATTTAAAGACTGTAGAGCAGACTTTCGATATATAGGTTCATTATTTACAGCTGGAATATATTATTTGATTCTACATAAAAAAAGGTCTACGTTTTCAACAATCGATTTCAATAAAAAAGAGAGCATAAATGGATTAAAAGAAAACTTGAAATATATTATTGAAAAAATATATAGTGTTCCCGATAAAGACGTAGATTCTCCTAGTCAGGAAATGATCAAAGTAATAAAAAATCTGGATAAAAACGGAGTAAGTTGCGAAACTATTATTAAATCAACCGGTTACTCAAAGCAAGTTATAAAAGGTATTCTGAGTAAGGATTCTTAGAAACGCCCTTATAAATATACTAGTATGTATAATTTTTAACTATAAAAAATATTATTCACAAGGAATTTTCATGTAACTTTGTAAAGTTATTAGAAATATTCAGATACTTATGTCTGATTATTTTAATAAATTATTAAAAAATTCTATCGCAGAAAGCAGATTCTTTTTCTATATAACAACACATCTATAGATAAAGTAAAGAATAAGGAAAGAAATCTTCAACCTAACATTACTAGAAGTTTTAGCGTTCTCCTTCTTTACAAAAGTTTACAAAGTTCTACATTCGTGAATAGTATTTATACTATACAATAAAAGCCTATTTTTAATAGGCTTTTATTGTTATTGTGAATTTAGCAATGGAATCAATAAACATGTCCATCTTCTTTCAAATCTTCTTTCTTGAATTTCTTTTTCTCCAAAGAATTCCATGCATAAATAATATATGCTAAAACAAATGGTACAAGGAAGGAAACATATGTCATTGCCGTCAAAGTAAATTCGCTCGACGATGAGTTCTGTAGAGTCAGTGAACTTTGCAAATCTACTGTAGATGGATAATAAGCTGTATTATTAAAGCCTGTAATCAGAATCAGACAACACACTGTCAACACAGTACCTAATCCACTAAACCATACTCCACTCGAGAATGTATCAGAGATCAAAGTACGTCCAATACCATATAGAACTAATAAAACACCTACAAGAAAAACAATACCTACTATCGGCATCTCAACTAAGTTCATGAAGTATTTGTATTGACTCATAAAGACTTCTTTTGTGTCCGGATTTACTGCAAATCCCTCTGATAAGAATGTCCAGATAACAAAAGTCAAGAAGAATACAACGAATGGTAAAGCGTTATAAAGCAAAAATTTGCGAGAACGAGCAACCAATTCTTTATCTTCGATCCTGTTTATAAAGAATAAACATGCGACTGTACGAGCTAAGAAGAATACAGTGAAACCTAAACACCAGTTTCTGAAATTGAACAATGCTTCTAACCCGTGTAATGGATTTTGCCATTGGCTAATTACTAAACCCGTAACACCACTTGCACCTAATGCACTGATATTACCTTTGTTTACAGCAAACTCCGATCCTGTAAAGAATGTAGCAATAGCTGCTCCTACCAGGAATGTTCCTAAAAGTCCATTAATGAACAAGAACCACTGATAAGTTTTGCGCCCCCATGTATTGCCCGGTTTAGACATATACTCATAAGCAACAGCCTGTACTACGAAACAGAATAGAAGAAGCATCCAAACCCAGTATGCACCTCCGAAACTTGTAGAATAAAACAGAGGGAAGGAAGCAAACAATGCCCCTCCGAAAGTAACAAGAGTAGTAAATGTATACTCCCATTTACGCCCTAAAGCATTCACTAATAAAAAGCGGTGCTCATCTTTTTTTCCTAAAGAGAATATCATGGACTGCCCGCCTTGCACAAATAGCAAGAAGGCAAATATCCCACCAATCAAACTAATTAGGAACCACCAATAATGTTGTAAAACTGAATATTCAAACATGGCATATATTTTTTATAATCAAAAAGTATCCTAAAATCTTATTCAGATTTAGGTCCCTTTCTAATTTGGTTCAACATGATACGAATTTCGGCGATCAACAAAGCCGTAAATAACACAAGGAATATAAAGAATGTAGTCATTACCGAATTTGCACTCAATGCCGAAATAGCAGCTTGCAACGGCAACACATCCTGTATAGCCCATGGTTGGCGTCCAACCTCAGCTACAATCCATCCGGCTTGTCCTCCGATATACGCCAAAGGAACGCTTATAATACATAACCATAGCATCCATTTTTTGTTCTCCAGCTGATTCTTTTTATCAAAGTACCATAACAGGATAAAGAACAGAACAAAGAATCCTCCAATATATACCATAATATGGAATGACCAGAACACCATAGGAATATTAGGAATTAGCTGATCTGGAGTATCTAAATAACCATATCCGAAATATGCATAATTTTCTCTTAGCTTTTCTTTATACTGAGCTGCAGATGTCTCATCCCCATCCTTTTTTGCTTTCTGATAGGCTGCTAATGCCTGTATTGCAGACCTGCCTCTCTCCTGTTTTTCTGCAAATGACAAAGCCGTACTTCCGTCCTGAAGTTTATAACCTCCATCGATTATGTCTTTAATACCCGGAACAAAAGCATCAATATCTCTGTATCCCATTAAAGATAATAGTTTAGGAAGCTCCACTTTAAAAATGTAAGGATCTACCCCATCATTATAAGTCTCTTTAGATGGATTAGGCAATGCTATTGCAATCAAACCGGCACCTTCCACTCCTTCATACAACCCTTCCATTGCAGCAAGTTTCATTGGTTGTTTTTGAGCAACTTCGTATGCAGATCCATCACCAGTCCATGCAGTTAGTAGCGTAGCAATAAGTCCAAAAATTGCAGCAACTTTCATACTTTGTTTCGAGAATTCAGTTTCTCTCTTTTTGAGCATATACCAACCTGCAACACCTGCCACAAATGCTGATCCCAGAATCCAACAGGAAACAACTGTGTGGAAAAATTTATTAATGGCAACAGGAGATAGAGCAACAGCCCAAAAATCATTCATCTCATTTCTTACTGTATCAGGATTAAATTCCATACCTACAGGATATTGCATCCATGCATTAGCCACAAGAATCCAAAGAGCAGAAATAGTAGCACCAGTTACAGTTAACCAAGTCGCTGCCAAGTGTGCTTTTTTACTAACACGCTTCCATCCGAAAAACATGATAGAAATAAATGTAGCTTCCATAAAGAAAGCAACGATAGCTTCAATAGCAAGAGGAGCACCAAAGATATCTCCTACAAACCAACTGTAGTTAGACCAGTTTGTTCCGAACTGAAATTCCAGAATAAGACCTGTAGCAACACCAATTGCAAAGTTTATTCCGAAGATATTCATCCAAAATTTAGCAGTCCTTTTCCATTGTTCATTACCTGTACGAACATACATCGTTTCCATGATGGACATTATCACACCCAAACCCAATGTCAACGGAACAAACAGCCAATGGTACATAGCAGTCAGCGCAAACTGAGCTCTAGACCAATCAACCAACGCAGAGTTCAAAATTTCCATAAGATAGATAATATTAGTTAATTATAATTTCATTAATTATTCATCAGTAGCAGACTTCTCAATCAGTTCGTTTCTGACATAATCCGATTTCGATTCAGAATTATCAAATTTAGAATTCAGAAAATTCGGAAAAAAGATAGGCCTCAGTATCAAAAACATGATACATAGCTTTATAACTACCAAAATCCAAAGTGTACGTCCTAAAGTCATACTTTTAAACCCATCCCTAAACATGGTAAAAAAGTTGAATTTTTCTTTACTCTTGCTCATATTTACACGTTTTTATAAATCAATATGGTTTATAATCAAGTCCAAAAGCATCAGCAACTGCTTTGTAGACAATATCTCCTTTCACAATATTCAATCCCATGCGTAAATCGACATATCTCTCACAAGCTTTCTCCCACCCTAGATTTGCCAAATTGGTGACATATGGCAAAGTCGCATTCGTTAATGCCATTGTGGAAGTTATCGGCACAGCTCCGGGAATATTTGCTACGCAATAATGAACTATACCATCTACGATATATATCGGATGCTCGTGAGTTGTCGGTCTAGTTGTTTCAATACAGCCTCCCTGATCAACAGAAACATCTACCAGCACGGTTCCGGCTTTCATATCAGCCAACATTTCCCTGGTGATAACAGTAGCCGCCTTTGCACCGGGAATAAGTACTGCACCAATAACCAGATCAACCTCCCTGATTAATTTCTTAATCGTATATTCGTCAGAATATATAGTTGTCACATTGGCAGGTAATACATCCGCTAAATATCTCAATCTCGGAATATTCTTATCCAATATAGTTACATTTGCACCCAATCCTGCTGCCATTTTAGCAGCCTGTGTTCCAACAACACCTCCCCCGATTATCAACACGTTGGCAGGTTGTACACCCGGAACTCCTCCAAGCAATACCCCTTTTCCTTGTTGAGGCTTTTCTAAATATTTAGCACCCTCCTGAACAGACATTCTGCCGGCAACCTCACTCATCGGTACAAGTAGTGGTAAAGAATTGTCGGGTAAAGTAACAGTTTCGTAAGCTATACATACAGCCTTACTCTTTACCATAGCTTCGGTAAGAGCCAGACTCGATGCAAAATGAAAATACGTAAATACTACCTGATTTTCGCGAATTAGTTTATATTCACTTTCTATAGGTTCCTTTACCTTTACTACCATTTCAGCCTTATATGCCTCCTCGATACTAGGTACTATAGTCGCTCCCGAGCTTATATATTCTTCGTCAGAGAAACCACTGCCTATTCCGGCACCAGTCTGTACAAGCACATTATGCCCATTAGCCACTAACTGATATACTCCTGCCGGAGTAATAGATACTCTGTTTTCGTTATTTTTAATCTCTTTCGGAACTCCTATTATCATATACTTGTGTTTTTACATGTTTGTATTAGTCTTTATGCTTCACCTGCCGTAGGATACTCTTCATTATTGTTAGGGTTCTCAACTCTTATACTTCCGTATAGTTTTTCATACTGATTCACATTATCCGCCAATGCCAAAAGCAGCCTCTTAGCATGCTCGGGAGTAAGAATAATACGTGACTGAACTTTGGCTTTAGGTAGCCCCGGCAACATCCTTACATAATCAATAATAAATTCGGAAGATGAATGCGTTATAATTGCCAAATTAGCATAAGTTCCCTGCGCTACGTCATCTGGCAATTCTATCTGTATCTGGTTTTGATTATTTTTTTCCATTAGTAATTTTGGTTATTTTAAAGTTAAAATCAATTTAGTATGTTTGTTTAAGCTTTTATTTGTCAGCTTCTTCTGCAATATAGGTTTGTGTAATAACTTTAGGTTTCTTTTTCCTCAAAGCTATTAATTGGGCAATTGTTCCTATTACACCTAATCCTAACATTATATATCGCATTTTGTTCTCTGCATCAAATATTAAAAAAGCAGTTAAGCAAACCATTACCCACATAAAAGCAATAGAAAACAAACGGGCTTTCCAGCTTAAACCGTTTTCCATACGTTTCAAATATCGACCTGTCAACTTATTATTTTCTAATCGTTTGTAAAGTTTAGGAGAACTTTTTGCGTACAATGTTCCCGTTAAAAGTATAAATGGTGTTGTCGGCAACCCGGGTGTAAACAATCCGCATAAACCCAAAATCAGGCTTACTGTTCCACAAGATATGAATATATACTTCTTCATCATTTACATATTCTTGCCCAAGGATTATACTTTTTGACCACCTTTCGGACAAAATTATCATTTATTTTGTTAATGAGAGTACACTTAGTGTTAAAATTTTAGTAAAAAGCCGCTATAAATCTAGAAATTTCATAGCGGCTTTTATAACTATTTAGATTTTATGTCTATCTGACACCATTCATCATCTTCAAAAGTATTTTGTTTAAGCAAATTAGGATCACTCCACAGATAATTCCACCTATTGCCAATACCTGATAAACCGAGCCTGCACCAAGAGAACTTGTAGCCGAAGAAATTCCTCCTCCTAATAAATTACCGAAGAAAGAACCTAGCAACCAAACCCCCATCAAGAGTGAAGCTAATTTGGGAGGAGCTAACTTAGTCACAGTGGACAATCCGACTGGTGATAAACAAAGCTCACCTATAGTATGAATAAGGTACGTAAACACCATCCACCACATACTAGCCTTTATCGCTGTATCTGCAATATCTCCACCCCGTTCATTCACAGCACCTAACATACATAGGAATCCTAGTCCTAAAAGAACAAGACCTGAGCCCATCTTCACCGGAGTAGTTATTTTCTGACCGGCTTTAGAAGGCCAGAATAATGCAAATACCGGTGTCAATAATACTATAAATAAAGGGTTGATAGATTGAAACCATTCTGTAGGTACAATAAAGTCGCCTAATGACCTATCCAAGAATTTTTCTGTATACAATGTGAATGAAGAACCGGCTTGTTCAAATCCGGCAAAAAAGAATATAGAGAAAAAGAAATATACAAATATTGCAATAGTCCTCTGTTTTTCTTCTTTTGTCAACGGTGCATTCGTATTTTTTACGACACTTCCAAGTTCTTCAGATGCTTCTTCAACGACTTGTGCCTGTTTTCCTCCTGCAGGTTTTACACCTAAATCTCCCAGATATTTTTTAGATAGTGTATTGAAAAGAAGCTGTCCGATAAGCATACCTATTGCAGCTGCCAAAAATCCGTAACTATACCCATGACTTAAGATTCTTACAGTTTCAACACCTTCTACCATTACTGTTTCTTTAACAGCGAACCAGTCATTCGCTAATAGTCCGACTACCAATGGAGCAAAGAATGCCCCAACATTGATACCCATATAGAATATAGAAAATGCAGAATCGCGCTTAGGATCTCCCTGTTTATACAATCCTCCTACCAGCGTCGATATATTAGGCTTAAAAAAACCATTACCTACAATAAGAAAGAATAATCCGGTAAACAACCCAAACTTAGTATTGATAAGGAACAAAATCATTTGTCCCAAAAACATAGTAAATCCCCCGATAGTTATAGCCTTTCTTTGTCCCAGATAATTATCTGCTAACCATCCGCCAATAAGAGGAGTAAAATATACTAACCCTGTGAATCCGCCATAAATAAGACCAGCAAAAGATTCATCAAAACCAATACCACCCTCCATCATCGATTTGGTCAGATAGAGCATCAATATACCACGCATTCCATAATAGGAAAAACGCTCCCATAGCTCGGTAAAAAATAGTAAGAATAATCCTACGGGATGTCCGAAAAGTGTTTTTTCGGATTTCTGCAGCGTTTCTGTCATAATATAAAATTCACTTTATTATATGTTGTTAATTATTATTTTACTTCCTGCATTAGTTTACGTATAACGGGAGAAACTATCAACACGATAATTCCCGCAATTAAAGCGTAGATTGCCAACTGATAATATCCTCCTGTGTAAGAAACCAGTTTTTCCATCAAAGAGGCATTATCATTTGGGCTAGATATACTTGCACCTATTATTCCTGCCAGATATTGTCCGTATGCACTAGCCAGGAACCACAGTCCCATCATCATTCCGGCCAGATTCTTTGGAGACAGATTTGTTATCATAGATAAGCCAATAGGTGAAAGGCATAATTCTGCGATAGTCATTACAAAGTATGCACTGGTAAATACATTCAAAGAAGTTTTACCTGCATCATCGGCAAAAAGCGAAGTAGAATAGAAAATAAAATAAGCACCTGATAGAAGTACAAAACTAATTCCGAATTTAACAACAGTATTAGGTTCTATCTTCTTCTTTGCCATCCATAACCATAACATTCCTAATAATGGGCTGAATATAATAACAAACATAGCATTCGCTCCATTATTAACAATATTAGGATCTATATGAAAAAACAGTAATGTATCATGCAAATTATTTTTAGCAAACAAAGCCAATGAACCTCCGGCTTGTTCAAAAAGTGCAAAGAAAACGATAGACAGAATAATTAGTATAAGAGCCGCAATCAGTTTTTTCTTTGCTGCCATTGTTGCTGTTTTCGACAATTGGTAAAAGAAATATATCAATGCAATAGGCCCGACAGTATACATAAACATATCGGTATACTGAGTATTCTGAATCATTATATATATTAAAGGAATAGTAAGTAGAGCTACTATATATACAAGCACTTCTCTCATCTTCCTTTTGCTAGGAATCATATCTTTCAACGGACTATCGCCAATAGGACCCAGATGTTTTTTAGTTAGTGTAAAGGTTATTAACCCTAGTACCATCACTATAGCTGCCGCTAGAAAAGCGAGACTCCAAGAGTGGCTCTTACCCAGCCACACACATACTGCGCCTCCAAGAAACGCACCGACATTGATACCGGAATAAAACATACTGAATCCGGCTTCTTTCCGCGTATCCCCGTCCTTATACAGAAAACCCACCATAGACGATATGTTGGGCTTGAAAAAGCCTGTCCCGATGACAGACATAGTGATACCTATATAGAAAAAGTCGTGTGGAGCAAATGCAATAAGTGAATTTCCGAGAATCATCATCAATGCACCAAAAGTCAGAGATTTTTTAAATCCCAATATTTTATCGGCAAATATCCCTCCTAGAAAAGTAAAAGCGTACACAAATGCTTGAATAGCACCATATCTTAACTGAGCTTCTCTCTCATGCAAAAAGAGTTGATCCACCATGAAGATTGTCAAAATACCCCGCATTCCATAGAAGCAGAAACGCTCCCACATCTCTACTGTAAATAGATACCATAACTGTTTAGGATACTTTCCTTCAAAATTCTGAATTTGGTCTAGGGTTAACTCTGCTGCCTTATTGGCTGGTGTCTCATTCTTGGAAGGTTCAGATATATTCATTGAAATATTTTTTTCTTTGGCAAACAAAAATAAGTAAAATAATTTTATTGGGTCGCTTTTTGATCTTGTTTATAGTGAGATAAATATAAAAAATCACATAAAAGATTATGTTTTAATAGTATTATGAGATATATTCTAGAAAAAACTTTTAAATTTACGAGAGAGATATTTTATGTTTGATTCCAAAACTATTTATATTGTTAAAACTTTATGGCATCATTTTTGTTTGAATAACATAGAACTAATAAAAGTATTGGAGTTATAGAAAAAATTTACTGAAATTCGGTATTTAAAGATTAAGGAGTTAGTAATTTAAAGATTAAAGGGGTATAAAGAATATATGGAAAATAACTTTTCACAAAGGGTTCGTAAAATCATGGGGTACAGCCGCGAAGAAGCCGGAAGGCTTCAGAACTCGTATCTAGGACCGGAACATCTTATGTTGGGAATTCTTAGAAACGGAGAAGGGTTAGCAGTACAAACATTACATGATTTCGGAATAGATGTAAATGAACTCAAACAAGATATAGACAGTCACATATTGGAACAGCAAGAACCTTCTTCTGGAAATAATAATGAGATTGTATTAACTAAGAACGCAGAAAAAATATTAAGGTTGAGCATTCTTGAGGCAAGGCTGATCAAGAGTAAAGAAACAGACTCGGAACACTTGCTTTTAGCAATATTAAAAGACAGTGACAATATTGCAGCCCGTGCACTGGAAGCTCGTAATTTAAATTATTCAGGAGCATTTATGTATTTAAAGAATTTTGATGAAAATATAGATAAAGATCTTTCTCCTAAGATGGGGGCAGACTTTACAGATGACGATGATGATGAAGGCATGGAAGGTTCTTCTTATCAGAACGTCAACACACAACAATCCCGTCAGGCTTCAGACACACCGGTTTTAGATAATTTCGGTTCGGATGTGACTAAGGCTGCGTTGGAGAACAAACTTGATCCGATTGTTGGGCGTGAGAAAGAGATCGAACGCATAGCACAAATACTTAGCCGTCGCAAAAAGAACAATCCTATATTAATAGGAGAACCCGGAGTAGGTAAATCCGCTATCGTTGAAGGACTAGCATTGAGGATCGTACAGAAAAAAGTATCGAGAGTCCTTTTCGACAAAAGAGTTATCTCTCTTGATATGGCTTCAATTGTAGCAGGTACAAAATATCGTGGACAATTTGAGGAACGAATCAAAGCTATATTAAATGAGCTTTCGAAGAATCCTAATATAATACTGTTCATCGATGAGATACACACAATTGTAGGTGCAGGTGGTGCAACAGGCTCGCTTGATGCAGCTAACATGTTGAAACCGGCTCTTGCCAGAGGCGAAATACAATGTATCGGAGCAACTACTCTCGATGAATACAGAAAGAATATCGAAAAAGATGGTGCTTTGGAAAGACGTTTTCAGAAAGTAATAGTAGAACCTACAACAACAGAGGAAACACTTCAGATATTGAAAAATATCAAGGGCAAATACGAAGAACATCACAATGTAAAATATACGGACGAAGCATTAGAGGCTTGTGTCAAACTAACTGAGCGTTATATTACTGACCGAAACTTTCCGGACAAGGCTATCGATGCTCTAGACGAAGCTGGTTCGAGAATGCATCTTGCGAATATCAATGTTCCTCCAATTATAGAAGAACTCGAGAACGAATTAAAAGATGTTGTTGAGCAAAAAACAAATGCTGTAAAAGCTCAAAAATACGAATTAGCTGCAAGTTTCAGAGATAAGCAACGTCAGCTATTATTACAGTTGGAGCAAGAAGAAGTAAATTGGGAAAAACAATTGAAAGAACAACCTCAAATTGTAGATGAAGAAAAAGTGGCAGAAGTAGTATCTTTAATGTCCGGAATACCTGTTCAGAGAATTGCAGAAGCAGAAGGATTGAAACTTTTAGGAATGAAAGATTCTCTAAAAGCTGCGGTAATCGGTCAGGATGGAGCCATTGATAAAATTGTAAAAGCAATCCAACGTAACCGCGTAGGCTTGAAAGATCCTAATAAACCAATCGGAACATTTATGTTCCTTGGACCTACAGGAGTCGGTAAAACCCACTTGGCTAAAAAGATTGCAGAACAGTTATTCGATTCAGCTGATGCCCTAATTCGTATTGACATGAGCGAATACATGGAAAAATTCAATGTATCGCGTCTTGTAGGAGCGCCTCCGGGATATGTAGGTTACGAAGAAGGTGGTTTGATGACAGAAAAAGTTCGTCGTAAACCCTATTCTGTAATATTGCTCGACGAGATAGAAAAAGCTCACCCAGATGTGTTTAACCTGTTATTACAGGTACTTGACGAAGGTCACCTAACTGATAGCTTAGGACATAAGGTTGATTTCAAGAATACAATTCTTATTATGACATCGAACGTCGGAACACGCCAGCTAAAAGATTTCGGTAAAGGAGTTGGATTCGGTGCAGGTAATTCTCTGGATGGAATAAATAACGAATATTCGAGAGGAATACTTCAAAAAGCATTGAACAAAACATTCTCTCCTGAGTTCCTGAATCGTGTGGATGACATAATCACATTCGATCAGTTGAGCAAAGAGTCTATCAATAAGATCATCGATATAGATATGAAAGACTTCTATAAACGAATCTCAGAGTTAGGATATACTTTGATCGTTGATGAAGAAGCCAAAAGCTTCATCGCAGAAAAAGGATATGATGTTCAGTTCGGAGCAAGACCTCTTAAGAGAGCAATTCAGAACTATCTTGAAGATGAGATTGCCGAGTTAATCTTATCAGGAGAATTAAGAAAAGGCGATATTATCGAGGCTACTCTGGATAAAGAATTAAACAAAATAAAGCTTGTTCACAAAGAAAGTGAAGTGGTCCTATAATTAAAAATTGATTATAATGAAGATGATAAGGAGTTTCAAGACTAGAAACTCCTTATTTTTTTTGAATGTTTGTGAAAGAAATTTATTATTTGAGCGACTAATAGATAAAATACACTATCGGGGTTTGCCTTGAATTATTTTTTGTACTTTTGCACTTTCATATTTATTTTAAATTAAAATACAATATACAATCGTGGCTGATACTAAGTATATTTTTGTTACAGGAGGTGTGATTTCCTCATTAGGAAAAGGAATCGTAGCATCTTCCTTAGGTAAGTTATTGCAAGCAAGAGGTTATAAAGTTACTATCCAAAAACTAGATCCTTATATCAATATCGATCCGGGGACACTTAATCCGTACGAACACGGAGAGTGTTATGTTACAGTAGATGGTCATGAAACAGATCTTGACCTTGGGCATTATGAGCGTTTCCTTAACGAACCGACTCATCGTGATAATAGTATTACCACGGGGCGTATTTATCAGAACGTAATAGATAAAGAACGAAGAGGCGATTATCTGGGAAAAACAGTTCAGATAGTACCTCATATTACAGATGAAATACGCCGTAATATAAAACTACTGGGAGCTAAATATGATTACGATTTTGTAATTACCGAAATCGGTGGTACTGTCGGAGATATAGAGTCGTTACCTTTTATAGAGAGTGTGCGTCAATTGAGATGGGAACTGGGAAGTAAGAATTCTTACTGTGTACACCTTACATATGTACCTTATGTGGCTGCAGCAGGCGAAGTAAAAACGAAACCTACACAGCACTCTGTAAAAAATCTGCAATCGTCAGGAGTACAACCAGATATGTTGGTTTTAAGAACAGAACATACTCTCAATAAGGATATACTAAAAAAAGTTGCTCTTTTCTGTAATGTAGACTCAGATGCTGTTATTCAATCGGTAGATGTATCTACCATTTACGAAGTTCCTCTGAAAATGCAGGAACAAGAGATGGATGAAATCATTCTACGCAAACTGGGTATGCCTGTTGGGGCAAAACCTGAACTGAAACCGTGGAAAGCGTTCCTTAACAAAAAGAAAAATGCGACAGAAACTATCAAGATAGGTCTCGTTGGTAAATACGTAGAATTACCTGATGCTTATAAATCGATCAACGAATCATTGCTTCAAGCTGCTATATATAATGACAGAAAACTTGATTTGCAATTTATCCACTCTGACAAAATAACAGAAGAAAATGTTGCAGAAAAACTTTCTTCATTAGATGGCATTGTTATTGCACCGGGATTCGGGCAGCGTGGTATAGAAGGCAAATTCAATGCACTCAAATATGCACGCGAAAACAACATGTTAACATTTGGCATATGTCTGGGTATGCAATGTATGGTAATAGAATATGCACGAAATGTCTTGGGACTGGAAGATGCTAATTCGACAGAAATGAATCCTCAGGCTAAATATAAGGTTATAGACCTGATGGAGGAGCAAAAAAACATTACCAACATGGGAGGTTCTATGCGTCTTGGTGCCTATAAATGTAATCTGGAAAAAGGCTCATTAGTTCATAAAGCTTATGGTAAAGATGTGATAGAAGAACGTCATCGCCATCGTTTCGAATTTAACGGAGATTTTCAGAAGCAGTTTGAAAATGCAGGAATGAAATGCACAGGTATAAATCCTGAAACAGGATTGGTGGAGGTTATAGAAATTCCTACATTGAAATGGTTTGTAGGTGTACAATTCCATCCGGAGTACAACAGTACAGTCATTTCGCCTAATCCGCTATTTATGAGCTTTATTAAAGCAGTCATTGATAATAAGCAAAAATAAGAAACAGTTACTCTGCAATATAAAATAAATAATTACAGAATAATAATTAGATAAATGGATAAAAATACAGGGATAGGTTTAGTTCTGATAGCTGCGATAGTTATAGGCTTTTCGATATTTACTAAACCGAGCCAAGAAGAACTCGAAAAAGAACAACGTTATCGGGATTCGATAGCCAGTATACAGACCACACAGGTAATAGAGGATATAACAACTGCAAATGACGAAGTACAAGCATCCAAACAATCAGCCATAAATGATTTTTTTGATGTAACTCAACCTGTATCGAACGACTCTATTGGCACTTCTACCGATTCACGACAAGTATCAACGTCTCGAGATACAGAACAGGTTGTCACTCTAGAAAATAATAAAATCAAGATCGATTTTTCAACAAAAGGTGGACAGATAAAAAATGTTCAGTTGAAAGGCTACAAAACATTTGCGGGAGATTCGTTATACTTAACTAACTCTGATGGAAACTTCTCTTTGGAGTTGATGAATAAAAAAGGAATTCGTTTAAATACAGATAAAGCTTTTTTTACTCCTATACAAAGTTCTACAGATGCACAGACATTAGTCATGCGCCTGAATTATAGTGATAGCCAGTATATTGATTTTATATATGCTCTCGCTCCGGATGATTATATGCTGAAATTTAATCTCGCAGTAGTTGGTATGGAGAATGTGTTGAGTATTGACGGTCTGGAGAATTTTACTCTCAAATGGCAACAAATGCTCAGAAGGCAAGAGAAGAACGAAAAAAATGAGCAACGCTATGCGCGTATCCATTACAAAACAATGGATGAAAGTTTTGAAGAACTGAGTGAAGGTAGCAGTGAAAACAGGGAGGTTACTTCTTCTACTAAATGGATTGGATTCAAGGATCAATACTTTGCAAGTGTTCTAATAGCTGATAACTCTTTCAAAAATGCAAATCTGGATTCGAAAATGCTCGAATCTACAGAATATTTAAAAGATTATACAGCTACTATTACTTTCCGTCCCGATCGAGATAACAGCGGAGCTTTAGTTAGCGGGTTCAAATATTTTCTCGGACCTTTAGACTATTACATGCTACAGAGCTATGACGATGGAGTAAATGATAAGGTTCAAAAGTTAGATTTAGATCAATTAATTCCTCTTGGTTGGACTCTATTCCGCTGGGTTAATAAATACTTTATTATGCCTTTGTTTGACCTATTGAACTCGACAGGTATGCAAATGGGGCTGGTTATTTTCTTATTAACGTTGATTGTAAAACTGGTAATATCTCCCCTAACCTATAAATCGTTTATGTCGTCCGCCAAAATGAGAGTATTAAAACCTCAGGTAGATGAATTGAATGCAAAGTATCCGGGACAGGAGAAAGCTATGGAAAGGCAAAAAGCAGTTATGCAACTTTATAGTCAGGCAGGAGTTAATCCGATGAGCGGATGTATCCCCATGTTGTTGCAGATGCCTATTCTTATTGCACTATTTACATTCTTCCCTTCTTTGATCGATTTACGTCAGGAGAGTTTCCTTTGGGCAACAGATTTATCAACTTACGATGCTATCTTCGAATGGAAAGCAAACATTCCTATCATTTCGGGGCTCTTAGATAATCATATCAGTTTGTTCTGTGTATTGATGACGGCAACCAATATTATTTATACCAAATTTAATATGGATGCGACTAATACAGGACAGGAGCAAATGCCCGGCATGAAATGGATGATGATGTTGATGCCTTTAGTTTTCTTCTTTGTACTGAACAGTTATCCTGCAGGTCTTAACTACTATTACTTCTTATCTACTCTGATGACTGTACTTATTACTCTTGGGTTCAGATATTTCATTGACGAAGAGAAGGTATTAGCAAAACTGGAAGAAAACAAGAAAAAGCCCAAAAAGAAAGGTTTTATGGCTCGATTGCAAGAACAGGCAGAGCAAGCTCAACGTCAGCAACAACAGCAAGCCGGTTCCAGAAATAAACCTCAAAATAAGAGCAAAAAGAAAAAGTAAAATAGTCCTAAATAAAGCGAGCGGGTGATTCAATCAAAATCACTCGCTTTTTTATATAAAACTATATTTAAGATTTGATTTATCGACTTTAAATCAATATCTTTGCACCGCTTTTTCAAGCAAAAAATTATGTTTAACCCTTAAAGTTACTGATCAGATCAGGTATCAGATCAAAATTAGATGATTGAATCAGATAAATTAAAAAATGTACAACCACTCGATAATTTCGACTGGGATGCTTATGAATTAGGCGACACTTACTCTGGTAAGAGTAAAGAAGAACTACAAGAAACTTATGACCAGTCTTTGAACAAAGTAAATGACAAAGAAGTGGTTATGGGTAAAGTAACCTCTATGAACAAACGTGAAGTTGTTGTTAATATTGGTTACAAATCGGACGGTGTTGTTTCAATGAACGAATTCCGTTACAATCCTGACCTTAAAATTGGTGACGAAGTAGAAGTTTACATCGAAAGCCAAGAAGACAGAAAAGGTCAACTTATTCTTTCTCACAAAAAAGCTCGTGCTTCTCGCTCTTGGGAACGTGTTAACGAAGCTCTTGAAAAAGACGAAATCATTAAGGGATACATCAAATGCCGTACTAAAGGCGGTATGATCGTAGACGTATTCGGAATCGAAGCGTTCCTTCCAGGATCGCAAATCGATGTGAAACCAATCCGCGATTACGATGTATTTGTAGATAAAACAATGGAATTCAAAGTTGTTAAAATCAACCACGAATTCAAAAATGTTGTTGTATCTCACAAAGCTCTTATCGAAGCTGAACTTGAACAACAGAAAAAAGATATCATCTCGAAACTGGAAAAAGGACAAGTGCTTGAAGGTACAGTTAAAAACATCACATCTTATGGTGTATTTATCGACCTTGGTGGCGTAGACGGACTTATCCACATCACAGACCTTTCTTGGGGACGTGTTCAACACCCAGAAGAAGTGGTTAAATTGGATGAAAAAATCAACGTGGTTATCCTTGACTTCGACGATGACAAAAAACGTATCGCTCTTGGTCTGAAACAACTTACTCCTCATCCATGGGATGCTCTTGATGCTAACCTTAAAGTTGGTGACAAAGTAAAAGGAAAAGTGGTTGTTATGGCTGACTATGGTGCATTTATCGAAATCGCTCCAGGTGTAGAAGGTCTTATCCACGTTTCTGAAATGAGCTGGACTCAACATCTACGTAGTGCTCAAGACTTCATGAAAGTTGGAGACGAAGTAGAAGCTGTTATCCTAACATTGGATCGTGACGAGCGTAAAATGTCTCTAGGTATCAAACAACTGAAACCAGATCCATGGGAAAATATCGAAGAAAAATATCCTGTTGGAAGCAAACATACTGCTAAAGTACGTAACTTCACTAACTTCGGTGTATTTGCTGAGATAGAAGAAGGAGTAGACGGACTTATCCACATTTCTGACCTTTCTTGGACTAAGAAAATCAAACACCCAAGCGAAATTACTCAAATAGGTGCTGATATCGAAGTTCAGGTATTGGAAATCGATAAAGAAAACCGTCGTTTGAGCCTTGGTCACAAACAACTAGAAGAAAATCCATGGGATGTATTTGAAACTATCTTCACTGTAGGTTCTATCCACGAAGGTACAGTTGTTGAGTTAGTTGACAAAGGTGCAGTAATCTCTCTTCCTTACGGTGTTGAAGGTTTTGCGACTCCAAAACACTTAGTAAAAGAAGACGGTTCTCAAGCTCAGGTAGACGAAAAACTTCAATTCAAAGTGATTGAGTTCAACAAAGATTCTAAAAGAATCATTGTTTCTCACAGCAAAGTTTATGAAGATGAAAGACCTGAAGCTAAAGAGGCTGCAGAGAAAAAAGCAGCGGCTAAAAGAGCTAAAAAAGATGATGCTCCTCAAGTGACTTCAACTTCTGCTGAAAAAACTACTTTAGGTGATATCGAAGAGCTTGCAGCTCTTAGAGATAAACTATCGGGTGATAGCAAATAATTGAATCATCATATACTTCAAAAGCTATCCCATTTGGGGTAGCTTTTTTATTTTATCTCCATACACTTACAATCAGACTCTTTTCTCTATATTTGCAATTCATAAAATCACAAAAATATCAACATGAGATATCTTATTCTTAGCATATTTATATTAGTGTTTGGAAATCCAATATACTCCCAAGATACAACTCTCGAGAATAATATTAAATCCCTTATCAAAGGGAAAAAAGCAACTGTTGGGGTATCTGTAATATATGATAGTAAAGAAGCCTTAAAGATAAACGACCACTATCGGTATCCTACAATGAGTGTTTATAAATTTCATCTGGCACTGGCAGTACTAGATCATTTATATAAAAATAAAATATCCCTTGACAGTAAAATATTAATCAAAAAATCAGACTTACTACCAAATACATACAGTCCGTTAAGAGAGAAACACCCGAATGGTAACATTAAGCTATCAATAGCTGAACTATTGGAATATTCCGTATCTAAAAGCGACAATAATGCTTGTGATATTTTATTCAGATATCTGGGAGGAACTAAGCCTGTCGAAAAATACATCAAAAGTCTGGGAATAGAAGACATTACCATCACAGCTACAGAAGAAGTGATGCACCAAAATCATGAGAATCAATATCTGAATTGGTCTACCCCCTACTCCACTGTTCAATTATTAGGAATGTTTTTGCAAGAAGATTTATTTGGCAAAGAATATAGAGATTTTCTAAAAAAAATAATGGTGGAAACTACAACCGGAAAAGACAAAATAAAAGGATTATTACCAGAAAATATTATTGTCGGACACAAAACAGGAAGCTCATTCCGTAACGAATTTGGAATTAAAATAGCTGAAAATGATATGGGTTTTGTTACATTACCCAACGGAAAGCAATACTCTGTAGCAATCTTTGTAATAAACTCTATGGAGGATGATAAGACGAATAGTTTGATAATAGCAGAGATTTCGAAAGCTATTTATGATTATTACATCCATAAATAAATAGTAAGTCAAAAAGAAACAAATAAGAAGAGATATATTCCTTTTTATTACCTTTACAGTATTATTAAAAATATTATGCCAAAAATATCGGATCGTGGAATTGAGATGCCTAATTCTCCTATCAGGAAATTAGCTCCTTTAGCTGATTCAGCTAAAGCAAGAGGACTAAAAGTTTATCACTTGAATATAGGTCAACCGGATCTACCTACTCCGCAGGCAGGTTTAGATGCATTGCATAAAATAGACCGAAAAATACTGGAATATAGCCCCAGTGATGGTTATCGATCGTATCGGGAAAAACTGGTCGGCTATTATGCCAAATATGATATTAATGTATCGGCAGATGACATTATTATCACTACAGGCGGATCGGAAGCCGTTCTTTTCGCTTTCTTAGCATGCCTGAATCCCGGAGATGAAATTATAGTTCCCGAGCCTGCATACGCTAATTATATGGCTTTCGCTGTTTCTGCCGGAGCAGTTATCAGAACAGTTCATTCCTCTATAGAAGAAGGGTTCGCATTACCTCCTGTCGAAAAATTCGAAGCACTGATTAATGAACGTACTAAGGGTATTATGATCTGTAACCCGAACAATCCGACAGGCTATCTGTATTCTCGTGCAGAGATGAACCAAATCAAACATCTAGTTCAAAAATATGATTTATACTTATTTTCTGACGAGGTATATCGGGAATTTATATATACAGGTTCTCCTTACATTTCGGCTTGCCACTTAGTAGGTATAGAAGATAATGTTGTACTTATCGATTCTGTGTCGAAAAGATATAGTGAATGTGGTATTCGCATAGGAGCTCTTATCACTAAAAATAAAGAGTTACGCAAAACTCTAATGAAGTTTTGTCAGGCACGTCTCAGTCCTCCTCTTATCGGTCAAATTATTGCTGAAGCCTCCATTGATGCAGATCCCGACTATTTAAGAGATACATACGAAGAATATGTAGAACGTCGGAAATACTTGATAGATCGTCTTAATCGCATTCCGGGTGTTTATTCCCCTATACCAATGGGAGCCTTTTATACAGTAGCGCGACTTCCTGTTGATGACTCCGATAAATTCTGTGAATGGTGCCTTTCGGATTTCGAATATGAAGGACAAACTATCTTTATGGCTCCTGCTTCGGGCTTTTACACGACCCCAGGCTTAGGAAAGAATGAAGTAAGAATTGCTTATGTTCTGAATAAGGAAGATTTAGGAAATGCCTTGACTGTACTAGAGAAAGCTCTCGAAACTTATAACAGCATTGAAAAAAAATGATGGTGCCTTTTTCTTTCGTATTTATTAATTCATTGGGTATCATATAACAAATTATATCTGTGAATTTTTGCTTAAAAATATTTATAATAATATTTGGAAAATAAAGAAAAAGCACATACTTTTGTACCGCTTTAAATAAGCAATAGGGATTGTCCCATGGTGTAATGGTAACACAGCTGATTTTGGTTCAGTCGTTCAAAGTTCGAATCTTTGTGGGACAACAGACAATTAAAATGATCGCCTGATTTTCAATATGAATTTCAGGTGGTTTTTCTTATAGATCACAAAATAACATACGAAACTTTTAAATTTCCCATTATGTGCGCGTAGTGATGTAAAGATAGCTTCTATCTAAAACTAATATTCTATATCTTTTTTGCACCTGATTTAAAAAACCTATTTTTCTGGATATTTACTTTTCACTCACTTATACCTGTATGTGATCTCAAACATGCTTCGATTGTTACTACTCAATTAGTAGAAAACAACCAAGACCTGATTATTAGACATAATGGCAAGATTTACGAAAGAAGATATTAGAAATAAAAAGCATTAAAGAATAAAAATAAGTTGCTTGTTCGGATGATGATGACATAACCATCCTGATAAATCTCTATTAAAAATAGTATAAAAAAGCCCCAATTAAGGGGCTTTATCGCATCATAGAAAATATTATTTAAATCTATCCACTATTTAAGAATAACCTTCTCAGTTTTTATTTCACCATCTGTATTAATCTTTACTATATATATACCTTTATTAAGCATACTTAAATCAATTACTTCTCCATTTACAACATTTTCTTTGCTATATACCAATTTACCAGAAGTATTATAAATATCAACTTTGCATTTATCATTAGCTTTAGATGTCTTTAGATAGACTATTCCATTTGTCGGATTTGGATATAATGTTACATTATTGAACTCTTCACCACCTATACTCCTTAAGCCAGTAGTAAAACTACTATTACAATTGTTGAAATAATTAAATCCTAATTTTGTAGGTGAATGAGTAGAAGTTAGAAAACTATTATTAGGTTGGCTTCCTAAATACTTAGGAAGTGAAGTTGCTTCCTGATTGATATTCACTTTATAGGTTCCTTTATAGAATCTAGGTTCATTATCCTTATCTGTCATATATTTGATCAAAACACCTAAATATATATCACCCCTAGGAACTGTTTCAAAATTTACATTCTTTAATTGGTTTAGAGTCATATATGGAGTCCCGAAGATGAATACTTTATTTGTTTTATCATACTCATACAATGTGTACTTTTCATTTTGTAATAAATTATAAATAGGATTAGGAGTTATACAAACTACACTTCTATTTCCAACACTAGCACTTACATAATACCTATAAATTGATTTAAATTGACTATTGATAATATCATTTTCATTATTTGTTTTACATAATAAAGCAAATTTAGCTTCTATAATATTAACTCCAGATTTTATATTTAAATCAATATTATCCCAAAATTTATATTTAACCAAATGCCCTTCTAATTGAGATCCATAACAAATGTATATTGCATTGGGAATACCAAACCCCATATTATTCCTACTTTCAGAATAAGCCAATTGCAACTGTCCAAATTTATCTTTAGCTAACGTAAAGCCCGAACGATTAACACCACCCACTTTAGGTAAATTAGAAAAATATTCGTATGAAGCGGTTTTTTTTACAGTTGGAGTATTTTTAAGATTTATAACTCCCATCCCGCAATTGTATCCCCATGAAGGAATTGAGGCATTCTTTGACCCCGGGACACTTAGTGTGGTTCCTCTTAAATACTGTAAAGTATTTATAGATCCCGTACCTGTAAAATTATGGCTATATCCTGTTGGAATAGTACTGCTTGAGCCGCCAAAGAAAAAATCAAAGATTCCTAGAGCAACTTCTATTCCTGATGATATTTGGGCAATAGTACTCACGACTTTAATTGTGTTGCCTAATTTTTCAGAGGTCTCTTTATATTTTTTTAAAAAAGAGGGGGTTTTAGAGTCTAATTTGATCTTATCAGCATTAGTTGTTAATTTTTCACCCCATTCAGATATGTTCTTAATATTTGTATGTATTTTAGCATAGTCAGCTTTCAAACTCGATACCGTATTTACTTTTTGTGGATGTGCAAATAAATTATTACCATTTGGATCCATAGGTACAGATGTTCCATTAATTTCGAAAGAAATATTAGAATTTGTTCCAGAAAAGAACTCTATAGTCCAATTACTACTTAAGTTCGAAATTGTATTATCAAATAACAGAGGAATTTCTAATGCAGCCCAAGAGTTTAGACCGGAAGTTGTAATGGCAGATACGCTTGCCTGAGAAAAAAGTGATCCAGAACTTTTATCTTCAACTGCATACTGTACATTTTCTGATAGATGCAATAGTTTTGTAGTTTTTAGATTATAATCTGGTGTGACTGTCATAATTATAGAATTACCATAAGGTATCCCAGCATCTCCTTCCACATAAACAAATCCTCTCAACACCGAACTATTTATATTATATAGCACAAAATAAGGAAATGTCCCCTTGAAGTTAGCATGTACCAATCTCCACCCTTTCTGATATGTGTAATCTTTTTTACTATAAATCTCATACATAAGATTTATCCTATCTATTGTAGAGGTGAATGGGGAGGGGATTGACTGCCATTTATTGTTCTTTTCTCTTTGCCAATTGTTTGTCGCCGAATTTTCCCAATTCCAATTTGTATAATCTCCATTGGTAGGCATCTGAGCTAAAAGGTTGAAAGTAACAAGCATAAAAATAAGTAGGAATTTTACTTTTCTCATAATTCAAAGTTTTAATGTTAATATTTACGTATTCACGTTTGTTTTGTAAAATCAACGCAATTTAAACAAAACTTAACAAATATGAAAATAAATCATATTATATGTATAAAAAACATTTTTACACATTATATTAAAAAAATCCAGCAAATTTAATCCATAGAGCTGCACTTATACTACTAACGTAAAAATTGTTATTTCTAAGAAAGGGTTTTAAGAAATATGTGATAGATTATAAAAATTATAGAATGTCTATACGTTAAAAACAACCAAGACTGAACTCATTATAAAACTCAGGTGTATCTAATATCTTAGGTATAATTAGATAGTTGTATATTCCATCTATAGTCTGCTAATTAAAACTATCTTCCGAAAGATATATCTTCTTTATCAAAACTCCAATCTTCAAGTTTAAGAATCGATTTTTCAAATTGAGATTCTTCTTCCACGCGCCCTATTATTAGCAAATATTCTTTGAGTAATTCAGGAAATACCCCTAAGCGTTCTGATGCTTCTTTTACATCTTCCTGAGTGTAAGGATATACTTCGAATCCTTCTTCTAAATAATAATCTTTGACGTTAGTAATAAATGACATTTTCCTATAATTTAAAATTTGTTTTACTTTTGCAAATGACATCTTTCTACATGTTTTTACAGTATAAAAAGCGTTACAAGATGTATACAATCTCTGAAATGCATATATACAAAACATTTAGCAGCACATACACAATACTGATTTACAACATAATACACAAAAGATATATTTTTTTATATCTTTGCTATATCTAAAGTTTATAAATGAGAAGAGTTTTTATAATTACCATCTCACACTTTCTTTTTTTACCTATGGTTCTATTATCTCAAAATGCAGATAGATGGGATAAAGAACTTAGAGTCATACTCACAAAAAAGGATATAGCAGATTCTCTTAAAATAATTTCTGTATCTGACTTATTTTTAGAAAACAGGTATTTACTAGACGAAACGAGTTTACCTATTTATCTCAATAATGTTTTGCCCTTAATCGGACAGAGCAATACAGATGAGTCCAAAACCTACATTTACAGTTCAGCCATACTTCTAACCAATGATATTGAAGAAAAACTTCCTATACTGGATAGTTGTATACTTTATCTGGAGAAAATCAGTAATCCATTAATTAAAGCAAGGGGCTGGAATAATATCGGAAAAGCCCAAATACGGGAAGCGCGTTCCCTAAACTATTTCCAGAATGCGCTGAACGAAATAAATGGAAAAGGATTCTATAAGCAAGAAGCTGATATATTCATGAATATGTCTTCTTTTTATCAAAATCAAAAAGATCATTCCAATCAAGTAAAATATTCGAAACAGGCTTTAGAATCTGCTCAAAATACAAAGGATACAGTATGTATAATCAAAGCATGGAATAGTCTGGGAGAAGCATACCTGAATATACCTACCAATGATTTTGATAATGAGGCATTAAAGGCTTATTCTACTTCTTTGGAAATGTATAAAGCACTAGAAAAAACATCCGGTTACAAAAATGACTATCTGCACACAATTTTATGTATCAATATCGGCTGTGCATATTATCAGTTGGACGAAAACGAGACAGCAATTAACTATCTGAATGATGCCTTAATACTGGCAATACAAAACAAATTCACTGATTTGCAAGTCGCTTGCTACAAATATTTGTCACGTATAGAGCGCGATAAGGAGAACTACCAAGAGGCTGCCGATTATTTATTCAATGCGGAAAGCCTTTTACCCGAAATATCCTTAAACAATGAAGAAAACTGGCATTTCCTGTATGACATATACATCGAATTAGCCACTATCTACCAGATGGCTAACATGCCAAAAGAAGCAGCTGAATGTATGCAAATAGGATTGGAAGAATATCGAAAAATATTTGACCTCCAACTGGCATATGACAACCAGTTGCTAACTACCTCTTACGAAATAGAGCAAAAAGAACAGGAAATCGCAGCAGGCAAAGAACTGCTTTCTTCAAAAAAGAGGCAGACCTATCTTTACATAGGCATAGCGATTGTTTTATGTATTGGTCTGTTTTTTCTTTATAGATTATTCAATTATCGCATATCTGCTGCTAAACAAGCTGAAAAAAATAAATCGAAAGAACTCGAATTACTACGACTAGATAAATCATATGTTACGCTACGCAATGAGCTGAAGCTTCAGGAAAGTGAACAACTACAAAAACAACTAGCTTCCGGTAACGACCTAGTCGAACAGAAAAACAGGATATTCGAAAACCTTCAACAATTCTTTGCAACCCATGCCGAATTCGACAAGTATAGAGAACAGGTCGAGAGTATCCTGACTCAACAAAACAGGATAGAAAATAAAGTAGAAGACCTGAAAAGTATATCGGAAGGCGTTCCTGCCGCATTCTATGACCATTTGCAGGAACATGCCGATAATAAACTGACACTTTTAGACTTGAAATATTGCCGACTAATTTATTTAGATATCTCTACCAAAGAAATGGCAGAGCAATTGTTTGTAGAGCCCAGTACCATACGGGTAAGCAAATACAGGCTGAAACAAAAGCTGAATCTGGATAAGGATGCCGACTTAAATCAATTCATACAAAATATTGCTAAACACGAATTATAAACCAATGGTTGTCAATTCATATATAAAACATATTCTTCTATTCTTTATCATTTTTTGCAGCTCTGTTCTCACTCTGCAAGCTAAGGATAAAAGAATACAATTGGCAGATTCTATGCAGAATTTGTTAAACAATAAACATATACTGGATTCTCTTCGGGTAATCCATCTGAATGAACTGGCTCTGATGGAGTATTATCTGGAGATGGATGAGGCTCAGGAAAACCAATACCTATCTAAGGCTCAGGAAATAACTAATAAACTCGAAAATCAGGATTTGCAGGTCTTCATTTATACCACCAAAATACAGATGGTTAGTGAGCCTGACGAGATAAAACAGATTACCGACTCCTGCATATTTTACATAGACAGAGCACAGAACCCGATGGTGCGTTCGATTGGCTGGCAAGCCTTAGGCTTGGTAAAAAGGAACACACCTCTGGCTTTCGAATATATAGAGAAAGCTCTACATGAAATTGAGGGAAAAGGATATTGGTTACAAGAACAATCGGTTTACTTCGACTTGATTCACAATAGCTATGCTGCTGCGGAAACTTATCCACAAGCTATTGAATACGCAAAGTTATCTTTAGCCGCCGCAGAAAAAAGCGGAAATAATTACATTATTACAAAATCGTGGGCTGAAATAGGTATTGCTTATCTGATGAATTACAGCCTGCATCTCGAAAGTGACTCTTTGGCAAATGAGGCTTATCCTTATTTTATCCATGCACTCGAACTGTATAAAAATGGAACTTTGGATATCTCTGTCAGATCAAACCAATTGCTTTACAATACTATTCTTATAAATCTGGCTAATATAGAACTCATACATGGAAATATCCCTAAGCAAATCCAATATTTACAAGAGGCTTTAGAAATTTCTCTTCGATATGACAAAAGCGATGAGATAGACTACAATATGAAGCCCTATATTTACTATAGTGCCAAACCTAATATACTTCAATGCTACACGAATCTAAGTACTGCTTACAAATCTCTGAAAAGATATAAAGAAGCTGAAAAGTGCTTGTTGGATGCCTTCGATTTCTTTCCGAAAACATATCTGGATGATATCCGAAACGGAAGGTTTCAGGTACACCGAATCCTCATAAGTTTAGGAGACTTGTATTATGAAACAGGAAAATATGAAGATGCCGCCGAATTTTATACGAAAGGGTTCGAGCAATATAGTAATTACTACAAGTATACAATAGAAGGAACTGCCCAGCATTTGGATAAAGCATACGAGAAAAAAAGAATAGAGCAGGAATTTACTATTTTGCAAAAATCGTTATCTCAAAAGCAGAAAAATATTTATCTGTTCATTATTTTTATCGTTTTTCTTATCGTCCTTTTTATCATATTGTATTTTTTACAGAAATATCGGTTAAAGAATTCGCAGCAACAGAGAATATTATACGACAAAGAGAAAAGAATATTAGAATCATTAAAAAGCAAAGAAGAAACAGAAGTCAGATTAAATACTTACGGTACGGAGAAGTATAAAAAAGAACTGCTAACAGAGAACTTGCTGGCAGAGCATAAAGACAAAATCATAGAAGATCTCAGAATTTTCTTAACAAACAATCCATCACTGAGTAAATATAAAGAAGAACTGGAGCAAATACTGGAAACCAATAATCTTACAGAAAATGAGACCGGTGATTTCAACACAAGTTTTCAGGGGCTCAGCCATAAATTATACAAACAATTACAAGATTATGCAGATAATAAACTGACATCTCTTGATCTAAAATACTGCCATATGATATTGATGAAAATGTCATCTAAAGAAATGGCAGAAATTCTACACGTTGACACGAGTACCATCAGGGTAAACAAACATCGTCTGAAACAGAAATTAAAATTAAAGAAAGAGGAAGACTTAAACTCTTTTATAGAAAGAATTGACAAAAGTGACATAGAACAATTCTAATATCCGTTATTTCCAGAGAGTTTGTATACTTTAGTAGTCTACAAAAGTATGTAGGCATTCTTCATATACAAACAAACACAATAGCTTATCTGTTTATATGATTATAAACAAGCGAAGCAATTTATCAAAAAACGAGAATATGAAGAATGAGATTACAATCAGAACAACAATCAATGCTCCGGTCTCTCTGGTTTGGAAATGTTGGACAACTCCGGCTGATATTATGAATTGGAACAATGCTTCTGCAGATTGGCATACTACTCACGCAAAAAATGACTTGCGAGAAGGCGGACAATTCTTTTCCAGAATGGAATCTTTGGACAAAAAGGAAGGGTTTGATTTTATAGGGACTTACGACGTAGTAATACCTTTTAGCGAAATTAAATACAGACTGGAGGATAACAGAAAAGTATCCATTCTATTTTCATCTGCAAAAGAAGGTATCACCGTAACCGAAACATTTGATACAGAAAATACGTTTCCCGTCGAAAAGCAGCGCGAAGGCTGGCAAGCAATTTTAGACAATTTCAAAAAATACGTAGAAAGCCGTAAAAACTCTCCCGCATTCACAGCTATCAAGCCATGTCTCTGGTTCGATTATCAAGCCGAAGAAGCAGTTAAATTCTACACATCTATATTCCCGAATTCTGAAATAGGAGAAATAGTCCGCTATGGGAAAGCCGGTCATGATATTCATAAGCAAGAAGAAGGAAAAATACAAACCATAGAGTTCAAAATGAATGGGCAATGGTATACTGCATTGAATGGAGGTCCTATATTTCATTTTAATGAAGCCATTTCATTACAGATATTATGCGACACCCAAAAAGAAATCGATTACTATTGGGAGAAACTTACGGCAGATGGAGAGGAAGGACCTTGTGGATGGCTGAAAGACAAATTCGGACTATCATGGCAGGTAGCACCAAGCATATTACCTGAACTGCTGAAAGATCCGGAAAGGGCTGAAAGAGTAACTGATGTTTACATGAAAATGAAAAAATTCGATATTAATAAATTATTGCAAGCTTAAAAAAACAGCTTTCATTACATAGCATATCCATGAAACATTTCGATAAATATATTCTATTGATATTATGCCTATTCACAACTTCACTGACTGCACAAAAACGCATTGTATATGATTTATACATAAACGATACGATAGTAGATTATACAGGAAAACAGAAACGGGCTCTGGCCATTAACGGACAGATTCCTGCTCCTACATTACAATTTACCGAAGGAGATACTGCTGTTATCCATATACACAACCTGATGAAAGAAGAAACTTCATTGCATTGGCATGGCATATTGCTACCTAATCAATTCGACGGAGTTTCCCATCTTACCTCTGCCCCCATCATGCCCGGTACATCTGTGACCTACGAATTTCCTATGGTACAAAACGGAACGTACTGGTATCATTCGCATACCGGTGTACAGGAACAGATAGGATTATATGGAGCATTCATTATTCATAAAAGAAAAAATGATAAGCATTTTCGCCACGAAGACCATCTGCCCGAATTTACGATATTACTGAGCGATTGGACAGATATGAACGCTAATGAAGTAAACAGGAAACTACATACCGGTAACGATTGGTTCAAAATCAAGAAAAGAAGTGTTCAAAGTTACGGAGAAGCCATCGGTAAAGGACATTTAGGAACTAAACTAAAGAGTGAATGGAAACGGATGGACGCAATGGATGTGAGTGATGTTTATTATGAGAAATTCCTGACAAATGGGCAAGATCAAATAAATATTGCTGACTTAGAACCCGGCTCCCGTGTTAGGCTAAGAGTCGTTAATGGAAGTGCTTCCACTTATTTCTGGCTAAGATATTCAGGAGGTAAAATTACGGTCATTGCCAACGACGGAAAAGATGTTGTCCCTGTGGAAGTGGACAGAATGATAATTGCAGTATCCGAGACCTATGATATTATTGTTACTGTACCCGAACATGGCTCATCTGAGTTACAGGCTACAGCCGAAGACCGAAGTGGGTCTACTTCTATATGGATTGGCAATGGAGAGAAACACCCGATCTCTCCTTTACCTAAGCTAGATTATTTTGCCGGAATGAAAATGATGAACGGTATGATGAAAATGAATGGGGATATAACCAACATGGGCATGAAGATGGAACTACAAAAAATGGATATGAACGAAGTGATGTATCCGGAGATATCCGCTTCGTCTCATGATTCGCACAGACATTCGTCAGACCAACATAAGATGGATATGTCAACGCCTTCACCTGCTAAGGATTCTCATTCTCAACATGCAGCTACTTCCACGCCTAACAAGAGCGCTAAAACGATGAGTCACGACGACCATTCGCAACATGCAGAACACTCCGGACATTTGATGAATATGAATATGGAGAAAGACAATGGAAATTCAAACCCTGTAACGTTGAATTACGATATGCTCCGTTCCCCTTACAAAACTACATTACCCGAAGGTGCGTTTCGCGAATTAAGATTCGAACTGACCGGAAATATGGATAGATATGTTTGGACACTAAATAACAAAACAGTATCTGAAAGCGACAAAATACTCATACGTGAAGGCGAGAATCTGCGTATTGTCCTTTACAACAATTCGATGATGCGGCATCCGATGCACTTGCATGGTCATTTTTTCCGTGTATTGAATAGCCATGGTGAATATTCACCTCTCAAATTCGGAGTAGATATCATGCCAGGTGAAACCGATACTATCGAATTTCATGCCGGCGAGAAAAGCCGTGGAGACTGGTTTTTCCATTGTCATATCCTGTATCATATGATGAGCGGAATGGGACGCATTTTCAGCTACGAAGATTCACCTCCTAATCCTCAAATACATCATCCCGAAGAAGCTATCAAACATCTTTATCATGAAGACAGGATGTATTATTTCACGGCCGAAAATGATTTCCTTTTCAATGGAAACAGCGGTAGTGCCGAATATTTTAACACACGATGGAGTTTTCAGGGCGAATGGCAACTGGGATATGAATCGGAAAAAGGTTATGAAGCCGAAATACGTGCAGGAAGATACATAGGACGGATGCAATGGTTAATGCCTTTCATCGGTGTCGAATGGAAAAATCACAAAAACTCTTCTTCCGAAAAAAATATTTTCGGACAAAAGCTGAAAAAAGATAACCGCCTCGCTGCCATAGCCGGAGTTCGCTACACCCTACCCTTGTTATTTGTTGCCGAAGCGCGTATCAACTCGTATGGAAAGGTACGCTTTCAATTGGAACGCGAAGATATTCCATTGACAAACAGACTGAGAATGAACCTGATGGGTAATACCGATAAAGAATACAACATCGGTTTGAATTATATTGTAACATCTTGGTTCGGTATCTCAGCTTCGTATAATAGCGAGATGAAATGGGGAGCGGGTGTAAGACTAACTTATTAGGAGAAACTGAAACAGGAAATATAATTATGAATATGGAAGAACAAATATCGCCTAAAAAAAGACTAAATATCAATATCTTAATTAAGATTCTGAAAGATACTGTTCAGGGATTTCTGGATGATAATGTGATGAGGCTAAGTGCATCACTGGCGTACGCCACATTATTTTCCATAATACCATTTATTTCCCTTCTTATTACTATCGGAGTATTTTTTCATATAGATCTGGGTAATCAGCTATATACCCAGCTAAGACCTGTTATAGGAGCAGAGGTTGTCGAACAACTCAGAGCTATTATCGAAAATGCAGGAAAGACAGAATCCTCCACGTTTGCCACGATCATCAGTTTAGGAGTTTCTATCTTCGGTGCGACCGCTATTTTTGCCGAAATACAAGATTCGTTGAATACTATATGGGGTATAAAAGCTATTCCCAAGAAAAGTTGGTTGAAGTATATTAAAACCCGACTCCTATCCTTTTCTATCATACTTGTATTCGCCTTCATATTGTTGATTACATTTAGTATTACAAACATTATTGAACACCTCAGCGAAAGATTTATGTCCAACTATCCGGATGTTGCCGGATCACTGGTCAGGATAGTAGGAATGATCATTAATATAGGCATCACAACATTTATATTTGTTCTGATATTTAAGATATTACCCGATGCTAAAATAAAAAGTAAAGATGTTGTTGTTGGAGCATTTGTTACCACCCTCTTGTTCATGATAGGTCAATGGGGCATTTCCCTTTACATAGGAATTGCAGATGTAGGCTCTGTTTACGGAGCAGCAGCATTTCTGGCTATCCTCATCACATGGATTTATTATTCGGCAATCATTATATACATAGGCGCTGAATTCACAGAAGCTTGGGCTAATGAAATGGGAGGTAAGATTTTCCCCGATGAATTTGCAGTCGCAACCAAAATAATTGAGATACATGAGGATAAACCTCTGGAGACTGTAAATAAAGTTGAAATAGAAAAATAAACTATCTAAATTACTTAATCTTTATTCCATTTGCCTGAGGTGATGTAGCATCACCTTTCAGGTATATTATTTCTTTCATGCACCTCTTACTAAACTATTTATCTTCGATATGAGCTTTTTGTCTTTGTCACTTCCTCGTGCTTCAAGCAGGGTAATAATATCTTCAATAGCTGCAATCCTAATGCTTTCTACCAGATTGCTCTTCTCATATAATTCGTCAAAGTTCACAATATCCGATTCATAAGTAATATCAATTATGAAGCACCGTTCATTTATCTTCTTGATACCTCTTACATAAAAACGTCCTTCAAATAAGTTATTATCAAAATTTTCGTCAACTTTATCTTTCCATGAGTATAGTTCATAGCTTTCTACCTCCAAGATATTTATTGCTTTATTAAGTATATCCTCATTCTTAGGTATAATAATGTCCAAATCACCGGGAGGACTACTTAATACAACTTTCTCGGGCAGATTGAGCAATGCAAAAGTTCCTATAACTACATAAGGGATACTTTCACCCAGTCGTAAAAGAGTTTCTTTGTATACCTGTATATCTGTCATTTCTTAATATATACACTGTTGCATATTCCAATCCATACACAATTCTCCATTAGGATAATAAATCAGTTTGTTAATGATATCACCACTATGCTTTTTTATCATTTCTTCGTAGTTGGATACTTCGAAAGTTATTTGCATCTCATTATTATATTGATAACTAAATGAATAATAGTAATATCCTTTTATAATTTCTTGTATCTTAAACACATCCGGTAACTCTTGCAAAATAGAAAGAATATCAACCCGATTATCATGTATATAGTTTGATGTAGCATTCTCATCAAAATGGTCTCCAATTATAGAAAACTCACGGAATACAATACTTGAGATTCCAATACCATTGCACCATTCGATATACTTCTCTATTTCTGAAAGTGAATTGACTCCGGTCTTCTGTAAAACACAAACCATCTTTACATCTACACTTTTTTTTAATAGCCTGACTGCGTCAACATAATTTTTGTTATATCGTATGCCTTGTCCCTTTTTGAATCGCATAATTCTCTGGTTGGTTTCTTCGTCATAATGATGCCGTGAGGTTTCTATCCTATCTACCCCAAACCGGGAGATTAAATCAATTATCCTGTCGGGATAAATACACATTGCTGAGAGGTTACTATATATGACTTTCTTTTCTAGGTGACCTCCACGTTGTACATGCTCGTCAAAAACTGTCAGTATAGATTCCAAAAGGTCTGGGCTTTCAAATGGTTCCATACCCGATAAAGATAGAAACAATTTCGTATCTTCCAGTAGATGTAGCACTTCACTCAACTTCCGGAAATAGTTCTCATTGTATTTTTTTGCAATAGCTATATTACCTTCCCGAGAAATATTTTCAGAGCAAAAACGGCATCTGGCACTACAGTCATTAAAAATATAGGGAGTAAAAGATATACATTTCCGAATCTGTTTATTACAAAACAATTTATCAGACATAATTTCATTCATATCCTCTACACAAAGGATGCTACACTTCTTTTCTTTTGCTATATTTTTAGCAAAAACATTATATAAGTCGAAAGTCTCAACCGAAGTTTTAATCTCCAAAATATCATTATAAACCATAACCTATCTAGAATTATATATTTCACTTAATCCATTCCCAATCGTTTCATTATTTCTTCCGAAACAGAATATATCTTCTCTTTAGGAAGTAAATCTTTCGCCTTATCGTAGCGCCCATCCATCTTCAACTGATATATTTTACGTGCCAAAGAGGAATAATCCTGTATGTCCATAATCCAGTCATTATTATATTCTTCTATCAGATGGCGGCTGATCCCTACTTGTATAGAACGGTAATCGAGCTTTGCTCCTCTGATAGAACGTTTAGGATCCCATTGAACATGAACCTTAGCTTCATCAAACTGCTCTTTCCATATCTCACCAGTGGCATAAACACGCTTTGAGGGATGGGTGAGAACAGCTTGTGACAAAGCATATTCCCATGCCGAGCGTTTGATACGTATAGCCAGTATATATTCCTGCCCTGACTTTTGTCCATACCCACTACGCTCCATCATCCACAGGAAAGATGGTTTTATCCATGTCATCCGGTTATACGAAAATGGCGAACTAAATTTTTTATCCTTTATAGCAGGTTTTCCTATCTGTTCCCTATATGCCTGATAAACAACAATTGTATCACGGTCATAATCGGCTCTTATCTCATATTGTTTCATTGCTACCTTCATTTTTTAATCTATCCCTTACTTCCATCAGAGCAAAACCTAGTAAGTTCGAGCCTTTCCAAAGGCGTGGATTTTCGATATGCTCGTTATCTTGCGCTATTCCTATACCCCATATATTATCTACCGGACTGGCTTCCACTAACACCCGATCTTTAGTATTTAGCAGAAACTCTTTCAAATCCGGATGTTGTGAAAATTTGTGATAATTTCCTTCACAAACAATATCAAAGCAATTCTCACTCCAGACTTCAGCTACAAAATTTCTTACTTTTCGTCCTAGTTTTTTAGCCTCAGCAGGAGACTTTGCATTTAATATTCTTTCCAAAATTTCCGTATCATCAAAGAGTTCAGCTTTCTTCGCCATCATCCAGTGTTCTGCTGTAGCATATTTTATCCCATTCACAGTGAATGCACTTTGCCACCATTGGCTAAAACAGGATTTCGTAACAGAACCGTCTTTTGATGGTGCATGTCCCCAAAAGAAGAGACATTTAACTTTTTCTTTTTTCTCGACTTTACTAACAAGCCATGACAAATTGTATGTAGTATATTTCATTATTATATTCTTTTTATAGTTCAAAATAAAAACCTGTTTTAGTCAGTTCTCCATATCTTCTTTTATCAAAACAATATAATTTTGGAGCCCTGTTTCTTGCACCTCTTTGTTGCTCTCCCGTATCTATCAATAAACCATAACTCAATATCTTCTTCCGAAAATTGCGGTCATCTAACTTTGTTTGCAATATTGTTTGATACAGGTGAAGCAAATCCGGTAAAGTAAACTTCTCCGGCAAAAGTTCAAATCCTATGGGTTGATATCTTATTTGTCCTTGTAGCCTCTCTTTTGCAACTTCTAATATCTTTGCATGATCGAAAGCCAATTCAGGCACTTCTGAAATAGAAAACCAGCGTGTATTAGTTGTATCTATCCCAGGTTGCGCATTATAATCAGATAATTTTACCAATGCATAATACGCAATACTAATCACACGATAACGAGTATCTCGCTCAACTTCCGAAAATGTGAATAACTGTTCCATATAAATATTTTCGAGTCCGGCTTCCTTCCTCAGAATGCGGCGGGCACACTCTTCACTATTCTCATTCATATCGATAAAACCTCCCGGTAATGCCCATTTCCCCAGATAGGGCTCTATCCCTCTCTCGACCAATAACACCTTTAACTCTCCTTCATCGAATCCGAATATAACACAGTCTGTAGTAACTGCCGGTCTTGGATATTCATATATATATTTTCTTTGTTGTTCCATTTCAAACCACATTATCGTATTTTTTACGTAAACAAAGAAATATATAATTTTTGAAACCTCAAAATAGTTTACGTATTTTTTACGGATACATATAAAGTTATTTCTTATAGATACAAAAAACAGATGAATAATTCATCTGCTTCTTTCAACTCAAACTACGCACAGAACATATTAACTTTAAGGAAGTTACCAATATATTTCACTAAACAAGCATATTTTATCCAGAATATTTTCAGGTAAAGGATATTCTTTGTTTTTATCGGATACTACAAATTACCCCATATACAAATATAATTTGCCCATAGCAACTGCTCTTCTATCCAATGGATAATGAAATTATAAAAAGCGGATAATTTTATATCATTTGTTTTATAATCCTTCAAACTTTTTAATATACGCATCCACTCACTTATTCCAACTTGTATCATCAAAACCATCCTCTCTGTTTTCCTTTCGCTGTGGATAAACTTGATAAATAAACGGACGCAGATATGCAAAATCGGACCAATAAATAAAAATTGAATCATAGGTCTTAAAATCATCTATATTATCAGATGGAACAAGTCTAAATACTATTTTCCCTTCACTTCGTCTATATTTAAACATTACATCCGCAAGGTCTTTGTTTACTCTTTGTGTTCGTAGCAATGGTATATCTGCTTTCAGAGCAGTCTTAATATTATCAACTATTTTATAGAATTGTCTTTCTCGTTCGTTTGTTTCAAGTGAATTATAAAAACAAACTTCAAGATAATTTGCCGTAAGGGTAAAACAAAAAATTTCAGTTTTTGCAAGGGTTCGACTATAATTGTGCTCCTGTAGAAAATGATAATCTTCAGGTCATTGAAAACAATAGAATGATACATATTCTTTACTCAACTTCATACCCAGTTCAAACACATCTGTATTCCTTAATATTCCGGAAGAAGTTTTTATTTGGTACACTTCTGTTCCCCAATATTCTTTTAAGAACTCATCTAATTGCAGAATAGTTCTGGTTATATTCAGTTCAGCACCAGATGTAATTGTGGCTTTATATATCATTTATTTCTCTTTTCTCAAAATTTGAATACTGTAATAATTGTTGTTTTGGTTATAAATATATGAACTATCAGCCAGACGGATAAATCTAACCGCAAGAAAAAAATAAGGCTATTAATTCCCGATGCAAACATACAATTACATAACTTCTTATTTAAAAAAGGTTATCACCATATTATATACCGAAAAACATCTAAATGATTTTATCCAAATAACAGTATAAATAAAGATATTCCATCAATCAACGACTTAACTATCCGGGAGATTCCTCTCGATAAATAGAAAGAGAATAGCATCAATTATCATTATTGATCTACAAAGGAAAGGTATTTATAGATTATTATTTATAGAATTACAATGGAAAAATAAATTCTATATTTGCTGCAAATTTCAGCATATGAATACTAAAGCCAAAGGTTATTTATTAGGCGCCATAGCAGCAGCTACATACGGGATGAACCCTCTGTTTGCTCTACCATTATACCAAGCAGGTATGGATCCCGATTCGGTATTATTCTTCAGATACCTGTTTGCTTTACCTATATTGGGTATTATGATTAAAGCAAGAGGACGGGACTTTAAATTAAAGAGAAAAGAAATACCCTCATTAATGATTATGGGGATATTGGTAGCGATTTCATCTTTGACTCTCTTTCAAAGTTATAATTACATGGATGCAGGGATCGCCTCGACTTTGTTGTTTGTCTACCCGATTATGGTAGCACTTATTATGGCAATTGGGTTTAAAGAGAAACTCACCCTTCAGACTATATTGTGCATATTAATGGCATTGGGAGGAATTGGATTCCTTTATGAGGGTGCAGATGGCACCACTCTAAATCTGACCGGAACAGCTTTAGTCATGGTTTCAGCACTTGCATATTCTATCTATATTATAGGAGTAAATAAATCAACACTGAAAAATATCGCCACCCTAAAATTGACCTTCTACGTTCTACTTTTTGGCTTATCACTTTTTCTGGTTCGTGTAGATTTCGGAAAAAGCCTTTACATTGTAGATAAGTGGTATTTATGGGTTAACCTAGTTGCGTTAGCCATATTTCCAACCACCATATCTTTTCTTTGTACCACTCGCGCAGTCCAATACATCGGGTCGACCCCTACAGCTATTCTTGGAGTTTTAGAGCCTGTAACAGCTGTATTTTTTGGAGTAACCATATTTGGCGAACAACTAACTCCAAGACTTATTTTCGGAATATTGATGATCATTTTAGCTGTAACCTTTATTGTTGCCGGAAATAATATAAAAACATATATAGTTCGACTTAGGAAACTTTTCCCCAAACTCCCTTCCGGAAAGTAGAGACTTCGATATTTTATAGATTAAAGGTATAAGTTTTCCAGACAAGAATATATTTGAGTAAAATAAAAGGATACTTTGTAAAAAAGTGACAAGTTATTTTCTTTACGTATATTTTCTTCGCATTCAACATAAGCCTTTTATAAAAAATTAGGTCAAATAACAATTGTATTAAATATCTTTATGAAGTAATTTTATATCTTGTATTACATGAATACCTTAGTCGACAAAAAACTCCGAGCATTATCTGATACGGATTATAAAGCATTTAATAAAAAACTTATTCCAACTAATTATGAAATAATCGGTATTCGTATGCCTGCATTAAAAAAACTGGCAAAGGAATTAGCAGTAAATCCAGAAATAGAAATCTATTTAAAGAATGCGGAATATACTACCTACGAGCATATCCTGCTTTATGGCTTAATACTAGGACAGATAAAGAATATATCATTAGAAACCATATTAAAAAATTTAGATCCTTTGATTCTAAAGTTTGATAATTGGGCACATGTAGACACTATTATATCATCATTAAAAATATTCAGAAAATATCCAGATACCGCACTTACCCATTTTCTTCCACTCAAAATTCATGAGGGAGAATTCACAAAACGCACTTTTGTCATTCTTCTAATGGATTATTTCATGGATGAAAAACATATTAATGCAACATTAAAACACCTGACTGAAATACCACAAGGACAGTATTATGTAGATATGGCTATTGCATGGGCAATCAGTGTTGCACTTATCAAATTTTATGATACCACACTACCAATATTGGAACAGAAAACATTTTCAAAATTTGTACATAATAAAGCCATTCAGAAAGCCCGTGAAAGCTACCGTATAAGACCTGACAAGAAAGAATTATTGAATAGCCTAAAAATGAAATAAAAGTTATTGAAATTACTCTGATATCAAATTGTCCATTTAAACCACTGAGATATTTGTATATTTATAAATATACTAAGACTGAATGATGCTTGCTTATTCCTAAGCAAATAATTACACAGGTAATTCCTAATCTTTAATTAGCAGACTCCGGTAAAACATCACCCAATTGATCAACAATTTTATTGTGTTCTTTTATGATGGTTCTGTCTTGATTTATATATTCTATCCCATCACCCACACTATTTTCTATTATTAGCGAAGGTTTCTTATCGCTATTCATTTCCGCCCGGATTGTCCAGTCACCAACATTCCAACTACCCTCTTTTATTGGCCGAGGAGCAAAAAGAACCTTATCACCCTTATCTCGGTCTATTTGAATAACCGACAAGAATCTTGTTGCGGACGATTTTGTTTTTATACTTAATTCCAGATGCCAGTGTTTTGAATACTCATAGGGCTTATCCGCATTTCCCCGACCTTTCCAATTGATGGCAGGCGAAAAGAATTCATTGGTTATATGGCTGCTCAAAACCTGACGATTAAACACATCTACCCTACTGTTAGCAACTTCGTTCTCTCCGAATACTACATTTTCATTTTCTCCTTTTCGCATTTTATGATAAGAGTGCAGCAACCATGTCCACTCCACAGGAGCCTTTGCTTCCAGTTCGTCATAAATAATCACTATATTGGGACGCAAAAACACAAAATGCCTCCGAAAGCGTGTTATGCCCGGATCGCCGAATCCGTTCTCCTTCGTATAATCTACCTCAAACTGTTTCATCCGATTTATCCAGAAAGGAGTGGTCATTTTTCCGTAAGCATGCGTAGCATCACCCAATACATAGGTCAGAGCTGGAGTGTCCCTAAATCGGGCTATCCATCCATATCCATTCTCACCTATAACCTGAGCCATTCTGTCTGCTAGTATGGTGTTATGCCCGCGTGTACGATAATGCATCAAAGTATGCTTATCGGTAAAATTGCTGTAATGTCCCGATCCTCCGAACATTTGTTTACCTCCGACATTGATACCAAAACCGTTGTGAGCGGCATGAGCATGTCCCGTAGAGCCAAAAGGCAAAGCCGCAAAACTAAGCATAACATCATGGGGCGTATCGGTTACATCATCATGCATCAAGGCAAAGCCGGCATCACGAAACAGCAGGCTCTGAGGCAGATCTTTAGGCGATATTGGTTTCACATCCTCTGCCCTATTTTTAGTCATCAGGCGATAAAATGCAAAATTGGCACTTTCAGATACTATCTCTTTCTTGCCCTCACTTATTTCATCAGCATACCATCGGGCATACGGATCGTGCAGTTCGCGCGCAAGTGCATCGGCAAATCCCCAATAACTCTTTCCGGGTTTCTTCTGATTTTCGGCATTATCGCCAAATCCGGTCGAATACGAATCTTTAGGATAAGAATAGATCAAAAATTTCGATAGGTTATGGTAATACGGTAAATCGAAGAAATCTTTACCTGTCAACCGTTTAAACATAAACGGTATATATATAAATGTCTCGAAATTTACCTGAAAATAACTTGTACCATCGTGCCAACCACCATCATTTGCTCCCAATATAGGGAAACGGCAGCACCATACTTCGTAACAATAGGCAAGCCATTTCGCAGCTTCGGGCAGATCATTTAAAACTGCAATGGATGAAAAACACAGCCTTCTCAAAGTATGTTGCCACACATGATTGTCCATCGAGTGCGTTTCAAATTCATTCTTATACTTGTTATAAAATTTATTGCCTCTGACTTTTATGGCTTGTAGTAGTTTTTCCTTTTCCTCTGGCGTAGCATATTTATAAGCTACATCATATGCGGCAGACATAGCCAACATCACACTGGCTGCATTAAAATCTTCTTTAGTCGCATATCCTCCGGGATTCATTCGCGCAATATGTAAAGCTTGATTAAGAGCCGTCCGGGCATATCTGTTATCCCCTGTCAGTAGGTATGCCATCGATAGATTTTTCACAGGCTCTTTCACCTTATCTCCGAAACGATGATACATAAATGTCATCATTACATTCTTTTGTGACACAGTCAGATTCGTAGTATCACGAGGTCGTGTTGGCTCTTCGGCAGGTAAAGGTGCAGTAAGTTGTTTGTTTGCTTTTTTTATTACCTGAAGAGCTTCCACATTATTCAGGTTACGAGCCCTGAAATCGGTCAGTTCACTTTCAGATACATACAAGCGTGGATGTTTCATTGAGCAAGCTGCCAGAAACTCTTCTATTGTGGGCGTTTCAAACACGGGTGTATTTTCCTTTATTACAAAATCGTAAGTATCAGACCATTCTACCTTATTGTCTTTTACTACACCATATTGCCAATACCATTTACCAATGTTCATTTTTTTATGGTTATTGAACATTGCCCATTCAATATCTTTACTGATAATTGTTTTATTCGCAGGAAAATTTTTATCCTGTGACAAACGAGCCCTGTAAACTACATTTTCACCCTCAGCGGCAGGCCAAAGAAGGGCAGTCGGATTCATCGATACCTCCTTCCCATTAGCAGGAGTAGCCCATTCTCTATAGCGAGGATGTATAGCTCTTTTATCGATATGTTTTTCAATGCTGCCATTTTGTGCTTTGGTTGTTGTAGCCAATACAATCACAAACATGAATAGAACAACTGCCCTTCTTAACATAGCCCTTATAGTATTAAATTTATAAATCTTTATATGCAATCTTTTTCAGTTTCATATATCTCTGTAAACCTTCCATATAATAGTAATCCGCATAATTGAGCGGAGTGTCTATCTCCGATCCGTGAGGAAGCGATCCGGTCGAATGCATCAATATATATCCCTGATTTTCTCCTTCTTTTGCAAGATAGGCATTGCTCGACAGATTTTTCAATATTGTTTCTGCATAATCGAAGTATTTTTGTCCATCGGGCAGCATAGCTCTAAATTCAAGCATTCCCGATGCCGTGATTGATGCGGCAGAAGCATCACGCGGAGTTTGCGGCGTATCGGGTGCATCATAGTCCCATAAAGGAATAAGATCTTTGGTTTTCAGCCTCTCCATCATAAAATCTGCAATCTTTTTAGCAAAGTCGAGATAAGCCCGGTCTTTGGTTTCACGATAGCAAACCACATATCCGTAGAATGCCCATGCCTGCCCTCTTGACCATGCGGATTCATTGTTTTTGCCCTGATGTGTCTCCCGTTTTTCGAGAGTGCCATCATTGTTATAACTAATGACATGATAAGACGACATATCGGAACGGAAGTGGTGTTTCATTGTCGTATTGGCATGTTTCACGGCAATATCTTTATACTTCGGATTTCCGGTATAGTCGCTTGCCCAGAAGAGTAGTTCGAGATTCATCATATTATCGATAATCACAGGAAAATTCCATTTACCGAAATTCCATGAACGTATACAGCCTATTTTGTCGTCGAAACGGCTGGCCAGGTTATCAGCTGTCTGAAGCATAACCGCAGGAATCGTATCATTGGGAGCCAGACGCTCGGCATTGCCATAGCTACAATAGATCATAAAGCCCAGATCGTGCGTATCGGTGTATTCTTTTACCGGGTTCAACAAATTCGTAAATTTTGTTGCCTGACCTTTAAAGTATTCATCTCCCGTCAACTCATAAGTATACCACAAACTTCCCGGAAAGAATCCACTAGTCCAGTCATAAATACTACACAATCGTCTTTGCCCGATTTTCTCTGCCGGAATTATCCGAAGAGAATCTTTACGTGAATTTGCATCAATCTCTAATTGGGCAGACAAAAAATCTAGATCGTATCCCACCCAAATAGAACGAGGTAGTTTCACAGAATCTGCAATCTCAGTAGATGTTAATTTTAATTGATAAGCCGCTACATCTATAGCCTTTTTTATCCAGCTATAATCTTCCTTCTCTTTATCTTTACAAGACAAAACAAATAAAAACAAGGACGTAACAACCAGCAATGAAAAAATCTTTTTCATAGAATATCTTATTTTGAATTAATCGTTTTCAGAAAGACAAGAGCCAAAACTTCAGGAATCGACCCTTATCTGACCTATTATTACTATTTACACTACATTAATTTCCGTATCCGGGATTCTGCGTAAGCGATCCTTTAGTTTCGCGGATATCCCTTGCAGGTATTGGCAGCAACTCCCCCTTTCCTGTTTGGAAAGTCGTACCGGAGTGATAGGGTGCTTTTGTGTTAAGAACATCTGCATCTTTTTGACTTTGCAATAACTCTGCTGTTTCTTTAATTTTCTTTTCCAACAAGTTCCAACGGATCAGGTCTTGTCTTCTATGACCTTCGAAACAAAGTTCTTTTGCCCGTTCCTCCATTATTGCTTCAAAGAAAGACTGACTATCGGTATATGTTTTGTCAAATGTAACGTCCGGTGCCAGATAATCTTTACCATACGCCCTTCTGCGAACCTGATTAAATCTTTCCAATGCCGTAACAGTGGGTCCGTTTATTTCATTCTCGGCCTCTGCATACATCAGCAAAACATCGGCATAACGCAATACGGGATAATTGACGTCCGTATTATTATTATCTACTCTTACCATTGTATGCCAAACTCTTCTCCACTTACCCGGAGCCCACAGATAGCTGTTTTTATAGTTCTGCTTTGTCACTACAATCTCCTGCTTAGCCTTATCCCATCCATATTTATTAGGATCAATCGAAACCTCCCGTCTCAAGTCTTCGGCATCGAATGCATCATAAAAGTGTCCGAATGTTTTCATAAAAGCATTGGCTCTGCCACAAGGAACATCTGCCGAAATTTCCGGACTATTATACGTACCCCACACTCCGAAAAGGTCGTCTGACGTCCCCGAAATCGCCAGAAAATCCAGTTCAAACATAGACTCGAAAGGTCTATACTCGGTCGTAGTGCAATAATAGTCTTTAAACAATCCTTCGAAAGAAGGTTCCAGTCCATGCTTTCCTTCTTTTATCAGCGTATCAAAAATTTCGGCAGCTTTAGTATAATAATCCTTATAATTTGCCGGACGGGTCATTTTTCCTTCCTGATTAAGAGCATATCCTCCTCTGTATAAATAAGCTTTACCTAATAGACCCATTGCCGCACCTTTACTTATGCGACCTTGTACTTTGTTTGTTGCCCATGGTAAGTTGGGAATCCCTTTCTCCAAATCACTTATGATCTGAGCATATACGACATCTCTGTCTTCCCGCACCATATTAAAATCGTCCGTAGCCAATGAGGTTTTCAGTTTCAAAGGAACATCTCCCCACCATCTGACCAGATCGAAGTACAGGAAAGCACGCATACAATATGCTTCTGCTATAAGCTGTTCTCTCAACTCATCATTATCTGTCGCATAGTGTCCGTAATCGATCACGGCATTAGCCCGGTTGATACCATCGAAATAGAGTTGCCAAGCACCTTCTATCCAAGAGTGATCGGGCGTAAGATTATAATGTCCTAAGTCACGTGCAACATGCCCCAGACCTCCGTTTATCTGATAAATGTCTGTGCCCGATTCGGCAACCATCCACATCTGCCCATAAGTTTTTTTATTTATAAGTACCTTATAAATACCTTGTACCGACATATTAAGGCGAGCTGTGGTTTCAAAATATTTTTCAGTCTCGTACTGATTATTCAATTTCTCATCCAACAGGTCGGAACACGATGTTCCCCAACCCAATGATATAGTTAATGCAATAGCCGGTATTAACTTCCATTTCGCGATTATCAATTTATATTGTTTCATGATTCTGTCTGTTTATAAGGTTAGAAAGTTAAGTTGAGTCCGAAAACGAAAGACAATGCTCTTGGATATGCGCCCCAGTCTACACCGGGTGTCAGGTTCTGATTCGGATTGGTATTCACTTCAGGATCATATCCTTTGTATCTCGTAAATGTGCACAGATTATATCCCGAAGCATACACTCTCAGGTTCTGTATAGACGCTTTACGTAATAGTTTTTTAGGAATAGTATATCCTAATGTGATATTATTAATACGCAGGAATGAACCGTCATCCACATACAAAGAATGAAACTTCATATTTGTACCTACACCTTGTACCGAAGCCGTTGTTTTCCCTTCATTCAGTTTAGCTAATGCCGCCGGATCGTTTTTCAGGTTATTACCTGCTCCATCTATAAACGTGAAACGGTCTTTAGCATACGTCATAGAGTTGCGGAACTTAGGTGTCAGGTTATCGGCAAACATTCTATTTGCGTTGTAGATATCGTTACCTACCGAGAAATTCACGAATACAGACAAATCGAAACCTTTATAAGTGAAGTTATTATTTATCCCTCCGAAGAATTTGGGAGATGCTCTACCGATCACCTTCTTATCTTTCGAATTGATAATATTATCTTCATCAGGATTCTGATTTTTGTATCTGAAATAACCCGGTTGTACTACCACTCCTTCTATCCCGACTTCACCTGCTTTCAATACATATTTTTCATCAACATAGTCGAATTGGTCAACCGTATAAATACCATCGTATTCGTATCCGTACATCTGTCCTAGAGGTTGCCCTTCTGCAATCAGATAGTCGGCATCGTTATAATCCGAAGCACTGTTCCAACCCGATTTCCACTCTATACGATCCGAGTCGGCCAACTTTACCACCTTATTCTTGTTTGCAGCTATATTGAACGAGGTAGTCCATGTAAAATCTTTCTTTTGAATATTGTATGAGGTTATCGAAAATTCGATTCCCTTGTTTTTAGTTTCCCCGATATTCTTGAATATCGATTTATATCCGGTAAGATAGGGTATCTGAGCATCTAGTAATAGATCGACAGTTCGTGTATTGTAAAGGTCTAAAGTAGCCTGTAACCTATGATTGAAGAAACTGATATCCAAACCTGCATTTGCAGTATATGTCGTTTCCCATTTCAGTCCCGGATTGGCCATCTTTCCAGAATAAACAGGCACAGCCTGATTGTTCATCGGTACCCAATCGGAGGTATACAACGAGAGCGAACGATATCTGGGAATATTATTATTACCGGCTGCTCCATAACTTGCACGTACTTTCAGGTTCGAGAAAATATCCAGATTTTTAATAAATTCTTCTTCCGAAGCCCTCCATGCTGCCGAAACCGATGGAAAATATCCCCACTTATTATCTTTACCAAATTTAGAAGAACCATCGGTACGCATTGTCGCCGTAAATAAATATCTGTCCATATACTGATAATTGATACGTCCGAAGAAAGAAAGCATTCGCTCTTCTTCCTGATTGGTCTGAGGTTTGCCCGGTTCTTCACCCAATGACATATCGAAAATACCGAAATTATCTATTGGAAATTTTGATGAACTGGCACTAAAATAGCGGAACGTTCTGTATACATCCTCTTGCCCTATCATCACATCCATACGATGGTCTTTATTTATCTTCGGAGTGTATGTCAACGTATTGTTATACGTTACGCTCGAATAGTTCTCCGTTTGTTTCGACCCGAACGGAGCACCTTGGTTCTTTGCCTTTCGGGAGCGCATGGTGTGGAATTCATCGATAATAATATCTCTGTTTACCATCCCTATACTACCCTTATAAGTCAGATTATCCAGTATCTTATAAGTAATATCTCCATTCATTTGTAGATTTTTATTCCTCTTATTCCGTTTTTCTCCGGCAATAGAAGCAATCGGATTTTGCATCTGATTACCGCTATCATCTACCAATGCAGGGTCTTCATCATAATTTACAAGATCGATATCCTCTCCGTTTATACCGATGGTAGGTCTATATTGCCATATGTGTGCCATACGGCTGAAACGCCCGCCATCATTAAGAGAACCAAGTCCTTTAGTCTTTTCGTCCACCCAACTTACATTTGTAGAAAAACTGAAACGGTCGGTTACTTTCTGATTGTATTTCATCCGGATGGCATTACGCGTCAGTCCACTGCCAATCATGATTCCGTCGTCTTCGTTACGTGTATACGAAACATTATAATTTCCGGTTTTACTGCCTCCACTAACGCCTACTTTATGCATCATGGTAGTAGGGGTAGTAGAATCGAATATCTCGTCCTGCCAGTTTATCCCTTTTCTATTGGCATAATTAGCCGATATATCCGAATATTTACCATACATAGTTTCGAACTTTTCGAGTTCGTTATTCAACATAGCTCTTTCATATTCCATATGAACAAAATCATAAGGATTCATTATATCCAGACGCTTATTTATCTTTTTGAATCCGTAATACATATCATAGCTTACAGTTGCTTTACCTTCCGATCCGCTCTTAGTAGTAACTACAATGATACCATTTGCGCCTCTTGCCCCGTAAATAGCCGTAGAAGATGCATCTTTCAGTACATCTATACTCTCTATCGAAGACGGATCAATGCCACTCAGTCCTTGTTCACTAGGAAAACCATCTATAATATAAAGGGGCTCGTTACTCTGCGTGATGGATGTGCCTCCACGTACCGATATAGATATGGTAGCATCCGGTGCTCCTGTCGCAGCAGAAACCTGCACACCGGGAATTTTACCGGCTAACGCCTGAGCTACATTGGTCACAGGTACTTTTTCTACATCTCCCGATTTAAGTGACGATACCGACCCTGTGAGGTCTTTACGCCTAACCGTGCCATAACCGATTGCAACGACTTCATTCAGTTCAACTGCATTCGACTGCATGGTCACATCAATTACAGTTTTCCCTGCAACCGGAACTTCTTTAGTTTCCATTGCCAGATAACTGAATACTAAAACTGCATTTTTCGGGTTATTTACTCTGATCGAATACTTTCCATCGATGTCTGTCACCGTTCCTGTCGTGGGCGAACCCTTAACCACCACGGTAGCACCAATAATCTCCAAACCCTCTTCGTCTACTACTGTACCTGTGATACTCTGACTCTGAGCCAAAATATTCAGGCTGGCAAAAAGTAGTATTGCCATTAAGGAAATTCTCAACTTGTTTTTCATGGTTTTGTGCTTATTATAAATAGCATTAATATCTAAAATCAAATTATTAGTTCTCGGTAACTATCCATATTTCAGGATATATTCTTTATTGGCTAAAGACCAATCCGGCAGCTCCCAAACATCCGGCTCTGTTGCCCAAAGATGCCCCCTCGATCGAAGTGTTTACCGAACAGTCTCCCATTACGTATTTATCTGTATAAGATCTTATCTTTTCTATATAGAAGTCGCCTGCGTCGGCAAGCCCTCCGCCTATTACGACCTTTTGAGGGCTGAATATATTGATAAATCCTGCTATGGCATGCCCCAGAAAAGAGCAGTTTTCATCGATACAGACTGTAGCCGTAGTATCTTTCCGATGATACTGCTTTACAATATATTCTCCATCGATATTGTCATCGGGTTTCAATATCTCCTTGTCCCGCAATATCTGCTTGTAGCGCTCAACCATAGCTGATGCCGAAGCATAGGTTTCCAGACATCCTCTCGACCCACAGGCACAAGGCTTTCCATTAGCAATCAGCGGCACATGTCCAAGTTCCGTACCCCGGTTTTTATACCCTCCATACAATTTGCCATTAATAACTACAGCTCCTCCGATTCCTGTACCTACGGTTAAAAAAACGACATCTGAACAGCCCTTAGCCGCACCGAAAGCGACTTCTGCCAATCCCATTACATTGGCATCGTTATTTATCTCAACTCTCAATCCGGTTTCAGTACCTATAATATCTGCCAGCGGAATATTCTCCCAACCGGCCAGATTTTCGGCTCCTCCCAGTATAATTCCATTCTCTTCGTCCACAATGCCGGGAGTACCTATGCCGATTCCCGAAATCGTAATATCTTTCATTCGGGCATATTCGGTCAGTATCCTGATTGCCTTGAACAACTGCTTAATGATCTTTTCCGAAGAAACATCAGCATTCGATGGTAATTTCCCTTCACAGAGAAAATCACCGGCTTCACTTATCAAGGCGTATTTGATAGCCGTGCCTCCCAAATCTATTCCTATTGCATACTTCATAGCCTAAACTCTTTCGCACCAGATAGGTGAACTCCATGCCCACTGATTATCACGCTGACGAACACGGATATAATAATAGTCGGTATCTTTTTCGGGTTGCTCATCCAGCATAAAATGTTCGAATTCGAAAGCTGATACAGGTATTGCTCTGTGAAACTGAATTGCTTCACTTAACCATCCGTTCATAAATTGAGTTTTTGTACCCTCCAGAAGTTGAGCCAGTGTATATTCGAAACGCTGACCGTTGAATTCGACCGTTAATTTACCCGATTTGGGCATTGTTACATCCAGTATAACAGCTTGAGTAGATGAAGTGACGGTATTAGGATTTTTGGTTGAGTACATCTCCAATCGGACGCCTTTCTCGTTTTTCTCCAATATACGGTTCACCAGAGTCGGCTTTTCTTTTATCCCTTTTACCGGAGAAGTGAAGGGAGCTCCACGGAAACAGGGTGTTACTTCATTAACAGTACCTTCACTTACTTTTACTGTACCTTCCCATTTTACAGGTTCGTCGAAACGATTCCAACCGAATTCGAGTTTTATTTTAGCTCTCATTATGTTTTCCGATGGAACAACAGGTGTCAACGGACCGCTGATTCTACTGACAGTCTGCCCGTTTTTAACAACATCTATATAATCGATGGCATTTTCGCCTATCACGTTTACGTATATACGGCGGCTATTCCCTCTTATCACATCTCCCATTACGGCATCATTGATGCGGAAATCGATAAGTATTTTATCTCCTGTAGCACAACAAACACGGCGATTTTTCAGCGCCTCCCATATAGATTCGCGCGATAGAGAGGAAGCCAGAACCCCGATACGCCCGTCTCCATAGCTTCCCGGATAGCCGGCATGCTGGTCGGTAGAGCCCATGATGCCAAATTTATTTCCCTGATTCAGACCATACATTATAGTGTCTTCCCAATGGCGGGGTCCCATATCGTGCAGATAAGGATAATCACCCAGATCGCTCTCGGCAAGACCATGCCGGGAATACATTTCCACGAATGGGGTTTGTTCTCCTTCCGAAAAACATTTCCAGTTGTATCCGCGATACCCTTCCTGATAGCCCATATGGTGTGGCGTAATGAATGCTTTTGCTCCTTTCAGCTTAGCTTTCAGGTCTTCGACAGAGGTACATTCTATCAACGGAGCATTCAGATCGTAATTCAGTACCACATGATCGCCATGTTCCATACTGTGGCATTCATACGTCAGGAATGTCAAAAATTCATTTTCTTTATTATAGTCGTTTGTCATCTTCACATACTTGTCCCATCCTCCGGCACGTAAGCGGCGGAATGCACTTTCATGGTATTCGATAACCCACTCCAAACGAGGATCATTCTTTCCGGGAATATCGGGCCACATAGCATGTGGGGTTACAGATACAAAGTCGAGCTGTTCTTTGGCGGCTTCGAATGCTTCCTGCAATCCTCCATGACCATAAGTAAGATTACAATGGTTATGAATATCTCCCCAATACATTTTCAGGTCTTTATTCGATCCTAGTGCGAATTTGCCCGGTTTAGTCTCGGTATTTCTGGCATAGCTACTAAAGATATTTCCCGATAAGGCGAGTCCCGAAAGGGCAATCCCCGATTTTGTTAGAAATTTGCGTCTATTCATGGTGGTGTGTTCTGGTATTATTTTTTAATGTTACTCTATATTGTCTTTATATTTTGTACGTTCTTCTCTTAGTACATTTTCCAACTCCGATTGCAGTTCAGCATACTCCGTTCTTCCGTACAGGTTATTCATTTCCTTCGGATCTGCCTGCATATCATACATTTCCCATTCATCTATATCGTTATAAAAATGAATCAGTTTATATCTTTGCGTACGAATGCCGTAATGCCTTTTGACACTATGCTCGGCAGGATATTCGAAATAGTGATAGTAAACCGATTTTCGCCAGTTATCGGGAATATTTCCCTTATTTGAGATAACCGGTAACAAAGAGCTTCCTTGTATATCTTCGGGAATATCTACACCGACAATATCTAAAAAGGTAGAAGCGAAATCGACATTCATAGACAAGGCAGAAGTCTTGCTACCTGCTTCTATGATTTTGGGATAGCGCATAACCAAAGGCATTCGCTGGCATTCTTCATACATAAAGCGTTTATCAAAAAAGCCATGTTCTCCCAAGAAAAAGCCCTGATCGGAAGTATATACAATAAGTGTATTATCCAGCTCTCCTATTTCTTCCAGATAGTGTAGAACTCTACCTATACCCTCATCTACCGCCAGAGCCGTAGCCAGATAATCGCGCATATATTGCTGATACTTCCACCGCACCAACTCCTGTCCATCCATCTTTTTAGTACGAAATTCGTTTATGCGCTGTGCATAGGCTTCGTTCCACTTCTGTTTACACTCGTCTGTCATCCGGTTGTATACTGCCTGATATCTTTTATCCGGAAAATTCGGATCGGCGAGTTCTTCGGCTGTTGCCAGTTTCAAGTCCCAATAAGGAGTCAAGGTCTTTTCAATAGACATATCCTGTTCTTTCGGAGCCCTGCTTCGTGTATTGTAATCATCAAATAAATTATCCGGTTCGGGAAAAGTGGTATCGTTGAAAATTCCCAAATACCTTTCGGCAGGCATCCAATTACGATGCGGCGCTTTATGATGAAGCATCATGGCAAAGGGTTTTGAAGCATCCCTTTCTTTCAGATACCCGATAGCTTTATCGGTAATGATATCGGTCACATAACCTTTTTCCTGAATAGCTTTGCCATTTTCCAGAAAATCAGGATTATAATAATCTCCCTGTTCGTGCTGACCGGAAAGAATACTCCAGAAATTAAACCCCTGCGGCTCCGATATCAAATGCCATTTACCTATTATAGCCGTCTGATATCCATTTTGCTGCAATATCTTAGGAAAAGTTTGCTGATCGCCGTCAAATGTTTTCGCATTATCGGTAAACCCATTTATATGACCGAATTTTCCGGTAAGGATGCAGGCGCGCGACGGTCCGGACAGTGCATTGGTCGCATAGCAGTTATCGAAACGGATTCCCTCATCCGCTATACGGTCTATATTAGGAGTCTTTACCATATTGCCTCCGTAACAACCAATAGCCTGTGTAGTATGATCGTCTGTCATGATGAACAGGATATTCGGGCGTTTTGGCTCTTCGCTGTGCGTCTTATTCTTGCATCCGACCAAAGCTAACGGTAGCAATAGGTAGCAGTTCGAAAATTTCATGGTATTGTTGTTTTTATCTGGTTAATCTCGTTTTTCAATAATCTCACGAGCATTTTATCGTTCACTTTTTCTCCCCATCTATATAGTTTTTCACGCATTTCTAACAGATTGTGACGATAGGCTTTATCTACGGCAAGATTTTGTATTTCGTGCGAATCTTGTGTCAGGTTAAATAGTTGTTCTTTATTTTTATAATAACGGTACAGCACATATTTAAAATCTTTTCCGACTACCGCCCATCCGCGCGTATCGATTCCATCGAGCAGGGTTTCTACATATATTTCTTCATGCTGAACTCCGGCTTTTCCTTCCAGTATCGCACGTAAACTCTTCCCTTGCAGATTGTCTTTTACTCCGCTCCCCGTATAGTCACAAATAGTTTGGTATATATCCAGATTTATATTTATCAGAGCTTCCCGATTAGTGACTCCTTTTGTTTTACTTTTTGGGGGCTTCACAATGAAGGGAACACGTATGATCTCTTCCTGCAGCACTCTCTTCTGATTGGCTCGATGCGCCCCTACCCCGTCTCCATGATCACTTACAAAAAGAATCAGGCTGTTATCATACAGGTTATTCTTTTTCAGTTCATTTATCAATTTCAGTATTTCATTATCAACCCTCTCTACCAAGCGATAATAGGCATAGAGATATCTTCGCCAGTCGTCGTCGGTATATTGTTCGGTAGGATAAGATTTGGGTACCCACCGACGGTGAAGCGTTATTGCTTCGGGATAATATACAGGCAAATCCGCATTATATGGCAATGGGGGACATTCTTCCACCGACGGTATCGATAATTGACCATAATGTAAAGACTCGTCTCTCGCAAATTCACATATTTCATGTGGATTAAGAAAAGAGGCAACTAAAAACATCGGCTTATTCCTCTTCTCCTGCAAATGAGGGATGCAACTCTCTACCAGAGTAGGGTCTCCCATATTGCATATTTTCTTAAAGCCGGTACCTTCTTCGGGAATATTCACCTCCGCCGGAGCATGCCATTTACCTGCATATAGGCAATCGTAGCCTGCCCCGGATACGGTGAATCCTAAACTATTCTTCATATGTTCGGCAGAAAGGCTACCGCCATTATCTTTAATTCCTATTTCCACAGGCGTCTTTCCGGTAATAAGGCTCGCTCTCGATGGTCCACTGAGCGGATAAGATACATACGAACGTGTAAATCGGACCCCATCATTAGCCAAAACATCCATACCGGGCGTTTTTACATACGGATTACCTGCACAACTCATTGCGTCTGCAACCTGCTGATCGGTAATAATGAGTATGACATCCGGCTTGTCCTCAGCGGATAAAAGAGGGGGGAATGCAAATACACTTAATCCCCCTGCTATTATGGAAATAACACCTGATGACTTCATAGGCTATAGTTTAAATCGTATTTATTCTTTCCAACCTGTACTTTAACGGATAACGATTTCTGTGAAAATTGTTTATTCACAAATTCAGCTTTAATCACAGGAGCAGTCTTTTCATCTTTTACGGGCATAATCACCGTAATAAAACGAATGGGCGAACTGTCCTTCTTATCCTTTACGAATGCAAATGCTGCACGCTCGGCTTTCTGCCGATAGGCATATGACACCCAGCCTTCTTCTTTTCGCATAGTAGATCCTTTCGGTGCAAAGCATTGCAGCATCACATTATTATTATCGGAAAATTGAGTTGTTGCCAAAAATCTGTCATTCTGTAATTTCACATTGCCTTCGCACAGCTGGTAATGTATGGCTACATCACCCTTGGTATCTCCATATGCTTCGTCTACTATGACAAAAAATGCCTGATCTACGAAGAATACGGAACGGCGGTGATTAAGTCCGGGATAACTGGGGTTTTCCGTTACAAGAATATCTTGTTTAGGAGCAGTACTCCACAATAAACACTTCGAATCTGTTTTGTCTAGATTCTTATTGTCCAGCGTCAGCGTTTTATGCACCATCGTCTGACGGAACCAATTGCGCTGCGCTAAAACATCTTCATCACCACCATATACATAGCTGCCTGAATCAAAGAAAAAATTACGTCCTTTGATATACAGTTCGAATGTTCCATTATCCGGCTGGCAATGCCAGAATGCGGGAGGTCCGGCTTTCAATGTCATCTGCGTAGCGTCTGCATCCCATCCATTACGGAATACATAAAAGCCCGAAGTCTTATAGGCTGTAGAAAGGTTTTGAGGTTTTTCTCCCTTTTTTCCTTCTGTCGCCATATATTCTATTGCTTTGTTATCAGGATATATTTTAGTCCATGCACGATAGTTATTTAACATTTCTTTTTTCGTATCCAGTTTTGCGTCGCTGAACATCGGATTGGTATAATCGGGAAAGTAAGTATTGACCACCACCATTATCATTTTTTCCACAGTATTCAGATAAACGGGCGGAAACTCATTTCTGAAGCCATTGGCATCGGCAATCCGTATCGCTTTGGCAAATATGTTAATAGCTGCCAGATGGTAATGCGGATCTAATTCGTATTGCATACCATCGTCATAAACCTGTTCTTTGATTTCGCGGTTAAGTACATCTATACCGCTTTTCCGCCATTTGGGAGCATCTTTCAGTTCGGGAAAACAGGCTCCGGCATATAATACGCGCTGGGCTTCGAACAGAAGATGATTACCTCTATCCGAATAGTTTGCCAGAATATGCTTTGCATGCTTGTCGTAGTTTACAAGAAACTGGGTAAGAAACTCAGGTGTAAAATTCGGTGAATTTTGAAACAACAGGAATTGAATAGTCTGATCCTGCAATCGATGACTTACCTCCAGCGGACGCCATGCAAAAGCAACATTATCCTTACTATCGATCTCTCCGCTACTGATCGACTCCCTGCTTTGCTTATTACCTTCCAGCAATGGGTTTTTCTTTATCCAATCCATATACTGAAATACCCATTCTTTGGCATACTTCTCATCTTTCGATATAAAATACGCTTTACCCATTGGCTGCCACCATTTTGTACGGTGCAGTTGCCAACGAAGTTCATTGTCTTTTACCGGCCAGTATTCCCAATTAATATCATCTCCGTAAAAATAAGATGGTTGATATCCTTTATGCACAAAAAAGACATGCCTGAGACCATCGTCAGCCCATTGCTGATGTTGTTTCGATATCTTCACATTATTCAAATCAATATCGGGATGATTTATCCCTGTACGATTACGATAATAATCGAGTAAAGCTTTTGCCGCTTCAGCATCTTTACCTTCTTGGTGAAGTTCCTTTACTTTTTCCAGTCCTTTGTAGTTTAAATTTAAAAGGTTAAAAACTTCTTTATTCAACTCTTGCGCTTTCACCGCTGAAAAAACGATAAAAAGAGAGATACAGCATAAAATGTTCTTCATATGATATTTTATTGTTATTTATATCAACCAATAATTGGCTTATCTATATTTAAGTGTTCTATTTCTATTATATTCATGTGGGTAATATTTAATTGTAGGGGCAAGGCTTTGCTTTGCCCGATCACGGATAGAGCAAGCCCTATCCCTACAACTAATTAATATAAAAGAACACTTTGTCAAAATGATTTAAGTCGCCTCCGCTCCTCGATCGTTGATTCAACTACTGATTCGCATTATTTATTTTAACATGGTATTTGCCTGTAATTCATTCTCAGAAAACAAAGCAGGTTATTCATATTGCAATATTAAGATCAATTAATGCAATATGCTTTCAGAAATGTTCATTAGAATAAAAATATGGTGTTTCAAGTATCAATATTATCCAAAAAAAGTTTAAAAATGTGTAAACACATCATTTTTTCATCTCTTTCAGATAGTCCGTAGGCAATACCCCGAAGTATTTTTTGAAACTAGTTGTAAAATAAGATGGAGTATTAAATCCGACCATTATACTGATCTCTGCGACAGAATATCGCCTATCTTGCAAAAGTTTACAGGCATGGCTGAAACGGATCTTCTTTATAAATTCAATTGTCGATTCTCCCGTGATAGCTTTCATTTTCAGATGAAGGTTTGAACGGCTCATAGCTATTTGCTTGCAAAAATCATCTATCGAAAATTCTATATTATCCATATTCTCTTCGACTATTGATTTTGCTTTTTCAAGAAATTCCCTGTCCATCTCACTAAATGTAATCTTCTGGGGATCGACCTCCAATGTATTCGAATAATGATCACGCATACGGGTTCTGGCCTTAAACATATTCTGCACTTTCATTTTCAGTATCGAAGTATTGAAAGGTTTATTCACATAATCATCAGCTCCTGCCGAAAGACCTTCCAATTGCTCCTGCTGACCTGTTTTAGCCGTTAATAAAATTACAGGAATATGGCTCGTTCTTATATTCTGTTTTATGGATTTACACAATTTTATGCCATCCATCACGGGCAACATAATATCTGAAATGATAATGTCTACCGAAGTATTTTTAATAATCGTCAGAGCTTCTTCTCCATCACCTGCATACTTTACATTCATCATATCAGAAAAACTATGTACCAGATAGTTGCGAACCTCGACATCATCCTCGACTATCAGTAAAACTGCTTTTTCGTTTTGTGAAGATTCTTCACGGTTCTCTTCTTTATCCAAAGAATTCATATCTAAATCCTCATTCAGAATAGTCCGGGAAATCGATCCGCGTTCGCTATCCTGCATCTCTTCTTGGGAGTATAAACTCCTATCCTGCGGAAAAGATACCGTAAACGCAGAGCCTTTGCCCGGCTCGCTATCTAACCGTATGGTTCCATGATGCAGTTCTACCAAACGTTTTACCAAAGACAGACCTATACCCGTACCCAAATGGTCGGAATTTACCTGATAAAACCGTTCAAATATTTTACCTTGTAATTCTTTTTGTATACCGTTCCCCGTATCACAGACTATTATTACAAAATTTTCATCCGTATATTTCAGGTTGATAACTATCTTCTCATGCTGTGAAGTGAACTTAAACGCATTGGATAACAGATTGGATAGTATCAGATAAAAATAATGCGGATCGTAAAAAACGGTTTCTTTATTCAGTTCATTTTCCAGTATAAAATCAATCTCCTTTTGTTTTGCCAGTCTTTCAAACATACCCATCAGTTCCTCTACTTGAGGCAATGGGCTTCGTTCTACAACTTTCAGTTCAAATACTCCTAACTCTGCACGCCGATAGTCCATCAACTGATTTACCAGATAAAGCAAACGGTTGGTATTTCGCTGGATCAGCTTTACCTGACCTTGTATCCGGCGATCATTCGTCATACTGAGTATTTCCTGCAACGGCGAAACAATAAGCGTGAGTGGTGTCCTGAATTCGTGTGATATATTAATAAAGAACCTCAATTTCATCTGATTTACTTCTTCCATCTTTTCTTTCTCTATCCGCTCCAATTCCAACTGATTCTTAAGTAATTGACGATTATAAAAGAAACGAATTATAAAATATACCAGCGCAAGAGTTAATAAGATGAAAGCTATCTGAGCCAACAGTGTATTCCACCAATATGGCCGAACTTTTATTTTTAAGACAGTTGCATTATCATTCCATTTTCCATCGCTATTGGCAGCCTTCACGTTAAATATATATTCTCCGGGAGGAAGATTGGAATAGTAAACAGTGCGCATATTATCCGTATAGTTCCATTCTTTATCAAAGCCATCCAGTTTATAAGCAAATGTATTATGTTGAGCCGATAAATAATTAGGAACTGTGAAAGTGATGCTGAAAGAAGATTGCTCAGGCTGTAATAAAATTCTTTCGGTCTCGCTGATATCCTCCGACAGAATGCCTGTATCGTCATCCGGCAAAACAACTTTATTAAATAAATTAAACTGTGTTATTACTACCGCGGGGCTAAATGGATTGTCCTGTAATTGTTCGGGGTAGAAATGAGTAATTCCATTGATTCCACCGAAGTACATTTCACCCGATTCTGTTTTGCAATATGCATAACGGTTAAATTGGTCGCTTTGCAATCCATCAATCAAGGAGTAAATCCTTATCCTATCATTTTCGGGGGTATAACATGCCAACCCTCTATTCGTGCTCAGCCACAGACGCCCAAAACTATCTTGTAAAATTCCAAATATATTGTTATTAGGCAAGCCATCTTTGGTAGTTATCATTTTGAACTTCTGAGAATCTTCCACATAAAGCCCCAATCCGGAACGGGTACCGATCCATATACGTTTTTGATTGTCTTCGAATACACAAAATATTTTATCTTTAGCTCCATAGTCATCTGTCTCAATCTTATATTCTCTCATCATGTTAGTAACAAATGAATATACATAAACCCCGTTTTCCGCTCCAATCCACATCTGTTGCTTACTATCCAAAAAAAGGACATATATATGTTGTCCATTTAAAATCGGATGTTGTTCTGTCTCTGCAACTAAATCTGATGCCTCAAACAATTCAAATGTATTTTTTACAGGATTGAATATCGTCAATCCCGAAAGAGTTCCTACCCAAATATTATCATCAGGGTCTTTTGCCAAAGAGTATACATCGTTACTAATAATAGAACTATTTGATACAGTATAATTATAAATATTGTTCGTAGACCTATTCAAACAAGCCAATCCTCCACTATGTGACCCAATATAGATTCTATTTCCGTCTGCCAGTACCGCCTTTATATTATTTGATAGAATAGTATTATTACTATTGGCATTTACCATGTAATGAGTAAAATGTTTTGAATCCGAGTCATACAGATTTAATCCATTATCATTAGTTCCAATCCATAGTTCATTAGAATTTCCCTTCACTATACAGCTTACAACATTATCATTCAGAGAGTTTGCATAAGGGATATGACGTATTCGTCCAAATTGGCTTTGTAATGAATGGTAATAATTCAATCCGCCGAAGAATGTTCCGACCCACATACCATTCTGGTTATCCAGAAAAAGCGAACGCACAGAGTTCTGATTAATGGATCCTCGCTCTATTTCGTTACTAAAGTAACGGCTAAAACTATCCGAACTCTCATCATATATATTGAGTCCTACAAATGTTCCAACCCAGAGCCGTTGCTGATCATCATAACAGAGTGTTCTTACAAAATCGGAAGAAAGGCTACGTTTATCATCTTTGTTATGTATATAATTCTTCAACCGTCCGTCACTACCAATAAAAAACAAACCATGACCTTCTGTAGCGATCCATATTCCTTTGATTGTAGGTAGAATACTCATAATATTCTTTCCCATCAGTTCTTTTCTGAATGGAACCAGATTCATATTTCCCACTATGGACATATATAAACCGTTGGTAGTTCCAACAAAAAGCAGGTCATTAAATTTAGCCAAAGACTGACAGGACTGATTTAAACTATTTTCGATGGTCAAAGGAGAGTATTTTGTTGTATTCTTGCTAAAAGCGTATAGGCCATTCGATGTAGCGACATAAAGTACTGAATCGGTAATCTGAATAATATCATTAATTTGTGCATTGATGATATATGGCTTAAATACATCTTTCTTACTATCATATTGCGATATACCACTAGCTGTACCAATCCAGAGATTACTCTCATTATCCACAAAAAGCGAACGAATATGATCTGATTGTATACTTGCTTGATTGTGTTGTTGATGTCGGTATACTGTAAAAGTATATCCGTCATACTTATTCAATCCATCGGCTGTTGCAATCCAGAGATTACCCTTTTTGTCTTGAGCAATATCATATACTGTACTTTGCGATAATCCGTTTTCGATAGATAAGGATGAGAACCTAATAACTGGATCTGTCTTATCCGCATAACTATCAATGATTACAAAAAAACTGAACAGAAAAACAAGAAAGTTTTTCGTTAACATATTGCTGAGAAATTCCGATCTGCTGAAATTGTAAGTATTATTCATTCTCCTCTGAAAAAATATTAGAGTTGCAATAGACAAGCAACACCTGTTTTCATAATATTTAGATTGAAGTATTCTTTTCGCTAAGATAAATAATTATGTCTTATCCACCTTTTACAAATGTTCAAAAGACTATCAAGTTTGTGTAATTATACTATCTAGGCTCTCTATCCTTCTCCCCAATCAGAATAATACATACCACTACAATAAAATTCAAAATATCAACAAGACAACAACAAACCCAAAGATAAATATTTCAATAAATAAGTCACATAATTTTTATTAAATCCCTTCATATTGCAAAGCTATTGGCTTTAAACAATTACCCAAATATCACTTAACCGATATTTTACTATCCACCTTGAAGTAATCAAAATCGACATAGCCACCTGTTTGTTTTGTAGCATAATTGAATAATGCAAATCGATATCCCATAAAATGAGGCATGCTATAAGCCATTTTTAAAGACTGTCCGATCGATTTCCAATTCTTCCCATCAATACTATAATAGAAGTACCCGACATCTGCCATCTCTTTGAAATCGGCTTCGACCTTAAGGTGAATCGTTTTACCATTAAATGGAATTAATTCTACTTCATTGTAATATTCGTTTTCCTTATCAGCTTCCTGCGAATTTCCTGCAAAAATATACTTTTTCCCATTTACCATTTTCACCCCGACCAGTCCATATTTCCTTTGAAAGAGGCTTAATCCGGCTAGATCCCCGTCTTTCATTTTACTTACATCCACAGCTACTACTCCTGAGCATTCAGGACCGAAAGTCCTTTGCGTCAATGTGTTTTTTGCATTTAATAAGCTTTCGTCTGTCCTGAACGTAGTTAAGCGAAGAAATCCCGGACGATCTTTTACAGACCAATATGCATTATTCGGATTATGATTCCATTGCCAAACAAGAGGTAAATCTGTCTCACCAGCTTTTCTTGAAAAATCGTCAGAAGCAACAATAGCAGGTATAGCAGGCTGTTTTGCTTCAATATCTAAATATTCGGGTACAATACCATTTTCTCCGAATACAGGCCAGCCATCTTTCCATTTCATCGGCACAAGGTATGGAATACGACCTACCGATCCGTAATCTCTAAAGAAGTAGCCATACCATTTACCGTCAGGTGTATCGATAAAACCGCCCTGAGCAATGCCTTTATCTTCAAGTACCACTTTGCCTTCGTAAGGTCCCGTAATATGATCGGCACGATAAAGCAATACTGTACGCATACCTCCTTTTGGCCATGTAATAAGAAAAATATAATATTTTCCGTTAACCTTAAACATCTGCGCACCTTCGGCCGGAAGGCCTCGTTCCTTTCCGGTAATTGCATCGGCATTTTCTATCACTATTTTATTATCATTGTCTTTGATTCCGCTCAGGTCGTTTTTCATTTCACGAATTCCGACACTGCCTCCACAACTGACAATATAGGTTCTTCCGTCATCATCGAAGAAGAGAGAATGATCATGCACCATAGGTCTGAATGATCGTACTTCCCAAGGAGTTTTATCGGGATCTTTTGTTGAGAAAATATAGTTCATCCCACTATTATTGGAAAATGTAGAGACATAGAAAGTCCCGTTATGATAACGCATACTGCTTGCCCATGTACCTCCTGCGTAAGCATCTTGACCATTTTCTAACTCATAAGCGTCTAATGTCCCGAGAGTTTCGTAAGTATAACTTGCCATCTCCCAATCTACTAAATTTTTTGACTTCATAATGGGAGTACCGGGGTTCATATGCATGGTAGTACTGCTCATATAATAAGTATCACCGACCCTTATCATAGACATATCGGGTACATCTGCCCATATAATAGGATTATGGGCTTTCTGAGCATAGATATTTATAGCTAAAACACTTATAATGAACAATGCAGCAGTTTTTTTCATGAGACTATCATTTTTCATGATTATTTCTATTTCTCTATTCCCTCTATTGTTTTGATCGTCCCATCCTGGTTGTATTCGAGTTCGGTGACTTTCAGGCTTCGCAGCCATGTCCTTCCTCCCGACGGAACACTATCGTGATGGAAAAGATACCATTTTCCCTTGAATTCCACAATACCATGATGGGTAGTCCACCCGACAACAGGTGTAAGAATCACCCCTTTGTAAGTAAAAGGCCCGTATGGATTGTCGCCCATAGCATAACACAAATTATGTGTATCACCTGTCGAGTAGGAATAATAGTATTTACCATTGTATTTGTGTATCCATGACGCTTCGAAGAAGCGGCGTCCGGTATCGCCTGCTGTTAGAGGTTTTCCGTTTTCATCGAGAACTACGATATCTCGTGGCTCTTCGGCAAATTCGAGCATATCATCTCTCAATAATGCAATCTTTCCACATAGGGCAGGCTCATCTCCTTCGGGAAGAATAGCCGATTCCAAAGCTTTATTGTTACGATAACGTTGCAGTTGCCCGCCCCATAATCCTCCAAAATACATATAGTATTTTCCGTTCTCCCCGAACACACAAGGGTCTATACTGTAACTGCCTTTTATCGGGTTTTCCTGCGGAACGAAAGGTCCGTAAGGCTTATCGCTGATTGCCACCCCGATGCGGAAAATATCATTCTGATCTTTCAACGGGAAATACATATAATACTTTCCGTTTTTAAAGGCAACATCGTTGTCCCAAAGCTGACGTCCTGCCCACGGAATATCTTCGGTAGATAATACCACTCCGTGATCTGTCACTTCTCCATCGATATCATCCATCGAAAATACATGGTAATCTTTCATGTTGAAGTGGTCGCCATTGTCATTTTCGGAAATTCCACTCTCCCAGTCATGGGACGGATATATGTATAACTTGCCTTCGAAAACGTGTACGGCAGGGTCTGCCATATAATCGTTCGGTACTAAATATCTTGCTTTTTTCATAATAAATCAATTTGAGAATTAGTCAATGTAAAAATGTGTCAATATGAAAATTGGCTAATTGACATATTAACACATTTGCTTATTAGTTATTCAGTTAGTTTTATAATTTCTTGCACTACAGGCTTTGCCTTATATTGGCGGTCGAACAATAGAGGATAATCGGTACGTCCTTTTACCGGGAAATCGTTTTTCCACGAATCGGCATCACTTACACCCCATAAGGTCACACGGCTGATTTTATTGTGGTGTTTGAGGAATAATCCGAAGAAGTCAGTATAACGCTTTTCCCATTCCGATTGTATATTTTCGGGAAGACCATTGGGATAAGGATTCACTTCCTTGTGGTATGCAACGGTATCGGAAATATTAGCTCCTGCATTACCCCACGGAGACGGCAGTGCGCTTATGTCCAATTCGGTAACCATTACTTTAACGCCTGCTCCGTGATAAGCTTCGATAGCAGCCTCATACTTCTCTATATCCGGATAATCTATGCTGATATGCCCCTGCATTCCTACACCGTCGATTCGGATACCTTTATCCTTGAGTGATTTTACCAGCTTTACGATGGCGTCACGTTTGCCTGCATGCCATTCGTTATAATCATTGTAATAAAGTTCGGCTTCGGGATCGGCTTCGTGAGCAAATTGAAATGCTAACGAGATAAATTCTTCACCTATGATTTCGTAGAATTTGCTCTTGCGATAGGAACCATCTTCTAAAATAGCTTCATTCACTACATCCCAGCCTTTGATCGCCCCTTTGTAATGTTTAACCACAGTTGTGATATGAGTTTTCATTCGTTCGATAAGGACTTCGCGAGAAACATCCTTGCCTTTTTCATCCACAAAGAACCACTTTGGAGTCTGCGAATGCCACACCAGTGTATGCCCTATGATAAACATATTGTTCTTTTCGCCGAAAGACACGAAACGATCAGCGTCGGCAAAATTGAATTTCCCCTCTTCGGGTTGAAGGTACATACTTTTCATGCAATTCTCTGCTATTATTGAGCTGAACTGTTCTGCTATCACATTCGTACCGAGCGTGTCTTTGCCCAAAATCTGTTTCAGGTTCATAGCCGTTCCTATCAGAAACTTATCTTTAAAAGCTTCTTTCAGAGTTATTTCCTTTGTTTCCCCGTTTATCCTGCTGTTGCCCGCTTCATTATTACAAGCCGAAAACAGCAAGCACAATGATAAAACAGGAATAATAAGTCTGATCATAGATGTAAGTATTTATAAGTTATATATTCTACTAATCCAGCCCGCTAATTGCCTCGCTTTTGCTTCGGTGAACTCTGTTTCTCCCCAAGGGAGACTTTCTCTCCTTCGGGGAGGCTAAGAGTGTTTTTTTACTCCAAATGTCGTTCTTCGATTTCCCTGTTTATTTTGTCAATCACATCGTCTTCCAGTTCATACTTCGAAATGATAAACATGGCCAACAGAAGCAATATAGCAGGTATCACGGCAACAAGCCACAGGATTCCCTGTTGAGCAAAAACCGATTGTTCCGCCAATTTGGCATTATAGCCCGTGTAAGCCAGAACGACACCCGGGACAACGCCTCCTAAAGCAAAACCTGCTTTGAAGAATATACCGGTCAGAGCATTCACCACTCCCGAAATACGTTTTCCCGACTTCCATTCACCGTACGAAATCACTTCGGGAACCAATGCCCACATATAGCCTGTGGCAACGATTACCCCCGTTGACTTTATGAACTGCGCCACATAAATCAGCCATAACTGACTTTTCAGCGAGTCGATACTCGAAATAGCATAAAGCAAAGCCATCCCTGTGATTGCTATAGTGAGAAACACGTAAAACATCCGCTTTTTGCCGATAGCACGCTTTATGGCAGGAACCATCGGCAGGAATATGAATGCAGGCAGCGAGCCCAGAGCATTGAACCATTTCAGGGCTTCGGCATGATGCACATTGTATTGCATATAATAAGCCGACGCCGAATTACCGATAGCCATCATGGCAAAAGCCGTTATAAAAAAGAATGCCAGTACACGCAACGGGCGGTTGCGTACAAACTCTGTAAATAAGTCGCTATACTTTACTTCGTGAGTTTTGGATTCGTCCATCACCACACGCTCTTTGGTCTGGGTGTAACAGAATATCAGAAGCGCAAGTGCTGCCAGCGAATAAACAACCATAACGGCAAACCATGTACCCGAAGCCGAGGGTTTCGACCAGTCATTATCGGGAGCGAAGTGCTGGATAGTAGCAGGTACTCCGAACTGAACGGCTAAGCCCCCCAGATTTGCCATAAACATACGGACAGAGGTCAGCTTTGTAATTTCGTCGGTATCGCGTGTCAGCGAAGCATTCAATGCACCGTAAGGCACATTTACCAGAGTGTAGCAAAGCGACAGGCTGACATAAGTAACATAGGCGTACCATAATTGCCCCGAAAACCCGTTCCAGAAACAGAGAATACCGAATCCGGCAAGCGGTATTCCGCCAAGTATCAGATAAGAACGGTATTTTCCCATTTTCGGGTTACGTTTATCTACCAATGCTCCTACAAACGGATCCCATAATGCATCTACTATGCGTACG
>JAWDXP010000001.1:0-557230 GCA_032477055.1 Dysgonomonas sp. | reverse complement strand
AGTTACTGCCGAAGCTTTTACTTCACCGCTCTTACCTGTAGTCTTTACTACCAAAGCGGGTGCAAAAGTAAAAAACTTTTTCTATCAATCCAAATGTTTCGCGGAAATAATTACAAAGAAATAAGAGTTTTTTTTTGAAACATCTTTTATCCTAAACAATATGAGCTAATTATGTTGGAAAGATAATTGACATCAAAAATAAATAAGATGTTATGCTGTCCCAGTTCTATTTAATCGCAACAACTATATCTTCATTTTATTTCTACATTGTATTCATAAATAACCCAGAAATAAAACAAATCTTATTAATAATAGAATTTACAACAACATATTGTAGTAAAAAATTATTTCCTAATAGCCCTCAACATTTCTCTTTTACCCGGCGGACCTGGTAGACGTTCTACCATATACCCTGCTGATTGCAACATTCTCCTCACAACTCCTTTTGCACAATAGGTTGTAAAGCTCCCTCCTTCTGACGTGGATTTATACAAGGAATCAAATATTTCTTGTGTCCACATTTCTGGTTGTTTATCCGGGGAAAATGCATCGAAATAGATCAGATCAAATTGCTTCTCATTTATTAGATTTAAAGCTTTACGGAAATCTTCATTTATTTTTTCCAGTATAAAAGTGCTAGTTATTTGAATAGGCGCATTCCAATCACAATCATGAAGTTCCTCAAAAACCGATCGAGACAAAGCAGTATCCCCTTTATCATAATTCAGTTTAGATACAATTTCTTTATCTAAAGGATATAATTCAAATGAGGTATAATGTACTTTTTTGCTATTCTCTCTAGCTACTTGCAACGTTAGATAAGCATTTAGTCCTGTGCCAAAACCGACCTCTAAAACATGGATATCATCCTTATCTATATGATTGAATCCGGCATTAATAAAAACATGCATTGACTCTTGAATTGCACCATTTACTGAATGATAGTGTTCATCCAATTCAGAAACATAGAGGGTATGTGATCCATCTAAGGTAGTCTCAATAATAATGCTCATCGATTATCTAAATCTTCTCAATTAGAGCTACTGCATGTACAGCAAAGCCTTCTTCTCTGCCTACAAACCCCATTTTCTCGGAAGTAGTAGCCTTAATAGAAACGTCATCTATATCGATATTCAGGATTTCGGAAATCACCTTTTGCATTGCCGGAATATGAGGATTGATTTTGGGTCGCTCTGCACAAATTGTGGCATCAATATTTCCAACTCTGTAACCTTTATCAGTAATAACCTCCAGTGTTTTTTTCAATAAGAGTTTACTATCCACATCCTTATATTCACTTGCCGTATCAGGAAAGTGGAAACCAATGTCACGAAGGTTAGCAGCTCCTAACAACGCATCACAGATTGCATGAAGGAGAACATCAGCATCTGAATGTCCAAGTAGACCTACTGTATGATCAATCTTAATTCCCCCCAACCATAATTCTCTGTTTTCGGCTAAACGATGTACATCATAACCAAAACCTACACGTATTTTCATATCGTTATCACACTAATAAATATTGTTTTACTTGAAAAGGCTTTTCAGACCATCCATATCAAATCCCAAAGAAAATCGTAGAGTCTGGTCTAATGGATTTGACTCTGCAGTAGATACCAAATAAGCTGCATCTAATTGGAAAACACTCATCTTAAAACCGGCTCCGAACGAGAAGTATTTTCTATTACCCTGTTTCTGACTTTCATTATAATATCCGGCTCTTATATTAAACTGATTATTGTAAGAATACTCTGTACCCAAAGACCATGTTATTTCTTCCAGTTCGCCTTTAAAACCATATGGTGAATCGCTAAACGACTTAAAGATACCGGATATAGGGTTCATCTCTGTTACTTCGCGAGACCTTGCTAAAAATTCTTCCAGACTCTCACTATCTCTTCTGACAGGACGGGAAGGCACCAAAAGTTTATTTAAGTCCACGCTAAAAGCCAGCGAATTATAATCATCTAACGGATAGGTCAAGGATGCACCTAAACGCATATTGGTAGGGATAAAATAGTCTGTATTACCATCATCCATAGATATTTTTGTACCGATGTTCGAAATATTGAATCCTAATCCTAATATACTCTCAGCCTGTCCAATCATCACATATGATTCATTATAACCAGAGATATCTGCTGCCCATGCTGTTCCGGGAGTAGTCTCCGTATCGGAAGAAGACGAATAGTCAGTCCTGATATATCTTAAAGCAACCCCTCCTGAAAATGTCTCGGTCAGTTTTCTGGAATACGCTACGTCTACAGCTAACTCATAAGGAGACACTTTCATCCCTAAGTCTCCCTCAAACGAAGTTTCCTGAATATCACCTATCGAGAAATAACGAATAGATGCACTTATCGCCTGATTATTCTCATTTCCGAATTTATAAAATCCGGATGCATATATCAATGCTACATCATTCACAAGTTTCCTCAACCAAGGGGTATAAGACAATGTTGCTCCAGCTTTTGTCTCAAGAAATGCAAATTTAGAAGGATTCCAGTGTTGCGAATACAAGTCGGGCAAGGTAGCTGCCCCCACGTCTCCCATACCTCCTCCGCGGGCATCGGGCGCAATAGATAAAGACGGCACGGCAGTCACTATCGGATTTATTGCCTCTTGCGCAGACATAGAAGCTACGATAAGAGATAAAGAAGCGATAGCAAGTAGTCTATTGATAAATTTTGTCATTGTATATACTCTTTATATTATTTTATGATTAGTTGCTTGTTATAATTAATTTCTGAGACTTCACAGAAGACGTTTTTCCATTTATAGTAATTTCACCTGTACAGATATATACTCCCGGAAGCATTCGTCCGCCTCCGTCTCCGTTCAGATCCCAAGTGTATGTATACCTGTTTAAGGTATCTATATTTCCTCGCTCCTCATGAGTCCAAACCATACGTCCCGAAAGCGTATAAACTGACAGCTTTATTTTAACATCGGTAGATGGAAAATCTGTTGCGAAGATAAAACGGGTCTCGCTTGATGCCGGATTTCCCCATATTTCAAATGAATATCCTGTCGGAGTAACATCATTGGTCACTACGAAGTCAATAGGGTCTGATATCCTAGAATTATTATGAACATCCCATATTCTGAACTCCAAATAGTGGTTACCTAAACTCAAGTCAGGTATATTGTATGTCACAGTCCCTCTTTTGGTCGATCCATCTTCATTCATAAAAGTAGAGGTCAGATCATATTCTTTATTGCCATCGATTATAAGAGCGATATTATGCCCGATACCCGAAGAAAGATTTATACCTGTATCATCTGATATTTCCGCATAAAATTTAGGAGTAGTATTCACATATATATTATTCCGATCCGGCTCCAAAAGGATATTATTAAGATACATACGTTCTATTACAGGAGGGTTCGATTCATCAGGATTCGAAGGATTAGTACCTCCTACCGTATAATTATCAAAAGAGCCCAAAGCTTTATTCTTACCATCATTATCGTAAGCAAGAAAACTCATCTTACCTTTGTTTCCCGTGTATGTTATATCTTTAGGGGCAGTGAAGTTTATTTCAAACATACCATTTTTCACCTCTACTCTCCCTGAGAATAAAGTATTAGTATAATTCGAATATTCAGTAGGAGTATTATTAGTTCCTCCATCTTTGGAGTTCCCTCTCGTTTTAAGATCTTGTTTCGCATCAAACACAACAGACTCCAATATTCCATTAAACTCACCAGCAACATCTCCCCCGCTTGTAACTATACTACCACGAATTGTCACATTATCCAGTGCCTGAATATTTATACTGTTCCCATCAACCTCAAAACCGTTCAATTCATTTACTTGTACCTGATAAGTCTCGTCCGGAAACTTCAATCGTAATGCAGGATCTCCCAGTAGAAGGAAGCGAAGCTTATTTAGATCACCTGAAAGAGAAAAATCCAATTTTGCATCTTTCATTATATCACCTAAACGGGCAGGTTTACCCTTTTTTCTTTCCAATAAATACTTATTCAAGCTTTCATTCATTTTCGTATTAGCACTTATATAAACAACCCGAACTGTAGAGAAAAGACCTATCGCACCACCATATTGGCTAATAATAGCAAGTTCTCCTGCCGATTGTGCATCATCGTCGAAACGGCTAAAATCACATGTTGCTGTAATCCACAGACCATGCTTGTTATTATTCAGACTTTGTATATCCGAATATGTAAAAAGATTCTCATGAGTCCAATTTCTTGTCGCACCATGCCCTATAAAATTAACAACCAATGTTCCATTATTAATTCTATCCAATAGTGCTTGAGTAGCTGCAGGATATCGTGCTCCATTTGCCTCAACTACACGTTCATATGCATCTTCATATATTTTATTTACAATAAAGTTCGGATATTTTTCATTAATCGTTTTACTGAAATTTTCGGCATCTCTAATATGTCTTCTTTCAGTAGTAATATCTTCACTCCCTATCAAATCATCTGCAACAAACGTTATATTATTCTGCCATATGCCTTTATTTACATCCAACATATAGTTTTTAATTTTCTGAACAATATTGGAAGCTTCACTCTTTGTCCGAATTGGCAAGCGACCTACCCCGATATCCAATTGAGCCTTACTTAAATCTGCACCTTCATTGTCATCCAAAAAGCCGAAATAGTCATCAGTGACATAGGAAGCAGTTTCTAACAATGATTCTTCCGACTGGAATGTAAGTAACATGCTCTTCTTCTCCTCATCAGTCCATGCACTTCTGGTCAGGCGATTATCATAAGTCCCTCCACCAAAAAGCAAAAGATATTTAGGTCCATTACCTACGGAGATTGTCCTGTCATAAAACATTTTCATAAACCGCCGATAAGCTGTAGCATCCGGTTTACCCGATGAAAATTCATTATAAATTTCCTGAGGGTCTATAACATAAGAGGTCAGACCTGAATCTTCTTTATGCAAATTTGCCAATTCCTCTGCATAGCTTTTCAGTTCCGGCTGAGCTATTATAACCATATCAACAGCTGGAAGGTTATGCAAATTCTGATTAGACACTTTCCCTACCAGCGTGGGAGTTGGTATATCCTGATTCTTAGCTATATCTACTAAAGCAAACTCTCTAATATCCGCATTAGATACCGAAAAGGTCATAGTCGAACCAGATATTTGAGTATCCTGCAGTTTTGCAGACATATTTTCTGTAACATCAAATACCACCAACGAATTGGTAGCTTCTGATATCTGATAAGTAAGATTATTTTCTAAAAGTTTACTTCGGAACAATGTTACAGCCCCATATGGCTTTAATGCTTTTTTATAATTTACCCTGATAAAATCGAGATATTGATTCGTACTCTTTCCCGTACCTTCATTATATGTCAGATTAAGGATATCTCCATTTTTCAAGTTATTAATATTGATTTTTCCTTGTATTGTTTTCGCATGTACATAGTAATCCTTATCTGTAACCAGTTCTGTATAATGAGCATTAATTGTACCATTCAGAGAAGCATTGAGAGTAGCCACGGACAACCTCACCCGTGCAATAAAATCATATTCTACAACAGCCGGATCGGGAGTTATACCTTCTACCGAAAGAGTAAAATCCCGAGACTTAGTAGTACCAAAATATTCTCCGTAATATTTTTTACCTGTTTTAGCTATATTTACATTCTCTTGCTCATGCAAAAAATAATCATCAAAGCTCGTTACCACAGTATTTGACGCAGACAATGAAGCCTGAGTCTCCATTAAACGAGGAGCTTCGGAAGATTCTGTCACAAAATAAAATGCGTCATTGGAATAAGGATTCTGCGTTTGTCTAAAGAGTTGGGTAGTACTATCATATTCCCACTTGATATTGCCTCTGGCATAAAAAAGGATATAATCTCCCTGACCAAAATTAGCAGGACTATTGCTCATCCATATTGATACTTGGGGAAGATCATCCACATAAGATTTTGAAAAATCCTCATCCAGCACCCAACCTCCATATCCATATATCTTGACATTGGCAGGATTAGACAATCCGATTTTTTTCAGATCATCATAAGTCAGTTTATAAACACCTGTTCCTTGCGTTATGGAAATCTTGTACCAATTTCCCTCTGCCAAAACCGAATTGAAAGCGTACCTGCTTCCATCGTTCGCTCTTGCAAATGACTGAAATGGTATGCACCATAAGACAAGCAGCAATAAATAAATATGTTTTCTGAAATTGTTGTACATATACCCTCTAAATCTAGCGTACATAAAAATCTAAAAGCTTATTGTCATCTAAATAACCTTCAAGATGATCATCTATACCCACACTCCCTACACCGGCAGGTGTACCTGTAAAAATAAGGTCACCTATTTTCAATGTAAAGAAACGGCTGGCGTAAGCAATTATTTTATCGATAGAATGAATCATATCGGCAGTATTAGCCTTTTGCACAGACTCATTATTCTTTTTTAACTCAAAACACAAATTATTAACATCAGCAGACAACATTTTTTTATCTGTAAATTCACCTATTACCGCAGAATTATCAAATCCCTTCGATATCTCCCACGGCAAGCCTTTTGACTTCAATTTTGCCTGTATATCTCTCGCTGTAAAGTCTATACCAATAGTTAGTTCCTCGTAATATCTATGAGAGAACCGTTCCGAAATATTTTTGCCCAGCCTGTTTATCTTTACCACTACTTCTGCTTCATAGTGTATATTATTCGAAAAATCAGGGATATAGAAAGGCTTATTATCTCTCAACAAAGAAGAATCGGGTTTCAAAAACAATACCGGTTCATCAGTTACCGAAGAGTCGGTACGCCCCATTTCTTCGTTATGTAATTGATAATTATGACCTACACAAATAATCTTCATTTACCTTAAAATAGTTTTTTTAATATCTCGGAATAGCACAAAGATAAAAATAATTTCAGTTTTACTATCTATTGTCCACAAGGTCAACCCATCCGGTTATCTTTAAATATATAAAGAAATAAAAAATACGAATATTGTGTTACTCATATTTTACAGATTAGTTATATTTGCAAACTATATTAGTTACATATTATATTTTATCGAGATTATGAGCAACTTGCAAAAAATGACAGCTGAAAAGCTACTTAGAATCAAAGCAATTAAACTACAGCCATCTAATCCTTTCACTTGGGCATCGGGCTGGAAGTCACCCATATATACGGACAACAGGAAATTATTTTCTTATCCTGCTATACGCAATTTTGTCAAATTGGAAATGAGTCGTATCGTGATTGAGAAATACCCTGATGCAGATGCTATTGCAGGTGTTGCTACCGGAGCAATTGCGCCCGGAGCCTTAGTTGCAGACGCTTTGGGACTGCCGTTCATCTATGTACGCTCTACACCCAAAGACCACGGGTTGGAGAATCTTATCGAAGGTGAACTTAAACCAAATAGTAAAGTAGTTGTTATCGAAGACCTGATATCGACAGGAGGCAGCAGTCTGAAAGCTGTAGAAGCTATTCGCCGCGACGGATCGGAAGTTACAGGCATGGTAGCCATCTTCAATTATGGTTTCCCTATTGCAAAAGAAAATTTTGACAAAGCCAATGTAGAAATTACCACTTTAACTAACTATGATGCAGTATTAGAAGAAGCTTTGCGCATCGATTATATTGCAGAATCTGACTTGGATACCCTTAAAGAGTGGAGAAAATCTCCTTCCGACTGGAAATAAATTATAATAATAGAAAGTAAAAATATGGCCGAATATACAAGTGATATAAAAACTATTTCCAGTTCCGATGAAAATGTATTTGCAGTTTTATCAGATTTAAGAAAACTGGACCTGATAAAAGACAAAATACCTCAAGATCAATTCAAAGATTTTTCTTATGATCAGGACTCCTGCACAGTAAATGTGTCTCCTATCGGTAATATAAGATTTGTTATAGTAGACAGAAAGCCTAACTCCACAGTGAAATTCGAAGCCGAGAAGCTACCCTTCAAACTGAATCTTTGGATACAACTGAAACAGGTTGCAGAAAATGATACGGAAATGAAATTGACGGTTGATGCCGATTTAAATCCTTTCTTGAAACCAATGGTATCCAAACCGTTACAGGAAGGACTGAATAAGATGGCTGAAGCATTGTCCAACATTCCATACAACGAAATAATCACCAAATAAAACTAAGGCTTACCCTTAGTTTTATTTTCATTATATCAATATATCAACATTAAGACTTATCTAGATGAAACTCTGGCAAAAAAACACTTTAGTAAATAAAGATATCGAAACTTATACGGTCGGTCGTGATCGTGAGATGGATCTTTATCTGGCAAAGCACGATGTCCTTGGCTCAATGGCACATATTACGATGCTCGAATCGATTGGATTACTTACTAAAGATGAGTTATCTGTATTGCTGAAAGAACTCAAATCGATATATGAAATTATCGAAAAAGGAGAGTTTGTCATAGAGGATAACGTTGAGGATGTACATTCTCAGGTAGAATTAATGTTGACACGTAAACTAGGAGATGTCGGAAAAAAGATACATAGCGGACGTTCGCGAAATGATCAGATCCTTGTCGATCTCAAACTTTTCACTCGTGAACAAATAAAAGTAGTAGTCGAATCCGTATCCAATCTGGTAGAAATATTATTACACCAAAGTGAGAAGTACAAAAATGTATTGATGCCGGGCTACACGCATCTTCAGATAGCAATGCCCTCATCATTCGGACTATGGTTTGGCGCTTATGCTGAAAGTTTGGTGGACGACCTTCAATTACTCTTAGCGGCATATAAGATAACAAACCGCAATCCATTGGGTTCTGCTGCCGGATATGGTTCATCTTTTCCGCTTAACCGACAAATGACTACCGACCTTTTGGGGTTTGATTCGATGAACTACAATGTAGTATATGCCCAAATGGGAAGAGGAAAAATGGAACGTACTGTAAGTACAGCTTTGGCAGGAATTGCCGCTACCTTATCCCGCTTATCCTACGATGCATGCTTATACAATAGTCAGAATTTTGGTTTCATTAAGTTACCCGATGAATATACAACAGGATCGAGTATTATGCCTCACAAAAAGAATCCGGACGTATTTGAACTTACAAGAGCTAAATGTAACCGACTGCAAGCATTACCTAACGAAATAGCCTTAGTTATAAACAATTTACCATCGGGCTATTTCAGAGATATGCAAATTATTAAAGAAATATTTCTTCCTTCTTTTGACGAACTGAACAATTGTATTTCTATGGTTGGCAGAATGTTAAGCGAGGTCAAAATCAACGAACACATTCTGGATGATGATAAGTATTCTTTCCTTTTCAGTGTCGAAGAAGTCAACCGACTCGTATTAGAAGGAATGCCATTCCGGGATGCATACAAAAAAGTCGGCTTAGAAATCGAAAATGGAGATTTCAAACCCAACAAAACGGTTCACCATACCCACGAAGGCAGCATCGGAAACTTATACAATGATCATATCGAAATGATGAAGCAACAAATTATTGATCAATTCGATTTCAATAAAATAGAAAAAGCTGAAACGGCTTTGCTCAATTCAGCTAATTAAAAATTCTGAGGAGTTTTTTTACCTTTCTAATTTACTAATATGAATAAAACCGAGATAATTACCGTACGTATATCAGGACAAGACCGTCCGGGAGTTACGACCGCCTTAACTGCTATATTAGGACATTACAATGCCACTATATTAGATATCGGACAGGCTAACATCCATCATTCTCTTTCTTTGGCTATTATGTTCGAGTCTGAGACTGACAAGTCGGGATCGATCTTAAAAGACCTTTTGTTCAAAGCGGATGAATTAGGCGTAAATATCAGGTTTTCGCATACAAGTAAAGAAAACTATTCTACGTGGGTTAACCTGCAAGGTAAAAACAGATACACAGTAACTATACTAGGTCGCGAATTGAATGGAACTCAAATATCTCTGGTTACTAATGTACTTTTGGAAAACAAACTCAATATTGAAAAAATAGTACGTCTTACCTCGCGGATTCCACTTAACATTTCAGACAGAGCAGGGAGAGCCTGTATCGAATTATCGGTTAGAGGAACTCTGGAAAGTTTCAAAGAATTACAAAAGAAATTCCTCTCATTATCTTCTCAACATCGGATAGATATAGCTTTTCAGGAAGAAAGTATGTATCGCCGAATGCGCCGTCTTATTTGTTTTGATATGGACTCTACACTTATACAAACAGAAGTAATTGACGAACTTGCCGATCGCGCAGGGGTTGGTGAAGAAGTAAGGGCTATTACCGAAGCTGCCATGAGAGGAGAGCTCGATTTTTCCGAAAGTTTCGAAAAGCGTGTTAAACTACTGAAAGGACTAGACGAATCGGTTATGAAAGAAATAGCCGAAAATCTGCCTATCACAGAGGGGATGACACGGCTGATACGCATACTGAAAAAGAGTGGTTACAAGATTGCAATACTCTCGGGAGGTTTTACCTACTTCGGAAATTATCTGAAAGATAAATACGGTTTCGACTACGTATATGCTAATGAATTAGAGATAATAGACGGTAAACTTACAGGAAATTACATAGGAGATATTGTTGATGGTAAGCGTAAAGCTGAGCTTCTTCGTTTAATTGCTCAAGTCGAAAAAGCAGACTTAAAACAAACTGTTGCCGTAGGAGACGGGGCTAATGACCTACCTATGCTGGCAACAGCAGGTCTAGGTATAGCTTTCCACGCTAAGCCCAAAGTGAAAGAAAATGCCCAACAATCGCTATCGACAGTAGGTTTGGATGGTATTCTGTACTTCCTAGGATATCGTGATTCGATGATGGAAGGGGATTATTAGAACACCCTTTTTGTCAATACCAGACAATAGTACAATCTTCTGCTAAAAAATAGAGAGAAATAATAAGAAATTCTTCTTAATAAAAGCAGACTTTTTCCTATATAAAATATATTTATGTACTTTTGCGAGTATACGTTAAAATGTTGATTATTTATTACAATGGATAAAGAAAAACAACGTTTGCTTGACGATCGTTATTTGAGAATGGCTCAGATATGGGCTGAGAATTCTTATTGTGTAAGGCGACAAGTCGGGGCTTTGTTAGTAAAGGATAAAATGATAATTTCGGATGGTTACAACGGAACACCTTCGGGATTCGAAAATATCTGCGAAGATGAAAACAATATAACCAAGCCTTACGTTCTACATGCCGAAGCAAATGCTATTACCAAAGTCGCGCGTTCACACAATAGTAGTATGGGGGCTACTATGTATGTAACGACATCGCCTTGTATAGAATGCTCCAAGCTGATTATTCAGGCTGGAATAAAAAGAGTAGTTTATAATGCTAAATATCATAATATGGATGGTTGCGAACTTCTCGAAAGGGCAGGAATAGAAGTAGTAGCTATTGATAATTCATCACCGGAGAAATAATTTCACTTATGAAATTTACAGCAGGCAAATATCTGATATGTATGCTGTCATGTATTGTAACATGCCTAGCTATCAATTATTATTGCGACTATCGAATAAATAATAGTTCACATATTACTTATCCGGATACTAAATTAAGTAATGTATTAAAATTTATAGAAAAAGAATATGTAGATTCTTTAAATTTTAATGAACTGAATGAATTAGCTATTATAGATATTGTGTCCCAATTGGATGCTCATTCATATTATCAGCCCAACATTGTAGATCAATATTATGTAGAGGATTCTACCTCTAGCGAAATACTAGGAATAGAAATGTTTATCGCAAAAATATAGTGTTCCAGAAACTTAATTAAACTATAAAGACTTATCAATATATCTCATGGAGTTACCAGAATCAAACAATCACATTAACGAACAAGAACAAAAGCAACCTCAAAAATCGAATAAAAAAAGATATTTCGTATGGTTACCACTATGGATCGCTTTAGGAATTGTTGCCGGTATTATTATCGGGAATGTGTTTTCTGTTTTTAATCCGATAGCCAAAACTACCAATATTTTCACGGGCAAAGCAAATAAGCTGGATGCGGTTATACAGTTTATAAACGAGACATATGTAGATTCTGTCAATAGCCAGGAGCTTATAGAACAGACTATACCTCGTTTAGTTTCCGAATTAGACCCCCACTCTACATACATTACGGCTAAAGATATGGCTTTAATGGGAGATGATCTTGAGGGTCATTTCAGTGGAATAGGTGTTCAATTCGTTCTTAGAAACGACACTATCATGGTCGTAAGTGTAATTGCCGGAGGACCGTCTCAAGCAGCAGGAATCCGCCCCGGAGACCGCATTGCTTTCGTTAATGATTCTGCTTATACAGGAAAAAACATGACCAACGAAAAAGTCATGAGAGGTCTTAGAGGAGCTAAAGGAACAGATGTGAAATTAGGAATCAAGCGTTTTGGCGTATCTGAAATAATAGATATTCTGGTCAAAAGAGGAGATATCCCTGTCAATACTGTCGATGTATCTTACACCCCTGCCGAAAAAATCGGCTATATAAAGATAAATAAATTCGGAGGTACTACGTATCAGGAATTTATTACAGCTCTTTCTAAGCTCAAAAAACAAGACTGTGAATCCTTTATTATTGACCTGCGTCAGAATACGGGAGGTTATATGAATGCAGCTATAGAAATGACCAACGAATTTCTAGAAAAAGGCGAACTTATAGTATATACCGAAGGAAGGGCATTTCCTCGAGAAGATGCATATGCCAATGGTTCGGGAACATCCAAAAAAGACCAGTTAATTGTACTAATGGACGAAGGTAGTGCTTCTGCCAGTGAAATATTTGCAGGAGCCATCCAAGATAATGACAGAGGACTTATTGTCGGACGCCGTTCATTTGGAAAAGGTTTGGTACAAAATCAGCAAAAATTCAAAGATGGTTCTGCACTGAGACTTACTATTGCCCGATACTATACACCATCGGGGCGTAGTATTCAGAAGCCTTATGAGTTGGGTAAGTCCGATGACTACAACAAAGACCTGATGAACAGGTTTGTAAGAGGAGAACTTGATTCTCAAGACAGTATAAAGCTGGATGGTGAACATGTATTCCACACTCTAGGAGGCAGACCTGTATATGGTAGCGGCGGCATTATGCCCGATATATTTGTTCCTCGAGATACTACCGGCATCAACTCTTACTATATCACAGTAGCCAATGAAGGGCTTATCTACGAATCGGCCTTCATATATACGGATAAAAACAGAGAAAAACTGGAAGAATTCAAAAACTGGAAAGAATTAGACAAGTATTTATCGGTTCAGCCTCTTATCCCTAACCTTGTTAGCCTGGCAGAGAGTAAAGGCGTACGTTACAGACCTCATCTGGTAAATGAAGCTAAGGATTTATTAATGTTGCAACTGAAAGCTAATATTGTCAGAAATATCTTTGGTGATGAAGGGTTCTATCCTATAATCTTGAAAAAGGATAATGTACTTAAAGAAGCAATCGAATTGGTTCAACAGAAAAAAGCTTATCCGGAAACGATCAAGAATGAAGGATATAAGTAATTTACGAATAGAATAATATACCAAAGTTGAGAAAAAACTTAGAAAAAGATAAAATAAGGAAGGAAATAGCTGCTAGAAAATGCGAATACAGTCCGGAGGATTTAGTTCTCATGTCCGAAGAAGTATTTTCTGTGCTGGAAATAACCGGAACATTTGGGAATGCTTCAAAAATATGTATCTATAATGCCATGAAAGATGAGGTTGCCACCCATCGTTTTATAGCTAAATGGATAGACAAAAAAGAGTTCTTTTTGCCGGTTATTCATAATAATGAAATCATATTGCGAAGGATAAAGCATGATACTGTATATGAACAATCATCGTATGGTATACATGAACCTTTGGGCGAAGATTTCGATGAATACAACAAAATTGATCTAGCTATAATTCCCGGAGTCGCTTTCGACCGTAAAGGAAACCGGCTAGGGAGAGGAAAAGGATATTACGATCGTTTTTTACCTAAGATAAAAGCGTCTAAAGCCGGAGTATGCTTTGATTTTCAATTATTAGATAATATCCCTACAGATACATGGGACATAAAGATGGATATGATCATATCCGAAAATGACCTTATCTGGTAATCTGATAGAATAACGAATACTATATAAACCTAAAATACCATTTAATGAAGTATCCACGATTTTATAAACCGGGGTTATTGTCACTAAGCCTTCTTTTTGCAGGAGCGTTTTCCTCATGTGACAATACAGCAGAGCCCCCCAAACCGTATGGCGTAATTCCTTCTGAATATCAGGTAGAATGGCAAAAAATGGAATATTACATGTTCATCCATTTTGGACCTAATACTTTTACAGATGTTGAATGGGGAGACGGAAAAGAAGATCCCAAAGTATTTAATCCTACAGATCTCGATTGTAAACAATGGGCTGCAACTGCAAAGGCTGCCGGAATGCAGGGAATTATCATCACGGCGAAACATCATGACGGATTTTGTCTATGGCCAAGTAAATACAGTACTCATACAGTGCGGGAAAGCCTTTGGAAAGACGGAAAAGGCGATATTCTAAAAGAACTATCCGAAGCATGTAAGGAGTATGGGCTTAAATTTGGTGTATACCTTTCGCCATGGGATCAGAATCATCCTACATACGGAACTGCTGAATACAATCAGGTATTTGCCAACACTCTGGATGAGGTATTGAGTAGTTATGGCGAAATTTTTGAACAATGGTTCGATGGAGCTAACGGTGGACATGGACATCCTGGTAAAAAACAGGAATATGACTGGAATATGTTCCATAACGTAGTGTATAAAAATCAACCGCAAGCCATTATATTCAGCGATGTGGGTCCCGGATGCCGATGGATGGGTAACGAAAGAGGTGTAGCCGGAGAAACAAACTGGTCACGGTTAAATGTCAAAGGATTTGAACCGGGTGCCGGCTCTCCGCCAACAGACACACTAAATATAGGTAATATACATGGTGAAGCATGGGTACCTGCCGAGACGGATGTATCTATCAGACCGGGATGGTTCTATAGTCCTTCTACCAATGATAAAGTGAAAAGTATAGATCACCTTGTAGATATTTACCATACTTCTATCGGACGGAATTCGAATCTTCTACTTAATGTTCCGCCGGACAGAAGAGGACGCATTCACCCGAATGACTCTGTACGCCTAATGGAATTCAAAAAAGCAATCAATGATATATTTTCAGATGATTTGACCAAAGGAGCTACGATCACAGCATCATCGACACGAGGCAAGTCGAGCCAGTATAAAGCAGATAACCTTTTAGATGAAGATTATGATACTTACTGGACTACCGATGAGGATATTCTTTCAGCATCATTTGAACTGGACTTAGGACAAGAAAAATCATTCAACAGAATATTGCTTCAGGAATATATCCCATTAGGACAACGTGTGGCTAAATTCAATGTAGAGGTCTGGAAAGACGGACAGTGGGAAGAGATAGCTACTGCAACGACCATCGGATACAAACGCATACTCAGATTTCCTACAGTCAGTACAAGTAAGGTAAGAGTAAATATCCAAAATTCACTGGCATGTCCTGTATTGAGCAAAGTGGGACTATTCGTTGCTCCAGAAAAACTATCTGTACCTACAATATCGCGTAATAAAGAAGGAATGGTTAAGATAGAATGTCCAACACCGGAGCCGGTTATTTATTACAGTACAGACGGTTCTGAACCTACGACTATCTACAAAGGAGAATTCGCTCTTCCTGCCGGAGGTACGGTAAAAGCTATGGCTACCATTGCCAATGGAAAAGAGAAAAGTGAAGTTATTTCCTCTACATTCGATATTGCTTCTGCAAAATGGGCAATAGTTAGCCCTCAGACAGATGGTATGACTTCAATCATCGATGGTAATTATAAATCTTCTGCCGTTATCAAAAACAATGAGGCTGTTATTATCAATTTAGGAGAGTCATTGTCACTAAAAGGTATCAATTATACTCCTGTTGCTAATGAGAAAGCGAATAACGTTTACAGATACAATTTGTATACAAGCACAGATGGTACTGCATGGAATAAGGTTGTTGCGAATGGTTCATTCACAAACATAAAGAATAACCCAATCAAACAACAGGTACTGTTTAACAACTCTGCAAATGCCAGTTTTATCAAATTTGAGCCTCTGCAAAATACGAATAACAAAGCAGATTATACAATTGCTGAGATCGAAGTTGTTACAAAATAAACTTCAACAGAAGCAAGATTTCATCCTGATATAGAAAGTGGAGATACATTGTATCTCCACTTTTTTATTGAGTCTAACCCGTATTATAACAAAGAAAAAGAGCAAGTAAAAACAGTTACTTGCCCTTTTTTATATCTCAAAATTCTATTTTACTTTTTTACCGTAGAGACATGTCTCTGATTCAATATCTCAATAACTTTATTAGTTATATCATATTTAGGTTTCGCAAATAAAATATTATCTAATCCCGAATTACTGATTATTACCTCATAATTCGCCGTTTTATTAAACTCTTTTATGCATGTTCTTACCGAATCAGCCAATTGGTTATTTATTTTCATTTGCTCCATTGCCAACTCATTATCCAGTCGGTTAGCTAACTGGCTCAACTCAGAGTCCATCTTCTGTATACGTTCCGACTCTTGTCTAGCTCTTTCCTCAGTTAAGAATGCATTGTTCTGCAACTTGCGTTGAAATTCCTGATATTCAGAAGCTACTTGTTTCTGTTTGTTGTTTATTGTTGCGCGGGAAGATTCTGTTTTCTTCATCAGCACATCACTTGCCTCTTTGGCATACTGGTAGTTTGTTAATACGCTATCAATATTTACATATGCGATAGGTAGAGTTACCGTAGAATCACTCTCAAACTTTAAAGAAGGTGTCTCCGGTGTACTTTTCTTCAAATTAAAAAACAAGATAAAAAGTATAACAATAGCAATTGCCAATATACCATTTATCACATAAGAAAGATTTTTCATATAAATAAATAATTGATGTCTTAAATATAAACTTCTGCTTAATTCAGTTTTCGAAATGCAAAAATAAAATCAAATTTTCAATATTCCTCAATTTTATGATATTAAATAGATTTTTCTTGTCAGAAAAGCACTATAACTACCCTGTTATGAATTAAACACGCAAATATAACTTTTATAGTTGGACTACAATACAGCCCTCATCTTTAAAAGATGTGAAAAAGTTTGTGCGAAGGTCAATATTTCTATACTTTTAACCCTTAATAAAGAAAAAACCAATAACATTTTTAGAGATTATGACTATACAGGATCTACAACCAAACTTACTTTGGAAATATTTTTACGAAATAACCCAAGTTCCACGCCCGTCGAAAAAAGAAGGCAAGATTATCGCCTACCTTCTTGAATTCGCTCAACAGCACAATTTGGAAGTAAAAAATGATAATGCAGGCAATGTACTTATAACAAAACCTGCTACCAAAGGATACGAAAACAGCCCTACTGTAATATTGCAGGGACACGTAGATATGGTTTGCGAAAAGAATAATGATAAAGAATTCGATTTCGATAATGATCCTATACAAACATATATTGACGGAGATTGGGTTAAGGCAAATGGAACAACTCTGGGAGCAGACAACGGTATTGGAGTTGCTGCTGCACTAGCAATACTAGCATCGGACAATTTGCAACATCCTAAATTAGAGTGTTTATTCACTGTTGATGAAGAGACAGGATTGACAGGAGCCTATGCTCTTGAGAAAAAATTTCTGTCAGGTGATATATTGATAAATCTTGATACCGAAGAAGAAGGAGAAATATACATCGGTTGTGCCGGAGGTAAAGGAACTACTGCTATTTTCGGTTATCATCAATGGGATACTCCCGGAAACCAATATTGGTTCAACATCCATGTAAAAGGTTTGAACGGAGGACATTCAGGTAGTGAAATACACAAAGGATTAGGAAATGCAAACAAGATATTAGCTCGTTTCTTATGGACTGTATCTCGAAAAATGGAAATCCGCTTATCCTACATCAATGGAGGAAATTTACACAATGCAATTCCTCGCGAAGCATCTGCACATGTAGGTGTACCGGTTGGTGACAGAGACAGGGTAGTCGAACTATTAAACAATTTCATTGCAGATATTGAGGAAGAACTCAAAGTAGTTGATCCTAATGTTCTGATTACGATTGAATCGACAGGAGAACCAACTAATATTATTGCTGAAGATGTTGCATATAGATTGATAAATGCTCTATGCGCCAGTCCTAATGGTGTACTTGCTATGAGTCAAGATATGCCCGGATTAGTAGAAGCATCTACCAATTTGGCTTCTGTAAAAATGAGAAATAATAATGCAATTGTAGTTGGCACAAGCCAAAGAAGCTCTACAGAATCGCTAAAAGAGTATGCTGCCAATATGGTTAATGCAGTATTTTCTTTGGCAGGGGCAGCAGTAGAGCATAGCCAAGGATATCCGGGATGGAAACCAAACCCAAATTCTAAAATTTTAGAAATAGCTAAAGATTCTTATAAGAGATTATATAATAAATCACCGGAAGTAAAAGCAATTCACGCAGGTTTGGAGTGTGGTTTATTCCTTGAAAAATATCCTCACTTGGATATGATATCATGTGGACCGACTATTACGGATGCTCATTCTCCTGCCGAACAAGTAAATATTCCTTCGGTTGACAAATGGTGGAAATTCTTACTTGAGGTTCTGAAAAGTATACGCGGTGAAGGTGAGACAATTGAACCACAGGAAACAAAAGTACAAGAAGTGGCACAGGAACCAACTCCGGTAGAAGAAGCTCTGGCAGAACCAACTATAGTTAACGAGGTTCAGGAAGAGAGTACTACAGTTGAGGAAACTCCGACAGAGGAGGCTCCGATAGAAGAAATTATAGAAACTATAGTCGAAGAAGAAGTGGTTGTAGAAGAAACTATTCCTACTCCTGAACCGGAAATCAAGGCTCCTGAAAACCAGCCTAAGGTAGAAGAACCAGCAAGCACGAACCCACGCCGCAAGCCTGGACGTTCATATATTTAATTTTTAAATAGCCGATAAATTTAAATAATATAAAAATTAGAGTTGCTAAGATACTAATCAGTACATGAATTAGTATCTTAGCATTTTATATTTGATGGAAAGACAATGGAAAAGATGAAAATCGAAATATGGTCAGATATTGCATGCCCATATTGTTATATAGGAAAGAGGAAACTGGAAGAGGCTTTAAATAAATTTCCTCACAAAGAAAATGTAGAAATAATCTGGCGTAGCTATGAACTAAATCCGGATTTGCCCGCAACTCCATTAAATGAGTCCATATACCAGTTTATTGCATCGCAATATAATGTCACAGTAGAACAACAGAAAAAAAATATGGAACAGATAAGTTCCAGTGCTCATTCTGTTGGTTTAAATTTTGATTTCGACAGGACAGTTGTTGCCAACACATCAAAAGCTTTGCGTCTGGTAAAACTGGCGACAAAGTATAATTTAGCAAACGAAGCTGAAGAAGCCCTTTTCGATGCTTATTTTGTTTCAGGAAAAGACATTAGTGATAATAAAACCCTCCTAAACATAGGAACCGGAATTGGTATACCTCAATCAGAAATAGACGGTTTACTTAATTCCGACCAATTTGTAGATGAAGTAAAAAAGGACATAGAGTATAGTGAGGAAGAACTCAATTTGCAATATATTCCTTTTTACCGGATGAATGATAAATTTATCATTCAAGGCTCTGTTACTACCGATGAATATCTGGAAACCCTTAACAAAGCTTATGAATCATGGTCGGGAAATGATACATCATCCACCAAAGGAGATTCTATCAGCGGAAAAGCTTGCTCTATAGATGGTGTTTGCGAAATATAATTAGAATAACAAATCAATTTTAATATGAAGACTCTACCTTATCTTATTACTTTTCTATTTTTCATCGCATGTTGTGCTTCTTGCGATAACGACGATGATTTTTCTACAGACGGTAATTTGAGATTGAGTTTTTCTAGCGAAACTATTAAATTCGACACTGTATTTACATCTTTCGGAACTTCAACCAGAAGACTAAAAGTATATAACAAGAACAAAAATGCACTTTCTATAAACTCTATTGCTTTAATGAACGCCGAAAAAACAGGGTTCAGAATGAATGTAGACGGAGAAAGTGGTAACAGCATCAACAATGTGGATATTCTGGCAGAGGATAGTATCTATGTATTCATTGAGGCAACAATATATCCTCTAAACCAAAATACCCCTCTCCTTATTGCAGATTCCATACGCTTTCAGTTCAATGGAGTTACACAATATGTACGATTAGAAGCAATCGGTCAGGATGTTATCCTGTGGGAAGGAAAAACGATTGATAAGGACACTATACTTACCGGCGAAAAACCTTTCCTGATATACGAAACTTTACACGTAAACCCGAATGTAACTCTAACATTGAACGAAAATGTTCACCTGTATTTTCATAGTAAGGCAAAGCTCTTTGTAGAAGGCAGTTTGCAGAGCAAAGGTACAATCGAAAAACCAGTGGTAATACGGGGAGACCGTACCGACCTTTTTCTAGAATCACTCAACGTACCTTATGATCGTGTTCCGGGTCAATGGGAAGGTATAGAAATTGCTTCCGGCAGTTTTAATAATTTATTTGAGAATACTCAGATTCGCAGTTCTATCTATGGTATCCTATTCCAACAATCGGAACCGACACAGTTAAAGGCTTCTCTTCTGAATACTATAGTCCAGAATACCACTAAAGAGAATATATTCGCTATAAACTGTAAAATAGAAGCAAAAAACTCACTGTTTGCCAACTCAGGGACAAGTTCTGTCAACTTAATTGGAGGTGATTATAATTTTCTACATTGTACTATAGCCAGTTACATACCCGGAGGAAATTTAGGATGGGACAGAAACAGGAAGCAAGCTCTTATACTAGCTAATAAAGGAACAGACAACCAAGGAAACGAACTAAATATACCATTAGTTAACAGCCAGTTTATAAATACCATCATTTCAGGAAAAAGTAGTCCTGAAATAAAATTAGAGAAGAATGATAATATTGCTTTCAACCATACATTTACCAATTGTCTGATAAAAGCAGCTGGAACCGATGATTCTAATTTTATAAATACAGTATGGAATGTTAATCCTGCTTTTAAATATATATATGACCCGTATTCTACTGAAGAAAATCCTCAATATTATTATTTCAATTACCAATTAACGGAAAATTCTCCTGCCCGAAATAAGGCTTCGCGCCAGTATGCTGCAGAACTCCCTGAAGATATTAAAGGAAATTCGCGCAGAAGTGACGAAGCTCCCGACATCGGCTGTTATGAGTGGCAATAAAGCTTTGGGCAAAGGAGAAGCGTTTTTTATCTAGAAGTTTATATAGCAGATATATAAAATACATTTTTTTATATAAATTTGCATCTTCTAAGAAAACCTTTTATTACTAAATAATGCAGTATTCTTTTTTTGACTTCATGTTATTCCTTGGTTCTATGGGACTATTCCTCTTCGGGATGAAAACCATGAGCGAGGGTCTTCAAAAATTAGCCGGTGACAAGCTAAGAACCATCCTGACCGCAATGACTAAAAATCGTATCACAGCGGTACTAACAGGATTATTTGTTACGGCAGTCATTCAATCTTCGAGCGCAACGACAGTAATGGTCGTCAGTTTCGTAAACGCCGGCCTACTAACGCTTACACAATCCATAAGCGTAATACTTGGGGCCAATATCGGTACCACTCTTACAGCCTGGATTATTTCCGTCTTTGGATTTAAGGTCGATATATCGCTGTTTACCTTACCGATTCTGGCAATAGCGATGCCGCTTATCTTTTCAAAAAAGAGTTTTCGCAAATCTTTGGGTGAGTTCATCTATGGGTTTGCGTTTTTGTTTATGGGACTCGCCGGACTGAAAGAAAATGTTCCGGATCTAGCTCAAAATCCCGAAATGCTCGCCTTTGTCACCAATTATACCGACATGGGATTTGGCTCTATTATTCTCTTCTTCTTTATTGGGGCAATATTGACTATAGTAGTGCAATCATCGAGTGCGACTATGGCAATCACACTAATAATGTGTAGCCAAGGATGGATTTCGTACGAGATAGGGGCAGCCATTGTATTAGGAGAAAATCTGGGTACAACCTGTACAGCCAATCTCGCAGCACTTACAGCCAATACCTCAGCCAAAAGAGCAGCCTTGTCCCATTTCGTATTCAACATGTTTGGTGTTCTCTGGGTCTTAGCCATATTCTACCCATTTACAAATGCAGTATCCAATTTTGTGGACAGTTTTGGAGGGAATAGTGATTTCCAGACACTAATGTCTTTCAAGCTATCAGCTTTCCATACATGTTATAATATTTGTAATACATTCATATTTATCTGGCTTGTCGGATTTCTCGAGAAAGTCGTTACAAAACTTATACCACAGAAAGAAGAGGAAGAAGAGTTCAGGCTCAAATTTATTCAGAGCAGCATGGTATCTACCTCTGAGCTTGCCATGATAGAAGCCCGCGAAGAAATAAACCTATACTCTATACGCACTCAGAAGATGTTCACAATGGTGAAAGATTTGCTTCATGTAAATAATGATTCTGACTTTAATAAATTATTCAGTAGAATAGAAAAATACGAAAACATCAGCGACAGTATGGAGCTGGAAATCGCTAACTATCTGAATAAAGTATCGGAAGGTCGCTTGAGTGCGGAAAGTAAGAATGAAATTCGTTCTATGCTGCGTGAGGTTACTGAGATAGAAAGTATCGGTGACGGATGTTTCAACATCGCCCGAGCTATCTATAGAAGAAAAGCGGCAAGTGTAGACTTTACTGAATCGCAATATGCTAATATCGAAGAGATGTTTGCCCTATTGACCGAATCTCTTGACTCTATGCAAAAAGTACTGGAGAAACATGAGAACCAAAAACACTATGTGAGCAAAGTTTTCAATCTGGAGAATGAAATTAACAATCGTAGAGATCAACTAAAATACAAGAACCTATCCGATATTGATAACAAAGAATATAGTTACGAACTAGGTGTTATTTATATGGATATAATTGGCGATTGTGAGAAACTGGCTGACTATGTAGTTAACGTTGTAGAAGCAACCTCTGACCAGAAAGAAAAGAAAGTATAAGAACAAAGTCTGTACATTTATATATTAAAAGAGGTCAAACTAAGTTTGACCTCTTTTATTTTCCTGAAACTCCTCAAACTCCCATTCGATTTATCATTAATAAAAAGTTTTTATATTTTTAATATTTATAACAAATTTTAGAAAATATATTTATATTTGTTCTGTAGTACTATACTTGAGAATGTTTTACAATAATAGAGGAATCTAAACAATTTAAATTTATGAGAAAAATTTTATTAATGGCTAGTGTAGCATTGTCTGCACTCATGTTTTCATGTAGTGAAAGCATTCAGGACAATATTATTGATGACGGCAATACAAATCAGCCCACACGCGGCATTAATCATTCCGGGGAAAATAATGAGGGGCTGAGATATTCTTTGAACAATGTAATTATTAATCCTAAGATCGTTTCCTTAAACAATGAAAATTCAGATTTTATCAGCAATCTAAATGGAGTCTATACTGTGGAAATTAATGATTCGGAATTAGCTCCTAATATAAAAGAGGGAAATATTCTTTATCTCTCTTTGGATGGGAACGCACATCTAAAAACAATCGTATCTGCGAAGAATAGCGGAGCTAATGTATACGAGATAGAAACAACAGATGCTTACTTAGGCGATTTATTCGAAAGCGGTTCTATCGAGTTCTCTATAGATATGCAAAAAGCCGAAGAGAAATTGAAGAAAAACAGTACGATACTTCGCTCGACACCATATGAGCAAACATTTACCTTTGATATATTAAACTATATTGAAGAGTACAACAATAATGGCTTAGTATTCAATCCTAATACATCTGTAAAAACGATCTTCAATGTAAAGCTAACGTTTGATGGCAAGTCAAAAGTTATGCCTTCGGAATTTATATTTACATATGAAATTAAACCTGAATTCAATCCATATTTAACGTTCAACAAATCTGTCAACCATGAGTTTGCTATCGATATGATCGATTATGTACCCGCAGACCTTGTCAAATTGCTGGAGGAAATAGAACTTAATATAGAAATACCAGCCGGCACATTAGGCAACATTCCAGCTAAGGTTACTGTAAATAAAATAAATTTCCCGTCCTACATATTTGCAAATGTGGCAGCAGATTCTAACTTGTCGTACAATACAGCCGGTTCCTTCAAAATCGGATATGCTTATTATAGCAATACTTCAAGCAACAAAAGCCATTTCATTTATGAAAATACAATGACCTCGACCGGTATAGCTGATATAAATATCAGAGGTGAGGTTATTACCGATATGAATCTGGTAATAACACCAAAAGTTTCGATTATCGATGATCTGCTATTAAGCGCTACAAGTAAAATAAGTTATGGTTTCGAAACTGTCACAAGTAGCACCTTAAGTACTTCGAATAAAACTATAGCAGGCTCGAGAGGTACTTTCAAATCATCTGCGACATTCGACATATATAGCCTTGGGATCAATATTTTCTCTACCGAACTATTCAAAGAAAATAAAGACATCTGGAATATCGGCGAATTTGATAATTCAATGACATTCTCAGGTCTGAAAATGGATAAGCCAACTAAAACTCCTTGCGGACTTTTATCTTACAATTACAATATCACTCTGAATTATAAATATCCGATTGCAGGAAAAAAAGTCCCCGGAACTTTAGAAATAACATATGATGTATACGATGACAAAAACGCACTTTTAAAGAAAGGCGAAAGATCAGTATTCACACCATATAACTTAACAGAAAGTAACTTTAAGTTCAATCTTTGTATTCCTTTCCGTGCAGACGCATGGGCATGGACAGCAGGCTTTATGAAACCTTTGAGTTATATAAGAAATGCTGTGATTACGGATAGCTATGGGAATAAAGGTACTATCGCAGATTTTGCTGTGGGCTCTCCTTACAACAACAGTTTCTGGAAATAAGATTTATTACAATTACCAACAGAGAGAGGACTAATCAAAATTTGATTAGTCCTCTGTTTTTTTTATCTTCGTATTCTCAATATGAAAAATAGTAAATTCTCATGAAAAACCTAAACAAATTAAGTCTGGCGGCTATTCCGGCAACTCTTCTTACCGCCTGTTCTTCTAACGAAAAAATACAAAAAGACACCCGTCCCAATATTGTATATATAATGACGGATGACCACTCTTTTCAGACAATAAGTGCATATGGGCATCCTATTTCCAAACTGGCTCCTACGCCAAATATCGACAGGCTTGCTAAAGATGGGATATTATTTCAACGTGCTTTTGTCGAAAACTCGTTATCAACTCCCAGCCGTGCTTGTTTGATGACAGGTCTGTACAGCCATCAGAACGGACAAAGGCAATTAGGTGCAGGAATCGATTCCACAAAGACATTTTTCTCCGAAATTCTCCAAGAGAATGGTTATCAGACTGCTGTAGTCGGCAAATGGCACATGCAATGTGAGCCTAAAGGCTTTGATTTCTATAGTGTTTTACACGATCAGGGCGATTATTATAATCCTTCTTTCAAAACAAAAGAATCGAACGGAAAATATATTAAAGAAGAAGGCTACGCAACTAACCTGATTACAACTCATTCTATCGAATTTATAGAGAACAGGGACAAGAGTAAACCTTTCTGTATACTTGTCCATCATAAAGCACCACATCGCAACTGGATGCCCGAAGGTAAATACCTCGATCTGTACGAAGATGTGGAGTTCCCTACTCCATCTACGTTCAAAGATGATTATAAAACAAGATGTTCTCCCGCCCATACACAAGATATGTCTATAGAAAAAACCATGACTATGGTATATGACTTGAAGATGAATGAGCTAAAAGATACTCCTCCCTACAATCAGGAGTGGAGCGATGGAGGTATGGAACAGGCATTGAACCAAATGACACCTGAACAGCGTGAAACATGGAACAAATCATACCATCCGAGAAATATGGAATTTATCAATAATCCTCTGACAGGAGATGATTTAGTAAACTGGAAGTTCCAACGCTACGTGAGAGACTACCTTCGTTGTATAAAATCTATTGATGATGAGGTAGGACGTATTACAGAATATCTCGAAAAAGAAGGGCTTTTGGAAAATACAATTATAGTATACACTTCCGACCAAGGATTCTATATGGGAGAGCATGGCTGGTTCGACAAACGTTTTATGTATGAAGAATCTTTCCGTACGCCACTAATCATGCATTATCCTAAAGCCATAAAACCGGGTAGTACAAGTAATGCACTTGTTCAGAATATCGATTACGCTCCTACATTCCTATCACTGGCAGGCATCGAAAAACCTCAGGAAATGAGTGGAACTTCATTAGTACCTCTATTCCAAGGAGAAAAACCTGATAACTGGAGACAAAGCCTATATTATCATTATTACGATTATCCGGCTATTCACAATGTACGTCGTCACGATGGTGTAAGAACAGACCGTTATAAGCTAATCCATTTTTATGGAAAAGGAGAAACCAGCAAAGATAAAGACATAAATTGCAATGAATTATATGACTTAGAAAAAGATCCGAACGAGTTAAATAATTTATATGGTAATAAAGAATACGAATCTATAAGTAATGAACTTCAGTCTGTTCTTGATAATTACCGGACAACTTTAAAAGTCGATGAGTTTTAACTATTAATATATTCTGAAAAAAGAGAAGTAAAATTTACTTCTCTTTTTTTATTTCTATACTATCCTTCAAAACATATCTGTTATAGTAATTGTTAGTTTATAGAGAATGAAAAAATAAAACAAATGGAAACTACACCGATTATCATAGATATAGATTTAAAAGCTCCTATAGAAAAAGTATGGAAGGCTCTAACAAATAAAAGCGACTTAAACGAATGGTTTTTCGAAGTTGATGATTTTGAACTCGAAATCGGCTCTCATTTCAAATTCTATATCGGAGGAGAAGAAGAAAAATATGAACACATCTGTAAGATCCTGATTATTAAAGAAAACAGGGAATTTTCATATAGTTGGAAGTATCCGGACTACGCAGGAACTTCTATTGTAACATTCGAATTAAGCAAAACAGGTATCAATAAAACACATCTGAGCTTTAGCCACACCTGTACAGAAATTTTCAGTAAACAAAAAGCATTTCTTTCCCATCAATATTATATCGATCAATGGAACGAAAAAATAAACATTGCTCTAAAGGAATATGTAGAATCCCATATGGAATAGTTTATAAATTATCTGCTTAAAAATATTTTATCACTTTACATGGGTTTCCTACAGCCAAGCAGTTAGCCGGAATTGATTTAGTAACAACACTTCCAGCCCCAATTGTTGTATTATATCCAATCGTAACTCCCGGTAAAATGACCGAGCCACCGCCAATCCAGACATTGTTACCTAATGTGACAGGAGCAGTATATGTCCTCCACGTTGAAAGTTCACGGCTTGTATCATTAGTTAATCTTTCCTGTGGGACAACCGGATGAGTGACCGCATATATCTGAACATTAGGTCCTATTCCACAATTATCTCCCAATGTTATTTTATTACAATCCAGAAAAGTACAATTCATATTTATTTCGCAGTTATCGCCGATATAGACATTTTCGCCATAGTCTACAAAAAACGGAGCGGATATCCAGACATTTTTTCCTTTTGCGCCCAGCAACTGATCTAATATCCTATTCAACAATTCCCTGTCTGTAGTATCAGCCAAATAATATTCTTTCGCGAGTTTCTTTGCAAAATGCCACCGGTCGATTAATTCTTTATCTCCTGCATCATAGTATTCCCCTGCAAGCATTTTCTCTTTTTCGGTCTTCATAATATAATATTTTAGATTAACTATAAAGATAAAACTAATATTTTTGAAAATTAATTGTAACAAAAGATATAACTTTATTAATCCATTTATATGAAGGTCTTGTTATGACAAAATATATTGTTCTTATTATACTATCGCTCCTAATTAATATTTCATTGTGTAGCCAGGAATATCCCATAGGCGTTCAGAAACTTTTAAAATCTTATCCGGATAATGTGCATAGTTATGATGGCAAATACCTACTATTAAGAGACAATGTTAAACTCCTATATGATGAAACAACCGAAAAGACAGAAGATGAACTCCTAAACAACCCAAGTGTATCCGACATGTTTAAACAGCCATATGTAAAAGGAAAACACATTCCCTCTAAAGGAGAAGATCCGGGCAGGATCCGTAGTGAAAGCCTGATGAAAGCAATGTATGGGACTACAGCAAAAGATGTACAAAATAATCTGACAACAATTGTATGGTGTCCTAAACTAGTCGGAGAAAAAATTCGAATATCAAAAATAAATAACATACATATCCAATTACAAAAAGTATCAGAAGAATTGGACAGACATCTTGAGTTGAAGAAGTATCTGGAAAATGCGACTACATTCAATTGGAGGATAATCAAAGGAACAAACCGATTAAGCACACACAGTTTTGGTACTGCCATCGACCTGAATGTAAAATATTCTAATTATTGGCAATGGGACTGCCGATGTACAAAAGAAGATGTAGACTTAAAGTATAAAAACCAGATACCCCAACTCATCATTGATATATTCGAACAACATGGTTTTATCTGGGGAGGCAAATGGTACCATTACGATACTATGCACTTCGAGTATCGCCCCGAATTGTTATAGACTTTATCTAAGCTGTAATACTTTTGAGTTCGATACGGAATGTTGTTCCTACATTTAGCTCCGAACTCCTTACATATATCTTTCCTTTGTGATAGTCCTCGATAATACGCTTAGCCAGAGAGAGACCTAATCCCCACCCTCTTTCCTTGGTTGTAAATCCCGGTGAAAATATTTCTTTATACATCGATTTGGTAATACCTTTTCCGGTATCAGTTATATCAATACATATGATCCCGTCTTTCTGTGAAAGCTTAAATATAATTTTACCCACTCCGGACATTGCATCTACCGCATTCTTAGTCAGGTTTTCTATCACCCAGCTAAATAAAGATGTACTGATTTTTGCATAGAGAGGAGTTTCAGGCATATCAAATTCTATGATGACTTTTTTCGATATCCTTTTCTCCAAATAACTAACTGCCTGAATAACTTGGCTTCTAAGTTCCTCTATTTTAGGCGCAGGCTTTGAACCTATTTTGGAGAAGCGTTCAGCTACGACCTGCAACCTCAACACGTCCTTTTCCATTTCTTCTAAAATAGATACATCCGTCGATTTTTCTTTCAGGTATTCCAACCACGCCAGCATAGACGATATAGGGGTGCCCAGTTGATGCGCTGTCTCTTTAGAGAGCCCCACCCACACTTTATTCTGTTCGGCTTTCTTCGTACTCAGAAAAGCTAAAAATGAGACACAAACAAAAATAGTCAAAACCAGAATCTGAACAATCGGATAATATTGCAGACGCCTCAACGTATAAGAGTCGCCATAATAAACATATTGTTTAAAAGCGGGATCTTCAATAACAATAGGAGCATTCTTTTTACTATAGATTTCAATCTTCTTTCGTAAAAAAGCAGTACTATCATCTCGAGGAATATCGATATTCGCAGTTAACAATACTTCCTCTTCGTCGTTACACAAAATAACAGGAATAGTTTTATTACTCGACAGTATCTTAAGAGTAATATTCAGCTCTTCACCATCCTCTCCCGTAGCCGCCATCTGTAAAGCCTCTGCCCATAATTCTATTTTCGCACGTTCCTCTTTAGCCATTTCATTAGCCATCTGATTAGAAACAATCAAAAAGCTTATCGCAATAGCTATAGCAACAATGACAAATATATATTTAGCAAGAGCTTTCTTTTCTAATGACTCCATCCTTGAACGTATAACAACTTATAAGATGCGAAAGTTACATATTCTTTATCATATCCCGAAATTTAGAGTTTTAACCTTATTATCCCATACCTAATAAATATTTATTCAGAAAACAGCGACTTTTTTACCATAACTTAAATTTTAACATCTCAGAATATCTTCAAAAATATAATTATGTTAAGATTTCAAATTTAGCATTAAAGCATTTGTCAAAATGACGCTTCTCGATTATCTTTGTAATGTGTTTTTCATGGTATTAGATTTTAAGGTTAACAATTTGAAAATTGGTTGTCGTGATGACAACCATTTTTTATTTTCTTCCACTCACAAATAAACCTTTTCGCCCAAACTCACCCAATCTAAATAATAAGATACGATTCTTAAAAAAAAGAATGATTAAGTTGATTTTCATTAGCTTTTAATTCATGTTCTTCTAAATTAAATTACTAATTTTGCACCCAATAATAATAATTAATCTTTTATTAAACAGATCATGAATATTTCGCATATCGAACATCTTGGTATTGCTGTAAAAAGCATCGAAGAAAGCCTTCCTTATTACGAAGGAGTTTTGGGTTTGAAATGCTACAACATCGAGGTTGTAGAAGACCAAAAAGTAAAAACCGCCTTTTTCAAGGTAGGTCAAACTAAAATCGAACTGTTGGAGCCAACCAGCCCTGATAGCACGATAGCAAAATTCATTGAGAAGAAAGGTGAAGGCATTCATCACATTGCGTTTTCTGTGGATAGCGTAGCAAATGCCCTAGCCGAAGTAGAAAGCAAAGGAGTACAACTTATTGACAAGGCACCACGCGCAGGAGCAGAAGGATTGAATATCGCATTCCTTCATCCAAAATCTACATGCAGCGTATTAACAGAGTTCTGTGAAGATCCAAACAAATAAATAATATCGAAAAGACTTTATGGGGAAAACTCATAGAGTCTTTTTGTGCTACAAAGTCTGAAAACAAAATTTAAGAATCAAAATAAAAAAACATGAGCCAGCTTGAAAAAGTAAAAGAGCTTATTGCACTTCGTGAAAAAGCACGCCTTGGTGGTGGTGAAAAAAGAATCGAAGCTCAACATGCAAAAGGTAAATACACAGCGCGTGAACGTATCGCTATCGTACTAGACGAAGGTAGTTTTGAAGAGTTCGACATGTTTGTAGAGCATCGTTCTACAAACTTCGGAATGGACAAACAAAAATTCCTAGGCGATGGAGTCGTTACAGGATGTGGTACTATCGACGGACGTTTAGTTTATATCTTCGCTCAGGATTTCACAGTGATAGGAGGATCATTATCCGAAACTATGGCTATGAAAATCTGTAAAGTGATGGATATGGCAACTAAAGTCGGAGCACCATGTATCGGGATCAATGACTCGGGTGGCGCACGTATCCAAGAAGGAGTAAATGCACTTGCAGGTTATGCGGAAATCTTCCAACGCAACATCATGGCATCAGGAGTGGTTCCTCAAATCTCAGGAATCTTTGGTCCCTGTGCAGGTGGTGCAGTATACTCTCCTGCTCTTACCGATTTCAACATTATGACTGAAGGTACATCTTACATGTTCCTTACAGGTCCTAAAGTTGTAAAAACTGTAACGGGAGAAGATGTAACGCAAGAAGAACTTGGTGGAGCTAGTGTACACACTACAAAATCGGGAGTTGCTCATTTCTCTGTAGAAAATGAAGATGATGGTTTATCTTTGATCCGCAATCTTTTAAGCTTCCTTCCTTCTAACAATATGGAAGAAGCACCAAGAAGAGAATGTACTGATCCTATCGCCAGAATGGATGATTTGTTGAATAACATTATTCCTGACAATCCTAATAAGGCTTATGATATGTACGAAGTGATCGGAGCTGTTGTTGACAATGGCGAATTCCTAGAAGTACATTCAGCATATGCTAAAAATATCATTATCGGTTTCGCTCGTTTCAACGGTCAATCTGTTGGTATCGTAGCCAACCAGCCTAAATACATGGCAGGTGTATTAGACATTAATGCATCTCGCAAAGCTGCACGTTTCGTACGTTTCTGCGACGCTTTCAATATTCCTTTGGTTACTCTTGTTGACGTACCGGGATTCCTTCCAGGAACTGGTCAAGAGTACGGCGGTGTAATTGTACACGGAGCAAAACTTCTTTATGCTTACGGTGAAGCAACCGTACCTAAAGTAACTGTTACTCTTCGTAAATCTTATGGAGGTTCTCATATCGTGATGAGTTGTAAACAACTTCGCGGAGACATCAACTATGCTTGGCCTACTGCCGAAATCGCAGTAATGGGAGCAGATGGAGCGGCAGAAGTTCTTTATGCTAAAGAAATCAAAGCTGAAACAGATCCTGCTAAACAAGCAGAAGTTGCAGCAGCTAAAAAGGACGAATACAACAAGCTATTCTCTAACCCATACAACGCTGCACGCTATGGTTATATAGATGATGTTATCGAACCTCGTAACACACGTTTCCGTGTGATCCGCGCTTTGGAACAATTGAGAACTAAAAAGCAAACTAATCCTGCTAAAAAGCACGATAACTTGCCACTATAATTAGATTTAATTACTAGCAATAAGTATTAAATAACTTAAGATTATGAGTGATAATAATATACCTACAGATGTATTGGTTGCCATAGCTATGGCTATATATGATTTTCAACACCAACACGATGTTGAAAGCAATGTATTGACCATCAAACATGTATCTCAGGACAATCTTCCTTGGGTCAACAGGAGTGCAGCTATGCTTCAAATGCCAGTAAGAAAATAAAAATTAGAGAAATTTATCATGAAACAATTCATATATAGAATTAACGGTCAAGACTATATAGTTGCCGTAAATAAATTAGAAAACTCTATTGCTCAAGTTGCTGTAAATGGGAGTAATTATGAAGTTGAATTAGTGAGCGACGAGGAGGAAGTGAAACTAGCACCTCGTCCTGTTGCAAAAACTACTGCTACTGCTGCTCCTAAAACAACAACAGCAACAGTTCCAACATCAAGCCCTAAACCAGCGGGTAGCGGAGCAGGTGCTGTAAAATCTCCACTTCCCGGTATTATCATCAGTATTGATGTAAATGTGGGAGATGAAGTAAAAAAAGGACAAAACATTGCTGTACTAGAAGCTATGAAAATGGAAAATTCAATAGCTGCTCCTATAGCAGGAAAAGTAGCATCAATAAGTGTAAATCCAGGTGACTCTGTTCTTGAAGGAGTAGTGATTCTTACTATCGAGTAAATTTTACTTAAAATAAAAATCTCTTTCGTTAAATACAATGAAAGAGATTTTTTTACGTTATTATTTTATATATTTTAGTCAATTAAATTTTCTTTACACGGATTTTATATTTCAGAAATCAAGTTCTTATTAAAAGATTGTTTGACATATAAAATAAACAAAGACATTTAGGTTTATCTTAAAACTAATATATAACTATCAACTAAATTTCGTTCTATGAGGATAATTTTTTCATGTGTAGTAATACTATTCATAACATTTAATTCGGCGTATGGACAAACACACCAATCTAACAAAAAGTCATCAAAAACAAATCTAGTAAGTGAAATATTAGAAAGTCAGGCATACCCTAACCAAAGTAGAAATAATAAAACATCAAAAACAAATTCTTTAGGAAACACTAAATTCTATCTTGGCAATAAAGAACAAGGAGGTGCTGAAAAAACAAGTTCAGGTACAGTTAAGTTTTTCAACACTAAATCTGAATATATAGGAATGGCTCAACAGAGGCCTAATAAGGAAATTCATGTATACGATTTCAATAACAAAAAAATTGGTGTGATTGAAGAGCCTTCTTTAAATTGGATAAATTACACATTCTGGACTTACTTTTACTATTAAAATAAGTTTATACAAATACAGACTTTAGGACACTGCTCATTCACCCTATCAATCGAACTTTATAGATTTAGCAGGAGAAATACGTGCAATCAGATATGAAGGTCCTACCATCATTACTATACATACAACAAGAGCTCCTAAGTTCAAAAGAATTATATACAAAGGATTGATAAAAACAGGCATCTCTGATACATAATAGGTAGTAGGGTCTAATTTTATTATTCCAAACCACTTTTGTAGGAAGCAAATCAATAAAGCAATAACATTTCCCCATACCATTCCTTTAATGATTAGGAAGGATGATACATAAATAAATATTTTTCTGATATTGTAGTTCCGAGCACCCAAGGCTTTGAATATACCTATCATGTTTGCCCGCTCCAATATAATAATCAACAATCCTGATATCATCGTAAAACCCGATACAGCCAACATTAATATTATTATCACCCATACATTCATATCCAATAGGCTCAACCACCCGAATATCATGGGCTTCATGTCTTCGATAGACTGGGTATATAATGCATTTCCATCGCCATCTTTAAAAGCAACCAGCTCATAAAACAGGTCATCTCTCACCTCTGACAAGCGACCATAATCTTTTACTAACAATTCGAGACCACTCACCTGATCCGCATCCCACCCATTAAGACGCTGCAGCAATGCTATATCCGTTATTAAAAACAATTTATCATAGTCTTCGATATTTGTCTGGTATATACCTTTTATCTGAAATTTACGTGCTTTGATAGGGTCTTGTATAAAATATGTAATAAAATCGTCCCCTAAATTGAGTTGTAGCCGATCTGCAATATACTGTGAGATCAATACAGAATTGACCGAAGATGTATCAGACCATTCGAGTATATCTCCTTTTACGATATTATTCTTGAAAAATGTCCAGTCATAATCCTCTCCCACTCCTTTAAGGATTACACCCTGAAATTCACTATCTGTTTTTATTATACCGGGAATATTGACAAATCTTTCAATATATTTTACCTCTTTATTCTCTTCCAATATATTTCTCAGGCTATCAGTCATCCGTATCGGTTGAGTACTTTGAGACAAATCACCGCCAAAACTGGAAATCTGGATATGAGAACCAAAACTTATCACTTTATCTTTTATCTCTTTCTTGAAACCTATGACAATACATATCGAAAGTATCATAGCCGCTATTCCCAAAGCGACTCCTGCAATAGCAATTTTGACAGCAGGAGAAGATACATTTTTCTGAAGGTCTCCGCCTGAATATATTTTTCGAGCAATAAATAATTCTAAATTCAAAATACTTATTTTTTTGATTTAGCAAAGGTAAGAAAATAAAAGAGAGAAATAAGATATCAATGCTCATTAGCGATATTCATTAATGCAAAAGTTAAATATAACCCAACATGCTATATAACATATAATTACATCAGAAGGAGATAAATATATTTTTGTACATTTGAGTATGTATATTTATTAATTTTAAACTTATTCAACATGAAAAAATTAATTTTATTATTTGCTATCTTTTTTTCTGTATCCTTGATTAGCAACCAAACAACAGCAAATACAGTTATTGAAACTGAAAAAAACACCCAGCTAAGATATGAGCTTAGGCATATCTATTTAACAAGTTCTAATATAGGTGACACCTTCTCTGTACCATATTCTACTAGTATATGCGGATACTCTGCTGCTTTCGAAAGAATTAATAATTCATTCACATTCAGAATTACGAATGAATTTGTAAGAGGTGATGTATGTACATACCAAGGTTCGTCTCAAGTAGTGTATAGGATTCACTCTGTAGGTGATACTGAATAAGCATATTTACACTAAATATCGAAAAAGCCTCTTATTAAGTTAAGAGGCTTTTTTCATGACAATACATATTGCAATTAATATCTAATAACTAAAAACAAAAATATCATCAACTAATAAAATATGTATTATAAATAATAAAGTTATCTTTGTAACTTACTTTTAATTCGGGTTATTGAATCCTGTATTTATAATTCATGAGCAGAATAACAAGTTCAATATTAGGTATTATTATAACAATATTCACTTTCTCCGGCATTGCTCAGGACGGGGAAAAAGCATTCCGATTTCTAGAACTACCTACTTCGACCCGCATCAATGCATTAGGTGGGACTAATGTCTCCATTATAGAAAATGATATTTCTCTCGTCTTCGATAATCCTGCTGCTTTAGGTAAGGAGATGAACATGCACGCAAATATTGGATTCATGTCCTATATTGCCGACATAAAGGTGGGAAGTGCCATATTCGGAAAATCGATTCGCGATCAGAATGCATTTGCAATCGGGGTTAACTATATTGATTATGGAAAGCTGAGTGAAGGAACATCAGAAGGTGTTATCGGAGATTTTTCCGCTACAGATATAGCTGTAAACGGTGTATATAGCCATATGCTAACTGACAGGTTAAGAGGAGGAGTCACTGCAAAATTTATTTATTCTTCTTATGAGTCATATACATCTACTGCTATCGGATTCGATGTTGGTCTCAGTTATTATGACGAAGAGCGGGAATTCTCTGCTGGTCTTGTCTTAAAGAACATAGGTAGCCAGATATCTTCCTACAATGACAAAAGGATAGGTATGCCTTGGGATATAAATGTTGGTTTAAGCAAAAAACTGAACAATGCCCCCATTCGCTTTTCATTGACAGGAGTCTATCTCACCCAATGGGATTTTTCCAGAATAGATGAAGCAAACGGCATAGTGAGTGACGATGGTTTTGCAAAAACCCTTTTCAAACATACAGTATTGGGAGTAGATATAATTCCTTCACAAAATTTTTGGATTGCTCTCGGATTTAATCCTAAAGCACATTATGATTTGAAACTACAGGAAGGAAACAAATTCGGAGGATTTAATGCCGGAGCCGGAATAAATATCAGCAAATTCAGTATCGGATTTTCTTTGGCAAAATATCATCCCGATGCAACATCTTTTCACCTTAGCTTATCTGCTGATATCTCAAAGTTTTAATAACTTTGAGGTATAATTGATGTTATACTTTAGAGATATTCTTTTTAATGAAAAAAATCACAATTGCAATCGATGGATTTTCCTCAAACGGAAAAAGTACAATGGCTAAAGACCTGGCACATCGGATTGGGTATATTTATGTAGATAGTGGGGCAATGTACAGAGCTGTGACATTGTTCTGCTTTCAAAACAATTTATTTAAGAATGATGTTCTCGATACAGAAAAATTATCACAAGAAATAAATAATATACATATAACCTTTCGGTTGAATCCGGAAACGAATCTACCTGAGACCTTCTTGAACGGCAAGAACGTTGAAAAAGAAATACGAAGTATGGAAGTTTCAGGAAAAGTAAGTGTGGTAAGTGCTATACGCTTTGTCAGAGAAGCTATGGTACACCAACAGCAGGAAATGGGAAAAGCCAAAGGTATAGTGATGGATGGAAGGGATATAGGCACTGTCGTTTTCCCCGATGCCGAAATGAAAGTATTTGTTACTGCAACGGCAGAAATAAGGGCTCAAAGAAGGTTAGACGAGTTACGCTCCAAAGGAGACAACCATACGACTTTCGACGAAGTCTTAAACAATATAAAAGAAAGGGATTATATGGACCAGAATCGCAAAGAAAGTCCTTTGCGAAAAGCTGATGATGCGATGGTTCTGGATAATTCCAATTTTACAAAAGAGCAGCAGATCGATTGGTTGCTCCAGAAGTTTAATCAGATTGTTTACAATGAATAAAATAGAAATAGACTCCGGTTCGGGCTTTTGCTTCGGAGTCGTAAATGCAATAAAAAAAGCAGAAGAGGAACTTGCCAAAGGAGGCATCCTATATTGTTTGGGTGACATTGTCCACAACAATTTGGAAGTAGAAAGATTAGAGAAACTGGGACTACGAACTATCAATCATGAGGAGTTTGCAAAACTAAGAAATGTAAAAGTACTACTACGTGCTCATGGGGAGCCACCCAGCACTTACGAGACTGCTAAAAAGAATAATATCGAGATTATTGATGCATCCTGTCCTGTAGTACTCCGTCTACAACGAAGAATAAAGGACAAATATGATATTGTATCGGAAACTCAAATAGTAATATACGGAAAAAAAGGTCATGCTGAGGTAAACGGATTAATGGGGCAAACCAATTCTGAGGCAATCGTAATTGAGAAAAAAGAGGACTTGGACAAACTGGATTTTAACCGAAATATATGTTTATTCTCTCAAACGACTAAACCCTTGGATGGATTTCAGGAAATAATCGATATTATATCTTCCAGAATCAGTAAAGATGTCGAATTTGAGTATTTCGACACCATCTGCCGGCAAGTATCGAACCGTATACCGAATATCAAAGAATTTGCGACAAAACATGATTTGATATTTTTTGTAGCCGGCAAAAAAAGTTCTAATGGAAAAGTTCTTTTTTCGGAATGCCAGAAGTACAACTCAAATTCTTATTTTGTATCTTCGCCCGAAGAAATAAATCCCGATGTAATCAAAGAGGGATTGTCCATCGGAGTATGTGGAGCGACTTCCACTCCTAAGTGGCAAATGGAAGAGGTAGAAAAGAGAATCGCAGAAATATCGAAACGAATAGAAAAAAAATAGTCATTAAATATATTTATTACAACTATGGCAAGCATTAAATGTATTGGTGTTTTAACTTCCGGAGGAGATGCTCCGGGTATGAATGCAGCAATTCGTGCTGTAACTCGTGCGGCTATATATAACAATATCGAAGTAAAGGGAATAATGAGAGGTTATAGAGGTCTCATTTTCGATGAAATCATCCCTTTTAAGACAAACAGTGTGAGTAATATTATACAACAAGGCGGTACAATATTAAAGACTGCACGTTGCAAAGAGTTTATGACGCCCGAAGGTCGTCAAACAGCTTATGAAGCTATGCAGAGAGAAGGCATCGAAGCATTGGTGGTGATTGGTGGAGATGGCTCGTTAACTGGTGCCCGTCTTTTTGCCCAAGAACATAATATCCCTGTAGTCGGATTGCCTGGAACTATAGATAACGACCTCAATGGTACGGATATGACTATTGGCTACGATACAGCTTTAAATACCATAATGGAAGCTGTGGACAAAATCAGAGATACAGCCAGTTCGCACGAACGTCTGTTTTTCATTGAAGTCATGGGACGTGAATGTGGTTACCTTGCCCTGAACGGAGCTATTGCAACAGGTGCAGAAGCTGCAATTATCCCAGAGAAAGCTTTTCAGACTGACCAATTGGGCGAACTTATTTCGAACGGTTTTAGAAAAAGTAAAAACAGTAGCCTTGTATTAGTTACTGAAGGAGAGATCACCGGAGGCGCAATGGGCATGGCAGAACGTATGAAAATAGAATATCCTCAGTACGATGTACGGGTATCTATCTTAGGACACGTACAACGAGGAGGTTCTCCGACTGCAGCCGACCGTATATTAGCCAGCCGTATGGGAGCTGCTGCTATCGATGCACTGTTGGAAGATCAGCGAAATGTGATGATAGGAATACAAAACGACAAAATAGTATATATTCCTTTCTCTAAAGCGATAAAGAAGAACAGACCTGTCAATGAAGATCTTATTAATACTTTAAAGATATTATCTATCTAAAAATACAAATACCAAACAAAAAAGAGTTGATATTAATATCAACTCTTTTTTTATTTCTAAAAGAATAATTCTTTTATGTTTTATCAGTTTCTAAACATAAAGACAAGTAATAACATTGCAACATAATGAATTAGACTTATAATAAGTGCAAGGTCTAATTCCTCATCTTTCTTAAATAAATTCACGATTAATTTTCCTACTTTCATTCCTCTTTACATATTAACAACCATCATTTGAAAAACAAAAATTCCCCTTTTATTATTATATTTTCTCTTTGTGACAATTATTTAAAGCTCATTTATCCTACTTCCCCTCGGCAAAGATAATAAAAGTGTTAATCTTGACAAATAATATCATGTATAAAATCAATTAAATCTCATAAACAATAAAGACGGCTTATATTAAGCCGCCTTTACTGTCAATCATTAAAAAATATCTTATCTACATTGACGTACAACCTTGATTGGGTTTTATCTGTTGAAAGAAATCATTCCCTTTATCATCTACTAATATAAAAGCAGGGAAATCTTCCACTTCTATTTTCCAGATAGCCTCCATTCCCAATTCAGGATATTCTACTACCTCGAGGCTTTTAATATTAGTTTGTGCTAGTATGGCAGCAGGTCCGCCTATACTACCCAGATAAAACCCTCCATACTTATTACAAGCATCAGTAACTTGCTGACTACGGTTTCCTTTTGCAATCATGATAAGGCTACCCCCATGCGATTGGAAAGAATCTACATAAGAGTCCATTCGCCCGGCCGTAGTAGGTCCCATAGAACCACTGGCATATCCTTTAGGCGTTTTTGCCGGACCGGCATAATAAATAGGATGGTCTTTTATATATTGAGGTAAGCCTTCTCCTTTATCTATACGTTCTTGTAACTTAGCATGGGCAATATCTCTTCCCACAATAATTGTTCCTGTCAATGACAATCGTGTCGAAACAGGATATTTAGTCAGCTCATTCAATATTTCCTGCATGGGGCGATTCAGATCGATCTTCACTCCACCAGCTTCCCCAGCTTGTTGGAACTCTGCAGGAATCAGGCGAGCAGGATTATCTTCCATTTTTTCGAGCCAAACACCATCTTTATTTATTTTCCCTTTGATATTACGGTCTGCTGAACATGAAACACCCATACCAACCGGACATGAAGCTCCATGACGGGGAAGACGGATAACACGTATATCATGTGCAAAATATTTTCCTCCGAATTGGGCTCCCAATCCTAGCTCTTGAGCTGCTTTCAGAAGTTTAGCTTCCATATCCAAATCGCGGAATGCGCGTCCGCCTTCATTACCCGAAGTAGGTAAATTATCATAATATTTAGTTGAAGCCAATTTCACAACCTTCAGGTTAGTTTCCGCAGAAGTTCCTCCAATCACAAATGCAATGTGATACGGCGGGCAAGCTGCAGTACCCAAAGATTTCATCTTTTCTACAAGGAACTTCTCCAATTTACCGGGAGTCAACAAAGCTTTCGTTTCCTGATATAAATAGGTTTTATTAGCAGATCCACCTCCTTTTGCCACAAACAGAAATTTATATTCATTTCCCTGAATAGCATATAAGTCTATCTGAGCCGGCAAGTTAGTTCCTGTATTTACTTCATTGTACATATCTAGCGGAGCATTCTGAGAATAACGCAGATTATCCTCCGTAAAAGTATTATATACCCCTTTCGATAGTGCTTCTTCATCATTACCTCCAGTCCATACATTTTGTCCTTTCTTACCCATGATGATTGCAGTACCCGTATCCTGACAAAATGGAAGTATTCCCTTTGCAGATATTTCGGCATTGCGTAAAAACGTTAATGCAACAAATTTGTCATTGTCACTAGCATCCGGATCGGAAAGAATTTTAGCAACTTGCTCCTGATGCTCAGGGCGAAGTAGAAACTCCACATTATGAAAAGCGTGCTGAGCCAAAAGCGTTAAAGCTTCGGGTTCGACTTTCAGTATCTCCTGCCCTTCAAAACTAGTTGTTGAAACATAATCTTTCGATAATAGATAATATTCAGTCGTATCTTTCCCCATAGGAAAAGTCTCCTGATACTTAAAAGGAGGTGTTGCCATGATTATATTTTTATAGTTGATTAGTCCATCATTTTTATCCTTACAAAAATAATAAAAAAACCTCCATAGCCATAAAAGATTTCTACTTTCAGAGAGAGGCATTTCAAAGTCAAGTATAAATTTCACTTTATTGATCCGTAAAAATTTTCTTTCAGATAAAATTTTCCACACCATACCTGGACAAACAAAAAAGCCTGTTAATAAAAACAGGCTTTCAGGGAAGTGACTTATATCAATTTTATTTAGTTACAATATCGGCTACATAACGGGTTAATGTATGACTTTTTATCATTTCCCTGTACTTATCCAATTCTTTATTTTTGCGTAGCACTTTTTTATTCTTTTCATAAAAGTCTGCAGCATTAGTTATACCTGCTACCGCTGCATAAATAGGATCATTCGAATAATTATTTTCCAAAGAATACTTTGTCCAACCCATCATGTATGCCATCAATACAGCCGGATCCGCCCCCTGAAATGTTATCAGCCTGTCATCCATACGAATCGAAACATCGGGAGAACCGGACATCCACATCAATACAAATCGGCTTTTATCGTTTCTCATCTCTGTATTTTCACCCAATGGATTATTATTTAACCAATTGATATCTGCCAAAACAGATGGTCCCAACTCTGCATATGCCATGGACAGATTCTGACCTGCCTCCTCCGGTAGCAAATCATAAACATACGTAAGGCTATCCGTCGTATTTTCCTGAGCAAGTAACATATTAGCCTGAAAACCTAAAATAAAAAGCAAGAACGCAACAACTTTCCTCATAATCATAAGAATGAAATTAATTATTCATCTATTTTATAATAATTCCGTTACTTAATTAACAATAGTATTCAGAGATTGTTTATTAATGCTTCTTTCCTCAAGGGAGAATTAACTAAAAATATCTTTAGGGACTATAACGTTCAGACCATGCTTTACTATTTCAACATGTATATCTTTTCCTGTATATATTGCATTTCCATCAAGGTGCATTACCCCTTCTGCCTCCCTACTGATAACAGCTTTTTGGGTTACTAATTCGACAAGCTTCGCATTATTATTTATATTCTTCGAAAACATTTGAATCATTGTCTTCGGAACATCCAGTGTCGAGATCGGTTTAAGAATAGCGATATTCATTTTTCCATCCTGAATATCGGCTCTAGGGGCAATATAAGCATTATTCCCATACTGCGAAGCATTAGCACAGGTTATCACAAACGCTTCGTCTTCAAAAACACCATCCTCACTTGTTATCTTATATTTCTGAGGCTTAAAACCATAAAAAGTAGTTATCATATTCTTGGCATACATAAGCGGTCCTCTGGAAGACTGAGTCAATGCTTTTTCACTAACCTCTGCATCGAAGCCAACACCGCATGTGCAAAAGAATATATTGTCATTCGCTATCCCATAATCTATTTTGACAACATGCCCTTCTTTGAGTATCTCTATCGCTTTTTCTCTATTCATGGGGATATGTAGATCCCGTGCCAATCCGTTGCCTGACCCACTCGGAATAATACCAAATACGACATCTGTATTTACCAGAACCTTGGCAACCTCATTTATCGTACCATCTCCGCCTACGGCAACTACACAATCTATACCATTGCGAACAGCTTCTTTGGCCAGTTGTGTCGCATGTCCTTCATACCCGGTCATAAATATGTGAACATCATACTCATACGGGTCTATTTTTTTCGTAACCTTCTCGGGGATATTTTTCTTTGATTTAGTACCAGATACCGGATTTATGATTACATAAATTTTCTTTTTCTCAGGATGGGCATTATTCATCGTTTATGGAATGTATTTATATTAAAAACTATCTAAATCTAAAACGAATAGAAAGCTCAACAAATATAAGAAAATATTGTTTTAAATGTAGAGAGAATGCAGGAGCATTTCTCTGGCTTGCCCAATAACCAGCAAGTAAGATTGTTTTAGAATTATAATATACTATGGAAACGCTATTTTTTATAGCAATAGGTGTTCTTACGGGATTTGTTTCCGAGAAGCTTTTGAAAGGGATAAGAGTCGACTTATCCGTTTATATCATTATGGCTGTAATAGGCAGCTTATGTGCCGGTCAGCTCACTTTGCAGCTCCATTTCACATTCTACCAAGATAAGTTCTTAATGAGTATATTATCTTCATTAGCAGGCAGTATAAGTATGATTGTACTCATATATCTGTTTCATAATATAGACTAAAAAGCCTTATTCGGCAGTAAAACAAAATCTATCATTTATTTTTATTATAGAATCTCACGATATTTATATGTTAATAAAATTATTTAACCTATCTTTGTAGTGTTAGTCTTACAATTAATTTTGTATCTAGTGGGTATGTAGGTACATTCATTTTAGTAACACAATAGCTTTATAAGAATTTATTCTTCATAGTATAAACACCTTTAGGGGGAAGTGCGTAAATTATGTATTGAATATAATTTTAAAGGGGAGAATAAGCTAAGCTATAGTAACAACGAAAATAATTAATATCAAAGATTATCAGAGGAATCAAAAATGTAAGTATAATAATATCTACAAGATTATTCGATACGAACAATTATAAACAGGTAAATACCAATCATTTAGCACTATGAGTCTATTATATGTTGAGGAACATTGTACATGCTTCAACTACAACAGTGGCAAAGGGGCTCTTATCAGTCCTAAAAGTTTAACTAAGGGGGAGAATTGGGACATCACGTCGTCTAACAATTTATTTGTATGTGTATTGGAAGGGGAATTATTATTTTCTCAAGGAAAATACACAAATAGGAAAATAACTAAAGGTAAGGTTCTATTATTAGTTGCTAATTCTCCATTTAAAAGTGTAGCTGATAAGAATACCAAATTACTGATATTCTCGATGCGAACGGAAACCCATATTTGTGATAGATATTCGCTGGAGATGTTGATGAAAGAGAGTGATCTGGGAGAACCCGATCTTAGCTATCTGGAGATTAATAAACCTCTGAATGAGTATCTAAAATCATTGGACAAATATATATCAGATGGCTTAAGGTGCTTCTTTTTCCATGAGATCAAGATTAAAGAACTGTTCTATATACTAAGAGGATATTACCCCAAAGAAGAATTGTACGTATTCTTCTACCCTCTCCTTTCCAACGATATTTCGTTTTCTGATTTTATCCAGAAAAATTATCATAAAGTAAAAACAGTCAAAGAATTGGCAGAATTGGCTAACTATAGCCTATCAGGGTTCGTCAAACGTTTCAAGAAAGTATTCGGGGTCTCTGCATATCATTGGATCAACGAACAAAAAGCAACTCTTATTTACAGAGAAATAAACGAAATGACAAAAACTCTCAAAGAAATTAGTTTTGAATACGGATTTTCATCTCCTGCGCATTTCAATGACTTTTGTAAAAATCATTTTGGTGAAACACCCGGAAATATCAGAAAGAGTAAAACAAACAAGGCTAGCACCAGTGATCCTATAGCATAGCATTAGGATGAAACAAAATAAAAACAAAGCTTCAATGCGGGGAAACTTGGATTGGAGTTTTTTTTTGTGGCATTAAAAACTAAACTTTCTTTACAAAAATTCTGTTATTTAATTATATTTGTAGAAAGTAGAAAGCACATTTATTCATAATATGAAAAACGGAACAACATTTTTAGGCCTTATAGAAGACGGTATCAAATCGTATTGGGAGATGCCTGCATATAGCGATTATGACGGAAATACATTGCTCTTCAAAGACGTGGCAAAAAAAATAGCAGAGCTTCACTTATTACTGGAAGCAATGGAGGTGCAGAAAGGCGATAAAATAGCTCTTTGCGGACGCAACTGCACCAACTGGGCAATAACTTTCTTTGCAACAATGAGCTATGGAGCTGTTCCAACTACCATATTACATGATTTTGATGGCGAAAGTATCCAGAATATAGTCAATCATTGCGATGCAAAAGTGCTGTTTGTGAATGAACACGTTTGGGAGAAAGTAGACCCTCTAAAAATTCCTTTAGTAGAGACAATCATGCTTATGGACGATTTCTCCATCATTAAGTCTCATTCCGAAAAATTAAATATGTTGTCTTCTGAGCTAGCAAGCGTATTTAACAAAAAATACCCTGCCGGATTCACTAAAGAAGATATGAAATTTCATATTGAAGAACCCGACGAATTAGCTCTTCTCAATTATACTTCGGGGACTACAAGTAGCCCCAAAGGGGTAATGACTCCGTACAGAAGTTTGTGGTCTAATACTTTATTTGCAATGGAAAAGATTCCATTTGTTAGTCCCGGCGATGGCTTAGTCAGCATGCTACCTATGGCGCACATGTACGGACTGGCATTCGAAATTCTACTGTCCGTAGCTAAAGGATGCCACGTTCATTTCTTAACCCGCTTGCCTTCACCACTGATTATCATGAATGCATTTGCAAAGGTTAAGCCTACTCTGGTGATCGCCGTTCCTTTGATAATTGAAAAAATAATAACAGGAAAAGTTTTTCCGGAACTAAGCAAACAACCGGTAAAAACTTTGCTGAAGTTACCAATTATAAGAGAACGGATTTATGAAAAAATCCGGAACAAACTATTAGATGTCTTTGGAGAAAACATAGTCGAGGTTGTTATCGGAGGAGCAGCATTAGATCCTACGATCGGTAAATTTTTGACCCGTATAAAATTCCCTTATACCGTAGGATATGGAATGACCGAATGTGGACCTTTAATCTCATACGATTATTGGGAAACCTATCATATAGCGTCCTGTGGAAAGCCGGTAGATCGTATGGAGGTAAAAATAGACTCTGTCGATCCTATCAACGAAATCGGAGAAATAATAGTGAAGGGCACTAATATAATGCTCGGTTATTATAAAAACCCGGAGGCTACAAATGAAGTATTAGGAAATGACGGCTGGCTCAAAACCGGAGATTTAGGCACTATGGATAAAGACAATTACATATTCATAAAAGGCAGAAGTAAAACCATGATATTAGGTCCTTCCGGTCAGAACATCTATCCGGAAGAAATCGAACAAATATTAAATAATAATCCTTATGTTGCCGAATCTTTGATTGTGGAAAGAGAGGGTAAATTACATGCACTCATATTCCCCGATATGGATGAAATAAAAAATACGCATGCCAACGAAAAGATAGACAAGCTAATGGAAAATGCAATCGAGGCTCTAAATAAAAGGATTCCACGCTATAGTCAAGTTACAGGCTTTACTATCCGCAACGAAGAATTTGAGAAAACTCCTAAACGAAGTATAAAAAGATTCTTATACAAATAAGAAAAATTTATCCTGATAAAAAGCATATCAAACTTTTTAATATATACAGTTCTTTTTATTATTTTTTACATATATTTGTGCTATAAAATTGAGGTATACTCCTTAGTTCATGAGGGAGTATACATGAGGTGATTGAGAAGTAGTCTTGCCAAACCTTTATTTACAGACAGAAACGACAGCTACAATATATACCTAGTATTGTATAGGTTTATATTTTCAGTAACATAAACGAAGTGAGTTATGATAAAAGTATCAACATATTCTGCAAACGAGATCTTAGATTTAGTATATTCCATAGTGGGGAAATCATTCACATCTTTAAAGAAAAGGTTCCCTGATAACGAGAAAAGCGGTTCGATATCTGAACAAAGAATATACAAATTTCAGTCCGAAACAGCCACAATTACATGTATCCCCAATATTTTCGATATTTTCGATATCTGCCTTGTAGAGTTTAATAACATCCAAGATAGTTCCGAGTTTTATGAGTCCTGCAATGCAAAATTTAAAAACGTAGACACACATGTCTGGTTTGACGACGAAACGCTAATACAATTCTATACAAACCAAGTAGGAACAAGAAGTTTCCGATTTTGCCTCAAACCTCTTTGCGACAAAGAAGAGGCCTCTGCATAGAGCTCATTCCATAACAAAATAAGAGTGGAATCTGTTTTTAACAAATTCCACTCATCGCATATATATATCAATCTGCTTGATTATCTTTCAAGAGGAAGTATTTCGATCCAATAATCATCCGGATCATTTATGAAGTACAATCCCATAGAATGATTTTCAAAACAGACACATCCCATTTCTTTATGATATTTACGTACTTCGTCATAGTCTCCTTCCACCTTAAAGCAAAGGTGACTCTCATTCTCGCCTAATTCGTAAGCTTGTGTATGATCTTTCAGCCAAGTCAACTCCAACAAAAAAGGGCTTATCCCATCAGACAGGTACACTAAGACAAACGAACCGTCTTGCGCCTCTTTACGTCTTGCCACATCTAGGCCTAATGCCTTTTTATAAAACTCAATACTTCTATCAAGGTCAGTTACATTTATATTAAAATGATCGAATCTACTTTTTATCTGCATACGTCAAAATATATGATTAAATATTATTAATAATGTTTTCTATATGATCTAAAATTTCTCCTCGTCGGGGAGGTACATAGACATTTGTCTTATACTTTTCGGCGATAGCCCTGATAGCTTCTGCTTTTTCATATGATTCATCGAAATGCATAGGCACAAAGAGTCGGGTTGGTATTTTATTCAAAAACTCCTCAGCCCCCAACATATAATCTTTCCCTAAACGAGGATCTATCGGAAATAATGCTAAATCGAGACTAGGAGTACTGGATGCAATATGATTCAGCTCCGTTATATAAGCCTTCTCGGCTTCGGCTATTTCATCTTCAGTCGACTCCTCATTCCAATGCCAATTATTCAGATCTCCGGCATGAAACATGACCATGTCATCGAACTTCAACTTAAACGAAATTCCTAAATCTGTAGAGCCAAACGCATATATCTGCAACAATTCATCGGTATAAACTTCATCCTTATCTATAAAAGATATATTCTTATATTTAAGATCCGATATGCCCGACATGCTCTCAATATCCTTCGAAAAGACATACGTAATATCACTTCTACTCTCTCTCCAATCCAATACTTCGGGATTAAAGTGATCGGGATGACTATGAGAAGCCAGTATATATAGTTTCTGAGGGCGATGCAACAAACGATCGTGAACTACACCTCTTCCTTCTCCCAAAGAATCTTCAAAATAATCTATTATTATCGTAAAATTGGGATATTCAATAGCAAATCCACTATGATAAATATATGTCAATCTCATAATATATAATTAATTAGGTGAATAGGCACTCCAATTATATCAACAACTTAAGAAATCACAAGTTCAGATTATAAGAAATATCATTGAAAATTATTAGTAAGGAATGAGAATATTTTTCCCCTCAGTCTACAAAATCGGAAGACAGCTTAAACTGTACCCCCTTTTGGCGTACCTGCTCATACAGATACCGGGCACGTTCATTATTAGGATCTATCCATGACATACAGTCTTGCAGTACAATTGTTTTAGGTGCCAGTTGAGGCGAATTCTCTACCATATCATACAAAGAATTGACGACACAATAATCCGCAGCCTCTCCCATAACTATAACCCTATCGAAGTTTTCAAGTTTACTCAACAACCCCGTATTCAAACGAGTCTCTTCTGCATCGGAATATTCTACTGCTGCTTTAAAAATACTATAATGTTCTGTAGCCTGATGTGTTCCCTTATAAAATAATTCGTAGGATCTCTTCTCACTTATACACCAAGAGTAAAGAGCCTTTATCAGTATTTCATTGATAGCCCAGCCCTGACTTCCCATTATGCAATGAGGCGGCCAGATCGTACAAACCTCCCCTACTTGATCCAAAGATTTCAGATATTCCAAAGCAAGCTCATCATTAAACTGGGGCTTCCACTTTCCCATTTCTACGTCAGCAGCAGTAATTATGGTGAAAAGAGCAGGCGGATAGCCTTCTTTGTCTTTCCAATAAGATTGCGTTGCAATGTGTATAGGCTGATGAGAGTCGACAGTAAGGATTACCAAATCTATATTTGAGCCTTGCTCCTCTACAAATGTAGCCATACGGCGCACATCCGCATCAGCACCGTTCACAAAAAGTGCACCGGAAGGTTGTGTAAAATCATTCTGTATATCTATACCTAGTACAGCAGTTTTCAACTTCGTTTGATTTCCCATAAGCTCACTCTAAAATATTAAATCTAAAGAAAGTCTTTTCCGTTTTCTCTATTTGTAAAATAAAGGAAAAAAAAGGACTTTAGCAAAACGGATAATATCAGTCACATTGCAAAATAGAAAATAGTATATAGAAAACATTATTTCTTCTCTATAATATGTATCTCAAATTTTTGTGCAATTTTCGAGCTATCAAAAAATTCAATTTTTCACAGAACACCTAAAACAACATAAAAATCTATATATCAACATTATATAAAACAACAAAACAGTATTAATATTATTTAACGAAAAACAAGTAAACTAAATCGCATACCGATTGTTTATTCAAAAGTAGCTTTTTTAGGAAAAATTTAGATACAAATAGAAAAAATAGCAGAAATATAAAGCGTCAATTAGACATAATCAAAAATATTTTTATATATTTGTATCGTAAATCACAAAAAGATTTATTATTTGTTGCTCAGGTTAACACCCTCTAATTCTTTTTTTTTAAGATCCTTTTTTTTGTTGTTGTTTTCGGATCTAAATAAAATATCCTGACACAAAAAAAGAAGCACTTATCCGAGAAGGATAGGTGCTTTCATCTTTTAGTCATATAGTGCCGCCCTATTTAACGCGTCCCCCTTTTTGCCAGCTTTTTCGATAATATTCTTCATCCAAAGAACTTACTATAACACCTCTCGACGTAGATGCATGAATGAAATATTTGCCCTTAAGGAAAATTCCGACATGATCGATTTTCTTCGAATTCTTCAAAGTTTTGAAAAAAACCAAGTCTCCTGCTCTCAATTCCTTCTTCCTTATATTACTCACATTTTTTTTTGCCTGATCATGAGACGAGCGTTCTAGCTTTTTTCCATACAAACGATGAAATACCGTACTCACAAATCCAGAACAATCTGTTCCTTTTTTAGTATTCCCTCCATATTTATACGGAGCACCCAGCCACAATGACACCTCTGCAAATAGTGGAATATCCGGATCATCATTATCTATCGGAATTCTTAATTGTCGGGATAAGTAAGCTACTTCGTCGGGATTATAAAGGACTTTCTTACTTCCACAAGAATAAAAAATACTTGATATAAAAACTACTATGAGATAAAAATAAATCTTCTGTCTGAAAATGGAAGAATCTATCATATAATTTATCTTTAATTTAAGAATGAATATCTTATAACAAAGATATCATTACCATATATTATATAAACAAAAATATCAGGCATATATATCTTTTGTTAATTTCTTTATTTTATTTTTTAACTTTGCATTGACTTTTACTATTATAATCAAGAGTGAATAGAACTAATTTATGATTTTTTTGTTAAATAAAAAAAGAAAGATAAGAAAATTAATGTTGGCTAAGTTTTTTTAAATTATCAGTTACTAAAAAGAAAAATTACAATTTCAATATATAAAACTTACAGGAAATATGATTTCTGTTGAAAACAATAAAAAAAGCAATGCTCCTCTATGGGGATGGGGAGCAGTCATCATCTTATTATTAGTTCTAACCGGATTAGGAGTTTATTTTATAGACTTGAATCAGACTAAGAGCTATCCATCGCAGAATGACAAATACTTATCGGATCTGTTTATACAACTGGAGAGTAATTACCAGATTGTGGTTAACAACGACAGTGTCTCTCAGGCATACATCGATAGTATCAATGTAGAAAAACGGATAAGCGCAGCAGTTGTCGAAAAAGCTATTATCCAACAAATGTCGGAGAAGCTAACCCGAAATTATGAAAGCATCAATCAGGTAGTTGAAGATCGAAGTAAAATTCTTTTCATATGGGGAGGGGTACTTACTCTAATCATCATCATTTCCAATATATTGATCTTTATTGGATTAAGAAAACAGAACCACATTATTGTAAACGCAGACAATACAGATAAGCAGGAGAATACACCTATTGTGCCTATTACGCCTGTAGTGGACGAAAATAGCTTAAACAAGGAAGAAATCCGAGATAACTATATCCATCCGGAAACAGAGGAATTAGAAACTCTGGAAACGGATGACGATTCTGCATCAAACTCAATTCAGGAATCTGAATCTCAAGAGATAAAAGCAGAAGAAATACTCCCAATAGACTATGAAGGAAAATTAATTGAAATACTTAATCTTCACAACCCAAAGAAAAAGTTGTCTGCTCTAGAAGAATTCTCCGAATTGGTACGAAATGACAACAGCCTGACAACTGAACACATAGACACGTTGCTTTATCAGTCGACCTTATATCAGGCACATATATATATATCCGATAATGACAAAGACCGTGCATTAGAAGCTTATACACAATTGATAACAGAAAATTCGCAGCAGCCTAAAGCATTTTATGAACGTGGCAATATCTATTCCAGCATGTCTGAATACGAAAATGCGATTAATGATTATTCCCGTTCTATAGATTTATCACCCGAATACGATGAAGCATATTTAAAACGGGGATATACTTATTTCATTTTGGAAGACTATAACCATGCTATCAACGATTTCGCATCTGCTATAGAATACAACCCGAATGACATAGAAGCCCATTTCAACAGAGGATTATCTTATTCCAAAATCAATGATTGGGACAAGGCAATTCAAGATTTCGACAGTGTTATATCCTTAGATATCAAGAATAACAAAGCTTACTTCAACAGAGGGCTAGCACATTATCACCAAGGTGAATATGAAAAAGCTCTGGATGATATGGATACTACGATACGTCTCTCACATAATATCCCCGAAGCTTACAATTTAAGAGGGATTTTGCATGCAGAATTGAATAATTTTCATGAAGCAATAAAAGATTTTGGCGAAGCAATAGAACTCAATCGCGAGTATGCAATTGCATATCGTAACAGGGCGAATATATATTATGAAGTAGCAGACTATAGCCTAGCTATTGCCGACTATAACGAAGCCCTAAGGTTAGACCCCAATTTTGCTGACATCCTGCTCGATAGAGGCAACTCATTTTTCCACTTAGGAGAATATGAAAAAGCTATTCCGGACTATGATGTAGCAGCAGAAATAGATTCTCAGAATCCTGATATATATATGAAAAGAGGTATATCTTTTCTGAAAAGCGAAAAATTGGAAGAATCTATCAGCGATTTTGAAAAAACACTTCAAATAGATCCGGAAAACGAAGAAGCTAAAAAGTACAAGGTAGAAGCAGAAACTCTACTAGAACAAGAGAAAGTGGCGGAACATGAACGGATGAATGATGACGGCGAACTCATAAAGCAAGCTACTATCAGTCTGGAGCAGAATAATTTCGAAGTGGCTATCAATACTCTAAACAGAGCGATTGAGATTAACCCGAACAGTTCGCAAGCCTATTATATAAGAGGATTGGCTCACCATTATTTAAGAGACTTGGATAATGCTATCGCTGACTTCAACGAATCGGTAAAGATTGATCCGGATAACGGAGACGTCTATTACTCAAGAGGTAATACTTATACTAACAAGCAACAGTATGAGGAAGCTATCAAGGATTATACAACTGCAATCGAATTGAAACCCGATTTAGCCGAAAGCTATTTCAACAGGGGAAATATATTGTATAACCAACACCAGTATGATAGTGCCCTTCAGGACTATACAAAAGCAATAGAAATACAACCTCAATATATTAAGGCCTACTTCAACAGAGGATTGGCATACAAAACAGCAGGACAATTCCAGAAAAGTCTTGAAGATTTCGAAAAGATCATCGAATTTGCACCTCAAAACCAGCGCTTAACAGAGAAAACCAGTAAACAAATAAGCTACTTAAACAAGTTACTGGAAGAGACTAAATAATTATTAGTTATATATTAAAGAAAGGGTATCAGCAAAACTGATACCCTTTGTCATACATCATCACTAAACTTAAACGTCACATTAAGGTAGATGTATAAAAACTACACAAACACATGAAATAAAACAACTTCTCTTCTATTCACTTTGTCAAAACACATATTTACTATCAACCTCTTTTCTTCAATTCTTCTCTCACTATTTTTCGACGCTCGGTGCGATACTTTTCTCTAAGTTCTTTAATTCGCTGTTTCTGGGCATCCGGAGCTATCCGGCTCAACTCTACAGCTTTTTTCTCTTTAATAAAGTTATCTTTTAAAGACTTTAGCTCAGCTTTTGCTTCCTCACTCAAGTTCGCTGCGTGCCCTCTATGTTTTTTACCTTTCGACGAAAAGTTCCTGTCTTTCATCTTAGCTTTTTGCTCTGCAGTTAGAATCGAGCTTACCTCCGCCTTATGCGCTTTTGCTAATTCCTGATATTTTTCTCTTTTAGCCTCTTTCGATAAAGCCTGCTCACTTCTCAAAGCCTTTGTTTTTTCTTTAAAATCTTTATCCAAGGCATCTATCTTAGTTTTTTGCTCACTATTAAGGTCTAAAAACGCCATTCTGTCTTTACCTTTTCTCTGATTATTCCTGTCTCCTTTACGGGCATCACTTCTGTGTTCTTTCCTGAACTTCTTCCTATCGTCTTTCTGGGCAAATTTATTTCTTTGCTCTTTCGATTTTTCCCACTTAGACTGCTGTTCCGGAGTAAGTATCCCTTTTACTCTATCTTGTTTTGCAGCAACAAGCTCTTTTGCTTTCTCTCGTTTTACGTCCTTCGATATCGAATTATCTTCTCTCAAATCTTTAAATTTAGAAGCAAAATCTTTATGAATAGACTTCAACTGCTCTTGTTGTTCCTGTGATAAGTTTAATTCTTTCATTCCTCTCAGCTTCCCTCCCCGATGTCCTTCTCCTTTGGCAGGCGAAGCATAAAGACCTAATGATAAACCGGCGACTAACATCAATGATAAAAATATTTTTTTCATAACTTTCTTTTTAATCTGTTTATGCTGCTTTGACATGACTTATAAAAAAGGGTTTAAAAGATTTAGATTCTTTAAGATTTATACTTCAATGGTCAAAAAAAGGAGAAACCAAGACTGTATAAGTACTTTTCTCCAAATAGATTAATCCAATTTATATTTCTTTTTAACAATTCAAAGGCAAAAAGCACTACTACTTAATTATACAAATAAGACTCTCTAAACCATATAGAGTAAGTTTGTGTTCGCAAACATTTTAGTATAATATCTATTATCTATTTAAAAATAAATATTATTTTTGGCTAACTATTAATCCTATTATTATATATTCAACTATGAGAATTCTAAAAAAGACATCTCTTTTTTTACTTCTATCAGGAGTAATCGTGGCAACATCATGTACGGACAATTCTGATAAAGAAAAAGAAGGCTTCATCAAGGAAAACACAGAATTTGCTGTTGCACAAACAGCAGGAATGCTTGAAACTACAGGGGAACCCACAGGAAAGAATTACCCTCGTAGTATGAAGAATGATACATTGTATGCAACCGGAATGTATGACTGGACTCCGGGATTTTTTCCGGGATCGTTATGGTATATATATGAATTGACTCAAGATCCGGCATGGAAAGACATAGCCGCCAAATGGACACATACCCTTGAACCATTAAAAACCTACACCGAAAATCACGATTTGGGTTTTATGATGTATTGCAGTTATGGAAATGCCGAAAGACTGGCATCCCGACCCGAGTATAAAGACATCTTAATAAAAAGTGCTGAATCGTTAAGTACACGTTATAGCGACAAGGTCAAAGCTATCAAGTCATGGAATGGTGGACGCTCATGGGGAGATACCACCCGCTGGACTTATCCTGTCATTATCGATAATATGATGAACCTCGAAATGCTATTTTATGCATCTAAAGTTTCCGGGAACAAGAAGTATTATGATATTGCTGTCAACCACGCAAAAACGACACTGAAAAATCAATTTCGGGAAGATTTCGGTTCATACCATGTGATAAATTACGACAGTATCTCTGGAGAAGTGATTTCTAAAGCCACTGCTCAGGGATTCAGCGACAACTCTACATGGTCTCGTGGGCAGGCTTGGGCTATATATGGCTATGCCATGACATACAGGGAAACAAAAGATCCTGAGTTCCTAGAAGCAGCTAAGAAATTATCCGATTATTATATAAAAAATCTCCCAGAAGACCTTATACCTATTTGGGATTTCAATGTAGGACAAGAGGGATATACACCCGGTGAAAGATCATATGCGACACAATATCAGGAAAAACACAGAGATGCATCGGCAGGAGCTATTGTATGTTCTGCTTTTTTCGAATTAGGAGAACTTACTCAGGATAAAACCTATACGGACTTAGCTATCAAGATGCTGAAAAATCTGGCATCCTCCAGCTACAGAGCACCGTTGGGTAAAAATGCCCACTTCATCCTCGAACATTGTGTAGGCAGCATTCCCCATAAGTCTGAAATAGATGTACCGTTATGCTATGCAGATTATTACTTCCTCGAAGCTTTGGTTCGATATAAGAACCTCAAATAATATTCAGAAAAATAATAAAGGTTGTTCGAATTGAACAACCTTTATTATTTAATATATGAATTATGACAATATTATTTAAAAGAATCAAATAGAGTCGCAATCATTGCATCATACGTAGGCTTATCTTCTTTCATATAAGTAAGCTTTGCTGTAACCATATCTCCTTTTGCCATAATCGTTTTCTGATAAAATATCTCTTTGCCTTCGACACCCGAAACGGCATAGAATAATGGTTTCAACGAACTATAAGATACCTGGCGTTTCGATGTAGTACCTCTATCCAGCTCAAATGCTTCGTTAAAAGTCAACACTTTACCACTCTTATCTTTTCTTATATCTTTATAAATACGGAGTTTCGCATTTCCTTCCTTAGCGAGGAAAACTTGTTCGTCTGTATTCTCAGTCTCAGATTGCAATACCAAAATATCTTTCGGATATGTTATCGAATAGCCTAGTTTTTCATTCGCATATGCGCCTGCCTCTAACGTCTCAGGCTCTGCGACTGTAGTGCTATCTACGACTGCCGTATCTCCTGCCGATACGCTTTCATTCTTCGAACTGCCTCCACAAGCAAATAAGACACTTGCCACGATTAAGGCTATACCTCCATTGATTAATTTCATAATAGTAGAATATTTTACATGATTTGCGATAAAGATACAATAATAATCCTAAATGCATAAGAAAATAAATGCAATTATATTATATCATCCTGCTTTTCAAGAATATGTTTTCGCTCTACTTATTATTAATTCTTTTGTGCGTTAGTTGAGTAGTTTCTGTTTAAAAGTCTCTGTACAAATAGAGTAAGACCCAAGGAATAAATTTGTTAAAGTTTGATTAAAGGTAAAACAAAAAGACTCATCAATTGGTCTTCATTATACTTCCCGACAGAAAACCTTCTATAATATCCTGTTTTTGTATCAATTCCCTTTTCAACAGTTCGACCTCATTTTCGAGTTCTGCAATATATTTCTCTTTATATATCTGCTCTTTTTGGTACTCTTTCGCCGACTCCGACAATTGCAAATATGTACTTCCACCCACTTCATCATATCCGTCCCGCAACATATTTCCTTCACCAGTCAATAACCATGCCGGGTTGAGGTCAGAATACACCTCTACAATTTTTTCTACTCTATCTACACCTATTGCCTTTCCATTCTTATATTGGCTTGAAAATGCTCCATTTGAGAAACCTATCGATTCTTCAAACTTTCGAATTGATAACCTTTTATAATCAATGTACTCCTTAATTCTCTGTACTGTGCCACTCATATCCTTCTCTATTTTATATTATTTTCTATTAAATATTGACAATTTAGAATATATTTTATAAATTTGTATTTATTCGCAACTTGCTAGCATATTGCGATTATTTTGCGATAACGAAAGAGTAAATATAATACATCAACACAAATAAATGGAAACAAAACCAAAAAAATTTAACGACGACTTGGCTGAACTAAGGAAATTTTTAGCTGATAGAAAACTTTTAGGAGAATTAGCTCTTCGTGCTGATGCTAAATCCAGAACCGTACAGTATACCTTTAACACACAATCGGAAGAAGAATTGAAAGGTAAAAAATTAAAGGTATATCAAGAAGCTTTGATTATGAAAAGGGAGATAGAAGAACTATTTTCAGAATATAACCATATGAAACTGCACTCAAAATCCGAAGATTAGAAAAACATCTAAATATTATCATAACCGGGATTTATCCATACATTTAGAGCAACGAATATAACGATAATGAGGTTATACTACACTAATTCCGAGCATCCATATTTAGGCTATGGAAAAGTCCCAAAATGTGATTTGATTAACAAATGAGGTTAGTTTGCTCTATATTTAAATACAAGAAGAGAGGATTTAATGAATCCCCTCTTCTTGTATGTTAGAAAAATTTATAACCCAGTGTTACAAAAGCATTTCTATTATGTATACTATTCATGCCCTGAGATATATCAGTCAATCCATACTCATATCCTACACTCAATATAAATTGATTGTACTCAGCCGCCACAACTCCGGTAATACCAGCGTCAAAACGTTTAATACTTTCATCCGAAAATGTATTCGTCTTATCTTTTTCTTTCACATGCTCAGTTTCTGTCGGATATTGGAAGCGGGCATCAATCTCACCCGTTATTTTCCCGCCTACCCCATAGGCTATATATGGACCGGCAGCAAAGTTTATTTTAAAATTTTCTGTAACATCAACCTTATAACCAATCATTATTGGCATTTTCAGATACAAAGCATTCCATGTAAGTCTAAGAGTACCTTCATCATCCAGTCCATCGCCGTTAATATCCCATACTCCCGATTCCTTTGTTTTAAAACCTTTAGAAGTGAATAACAAGTTTCCTTGCAAAAAGAAATTATTAGATAAACCATATTCTCCGACAACTCCGAACTGATATCCGACCTTAGCTTTGGTATCTGTATGGTCAACGTCCATATCCGACAAGTTCATCCCGGCTCTGACCCCAAAAGAAAAAGGGTTATTCTGCGAATAGATACAGATAGTAACAAAACAAAATATGAACAATAATAAAATTCTCGGTTTCATAGTCATTCGCGTTTAGATTTAATATTCATTTCAGACTAACCAAAGATAGAAATATATTTAATAAATAATGAAAAGAGAATTAAACATATTATCTACTAGCCGCATCCATTAAATAATAGTACTTTTGTTGCATTTTTCAATTTTAAGCCATGTCTTCTAAAATACAAAGCGGAACTGTCTTTCCCATTCTTATATTATTGGAGATATCACATATGTTCAACGACACATTGCAGTCTATTATCCCTGCCATGTATCCGTTACTTCGCGATTCGCTATTACTAAATTTTACCCAGATAGGACTTATCACGCTGGTATTCCAGATGTCATCTTCTCTTTTTCAGCCTATTGTAGGACTGATTACAGATAAGAGACCTCAGCCCTATTCTCTTCCCGTAGGCATGACTTTCACCATGATAGGTATTCTGTCCCTGTCTTTTGCTTCCAGTTTCACGTGGGTACTTATTTCTGTATTCCTGACAGGAATAGGCTCTTCGATCTTCCATCCCGAAGCTTCGCGCCTGGCATATCTTGCCTCAGGAGGCAAGCATGGATTAGCTCAATCACTATTTCAGGTTGGGGGTAATTTTGGTGGCTCACTAGGCCCGCTACTAGCTGCCTTAATAATTGCTCCATACGGGCAACGTTATGTAAGCGTATTTTCTATCATCGCTCTGGTCTGCATTCTTATAATGCTAATTATCAGCAAATGGTATAAGGCCAATCTTTACAGGCTAAGACCATCCAAGCAAACAACCGATACGCAGCATGTTTCCAAGAATGTACAATTACCACGTAGAAAAATAGCTTTCATATTATCTATTCTACTGATTCTTATTTTTTCTAAATATGTATATATGGCAAGCCTGACCAGCTATTATACATTCTATCTCATCAATAAATTCGGAGTAAGTGTGCAAGATGCTCAACTGTATTTATTCATCTTCCTTTTTGCAGTGGCGGCAGGTACTTTTCTCGGAGGACCTATCGGCGACCGTATAGGACGTAAGTATGTTATCTGGGTATCGATTCTGGGTACGGCTCCTTTTGCTTTAGCTATGCCTCACGCAGGTCTGACCATGACTTGCATATTGAGCATTGCAATCGGGTTCATCTTGTCATCCGCTTTTTCTGCCATACTCGTGTATGCTCAGGAGCTATTACCGGGTAAAGTCGGGCTTATAGGTGGATTATTTTTCGGGCTGGCATTCGGGATAGCCGGGGTTGCCTCTGCCATATTAGGTAGAATTGCCGACGAAACAAGTATACAGCATGTGTACAATATTTGTGCATACCTTCCTCTCATCGGTCTGGTTGCCGGATTTTTACCCAACAGGAAAAATCAACCGGAATAAATTCGATTTTATTCATCATTCGATAAGTTCATTTTAACAAAAAATGGACTTTATTTATTTTTCATCACTTTCTTAACAATCATTACTCAACTGAAAAACAAAACATTACAACAAGCACTGCAAATTATTTCGAATAATTAGAAAAATTTTTGTAACCAAAAAACGGGTTATCACGTCATATTGATAAAGAAACAAAAAATGACATTCAGAGGTAAAAACACATAAAATAAAAAGAAAATGTACCTAAAATCAATTTTTCTAATTATCACTATTGCACTCACCCAATCGATATGGGGACAAAACGTAAATATATCAGGCAAGATAGTAGATAAGGCAACTTCTTCTCCTATAGAGTTTGCCAATATTACGTTGCTAAATAAAGATTCTGTATTCATCAAAGGCGTAAACTCCGATGCAAACGGATATTTTGCCTTGAAGCATAACCACAAAGAAGATTGCATGCTTTCTATCTCTTATATAGGATATGAAGCTTCTTACATACCCATAAGCAACGCCACAACTGACAAAGATATGGGAAGTATAGCATTGGAGCCTTCATCTATTTTGCTCGATGAAGCAACTGTAACAGCTCAGTCGGTTATCAACAAGGCAGACCGTAAGCTGATTACACCCTCACAAGCTCAGATACAAGCATCGACGAGTGGTCTTGATCTTCTTCAGAAGCTACAATTACCACGTATAAATATAGATTATATCAATAACAAAATCAGTGCTGCAGGTAATGGCGAAGTCCAACTGAGAATAAACGGAGTAGAAGTCACTCAAGCCGAAATAGTAGCGCTTCGCCCCGAAGAAATCGTCCGTATAGAATTTCATGACGATCCGGGCGTAAGATACGGAAATGTAGCTGCCGTATTGGATTACATTACCCGTAGAAAAGAATCGGGAGGCAACATCAATGGTAATGCAATGCATGGATTAAAAAATATCGGCTTTGCTGAAGATTATATAGCCGCAAAATACAATAACAAAAAATCGGAATTTTCTGCTAACGGTAATTGGAGATATCGTAAAATAGACTGGATACGTACCAATAATGAAACATTTGTATTTCCTGATAAAGAAATGCACCGAATCGAAAAAGGTCTGCCGACTCTATTCAAAGAGAACAAAATAAACACATCTATCAATTACAACTTGCTCGAAAAAGATAAATATTACTTCAATGCACGTTTCCGTTACAACTATCAGGATATGCCCAATTCTTATTCGGATCGTAAAAGTATTCTGGAAACTTCTTATACCGAGAATCCTTTGACTATCACCGACCACAGTACCGAAAAGTATAATACTCCGGCATTAGACCTATATTTTCAGAAAAATCTGAAAAACGAACAACTATTGATTTTTAATGTTGTAGGAACATATATAACTTCAACCAGCAACCGTCAGTATACAGAAGAAGGACATGCAACCCCTCAGGAAATTATTTCACACATCAAAGGAGATAAATATTCAATCATCGCAGAAGGTATTTATGAGAGAAAACTGGGAATAGGTAAACTAACTACTGGTCTTAAACATAAGCAAACCTACTCCAATAACAAATACGAGGGTGATGTGAACAGGGAATTATCTATGAAACAAGCCGAAAGTTATGGATATGCGCAATATCAATTCAAAAAAGGGAAAGTTTCTTATATGGCAGGAATCACAGGAACACGTTTTTACTATAGTCAAGGTGATGAAAAGCAAACGAAATTCTTAGTACAGCCTACTGTACGGATCAATTATAACCCGAACGATAATACCTATTTCCGCTATCGATTCAACCTTTGGGGACATATACCTTCTCTTAGCGAATTGAACGATGTGGAACAACATATCGACTTGTTGCAAATCAGACGCGGAAATCCCGACCTGAGATCCAATTATTCATTGTTTAACAGTATCAGCGGAGGTTTTAAGAAAGGAATCTTCGGAGTTGATTTCAGAACTGAATATACTTACAGAAACAAGCCTATCATGGAAAGTATTTTCTTTGAAGATGACAAATTCATATTCACGTCCGAGAATCAGAAAGAACATCATCATTGGAATACAGAAGCAACATTCAAGATAAGACCATTCAAAGATATTTTGACAATAGGTATAACACCCGGTTTCAACCGTTATGTCAGTCATGGTAACAATTATAGACATACTTATACGAACAAGTATATCAGAGCTAATGTAGATGCTATGTACAAAGGTTTTGTATTCACAATGATGGCCGGAACTTCGTGGGACTGGTTTTACGGAGAAAAGATGAATGAAGGTGAGACTTTATATATGATGGGAGTAGGTTATAATAAGCCAAACTGGTCTATTATGTTCGGAGCTTTTAACCCATTCGGAGGAGAATATAAACGATACGAAGAAAACTGGTCGAGACTAGCCCCTAGCAAGAATGAAATCTTCACGGATGACCTGAAACAAATGTTTCTTGTACGTGCCTCATTTAATGTCAATTTCGGAAGGCAATATAAAGCAGGAGACAGAAGAATAAACAATACAGATGACGACGCGGGAATCATGTCAGGAGCTAAGAAATAATCAGAATTTTATAATATACCCGAAAAGAGATAACAAACGTATACTTGTTATCTCTTTTTTATATAAAAACCCATCCTAAACTGTAACCGAGCCGATGCAATCATTGTCCTATTATAAAAATACATATCATGAAAAGTAAATCGTTAATCTTTGTTCTATTTATTGTTTTATCTATTCATTCTTTATTTTCTCAACAAGGTAATATCATCGGAAAGATACTCGAATCTTCATCCAATTCACCAATAGAATTTGCCAATATCACTTTAATGACTCCCGATTCGACTTTTATGAAAGGGATCAATTCTGATAATAACGGGCAATTTATTCTAAAGAATGTACAAAACGGAAATTACCTGCTTTCGGTCGGGTATATCGGTTACAAGACCTATTATCTCAATTTATCCAAATCAACTGATACCCATGATGTAGGAAGCATTCTATTAGAGCCCTCTTCTATATTATTAAATGATGTAATCGTAACAGCTCAATCTGTCATCAACAAATCTGACAGAAAACTGATAACACCCTCTACAGCTCAGGTAAAAGCATCGACTAATGGTATAGACCTATTGCGGAAATTGCAACTGCCCCGCCTTACTGTCGATTTTATGAGCAATTCGGTATCGTTGCCCGGAAACGGAGAATTGCAGTTAAGAATAAACGGAGTACAAGTCACCAACACTGAAATTATGGCAATCAGACCAGAAGATGTTATTAGGGTTGAATATCATGATCAGCCCGGTGTACGCTATGGAAATGCCGAGATCGTAATCGATTACATTGTACGCAGAAAAGAATCGGGAGGAAATATTAATGCCAATGGAATGAATGCAATAGGGAAATCTGTATTTAGTGACAACTTCTTCTCGGGAAGGGCTAACCATAAAAAATCAGAATTCTCCACGAACATATCTACCTTGAATCGCAATTTTAAATGGGTACGTTCAAATAATGAAATATTTCAGTTCCCTGATCAACAAATACAGCGAATAGAAAAAGGACTACCGACTAAATATATTGAGAATAATATAAAAACTACATTTAATTACAGTATAGTAGAAAATGACAAATACTTTTTTAATGCACGTTTTAGATATAATTACCAGAATCAGCCTAATTCTTATACCGATCGCAGAGGTACAATAACGACCACGTCTAATTCAACTAAACTAAATATATACGATCGTACCAGTCAGAAACAAAATATCCCTGCTCTAGATTTATACTATCAACGAAATCTGAAAAATAAGCAACTTGTTATTCTCAACATAGTGGGAACTTACATCACATCTAATAATCGGCGTATATATCAGGAATTACAAAATGAAATACCTCAAACCGACATACTTTCCGATATTTCCGGAAAAAAATATTCCTTAATCATGGAGGGAATATACGAAAAAGGTTATTCTACAGGAAAACTGACTACCGGATTGAAACATAGTCAGGTTTATACTCATAACAAATACAGAGGAAATACAGAAACCGAGATAAATATGAACCAGGCAGAGACTTTCGGTTATGCAGAATACAAGCTTAATAAAGGAAAGATTAATTACACATTCAATATCAGTATGATGCGTACCTATTACAGGCAAGAAGATTCCAAATCAGAGAAATATACTTTTCGCCCCAGTATAAGTACATCTTACAATATAAACGATTATACCTTTATCAGAGGGCGGGCATATATCTGGGGAAGTAATCCTTCTCTAGGTGATCTTAATAAGGTAGAACAGGTTATCGACTCGTTCCAGATAAAACGAGGAAACCCCGATCTGGTCTCATTCAATGATTATGGAGGAAATATTACATTCGGATACAATAAGGGAGTAATCGGATTAGACTTCCATGCTGATTACAAATATCTGGATAAACCTGTAATGGAAAGTATTCTCTTCGAAAACAATAAATTTATCCGCATGCAAGAGAATCAAAAGAGCCATCAACGCTTGTCCATAGAAACCTCTATTAAGATACGTCCTCTGAAAGAACATCTTACCATTTCCATAACTCCGGGAATCAATAATTACAAGAGTGTAGGTCATACATATAAACATCTCTATACCAACCCATACGTACGAATCAACATTGATGCAATGTATAAAAACTGGGTCATGAATTTCTGGGCAACAACCGCTTACGATTGGTTTTACGGAGAAAGTATGAATCAAGGAGAAGCATTTCAGATGATATCTTTCGGTTATAATAAGCCTAAATGGTCGTTAATGGCCGGAGCAATGAACCCAATCGGGAGTGATTATAAAACCCGAAATGAAAATTGGTCTCGATTGGTATCCAGCAGATCTCAATTGATAGGAGACAACCTTACTCCATTGTTTTTTATTCGTGGCTCTATCAGTATAAACTTCGGGAGACAGTTCAAGACCGGAAACAGAAGGATCAATAATACAGATAATGATGCGGGCATCATGTCAGGAGCTAAAAAATAATAAAATAGTAATAACAATTATCAAAAGAGCAACTTCTAGAAGTTGCTCTTTTGATATATAATCATATCTGGCCAAATATTACCTCAAAAAAAGATAAGAGGTTATTGAATTAACAATAACCTCTTACCCGATACACATCGGTCTCTTAATGAAAGTTACAAGACATAAAGCAGTTATTTTTTATTTCTCATGTGAGAACTACTTTGAGAATCTTTTTTTTCGTTGTCTGTGTGTTCTGATTTAGTTTTTGATGTTTTACTAGCTGATGAAGTAAAACGTCCTTGAGAATCTCTTTTCTCATTCTTTGCATGTTCGCTTCTTGAATTGTGAGCATCATTTGTTTTCATAATCTAATCAATTTTAATTACTACTATGTTTAAACCTAAAACTTAAATTCGCTGTCTCTACTAATACTTAACATTTTGTGTATCAAAGAGTAACTACATAAATAGAACAGTAGATAACGTATTAAAGTTTTATGCCCCGAGGTTAAAAGAAGTTATTTAACCATGCTCAATTTTTTTTAAGTGAAATACCTCGTTTTTATCTTAAAATCAGGCAATAAAGACTATTTTATGAAAACAAATGCAAACATCACAAAAAGACAGTTACCTCCCTGCCTGTAAGGTCGAAATATATGTTCTGAAAATGATGTACACTTTCTATAGGCACACTATATTTTTCCCCACTGTCGTTATCCAGATAGAAATTATCCGAATCCATCACTATAGAAATAATCGGTACATGGCTATCAACACTGGAATCACCAAATATTATCTCATTATCCGTAACTTTTTTTCCTCCACTATTGAGTAGAATTTTTTCTGTCAAATCAATAGGGCTCACTTCACTATATTTATGTATTCCTGAATCTGTCTCTACATAATTATCCCGTATCTCCGTAATCCGGGTATAGAAAGTCTTCGACTTATTATAGCCAATAGGAAGATGCACCGTACATTTTATATAATTCCCCCTTCTTAATTCTTTTGAGTCAACCATACATTTGTGTCTTTATATATATCAAGAATTTTTATTACTACTACTTATTAGAAACACTATTATATATGTCTTTGTTTTACAAAAGTCTTCGAAAAAACAAATACCGGGGTTATCCTCTAACATTATTTTAATGTCTCACTATAAACTAAATACGAATGAGGATGTTATCATTAGAATAAATAATATCATAAGCCCATTAATAAAGAATTTTTATAATAATATGAATTTGATTATTTTTGCTCCAATTTAAATATTATGATAAACAAAATATTCAAGAAGAAGGACATCTCTGTTATCATGTCCGAATCGGGCACATCCCACAATCAACTAAGGAGAAGTCTTACAGCAACCAATCTTGTCACATTAGGTATAGGTGCAATCGTAGGTACAGGTATTTTTGTAATTACAGGACAAGCCGCTGCCAGCTATGCCGGACCTGCACTTACCATATCTTTCATCATCTCAGCCATAGGCTGCGTAATGGCAGGATTGTGCTATGCCGAATTTGCAGCTATGATCCCCGTTTCCGGTAGTGTATACTCATACAGTTATACTACTATGGGAGAAGGACTGGCTTGGTTTATAGGCTGGACACTCATACTCGAATACCTATTTGCATGCTCCAGTGTCTCCGTCGGATGGTCGGGATATATGCTCAGCCTGCTCGAAGGCTGGGGAATACATCTTCCTGCGCAGATATCATACGCAACGTTCGACCACACCCCCGAAGGCTGGATATGGACAGGCAATATCATTAATCTTCCGGCTGTATTTATTGTCGCCATTGTCTCGGTTTTTCTCATCGGAGGAGTCAAACAATCGGCACTCGTGAATAACATTATAGTAGTTATAAAAGTCAGCGTGATTTTACTATTCATCGGCTTCGGGCTATCCTATATCGACCTTAGCAACTGGCAACCCTACATTCCCGAAAATACAGGAAACTTTGGTGAATTTGGCTGGAGTGGCATACTCAGAGGAGCAGGAGTCGTTTTTTACGCATACTTAGGGTTCGATGCACTTTCCACTGCTGCCGGAGAAGCCCGCAATCCGCAAAGAGATATGCCTCGGGGTATATTATTCTCTTTATTGATATGTGCATTTCTGTATATTGCCGTAACGGCTGTACTAACAGGAATTGTCAACTATAAAGAACTGAATGTCCCTGCACCTATTGCCCTTGCTATCGACAGCGCAGGCGAAGGTTTGGCGTGGTTGAGCCCATTTATAAAGCTAGGAGCTATTGCCGGACTCAGTTCTGTTATCTTAGTAATGATGTTGGGACAATCCCGTATATATTATGCAATCTCCAAAGATGGTTTGTTACCTCCTGTTTTTTCGAAAGTGCATAGCAAGCACGGAGTGCCTCACAACGCCACTATTTTTGCCTCCATCATAACTGCCCTGATTGCCGGACTATTCCCTCTGCATGTTTTGAGTGAACTGGTTTCTATCGGGACTTTAATGGCTTTCTCGATAGTCTGCATATCCATTATTGTATTACGCAAAACACAACCCGACCTGAAAAGACCTTTCAGAACGCCATGGGTTCCTTTTCTTCCCCTACTAGGTGCAGCCATTTGTATCATGCAAATGCTATCGCTCCCATGGACTACGTGGAGCAGGCTTATAGGATGGACAGTTCTTGGATTTATAATTTATCTGTCATATGGTATCAGACATAGTAAACTCAACAAAAAAAAGGATAACTAAATCGTTATCCTTTTTTCAATATATATTGGTTAGATAGTCATAATAAAAACTTTCATACAAAAAACTTGTATGAAAAATTCAAGCCGAAAAGATGTTCATTTTTCCATCGACTGTTTAAACTCAGTATACCATTCATTTAGTTTTCCATTAATGAAAACCATAATAAATTTTTCGGGGGTATTATTCTTATTACACTCAAAAATTTCTACCAACTCGTCCGAAGTTTCCTGATGTGCGGCAGTTACCAACACCGGTTTTATCCGGATGGCACGCGCAACTTCCTGAAATGACATACCTAGTTTTACATAAGTTTCGTACAACTTACGCAACGATGACCGTTTGTAAAGAATTGCAGGAATAACTGCAAATAAAAATAAAGAGCTGTTTGACATGACTATCTATCGTTAAAATTCTATTTTCCTTCTTGTCCTTTTTGTAAAACATCTATACAATCAAAATAGTTTCCTGATTCTAGGGTAATTACCATCTCACGTTTATCTTTTGAGTAATTTTCAAGAACTTTCACTATCAATTTATTGTGTCCTTGTTTTTTTACAGTAAACCACTCTCCTTTGATCTGCATAGATTCTCCCTCCATGTCTTTTGTATCTGCAAACAGGCGGTTACCGTTATCATCCACATCATTTATCCACCAGATATCTCCTTCTGTCATGATAACAATAGAATCTGCACGAGCCGAAAATTCAGCACGTTTTGTAGACAGTTCAAATTTATCTTTCATCGTCTTCCGTTCCGAACTGCAAGAAGATAGCATCCCCACAGACAAGAATATTACGACGAAACATACAGATAAAGGAATACCCATGGATGTTAAACTATTTAAAATGTAAAGTCACTACTCTTTTTCTATATACAAAGTAGATGAAAAACAGCAGAAAACGTTGCACAATTATATGAAGAAATTCATAATATTTTTTTAAGATCATTATATATCATTTTTCACTACAAATAGTGATTGAGCAAATCCGATGTCTTTCTTATTTTTGTATCGACTAAAAAACCAACCTGCCTAATACAAATAGGTGATAGAAATGCACTGATGAATAATTTTTTTCTTTGTACTATTTTTCTTTTTATTCTTGGCTATACATCTATAGCTAAGGCTGACGACGGCATAACTCTCGATGGAGACTCTATCGTGCTTTCTTATACCGGCAATGAAATTGTAGTACAGTCTTTTAAAAGCAATGACAACCTCTCACAATTACCTATTTCCGCATCTTTGTTATCAGAGCAAACCATCAAAGAAAGAAACCTAACCAATGTAAAAGAGATCAGCGGTTTTATTCCCAACCTTTTTATTCCCGATTATGGCTCTAAAATGACCTCTCCCGCTTATATACGTGGTATCGGGTCACGTATAAATTCACCATCCGTAGGGCTTTACGTAGATGGTGTTCCATATTTTGATCGTTCGACCTTCGACTTCAATACGGAAGACATAGAAAGAATAGAAGTTTTGCGTGGACCGCAAGGCACAATCTATGGAAGAAACACAATGGGAGGAATAATTAATATATATACCAAGTCACCCTTTAAATATAAAGAAACTAATATCGGATTATCGGCAGGAAATTACAATACGTACAATGCCAGTGCATCATATTACGGAAATGTAAACAATGTTTTCGGATATGCTGTATCGGGCAATTACATGCATACGGGCGGATACATCACAAACCATTATAATGGAAAAAGAGCCAACCCTACAGATGCAGTATCCACACGAGTAAGACTAAGTTGGCATGCCTCTCCGAAACTTTTGTTCCATCTGACCTCTGCTTACGAATACTCCGATCAGGACGGTTACCCGTATGCACCCTATACAGATAGTACCAAACAGGTGCATGAAGTCAATTACAATGCGCCTAGTTATTTCCGTAGAAATATGTCTACTACAGGACTAAACGTACAATATAGTACCGACAAAATACGATTCAATTCCCAGTCTTCATTCCAATACTTAGATGGAGAGCAGGGACTAGATCAGGATTTTACAGAGCAAGACCTATACTACGTTAAGTATAATCTGCGTCAGAGAATGTACTCACAAGAGTTCAACCTAAAGTCTATTGATAACAGTAACTACGAATGGCTTTTCGGCGCATTCGGGTTTTATCAGGATTATGAAACGGATAATAATATTCACTTCACAAAGCAAGATTCAACTGTTTATCAGGACATTGTTACCCCTTCCAAAGGTTTTGCGATCTTTCATCAATCCACTTTCAGTAATATACTGACCAAAGGGTTATCAGCAACCATAGGGTTGCGTTACGATTGGGAAGAGATACGCGCCCATACTATTCTATCAAACAGAAACAAAGAAGATTATCTATCTGTCACTAAAAACCACAGGGATAAAGATACCTATTCGCAGTTTACCCCTAAGTTCTCTTTACAGTATACCTTCACCAACGATGAACTGATATATGCATCTGTAACTAAAGGATACAAAGCCGGAGGTTTTAACAGTACATCGCGGTTCGAAGATGCGCTAACCTTCAAACCCGAACATAGCTGGAGTTACGAAATAGGGACAAAAGCAAGCTGCCTGAATAAACTCATTTATACGGATATTAGTTTATTCTACATCAGGTGGAACGATCAGCAGGTATCTCAGTCTCAGCCCGATGGGCGAGGATATATTCTGAGAAATGCCGGAAAATCGGAAAGTAAAGGCATTGAAATTACTACACACATCAATCCTCTTGAGCATCTGAGCCTTCAACTGAACTATGGATATACCCATGCCAAATTCAAAGAATACATCTATAACACCGAACAAGGAATAGACTACTCAGGAAACTATTTGCCTATGGTACCTCAAAATACTTTTTCGGCAGCGGCTAATTATTCCTTGCATCTGAAAGATAAAACATTATTGGACAAAATCGTATTCAATGCCCAATATACCGGAGTAGGCAAAATATATTGGAGAGAAGACAATGCTGCATCCCAATCGTTTTATGGACTATTAAACGGGCGCATATCTTTTGTAAAGAATGAAATTTCCCTCGATGTATGGGCTAAGAACATCACCAATCAGGATTATATTTCCTATTATTTCAAATCAGGAAAAGACAGTTACGCCCAAAGTGGTAAACCTTTTACTTGTGGCGTAAATCTTCAATTAAAGTTCTAATCGAAGTCGATCATTATAGAAAGAACTGTTCTAAATAAGGTTATATGTCATTATTATGACAATCTAAAGAAATATTTTGAGGTAACTTAGCGTTCCCAAATTTACCAGTGATAAGTTTTATATGAATCAAGATATACAAAAAGGAGGAAAACTATTTACATTTCTTTGCCTGTACATTGCACAGTCAATCCCAATGAGTTTTTTCTCAACCATTTTACCGGTCTTGATGCGCCAGCAAGATTATCCATTGGAAATTATCGGGCTTTTGCAGTTCCTTAAATTCCCGTGGGTACTCAAGTTCCTTTGGTCACCTGCTATAGACCGAAGCAGTCATAAAGTAAGCGATTATAAGAAGTGGATATTTTCGTCCGAGCTCGTATATGCTGTAATCATTTTGGCTATATCCTTTATGGATTTGCAGACTGATATCTACACCATTGTTATGCTGATTATTTTTGCTTTTATAGCTTCTGCAACGCAGGATATTGCAACCGATGCTTTGGCTGTACTTTCTTTCAGCAAGAAAGATAAAAGCCTTGTCAACAGTATGCAATCGGTAGGAAGCTTTGCCGGAGCAATGATAGGAGGAGGATTCTTATTATTACTTTTCCATAGTTTAGGGTGGAATAAATTACTTCCATACCTAGCCCTATTTGTAGTAATAGCCCTCATCCCCCTGATCTTCTTTAGAGGCAGCCCCTCCGAAGAAATTCAGAAAAGTAAAAAATACGCCCCACCCCACCCTGACGATTTATTTGGTTTTTTCAAGCAAAAAGGGATATGGAAGCAGATTGTTTTCCTATTCCTGTATTATGCAGGGCTTATCGGATGTTTAGCTATGCTCCGCCCCATGCTGGTCGACTATGGATATTCTATAAAACAAATAGGTGTGATGTCGGGGATCATAGGTACATCTATCGGATGTATCGGCTCATTATCAGGAGGATTTATTGTAAGAAAATTCGGAAGATTTGTCCCTCGGATTATATTCGCTATTTGTATTCTGGTTACAATTGTGTATTTTTATTTATTAGTTACCTACCTTCCGGTCAATATATCGACTCTCCATTTAGGAATCACTATGTTGTGGGGAAGTTATGGTATGGCGACTATAGTTGTTTACACAACATCTATGGACTGCGTACGTAAAGGATATGAAGGGACAGACTTTACTCTTCAGACAGTGATTACACATCTAAGTGGTATGATAATGGCTGCCGTAGCAGGAAAAGTAGCAGGTGAGTTCGGATATAGCAAACTATTTTTGTTCGAGGCTTGCATCGCTGCCACCTCATTAATATATATTTTAACAGTATTCAAAAAGGAGAAAACAGATGAATCAGGACATTCTGACTAAATACAACGTAGCTGTACCCAGATATACCAGTTATCCGCCGGCAAACTTCTTTACCGATTCATTTACACGCCAATCGTACAGAAATGCCATTGCCGACTCCAATGTCATGGCTCCTCAGCATATATCATTTTATGTACACATTCCTTTTTGTTTCAAGTTGTGCCATTACTGTGGATGCAATGCCTTACTTCTGGATAATAAAGAAACCGTTGCAAGCTATCTGAACGCTCTTAAACAAGAGATTAGACTGATATTGCCTCTCTTAAAGAAAAACCGTAAAGTTTCTCAGATACACTTCGGAGGAGGTAGCCCTACAGCTCAGCCTGTATCTTTCCTGAAAGAAATAAATGAAATGCTCCTTTCGGAATTCTCTACCATAGAAAACCCCGAAATAGCAATCGAATGCCATCCCGGATATCTGGATGAACAATACTGGAATGACCTTGCCGATGCCGGATTCAACAGGGTAAGTATCGGATTACAGGACTTCAATGATGATGTACTGAAAACAGTTAACAGAAAGCCATCACGGCTACCTATCGAAGATATTGTAAAGATACTGAGAGAAAGAAATATATCTGTCAATATGGATTTTATTTACGGATTGCCATTACAGACTCCCGAAAGTTTCGGTGATACAATAAGCAGAGCAATCTCAATGAAACCAGACAGATTAGTAACTTTTTCTTATGCCCATGTACCTTGGGTAAATCCATCACAATTGAAACTGGAAGAAGCAGGCTTACCTTCGCCTCAGAATAAGAATAAATTATACGAAACTGCAAAAAATCTGCTTACTCAGGCTGGATATAAAACTATCGGGTTAGACCATTTTGTCCGTCCCGAAGATGAGCTATACATTGCACAACAGGAGAAAACGTTACATCGCAACTTTCAGGGATATTGTACCCGCAGAACAACAGGGCAGGTTTATGCTTTCGGCACAACCGGAATAAGCCAGCTTGCTACAGCATACAGCCAGAATACGAAAGACATAAAAACCTATGTGGATACCTTACAGAATAAAAGGCTTCCCGTGCTGAAAGGGTATATTCTAAGCGAAGAAGAACAAATTGCGCGCGAAGTAATCAATTCACTCATGTGTAATTACGAAATCAACTGGAAAGAGTTGGCTGACCACCTTAAAACTGATATAGATAAAATAAAATCCGCAATCAACTACAACGAAAAGGCTTTGAACGAATTTGTAGAGGATGGTTTGATCGAATATGACAACAACCATATATCTATGCTTCCCGAAGCGACACCTTTTGTCAGAAACATAGCTGCCTCACTAGATAAATTAATGATAGATACGGACAAACGATTTTCTAAAGTAGGGTAACATTTTCTCAAAAAAATGAATTTTGTTTAAAAATTTTCACATTATTTTAACTATCAGACAATATATTATAATTACATTTGTTTATATCACAGAAACAAACTCTATACTTATTCGCGAAAAGTATTAGAAAAACACAGGTTATTATTAACATTAAACTTAATCCATTATGAAAAAAAAGATTGGAGAAGTCTTTACGGTTATCCGTGAAGTCTCAGCAGGAACAGGTTATTCATTTTATCTCACTCAAATTTCGGGCGGATTAGCACTTGTCGATTTCACAGAGACCTCGCAACAAGGTTGTATGTGTGGCGGAAAAGTAACTCAGACGTTCACTTTCATCTGCTTACAACCAGGAGAAGCATCCTATCAACTGGCAAAATTCAGGTTATTCGATACCTCCGACGCACTGTACGAACAAATCATGCCTGTATATATCGAAGGAGAGACTTCCAGTAATAATATGCCGGGAGGATGGACAGATTATCATAAACCCAGCAATGAAGAACTAAAAGTATTCAACGAAGCTTTCGAAGGATTTGTCGGAGTACAATACACCCCTATTTTAGTAAAAAGCCAAATCGTAAACGGAACAAATTATTCCTACATCACTAATGCCAAAGGTGTATATCCTAGTGCACAACCTTACAAAGCACAAGTATCGATATACAAACCGATAAACGGCAAAGCTGTAATCACTAATATTACAAAGATCGAGCAAGAAGCATTAAAAACTACTATCTAAAGATAGCAAACGAATGAAAGAAAACCAGCCTCAATGAGGTTGGTTTTCTTTTTATGAACTACACAATAAAATTTGTAAATTTGCTTTCTCAAATAAATTCATCATGACAAAAAAAGACCTTTTCCGCATAATCATAAAATTATTCGGAGTTTATGCCCTTATTAGTTTTATTACCACTACCCTTTCACAACTCATCTACCTACCTTCATTCTTTGACGATGACCCTGTTATCATAGCATGGATCGCATTTGCTATTCTGTTATTTACAGCATTCATTATACTCATCATTTTTTATCCTTCTAAAATAATAAACTGGTTCAAACTCGATAAGGGATACGATAACGATGATGCCAATATAGGGAATACAGGCTTAGAAAGCCTTATCAAAATAGCAATAATAATATCAGGTGCACTCTTTATATTAAACAGTTTTGCACCTATACTTGTAGAGATCGGATATCTACTACCCTCAGTAATTGGCAGAGGCGAAATAGCAGGGATAACTGATAATATGCAAAAAGACAGTTTTTATATTAATCTTGTAAATCTTGCCATAGGATATTTGCTGCTTACGAACTATGCAACTATTGCGAGATTCTTATACAAAAAAGATACAAGCTCATCCAACGAAAAAGAATAAAAGAATACAGAACTCAATGGCTCTATGGAATCCATGGCATGGATGCCACAAATTAAGCGAAGGTTGCAAGCATTGTTATGTTTACCGTGGAGATAAGAAACGGGGCATAGACAGTTCTGTAATAACCCAAACCAAGAGCTTCGACCTGCCTGTACAGAAAAACCGCAAAGGAGAATACAAAATACCATCGGGCAGTAAAGTATATACCTGTTTCACTTCCGATTTTTTTCTCGAAGATGCCGATGTTTGGAGAGAGGAAGCATGGAGAATGATAAAAGAGAGAAGTGATCTTCATTTCCTGATGATCACCAAACGAATAGACCGGTTTCAGGATTGTACACCACCGGACTGGAATGATGGATACGAAAATGTAACAATATGTTGCACTGTCGAAAATCAGGATAGAGCAGATTATCGATTACCGATCTATAAAGAAGCACCTATAAAACACAAAATAATTATCTGCGAACCATTATTGTCTCAGATAGATTTATCCGAACACGTAAAAGAAGCATGGGTGGATCAAGTCGTAGCGGGAGGAGAATCCGGCTTAGAAGCACGGACTTGTGATTATAATTGGATTCTGGAACTTCATCGATTTTGCATTGACAGAAATATTTCTTTCTGGTTTAAGCAAACAGGCGCACGACTAATAAAAGACGGACATCTATATAAAATAGCCCGTCAGTTCCAGCATTCGCAAGCCAGAAAATCGGGGCTAAATACAGATTTTTCAGGAATATAATCTACAATAAATCTTTTATCATGAATACCAAACCTTTGTTATACGCATTACCTTTCGTTTTTTTAGGGCATGTCAAAGCCAGCAACCATAACACGGAAAACAAACCGATAAATGTTATATATATTCTTGCTGATGATTTAGGCTATGGCGATTTAGGTTGCTACGGACAACAAAAGATACAAACTCCCAATATCGACCGTATGGCCAACGAAGGAATGTTATTTACTCAACATTATGCAGGATGTACTGTGAGTGCTCCTTCCCGCGCATCATTAATGACAGGCTTACATACAGGACACACCCAGATAAGAGGTAATAAAGAAGTAGAACCCGAAGGTCAGCAACCGATGCAAGCTGATACTTATACACTTGGCAAATTAATGAAATCTGCCAATTATACTACAGGTATTTTTGGGAAATGGGGCTTAGGACATCCGAGTTCCGATTCAGAACCTAACAAAATGGGCTTCGATGAATTTTTCGGCTACAATTGTCAACGAGAAGCCCACAGTTATTACCCCGAACATCTATGGCATAATAATAAAAAGATAAACTTCGAAAAGAATAGGGATAGAGGTATGAAAATTTACTCTCAGGACTTAATTCATGAACATGCTCTGAAATTTATTCAGGAAAATAAAGGAAAAGCTTTTTTCGCTATACTGACATATACTCTTCCTCATGCAGAACTAAATCTCCCTCACGATTCTATCTATCAATATTATGAAAATTTATTTCCGGAAAAACCCCATGATGGGCGAAATGGCTATTATGATGTTGAAAAGCCACACGCATCTTTCGCCGCTATGGTCAGCAGACTGGATATGTACGTAGGAGAAATCCTCCAAGAACTAAAAAAGCAAGGACTGGACAAAAATACATTGGTCATTTTTACCAGCGATAATGGTCCCCATCGTGAGGGGGGAGCTGGTCCGGACTTTTTCAATAGTCATGGACCACTCAGAGGTGTAAAACGCGATTTATATGAAGGAGGAATACGTGTCCCTATGATTGCTTGGATGCCGGAAAAGATTAAAATAGGCTCTAAAACAGAACATATTTGTGCATTTTGGGATATTATGCCCACCTTAGCTGAACTAACAAATACAAATCTAATTATTGAGAGTGATGGAATATCCATCCTCCCTACTCTATTTTCGAATGGTAAACAGAAAGAACATGAATACCTATATTGGGAGTTTCATGAACTGGGTGGAAGGCAAGCTATAAGAAAAGGAGACTGGAAAGCAATTCACTTGAATGTCGGAAATCCGAAGAGAACAACAGTTGAGTTATATAACCTGAGAGATGACCTCCATGAAGATAATAATCTGGCAGAACAAAAGCCTGAAATCGTAACAAAATTAACTCATCTCATGGATAAGGCCAGAACCAACTCCGAATTATTCAACTTTGGGAGATAGAATAAAAGCCGGAAATATCCGGCTTTTATCAATTATATTTTCTCCCCCTCAATATACAACATAGGAACACCCAACGTCAAACCATTTGATATTCTGGAATAAGAATTCAGATTTTGCTCTATTACGGTAAATACCTCTGCCAGTTCATTTTCAGGAATAAGGCTTACCCACGATGACAGCCAACCCAGTTTCACAAAATGATGATTCAGGAAACTACTTCCATCGACAAACTTCATCTCAAATTTATCCTCAAAATGTCTGGTAACTCTGAAACCGTTATTAGTGAACATTTCGGATACACTTTCAACTGTACCTCTATCTTCTTGTTGGGAAACAACTGCCTCGAATATGTCATCCTTTCCCAATTGTCTAATGGCAGCTTCAAAAACATTATAGAATACTCTCCAATGACCATTAAGATTGGTCGTAATTGCCAGTTTCCCCTTAGATTTCAAAACACGGGAGCATTCACCAAACACCTTCTCCGGATTATCGAAATTATTAATTCCTAAATTAGAAACAATTAAATCTACAGAATCATTCTCAAAAGGTAATTTCTCAGCAGAACTTTCAATGATTTCGACATTCGTTATCCCATAATCCTGTATTTTCTGCTTTGCTCTTTCATTCGCATTCTTCCATACATCTACTCCATATAATTTACAGGATTTACCCATTCTCTCTGCCAGTTCTAATAAAGGAAAACCTGTACCCGAACCAATATCCAACACTGTTATATTGGGTCTTAATTCCAGATACTTCAATAACAGAAGCCCAAAAGAAGCACTCCACAATGGCATCTCATCATACGTATTGATGAATTCTTCACTATCATTAAAACTATAAGATAAATACTCAGTCATACTTACTTTATATTAAAAAAGAAAGCCTGAGTAAGTCACTCAGGCTTCTCTTAATCTATGTATATTTTATCACATTCCTTTCAGTGCCTGATCCATCGCTGCCGCAGCTCGCCGACCATCACCCATAGCAAGAATAACAGTTGCTCCACCACGTACAATATCACCTCCGGCATATACATCGGACAATCCGGTTTGCATTGTATCCTGATTGATCACAATAGTTCCCCATTTCGTAACTTCCAAACCAGAGAATGAAGAAGGAATCAGCGGATTTGGAGATACCCCGACACTGACAATTACTTCATCGACATCGAACCACTCTGTTGCTCCTTCGATAGGTACCGGTTTGCGACGTCCCGATGCATCAGGTTCGCCCAATTCCATCTTCTGAACAAGCATTCTTTGTACATGCCCGTTTTCATCACCTTCATATTTAACCGGATTATGCAAAGTAAAAAATTCTACTCCCTCTTCCTTAGCATGTTTTACCTCTTCCAAACGTGCAGGCATTTCTGCTTCCGAACGGCGATATACTACAATCGCTCTCTCCGCACCCAGACGGCGAGCCGTACGCACAGCATCCATTGCCGTATTACCAGCACCTATAATAGCGACTTTCTTACCCATTTGCACAGGAGTATCACTATCTTCGCTCGATGCATCCATCAAATTCACACGGGTAAGAAATTCATTGGCTGACATAATCCCGATCAGATTTTCTCCGGGAATATTCATGAAGTTAGGCAACCCTGCCCCACTTGCAGCAAATATTCCTTTGAAACCTTCTTTTGTAAGATCGGCGTGGCTTATCGTTTTTCCGACGATACAGTTCTTAATGAACTTAACTCCTATTTTTCTTAAAACGTCTATTTCTACATCTACGATTTCATTGGGCAAACGGAATTCGGGAATACCATATTTCAGCACTCCTCCAATTTCATGTAATGCTTCGAAAACAGTCACATCATATCCTCGTTTTGCCATATCTCCGGCAAAGGATAAACCTGCAGGACCTGAACCTACCACAGCAATCTTTATTCCATTATGCTCTGGAATCTCAGGGATAGATACCTGTCCGCTCAATCGTTCATAATCTGCAGCAAAACGCTCCAAATAACCGATCGCAACCGGTTCTTTGCCCATCTTCTGGATATAAATACATTGTGCCTCGCACTGTTTCTCCTGAGGACAAACACGACCACAAACGGCAGGCAATGCACTTGTTTCTTTCAGCGTACGGGCAGCTTCCAAGAAGTCGCCACGCTCTATATTCTTAATAAATGTCGGGATATTTATCTCTACAGGGCAACCTGTTACACAAGTAGGATTAGCACAATCCAAGCAACGACCTGCTTCAAAAACAGCCTGCTCTTCATTAAGCCCCTGATTAACTTCCTCTTTTAGCTTTGTACTTCTGTATACAGGGTCAAGCTCGGGCATATGCACACGAGGACGCTCTCCCCGTTCTTTTGCTTTTATACTTTTACGCAGCTCATCTCTCCATGGTTCGCTGCGTTTTTCTTTCATATATTCTTGTCTTGTCATAACTTCTTTTTTCTGATGCAGTTGTTAGTTATATGCTTTTAGTCTCATCAGCATTTCGTCAAAATCGACTTTGTGGGCGTCAAATTCAGGTCCATCGACACAAACAAACTTTGTTTTTCCGTCTACTGTCACACGGCAAGCGCCACACATACCCGTACCATCTACCATGATTGTATTTAAAGAAGCCATTGTCGGGATATTGTATTTCTCGGTAAGCAACGACACAAACTTCATCATTATCGCCGGTCCGATAGTTACACACAAATCTACCTTCTCTCTTTGCAGTACAGATTCTACACCATTTGTTATCAGACCTTTTTGTCCGTAAGAACCATCATCTGTCATAACTATAACTTCATCCGAATATTTCGCAACCTGTTCTTCGAGTATTACCAGATCCTTTGTGCGTGCAGCCAATACCGACACAACCTTGTTTCCGGCTTTTTTCATGGCTTCAATAATAGGCAACATCGGCGCAATACCGACTCCACCTCCGGCACAAATCACCGTACCATAATTTTCGATATGAGTCGCTCTTCCCAACGGGCCTACAAGGTCTGTTATATAATCGCCAACTTCCAGATTACAAATTTTCTCACTTGATTTTCCTACACTCTGAATAACCAGTGTAATAGTTCCTTTATTGGTATCCGAAGATGCGATAGTAAGAGGTATACGCTCTCCTTTCTCTCCTACCTTAACTATTACGAAATGCCCCGCGCGTCGGCTACGGGCAATCAGAGGTGCTTCCACTACCAGTTCTATGACTTTCGGGGAAAAATACGTCTTGCCAACTATTCTATTCATGAAGTTTTTTAATTTGACACAAATATACGCATTTCGGATATAATATGATAGTTTTTCTCAAATATCCCTATACTAAATTGAACTTTTCTTATTAATAATTGTTTACATTGATTTCATTTATTAAATATAAACAAAAAAGGATAAGACTTATAAGTCCTACCCTTTTGTATATACATATGCAGATCAATTATTAAACAGATGCAGGTGGCAGATTTTCCGATGTTTTTTGAGTTTTTGACACTTCTTTGACCAATATATAACGAATAGAAGATTGATCGGCAGCAGGATTCTCCACTTGCTCTTTCTTAACTTCGATTATGTATTCATATCCGGGCTCATATATGAAGCCGTCAATAGAAGAATAAAAATACTCCCAATCATTTTGCCCATCCATTTTTACCAGCAGGCAATCCTGAGGCCCTACCCCTACACAATCGCGTGTCTCGGAAGCAATAGTCATCTTCTCGGTATTTTCACCTGAATTACAGGCAAACATCGAAATTATTACAGCACATACACATAAAAATCTTACAAACATAATTCTCTATTTTTTTAGTTACAGAACAATAAGTACATTCATTACTCACTATAACATCCGAAATTACTGAATGTTTATAACTTTATCCATGTAGCCCTCTTCCAAAGATACTCCAAAGGTCCATGTTTGTGAGACTTAAACCACCAGCAAGCAAATGAATACTGAATAATAAAGAGACCGATACCTACCAGAAAAGAATATGTGACTCCTAATTTTTCGTGAAGTCCCAATCCCCAGTTATAAAACAAAAAAGCTCCCATTATGGACTGAGTAACATAACAGGTCAGACTCATTTTCCCATATGGAATCAATCTCATCAACAAATTCTTCAAACTACTCAAATAGTAAGCCTGAATAATCAAAGAGATAAGGAAACACATAAAAGCAGCATTTGCCAATGACCGGATCAGCAATCGTAATGGAACCAAAATATTCTTATTCTCAATAAAAGCCGGAAGCATATCTGCTAATCCCTTTAAAGGAAAGAAGCATACAATAGATATAACCAAAGCTTTACGCCAAAAGGTAATATTGCTTTCGGTATTTATAAACAAACCCGTACGCCCGATCAACATACCCAACATGAAATATGCTGCGGTTTGGAATATTCGCCCGTTTTCCCATGCCCACCAAAGACTGGCAAGCTGTCCTTCCCACAGGTTCATTTTCACAGTTTCCAGAAATGTCCCGTTTCCCTGCACCTCATATGCAATCTTAAAATAATAAGATGCTACACTTTTCGATGCTACCATATCAGGATTGAGCAAGGCATAGGATAATTTATATATTTCCAGAGGTTGTAGCAAACATATTCCGGATAGTATCAGAATTGTTTTTGTTGAAAGACGGGCTACAAATAGGAGAATAATCCCAACCAACGAATAAAGTACCAAAATCTCTCCTGTAAAAAAGGCAGCGTTTATGTTCCCCCAGACAAACAACAATATCAGCCTCCAAAAGAAACGAGGTCTAAATTCATATCCTCGTTTTGTACAATTATTGTCCTGAATAAAAAAGCTGAATCCGAATAGCAAAGCAAATATTCCATACGCTTTTCCTCCGAAAGTAAAAAACAATGAATCCCAAATTGCCTTATCCGAAAATTTCAGCCATTCGTTAGTAGCTTCGGGAAATGAGTAAAAGTTAAAATGCTCGATACTATGTAGAAGGACTATTCCTAAAATCGAAAACCCTCTCAGTGCATCAGCAACATCAATCCTTGATGATGGTGTAGTCATAAGTTATAGTAAGATTAAATTAGGGAAGTATTTTTATTAAAATTTATTCTTCTTTTTTATCAGCAACAAGCTCTATGCGATTATTATCGACGTCCAGAATCACGCTTTCATAAAATCCGTCACCGGTCAACCGGGGCTCTCCCACCACGACAAAACCGTCTGCACGCAACCGTTCCGTCAACTCATGCAGTTTTTCTTTATTTTCTATAGTAAAAGCCAGATGGCACAATCCCATATATTCGCCCAATGGTCTTTCTTTTATATCCACCCTCTTCATTATTTCAAGCGAGGTATTTCCCTTAAAGTAGATAAAATAAGATTCGAATCCTTTTTGGCGATTGATATATTTTGTATTACTGATTCCTCCAAAATAAGTTATATAGAAATTTCGCATTTCTTCGAGTTTATCCGTCCAGATGGCAATATGATCTATTCTCATGATTTAAGTAAATAAATTTTAAGATTTCCTTATTCTCAAATATAAATAATATTCTTCGTAAAGGATAATTTTAGCTTCTAAAACTAATAATAGTTCTATCTTTGTGCGCTTTTAACTTATAATTATAATAAAAATTTTCATTCAGATTAAACTAATTGGTACTTTTTGTATTCTATATAAATAACAAATAAAAGGTACTAACCTAACAACAGAGAGTTATGAAAAGAGTTATATTTTTACTTACAATAATATTTACCTTATCCGCTTGCGGAACATACAGGAACATAGATGACCCGATAGACAGGTTAAACGCAGGTATGAGTAAAGCAGAAGCTTCATATATTCTGGGAAGACCCGAACGTGTCCTTGAAGTGAATTACACACGCCAAGGTGTTCAGGAAGTGTTGGAATACAGGGATTATTATGGAGATTATTACGCATTGGAGTTCTGGGATGACTACCTTGTAAACTATCAATATCTGAATAATAATACTTATTATTACATTGCACCTGCACCTCCTGCTTATATTCCTCCAAGAGGACGTCCGGTTATTATTATTGGAGACAGACCGAGTAGGCCATCTAACTCGAGACCTAACTACAGACCTGATAATAATAACAGACCAAATACAAATCGCCCGGGATCATCTTCTTCTGGTAGACCAGGATCGTCATCTTCGGGAAGACCCGGTTCGTCTTCTACAAACCGACCAGGAACCTCAACTCGTCCGACAGAGTCGACTCGTCCAAATAATAACAATAACAACAGTAGTACCAGACCCTCAACACGTCCTACCGAATCTACTCAACCCAATAACAATACGAGTAGACCATCGACGCGCCCAACAGAATCAACTCGTCCCGAAAATTCAACCGGAACAAGTACAAGACCAAGTACGCGTCCAACAAATACAAGGACTGAGAGTAGCAGTAGCAATACTTCTTCTGGACGTTCGAGCGGCGGACGAACTTCGACTTCGGAGCGTACCACTTCTACTAGCACCGAAAGAAGTAGTACAAGAACATCAACTACATCTAGAAGTAGTTCTTCTTCCTCCGACAATAAAACAACAAATAATACCCAAAGGACAACTACCACAAGGTCTTCATCCGGCAGGTAAATGGAAAATATATATAACAAAAAGGAGATTAATCATTATTAATCTCCTTTTTTACTTTTCCAGTTTTCCAACAGATCTCAATAGCACTATTCAAATGCATTAAATAATCTAAAAATATATTTATCTCTCACAGTATTTTGTATATTTAGCGCTTGAAAATGAATACCTGATTTATTTAAATCTAATAACCATAAAAAATAACCTGATCTCTCATGCGAGGAAATTTATCTTACACTAACTCACAAACATTCTGGTTGGTTACACTAAGATTACTCATTGGCTGGCACTTCTTGTACGAAGGAATAGTAAAAGTATTAAATCCTGGATGGTCTGCTTATCCTTACCTTATGGATTCTCACGGATTCCTCGAAAATCTTTTCCAGAATATTGCCGAAAACCCGAATCTTCTGCTCATCAGCAACTATATGAACATCTATGGACTGACCATAATAGGGCTTTGCCTGATATTAGGATGTCTCTCAAAATATGCTTCTATAGGAGGTGTTCTCTTCTTAGCATTGTATTATTTATCCCATCCTCCCTTTATCGGGGCAGAATATATGATGCCTACAGAAGGTTCTTACCTTTGGGTAGATAAAAACCTTATCGAAATCGGGGCACTAATGGTTTTGATATATTTTCCGACTTCACATATAATCGGCCTAGACAGATTTTTCTTTAAATCCAGGAAAAAATAAAATACATGATACCTGAAAATAATAGCACGACAAACCCCAATCCTGAAAAAAACGAAAACTCTTCTGATAACAATCTACCTAAATCGACAGGAAGAAGAGAAGTTCTGAAAACTCTGGCTACTGTTCCCATACTTGGAGCGCTGGCATATGGTGTATATAAGAAACAAAAATATGTAAAGACACTAAGAGATGTTAGTGATGTTTTCAGTCTAAGTAACGAAAAAGCATCCATTGCACCTCTGCAAACAGACGGTAAGTCAATACGTATAGGCATTATCGGCTGTGGCATCAGAGGAAAACAGTTACTGAGGGCAGCAGGTTTTTCCACACCCGAGAAACTACAGGAATTAATAGATGCTTCTCAAAAAGACTCTAAAGACACCCGGTACAAAGACTTTAAAGAACAAGAAGACTTAAATATCACTGTTACTGCAGTCTGTGATATTTTCGACACTTTTGCCGAAGAAGGAATTGCAGCCGGAGCAAATACATACCGCGAAGGTGTGGGTGGTAAAATGGGAACACCTCCCAAACGCTATCGTCATTATAAAGAGATGCTTGCATCCGATGAAATAGACGCTGTTATTATTGCTACTCCCGACCATTGGCACGGAACAATGGCAATGGATGCAGCAAAAGCGGGAAAGCACGTTTATCTCGAAAAACCTCTAACTTGGACTGTTCCCGAAACTTATGCCGTCCGCGACATTGTCAAACAGACAGGTATCGTATTTCAGCTCGGACACCAGGGCAGGCAGGTAGATAGCTACCACAAAGCAAAAGAAATTCTGGATAAAGGCTTACTAGGAAATATCAGCCTTATAGAAACCTGTACAAACAGAAACAGCCCAAACGGTGCGTGGGTATATAATATTCATCCTGAGGCCAATCCTAAAACTATTGATTGGCAACAATTCAATGGAGATGAAGAAAGAATCAGGGAATATATGGATTACATGTCCAAATACAATCTGATGAAATATGTGGGACCGGATGAAAGAAGCAAATTCAGTCTCGAACGCTTTTTCCGTTGGCGTTGTTGGTGGGATTACAGTACAGGGTTGAGCGGAGACCTTCTGACACATGAATATGATGCTATCAATCAACTGATGAATGTAGGTATACCCAGTTCGGCAACCTCGTCGGGCGGAGTATACTTCTTCAAAGATGGAAGAACCGTACCGGATGTATTGCAAACTACATTCGAGTTTACAGATAAAAATATGACTCTGCTCTATAGTGCCACCCAGGCAAATAGCAGGCAACGGGGTAAAGTAATTATGGGACATGACGCTTCTATGGAAGTCGGGAATACCCTCACAGTCATGATCGATAAAAACTCTACCCGCTATAAAGAAAAAATAGAGAAGGGCATCATTACACCTAATGTTCCATTCTACACATACGTACCCGGACAAAGTAAAGTGGATGCTATAACTTCTCCTACCGAATTGTATTTTGCACAAAGAGGATTACTTTACTCTTATCTGGGAGGGAAGAGATACGACACGACCTATCTGCATATAAGAGAATGGCTCGAATGTATCCGCAACCCTCAGCTAAAACCCTCATGTGGCATAGATGCCGCCTTCGAAGAGGCTATTACTGCCCATATGGGAACCCGTGCCTATCTGGAAGGACGCACTATGTATTGGGACAAAGACAAAGAAGAAATTGTTCGTGAATAAGTAATTAGAAAGCTAAAAAATCAAGACAAAAAATAAAAGATACTTTCATTAGTTAGCTTTATCAGATAATATATAATACCTTTGCACATCGGATGTAAAAATTCGTTATGGATTGGTTATTAGATACAATTTTAACGCCGTCGATGGTACAGACAGTGATTCTGATATCAGTGATTTCGGCAGTTGGGCTACAACTTGGTAAGCTTAAACTATTCAATATCTCATTAGGGATTACCTTCGTTTTTTTTATAGGAATCGTAGTCGGACATTTCCACCTCGACCTGAATCGGGATATGCTTTTCTTTGCCCAAAATTTCGGGCTGATATTGTTCGTATATTCTCTGGGATTACAGGTCGGACCCGGTTTCTTTCCCTCTCTCAAAAAAGGAGGATTACGCCTCAATCTTCTGGCAATAGCAGTTGTACTCATAGGCATTGCCATGTGTATACTATTTTATTACACAACTGATGTATCTATGCCCAATATGATGGGAATTCTTTCCGGCGCAGTTACCAATACTCCTGCACTCGGAGCCGCTCAACAAACCTTCCATCAACTTTCGCCAAACGATTCAAAAGGATTATCCGATATGGCTTTGGCTTGTGCCGTAGCCTATCCCTTAGGTGTAGTAGGCGTTATTCTGGCAATTGCATTCATGCAAACATTCATTGCATCCAAAGACGAGATAAGCAACAATAAAGAGAAAAAAGACCACCGGACAAGTGTCGGGGAATTCTGTGTTACAAATCCTGCTATCTCGGGTAAAACAATTAAAGAAATAATGAAGCTTTCACCAAAGAAATTTGTTATTTCCCGAATCTGGAGAGAAGGCAAAGTAACTATTCCGACCTCCGAATCAACACTATTATTAAATGATCACATATTAGTCATCTCAGTAAAATCCGATGCAGAATACATAAAACTACTATTTGGCGAACAAGAAAATGTAGACTGGGATAATGAAGATATAGACTGGAATCATATTGATAACAGTCATCTGGTCTCACGCCGTATCATTGTTACTCAGAACAAAGTAAATGGAATTAAATTAGGAAGTTTAAAACTTCGTAACACATACGGCATAAATATCACACGCGTCGACAGAGCCGGTATAGATTTATTAGCATCACCGGATCTTGCTCTACAAATAGGCGATAAAATAACAGTTGTAGGAGAGAAAGCATCAGTAGACAATGTTGCCAAGATATTAGGAAATGAATTAGAACGTTTAAAGAATCCTAATCTTATTGCTATTTTTGTCGGTATAGCATTAGGACTTATTTTAGGTGCTATTCCTTTCCCTATGCCGGGAATAAGTGTCCCTATAAAACTCGGCATCGCAGGAGGCCCCATTATTGTGGGAATTCTGATGGGAGCTTTTGGCCCGAGATTCCGCATGGCAACATATACTACTCAGAGCGCAAATAGGATGTTGCGCCAATTGGGTTTAGTGATATACCTTGCCTGTTTAGGATTGGATGCCGGGGAACATTTCTTCGAGACTGTATTTAAGAGCGAGGGACTAATATGGATTGGCATTGGAGCTTGTCTTACTCTCATTCCCATTATGCTGGTTGGCATTTTAGCCATGAAAATCTTCAAATACGAATATGGAAAAACAGTCGGAATGCTTTGTGGAAGCATGGCAAATCCTATGGCTCTCAATTATGCAAACACAACCGTCGAGGGAGATGATCCTGCCGTCGCTTATGCTACGGTATATCCGGTGTCTATGTTTCTACGGCTAATTTCAGCACAACTTATATTGCTGTTTTTTGTTTAGCCAAAGCTTTGAAAGAATTTACAGGGTCTGTTAAATACTTTGTGATTTTAAGCCGGGAAACAAATACACATATTAGTATAATGACAACTGATATTATAAGATCAATCAATAAATTAGGATTCCAACCGTAGTAACTAATAATCAGACCATATACATAATAAATATAAAATGGGTGTATTAAATATATATCCAATGTACTTGAACCTAGTTTATAGAATCGTTCAGTACAAAGATTTATAACACTCATAGAAGCAAGAATGGCTAGAATATAACATAAAGTTATCTGTCCGACACCCACTAACACAGACGAATAATGCTTGTACGGCATGCCTCCGAACATTGAAAAAATTAACGTATAGTCTACGAAAAAATATAATGCAACTAGAAGTATAGCCAAAAAGACTATGGAAAAGACCTTTTTCCCTTCTCGTATTTTTGTGATAATTTCTTTAGGGCAGAAATAACCTAAGATAAAATAAGGATAAAAGGTTAGTATACGCGTATAAAAATAATTCTGATCATTCACAGCATGAATCCCATAAGCCAGAACTAAAGCTCCTCCCATTATAAGAGGAAATTTTATGAACTTTTTAGGTAATATCGCAAACCATAATCGCCAGAAAAGCAATCCGATTATATACCACAAAACACTCCTCGGGTTTGTTAAATAATCTATCCATGAAAAACTGCCATCTATCCAAGATGGTATCATAAACAGTGTCTGAAAAACCCAGTATACTGCCATAATAGAGACAAAACTCTTTTTATATTTGCTCCAGGTAATACTCTTCGTAAAGTATCCTGAAATAAAGATAAATAAAGGCATGTGAAAACTGTAAATGAAACCAAATACAGTCATTATAGTATGATTATCGTACAAATTGCGCTCAATAGTATGTCCTACTACGACAAGACAAATCAAAATGAACTTGAGGGAGTCAAATATTTTCTCTCTATCCATTAACCCCGAATATTTATTGTTGTTGCTATTCTATTCTCAATACAAAAATATTGAGAAAAATTTCTAACATCAAATAAATATCCTTAAAATCTTTTATTATTTTTTTCTTTTCACAAAATTAGTAACCTTAATTGTAGATATCAGCCGGTCATCTGTCATCGAAAATATATCAACATTCCATACATGAGTCGACCTCCCTATATGCTGAGGCACAGCTATAGCTTTGACCACATCTCCTAGTTTTGCTGAAGATATATGGCTGGCACTAATCTGAATGCCATAGCACTCTTCATCTTCTCTACATAAAAGATTGGAGCCAACTCCCGAAGCTGTCTCAGCCAAAGCAACAGTAGCACCACCATGTAGTACTCCCATAGTCTGACAATTAAAACGCCCGACAGGCATACGCATTTCCATTGTCGGTTCGTCCGTTTCAATAAATTCCATTCGGAGGGTATCCATCATAGTATCCTTTATGCGTTCCTCCATATTATTCTTATTGAGTCTCATATTTTCCTTTTGTCAATTTAACAATTCCCCCTATGCTATTGTTTCTTACACGGAGAAAGCATATTGTAAATTTAATATGCAAAAATAAAGAGACTACTTGAATTATCAGTAGCCTCTTTTATCTATATCTTATCTATATTTTTTATTTCTTAGGCTCTGCCCCCATTTGAAGTCGCAAAACCCCACCTTTCACAACATCCGCAAACGGAACTTTAAGGCTTGCATTTTCAATACCATCAAGAGTGACACTCTGTACGTATACATTCTGTTTAGAGTTATTTTCAGTTTCAATGACAAACTCTCCTTTACGAACTTCTTGTGGTAGTCTAATGGTTATCTTATCAAATAATGGGCTACCAATCTGGAAAGAAGGTTCGGGTTCTGTCAGACCTTTCACATCAAATAATCCGATTCCGGCCAATACATACCATGCCCCTAGCTGACCTTGGTCTTCATCTTGCCCGTAACCATAGCCATGCACGCCATCAGTCCCATAAAATTCGTCAGAGATAGCACGCACCCATTTTTGAGTCAGATCGGGACGTCCCGAAAAATTGAACAACCACGAAATATGTAAATTGGGTTGGTTGCCCTGATTATATAAGCCTTGCACACCGGCAAATGCATCTACTTCTTTTCCTCCGCCAAAAATATTTTTCTGAGAGATTGTAAATATACTATCCAAACGATTATTGAATTCGTCTTTACCTACCAATTTCACCAGTTCTTCCGCATCATGAGGAACGTAGAATGTATATTGCCATGCATTTCCTTCCTGAAAACCTTTCCAAGCTTCCGCAGGGTCAAAGTTTTTAATGAAGTTGCCTTTTTCATCTTTCGGGCGGACAAATTTAGTAGAAGGATCAAATACCTCTTTCCAACCTTTCGATAACTTCATCAATTGGTCATAATCTTCAGTTTTATCCAATGCCTTTGCGAACTGAGCAACAGCGTAAGCACTAAACGAATACTCCATAGTATGTGATGTACCGAATGGCGAACCTTCAGTTGTTAATTCTTCCATACCCGGTTTACTTGGCATATAAGGAGCATATCCATGTTTTACAAAAGCTCCTACGTCCATCTTTCCGGCTCCGGGAATGCGACCTTCCGACACCAATTCGTTTTTGCGTGCAGCTTCATAAGCCAAATCAATATTAAAATCACGGATACCTACATTATATGCCGATGCGATTGCCAAACCTGTAAAGTTAGTACCTACACCAGATACATATTTACTTGTAGCAATACCATCGCCCAACCATCCAGCATCTTTATATACCAACAATTGGCTTTGTACCCAATCTGCATAATATTCGGGGTAAGCTATAGCCCACAACTGCGTCAAATTCCAGAATCCACCCCAAATGGCATCTGTATTGTAATGATTATGTTTTGGTTTACCGTTACTATCCAATTCTATCTGACCAACCGTACCATCATTTTTAGGATAAGCACCATTCACATCGCTCGCTAAGCCTCGTCCTAACAATGCGTGAAACAATCCGGTATAAAATTTCACTTTATCATCTTGTGCACCACCTTCTACAGTAATACGAGACAGGTAATCGTTCCATGTACCTATCGCCTGTTCCTTAGCCTGATCGAACGCCAGGTCTTTTGCTTCTGTTTCCAGATTCAAGCGAGCATTTTCGATAGAAGTATACGAAAGACCTGTTTTAATGCTGATAGCCTCATCCGCCTTTGTATCGAAAGTAAAGTATAATCCTACTCCGACACCAGATGCTTCATTTTGTCCTGCGATAGCTATACTATCTACAAAAGTCCCATAAGCCACCGGCTCTTTATCTATCACTGCAGAGAAATACATAGTCACGACTGCAGCCTCCTGATATTTCTTCACATATTCAGGCTTTGTTGTCACAAACCCTTCTATACGATTATTATCTATGTATTTTACTTGTGCATCGACAACTGCCCCACTCTCTCCCTGACGGTGACCTATATCAAATATGATATTAGATTGTTTTGACTCGGGGAAGGTATATCTATGAAAGCCAACACGGTCTGTAGCTGTAAGTTCTGCTTTTACATTATAATCTTTCAATAATACAGAATAATATCCTGATGTAGCATACTCATCTTTACGATCGAAACGCGAACGATAACCCCCTTCGGGGTTTTCTAACTTACCGGGTTGAGTCTGTAATTCTCCGACAGTAGGAGCAAAAACGACGCCTCCAATCTGGAATTCATGAAAATTGGCAAATCCTTCTATAGAGGTATGGCGATCATCGTATCCTACAGCTTCCCAACCCCAGCGATTGCCGTAATGCCCGTTTGTCGAAGGAGCTAGTTTTGCCATCCCAAAAGGTTTTGCTGCCGGAGTATAAAAAAACCAACGGCTGTGGGCTGTTCCGATATTAGGATTTACATACTGAGTTAAATCAACCTTCTCTTTGGCTGGCTGTGTTACATCTTTACACCCTGTTAAAGCTAAAACAATTGCTGATAGAGCAATAAGCGTTTTTCTCATGTGAATATAATTAGTTTTAATATTTATTTTCTACGACGCAATGTGGAATAAATTACTTTTCCTTTCCTTACATTCCATTTTTTACTGGAAGATTAAGCAAACTTCTCTCCTTTAATATTCCATCTCAGGATGAGAAAGATTCTTATTTCTTATGTATGTGGTTATTTGATCTTGGCTACTATTTGTTATCCAAAGAGTATCTTTATTCAATTTATAATGTTGGGTATATTTCTCCAAAATTAACAAACTATCAGTTATCGAATACCTTTGTTTATTAAGTTCAATCTGCTCTATACCATTGGCATAAGAGAAATATGAATAGTAGTCTTCTGTAAAGACCCGAATAAGCAATAAACTATCGGTATCTTCATAATAACTATTCCAAGTACCTACTACATGATTAGATCCCTCCGAATAATTCAATTCATTATCTCCGCAGGACAAACAAGATACAACTAATGATAGTATTAAGAATAACCTTTTCATTCTATTATATTACAATATGTGATGCTTCTGAAATAACGTAAATAAAGGTCACAATATTTTCTTTATATAAAAAAATAAACAACAAAAATACATTTTTTCTAATAACTACGACATAGGGCTGTCACAAGTCAATGATAATTTCGCTACTGATAAAGAAATATTCACTAAAATACAAAAAGCAATGTTATTAAAATCACAAATCACCTTTGACGGACAAGCCGAAGAAGCTCTAAATTTTTACAAAGAAGTATTTAACGGAAAAATAGAAAACTTAATGCGTTTCGAAGATATCCCGAATAGAAAGTTTGAAGATGGAATCAAAAAACACATAATAAACGCTAGGCTTAATTTTGGACAAAATGTGCTGAATGTTTGTGACGCCATGCCCCATGAGAAAGTCAATTATGATGGGAATATTACCCTCGATGTTGTATCATCTGATGAAGACGAAGTAACGAATATTTATAAATCCTTAACAAAAGATGGAGAAATAATAATGCCACTACAAGCAACCTATTTTTCCAAAAACTTCGGAATATTCAAAGACAAATTCGGTATAAAATGGAATATCATGCAGATGTAAAAAGCCTGTAGAAATAGCTAAAAGGATATGAAATCATCATATCCTTTTAGTTTATCCGATGCAATACCTTATCGTAAAATATATTCTTTTATTTCTTTGCTTATAATATCAGGATTCATCTGTTCTGTTATTTTCAGATATTTACGTGCACTGTCTATCTCGTTTTTATAAGCATACGATTTTGTTAATAATCCATATATTCGTGCATCATCTTGTGTTACACCTTTTGCTTTCTTTAATCGTACTATTGCCTGATCCAGATATTCTCCATTTTTATTTGTAGAATCATCATATATATCAATATAAGCCAAAGCAGATAACCTCCAGATTTCTGCATTCGTAGAATCAAGTTCCAGATACCTGTCGAAATACTGGATAGATTCCTTGTCCATCCCTTTATCCATCATTATATTTCCGAACCCTTTATACACATCGGCATTTAGGCTATCTAACAACCAGGCCTGATTAAAACGCTTCATAGAATTATCTAGATCACCTTCCATAAAATGCTTCCATGCAAAACGCAACATACTGTTTACGGCATCCTGTCTCGAACCATATTGCTCCTCGATTGCCTTTATAAATTTTTCATCGGCCAATTGTTGCGGCTTACACTTCTCTACCCTACCATACATAGGCTGCGTTTCGTCCAATGGCTGACATATATCTTTCTTACACCCAACTATTAAGAATATTACAATAAATAAGAATAGTGACTTCATTTTTATCCAGCATTTGCATTTCTAAATAATTCCTCTAAATTATAACATTCATACAGAAAAAAGGATTAAATCAGGCGAGATTTAATCCTTTTCCAAATAATTGAGTAATAAAATAACTATTTATTAGCCGGATGAGGGTTTGTACTTGTGCGTACATCCCAGAACATTTTGCTATAATAATTATTTGTTCCATCTTCCAATTTTGAAACCGCATCTTTAAATCCGGTAGGATTCAGCGTACTTTCATTAGTTGGATATTTCACACGCGCAGGTAAATCCCCTTTTGTCTCAGACAATGTCGTGAAATCCTGAATTACATAATCTATGATATTTTCTCCGGTATCATCATACACAGGAGCTCTATAAGAATGTTCTCCCGGTTTAATCAATGTCAACGGATAACCTGTACGACGGTATTCCGACCAAGCCTCTGTTCCATTCATATAAAGATGAATATACTTCTGTGTTGCAACAGTTTCCGCATCTACTTTTTGACTCACCTTATCTACATAATCAGTAATATCTGATGCTGATATAGCAGACTGCCCCATAACAGACATAGAAAGCCCATTCCAATATTCAAGAGATGCCTGTACACCATTTTTGTAATCACTCGCCGAAAATCCATTATACTCAGACATAATAAAGCAAATCTCTGCATAGGACAGCAACGATATACTAAAGTTAGCCTGAACGACTAAAGGCTTATCTGCATAAAAGTTTGGAGCTGCATTTCTTATCGAAGCAGTCATTTCAGAACTTTTCAGCCCGTAAGGGATACCAATATATTTTCCACCTCTTGCCGAAGTATAAATAGACAAACGCGGATCAATTACATTTTCCCATGGATGCACTTTATTGTTAAGCGTATCTTTCTGACCTTTCAGTAAGTCAACAAAAGGTTTCGAGATAGAAAAGTCATTTCTATTATCCACGAAAAATCCTTTGTAGAATTCACACTCATTAGGTGACGATTTCAGGTAAGTAAATACTGCGTCATCACTGTTACTTGTAAATACTCCTGAAGCTATTGCCTCAGCTATATACTTTTTCCAGTCCGGATCTACTTTTGATAACCTTAGAGCTATTTTACATTTCAGGGAATTACCAAATTTTCTCCATTTTTCAGCATCGCCTCCGTAAATCTGATCTCCTTCGGTAAAAGCCGATTCATTTACGTTTATCATGCCTATAGCACTATCCAGTTCTTTAATAAATTCATAATAAAGAACTTCCATATCATCGTATTTAGGATAAAGAATATTATCATCCAACTTAAATGCCTCACTATAAGGTATAGAACCCCAAGTATCTACCATAAGCTGCATTAGCCATATTTTCAAGATCTTAGCCGCAGCTATCTGGTTCTCATTAGCACCATATACAGACATTTCGATCTTCTTAACAGGGTCTGTATTTAGGTCTTCTATCGTTTTCAAATTACCTGCAACCCTGTACAAATAATTGAAATAATTGTTATTTACACTTTCTCTGATCTGGTATCTGTCCTCTTCCGTATAGTTACGTTGAGACCAGTATTGAGCATATACCAATGCCTGACGACCACTGAACCATGCATCATATATATAGTCGAGCATCATTTTCTGAGCTCCTGTCATAAGTGTCGGAGTCGAAACATCCTTCGGATTATTTGGATCTATATTAATATCCTCCAGATCTTTACACGAACCAAAAGTAAAAATCAGAGCTATAAATAGTAATGTTTTTATAATTGCTTTCATATTTTTCCTGTATCTTAATTATTACTATAGATTGTATTAGAATTGGATTCCAACATTGAAACCAAAGTTTGCAACTGAAGGCAAAGCTCCTCCTTCAATCCCCTGTATATTACCGGAGTTTGTCGTAGCCATTTCGGGATCGAAACTTTTATTATCTAATCCAAACATAGCCAGGTTACGCCCATAGGCAGATAATCTCAGGCTTTTTATATATTTCGTAGAAGTCAATGGAACTTTATATGCGATCGAGATCTCTCTCAATTTTATATAATCGCTCTTGAATACACTCTGAGCTGCCGGACCACTGTATATAGATTCTGCCCAAGACTGAGCATCCAGACGTGTCGTATTTGGTGTGCCGTCTGCATTTACACCCGGTAATAAGACACCGCCTCCGTCTTCTACTGCATTACGAATAGGATTTCCTAGCTCATTATTTCCTGTTGTTTCTTTTAGCATACCCGAATACATCCCCCACATATAAGAGGTAGAGAAGTATTTACCGCCAAACTGTGCATCAAATAACACACTTAACTCCAAATCTTTATATCTGAAAGTATTACTAAGACCAACTAAAGCCGTCGGATAAACGCTACCCAATGCCACATTACCATCTGTCGCAGCATATGTACCATCTGCGTTTACAACTTTATTGCCTTTTTCATCGTACACATAATCAGTTCCCATTATTACACCATACTTATCTCCTACCAATGCTCCTACTTCTACTTTGAATGGTGCAGAAACCAAGCGGAAATACCCTTCGTCTCTATTTCCAAGCAATTCTTTTACTTTATTTTTATTAGAAGATAAAGTTCCGGAAAGCGACCACTCAAAATCTTTTGTTTTTACAGGAACACCTCTCAACATCAATTCGAAACCTTGATTAGTTATTGTTCCTCCGTTCACAAACATCGAAGTATACCCTGTTGCTCCGGAAAGAGACAAAGGAAGTATCTGATCTTTAGTTTCCGAATTATAATAAGTGAAGTCCAAACCTAAGCGATTATCAAGAAATGCCAATTCAAGACCAAACTCGTAAGAGTATGTAGATTCGGGTTTAAGGTTTTCATTCTTTTTCGACACATTTTTGTAATATGCATGATCTCCATCAAATGAAGTTTCGAATGTATATACGTCCAAAATATTGTAAGGATCGGTATCATTACCTACTTTCGCCCATCCTAGACGGATTTTACCCAAATCTAGCCAATCCTTTTTCAATATTTCCGAGAACAAGAAACTTCCCGTAAATGAAGGATACAGATATGAATTATTTTTCTTCGGAAGTGTTGAAGACCAGTCATTACGAAGAGTTATATCCAGATATGCCATACTCTTATAACCTAATGTTGCATTTCCGAATAAACTATTGATAGACTTTTCAACTGTCCTGTTAGTCGATTTAGATTGAAATCTCGAGTTCTGAAGATTATAATATTCTGGAATTACCAATCCACCTACCGATTCTCCGATCAGACGTTTAAAATTACGGTACATGATGTTTCCTCCGACATTTACATCCAGACTGAAATCTTCATTGAAACGATCCGAGTACATCAACAAGAACTCATGATTCAATTCATGTTGTTGTCTGTGTGCCTCTCTGTATTTCGATTGTTCCTGAGAGTACACAGCATTTCTCTCATATTGTTTATCACTGAAATAATCTAAGTTTGCTTTATACTGAGCCTTTAGGTTAGGCAATATATCGAATTTCACACCGATGTTTCCGTACAAGCGGTCACGTGTATCGTTCTGATAATTCATATGCCTTGACCAATAAGGGTTATTAGAATAGGCTAAAGTAGGATTATCCCACGAAGTACGGTTCCATCCTGCCTGAGTCCCGTCTGCAAATTTATATAGGTCTTTCAACTCTTTCATGTCCAGTTGGCGTTGTCCCCATTGTATGAATTTCTGCATTACGTTATTGTCTCCATACCCTGTATCGGAACGACCTTTAGCAGCCTGATTGATATAAGTTATATTTGTAAACAACTCATATCTTTTATCTATTTTTATATTACCTGCCACATTCACACTGTTCTTATCCAGTTTACTATTTGGCATATAGCCATTCAATGCCATGTTGGTATAAGAAAGACGAAAACCGGCATTATCACTTGCCTGAGAAAAAGTTACATTATTAGTAAAAGAATATCCTGTTTCGAAGAAATCGTCTATATCGTGCTTAGGTGCAACCCATGGCGATGTTGTAGGATCACCTACTTTTCCACCCTGTTCCCATTTAGCCAGATCATACCAAGAAAGATACTGTACATTAGGATCGTAGCGAGGTCCCCAGCTTTCATCAGTATCATAATCGGGCAATACATATGTTTTTCCATTAATAGTGGTAGGTGTCAATCTGAATCCTCCACCATATTGTTTCTGCATCTTAGGCAGTTTATTTACAACTTCGAAACCAACCGATGAATTCACCGATATTCCTAAGCCTTTATTTTTTTCGCCTTTTTTTGTAGTGATCATTATAACACCATTCGAAGCTCTCGAACCATATAATGCAGAAGCATTAGGTCCTTTCAGCACCGAAATGTCTGCAATATCATCGGGGTTAAGGTCTTGTATAAGGTTACCATAATCGTATCCTCCTGCCCCACGCGCTGTATCATTGATGTCACCGCTGGCAGTAGCCGAGTTGTCATTAAAGTCGCGTCCGTCGATAGGCACACCGTCAATAACAAACAGAGGCTGGTTATTTCCTGATAGTGATTTAACACCACGAAGTATAACTTTCGCCGAACCTCCCATATTACCGGAAGCACCTGCTATTTGAAGACCTGCCACTTTACCCGATAGTGCGTTTATCGGATTGGCAACCCCACCTCTCGATTTTATAAGTTCATCACCTTTCACATCTGCAACAGCATATCCCAGAGCTTTTTTCTCTTTAGATATACCCATTGCTGTAACCACAACCTCATCAATCAGCTGAGTGTCATCTTCCAAAACAATTCTCAAATCTGTTCCGGCAGGAACCTCTTTCGATCTCATACCTATAAGAGAAATAACAAGAGTTTTCCGATCCGATGGTATATTAAATGAAAATTTTCCATCCAGATCCGTAATTGATCCGGTTGTTGTACCTTTTGCAACAACCGAAGCTCCGATAACACCTTCTCCGGTATCATCCACCACCGTCCCTGATACCCGTATAGTCTGAGCCAAGGATAACCCTATACTTGCGAACAAGCAAGCCAAAAACAAAATCAATTTTCTCATAAAACAATTATTATAAAACCTCATTTAATATCAAAAATGTATTTTTAATAACTTTTTGCTACAAGCTACAAATATATACACATATTATTTAATATCAACTAAAATTTCATAAAATAATCATTTTAATCAAATATTGCTACAATTACCCGAAAACAAAAACCATAAAAGGAACAAAACAAATAAATAAATACCATTATGACAAAACACTGAATATCTTTATATAATAAACAAGCAGAAAACTATACATTTTATTATCAGCAAACTATACAAACGACATATATACACGTAAAACCATTTACTTTTTGAAAGAACAAAAAAACAGGCATATAAATTAATATATGCCTGCAATAACTAACCAAAAACTTATCTATATTACTATTACCTAAACCTATCTATTTCTGTTATTTGAACTTCTTTTCGAGTCCGAACGCGAAGTCCTTCCTTTATTACTGTCTTTATTCGATTTATCAGAAGTCTGAACCAAGTATTGAGAAGAACTACTTCTTTGTGTTCTGGAAGAGCCAGACTTCACATTATCTCTCTGCCTGTTATTATCTCTCGAAGTAGCAGTACTTCGGGTTCTTTTATCCGAATCTTTTCTTTTGTCTGTTCTATAGTCCCGGTTATCATTTCTGTTCCGGTCACTTTTTCGGTTATTATCTTTTCTATTATTATCGTATTTCTTATCATTCCGGTAATCATGGCGACCATTATTTCTTTTGCCGTCATTATACCAGGCAACACGGTTGCGTTTACTGTCTCTGTAACGATGGTCATTGCTATAATAAATCACTTTCTGGTTTCTGTGACCTTTGTAATGCCCGTAATGTTTTGTATGATAGCGATTGTTATACCAAGGATTCCTATCATTTACCACAACCTTATATGTTTTGTATAAATCGTAGTTACGATACGAATAAGGCAAATATCTTGCAGAAATCCAATTATTCCTGTTCCAGTAATGGAACATACTTGTAGGAACATGATAATAAACATTTATCTCGGGTATATAATAATATTCCACATAATCATACCCTACAGGTCCCCATGCAGGCTGGCTACCAATATTTATATTAACGTTTATATGTTGAGCTTCGGTTGTAATATACGAAGATGAAGCAACTATCAATGCAAACGCGAGTATCAGTCTTTTCATAATCTTAATCGTTTTAGTTAAACATTCTGTTTTTAACTGTCTTTGTATTAATAGATGCAATATATTTGAAAAAGATTAATGGGGCATCTTATTATTAACTTCAATTAACAATATAGGCAAATTAGGTACAAAAGTATAAACCTTATATTTGTAACGTTATTCATAATACACTTAAAGGTTGATTAGGGAGAAATCTATACGAAAACAAATATCGCTGTTTCTGGCGATTATGTTTATCAGCACACTGCTGGTGAAGCCTCTTCATATTTTCACCCCTTGCCATTCGGAGTGTTCCGCTTCAAAAAGCGAACAAGCAGAATCATCCCAAACAAAACATTCCGATTGCGGGATTTGTCATTTCTCCTTATCCGTATTTACGTCTACCGAGTTAACAACCTTTAAGGCTACAGTAAGATTATTAATTACCGAAATTGCACAACAACAAAGCAATTCTCTTGTACAACAGACCAATTACCATCCTTCCTTACGGGCACCTCCCGCTATTGTATAGATACTTTTTTCAAATTATTTATCAGGAACAACACCTGTTAATTCAAATATCATTTTATTCTGATTTATACACGATTATATAAGTCCGTTTATGATATTCCTAAGGAGATAATATATTATTTCTTTAGGGATTATAATTATAAATTCCACTAAGTAAATATGAAAACTATTTATACAATATTCATATATCTATTATCTATATCCACAATCCTTGCCCATGATATTTCGGAAGGGAAAAAATCTTTGCAGGGGACAATTACCGACAGAATGCACAATGAGCCACTTATCGGCGTCAATATATATCTGCCCGAATTGAAACAAGGAGCTATAAGTGATGAAAACGGTAATTATATAATAAATAATTTGCCGGCAGTAACAACCACCATTCAGATAACCTACCTAGGGCATCAACCTATAGTACGCTCCATAAATTTAGGAACAACCGAAAAGCTCGACCTCGTAATGGACGAATCAAATGCGAGAATCAAAGAAGTAGTAGTTACAGCACTGACCGGAAACTCACTGATTGAAAGGACACCATCCCCCATTTCCTTTGTTTCGAAGACCAAATTGCTACAAAACTCATCTACCAATGTCATAGATGCGATAACCCAACAGCCGGGAATATCCCAGATAACTACAGGCAGCGGTATTTCAAAACCTGTTATCAGAGGACTGGGTTACAACAGAGTAGTGGTCGTAAATGACGGTCTTCGCCAAGAAGGGCAACAATGGGGAGACGAACACGGCATAGAGATAGATGGTCAATCCATCAACTCCGTTGAAATATTGAAAGGTCCTGCCAGCCTGATCTATGGTTCGGATGCTATGGCAGGAGTCATTCATTTCCTACCCTCTCCTATCCTGCCCGAGGGTAAAATAGAGGTGAATGCATACTCTGAGTATCAAACAAACAACGGACTATGGAACTTTTCGGTAAATACGGCAGGAAACAAAAACGGATTGATTTGGAATTGGCGATATAGCGATAAAAGAGCCCATTCGTACAAAAACAAATATGATGAATATGTTTTCAATTCTGGTTTCAAAGAAAAAGCACTGACAGGATTGCTTGGAATCAACAAAAGCTGGGGATACTCCCATCTGACGCTAAGTTATTATAACATGACTCCTGGAATAGTAGAAGGAGAAAGAGACAAAGAAACCGGAAAATTTCTTAGACCCACTGTAATAGACGGCAATTACAGCGAAGTAATCGCAACAGATAACGACAGCAAATCATACAGCAAGTTTGTTCCTTATCAGCAGATATATCACTACAAAGCGGTTCTCAACAGTAATATCATGCTGGGGCAAGGAAGCCTGAAGACCATATTAGGCTACCAACAGAACAGGCGTCAGGAGTTCGAAGACGTTTTCAACACGGATGATTACTCCCTATACTTTCAGTTACATACCATGAATTATGATATACGATACAGCTTACCCGAAATGAGCGGTTATAAACTATCTACAGGTATAAACGGCATGTATCAGACCTCTCTGAATAAAGGGCACGAAACCTTATTGCCCGAATACAATCTATTTGATTTAGGAGTCTTTGCCGTTGCCTCTAAAAACTTCGGAAAACTTGATATCAGTGGGGGAATCCGTTTCGATTATCGTCACCAAAGAGTAAAAGAGTTCCTACCCCATACTCACGAACACGATCATGGGCACGACCATGAACATGGCGAGGAGGAAGAACACGGACATGAAGATGAACATGAGCACGAAGAAGAAATCCTTCCTGCTTTTCAAAGAAACTTCAATGGGCTAAGTGCAAGTCTGGGGCTAACATATCAGATATCAGAAGACTGGTACACAAAAGTCAATTTCTCACGAGGATTCCGCGCTCCTAATATTAGTGAATTAGCAGCCAGAGGCTCACATGGCGGCGCAATAAGATACGAAATAGGAAACAAAGACCTGAAAGCAGAAAACAGCTGGCAGTTCGATTTCGGGATAGGTTATTCGTCTTCTGTCGTTTCAGGAGAATTGGCATTATTCGCCAATAGGATCAACAATTACATATTTGCCCGAAAACTTCTGGATGAAGATGGCAGTGACCTTATCACAGACGGACATCTTACCTATAAGTTTGTTTCGGGTGACGCGCGTATTATGGGAGGAGAGATCAGCATCTATATTCATCCTATCGAAAGGCTACATTTTCAGAACACCTTTTCGTATGTGAATTCTGTTCAACTGAACCAGCCGGACTCAACAAAGTATCTGCCCTTCACTCCTGCGCCTAAATGGATTTCCGATATCCGATTTGAATTGATCAGACACGGAAAAACATTTAATAATATGTACATATCTTTCGGGCTGGAACACAATTTCAAACAAGACAAAATTTATTCTGCGTATCGAACAGAAACAGAAACACCGGCATATACTCTTCTGAATGCAGGATTTGGAACCGATTTTGTTGTGAAAGGAAAAACTTACGCTTCTTTCTTCATCACAGCAAACAACCTGACAAATAAAGCATATCAGAATCATCTAAGCCGACTAAAATATGCTCCGGAAAATCCTGTCACAGGAAGGCAAGGGATATACAATATGGGGCGAAATTTCGGATTCAAGTTATTGATTCCATTAAGTTTCTAACTAAGCCACCATATACTTATAACAAAAAGATTGTCCCAAAAGCAAAATCACTTTATCAAAGTGTTACTTTTTTTGTCATTCTGAATGCAATGAAGAATCTCGGCTCTCTGGAAATAAGATATTTCACTTCGTTCAATATGACAAAAAAATATAAAAAAATACTTTTGGGACAGCCTCTTTATATTTTAATTATTTCAAAACAGCCTCATAGATACGTGACTCTTCTCCCCACGGGTGGTAACCTTGCCCGATATATTTAAAGCCATATTTTTCATAAAACCCGATATGATCGGTAGATAGATATACGCGGAAAAAACCAGATTTCAAAGTATCTTCCTTTGCCCTTTCTATTAGCAAAGAAGCATAAGCATTTCCGCGATGCTTTTCTTCAATATAGACACCACAGATCCACGGATATAGATCCATACGGCTAATGAAATCGTTCGTAACAAGTCCGGTACACCCGATTATTTTCCCTTCTTTCTCTAACAGATACCATTGAGGCAACGGATTGGGAGTTGTCAGAGCATGAGTAATACTATCTTCATATATAATAGGCAAAGCCGTCCACTTACTTTGAAAATATTTTATTGTAACATCCTTGTATTCCGGAGACTCTCTTACTGAAATGATTTTCATGCGATTCATAGTATTGCATTAGATTTGTAATTATAATTTAAAAATAAATCATTTTCCTCACAAATACAAAAAGCAAGATTATATATCCTCAAAAGATCAATACTATAATTATCTCTTTTGATAAGGTATTGATATATTTTTCTTTACTTCCATAAAATTTATTAATTTTGTCCAAATTCTAAATAATCCGAAAACAATATTTGATTATGAAAAAGATAGTATCACTATTTGCTGTTTTACTGATTTTAGCTTCATGTGCCGAAAAATTTGACAGAAGTAAGATAGATAAACTGGATAACATGTATGCCAATAATAACATAATGAGCACTACTGTAATCAAATATAACTATAAAAATGGTGTCTTGGACTCCATAAATGGAAAAGTCCTTAATATTACCGAATATGGTCTGAGAGGTAACCTGACATACTATGAAGACCGTGAGAAAAATGAATTTCAGAAGAATTCTTTTAAAGGAACCATTATGACCGAATCCGATATATATTCGATATCGGACAGCACTCTCAAACATAAGATTAAATACTCTTATAAAGATAATATCGTCACTGACTCCTACTTTGATAAGGAAGGAAAACCTCTAAAAAAGTATGTACATTATCTGAATCAGGCTGAAAATGACACTTTATACGAAGAATATTCGAAAGACGATAAACTTGCAATGAAAAGCATCAACAAGTATGACAGTATTGGTCCTAAGTTTATGAGAGTTATTGATATTGAAACTCCTCAGGCTAATTACACTCTGGAAAGAATAAATAATAGCACGAGCAAATATCATTACACCTATCTTCAGAAAGATATAAATGATAGCATACAGATGAAAGATAGTGCTGTCTACAATACATTCGGAAAAATGGCTGAACATATACGCACTATGTATAGAAAAGACCAGAATATCCATACCCACATAAAATATAATTACCTTACAGAGGACGGGCTAATAGACAATATGGTATTTTACAACGAAGAAGGGCAACCTCTTTTTGTACATCAGTACAAATACGAGAAATACTAAAAATCGTTCTTTCTTTAGCTATAGACAAAGCTCAACTAAAATAATAAATAGTCTGGGAGTCCTCATATTTTTATAAGAGAGGACTCTTTTTTGGACTTACGACCTTAGCTCAAACTAATATTCGGAACATATAATAAATACTTTCACTATGAAAATAATTAAAGCAGAACCAGAAGAACTGGATATTATAAAAAGCATAGTAGACAAAACTATAGATTACATTTATCCAAGATATTATCCTCAAGAAACTATTCAGTTTTTCCTGTCACATCACAGCAAAGAGAATATCTTAGCCGATATTCTGAAAGGGGATGCCTACGTCCTGAAAAAAGGTGACACTTATATCGGAACAGGAAGCGTCAACGATAATTATATCGGACGAGTATATATTTTACCCGAATTTCAAGGAAAAGGCTTTGGCAAAGCTATAATGGACTTTTTAGAAGATAAGGTTTTCAGCCAGTATCCCAATATAATACTCGATACTTCTCTACCTGCATACAAACTATATCTCAAAAGGGGTTATAGTTCGATAGATTATCAGGAAGACATAGTAGAAAACGACAGAGTCCTATGCTATCATATAATGGAAAAAAAGAAACCGGATTATCACAGGAAAGAATTCAACCTAAACGGAAAGAAATTTAGACTAATAGAAAATTCGGATAATGGGGAAACCTCCGATTATACTATATTTTCTTATTATCAGGAAAGTAATATTATATGGGCAGACTATGCCGGAGGTAATATCCTTAAAGGAAACCTATTAGGGAAAATATTCCCTGACAACCATTTGGAATTTAATTATATACATATAAACCAAGAAAACAAAACCCGTATCGGAAAATGTGAAAGTTATCCCGAAATTCTTGGAGACAAAAGAATACGTTTTCATGAAACATGGGAATGGTTGGATGAAAACCACTCGCAAGGAAAATCCATAATTGAAGAAATAGCCTCTTTATGAGACTATTTCTTTCAGGTCTCGAATAAAAGAATCTACTTTTTCTTCGGCAGTCGCCCAAGAAGTTATCAGACGTATTGCCGCTTTTTCCTCATCCACTTGTTCCCAGATATAGAAATCATATTTCAGAGCCAATTTTTCGATTACGCCATAAGGCAAAACAGGAAAAATCTGATTGGAAGATGGTTCCGTCAAAAATGAAAACCCAATTCTATCCACTTCATTTACAATCTTCATTGCCATTCTATTGGCATGAATCGCCAGATCAAATATTAAACCGTTTTTCAATAAAGCTAAAAACTGTATACCCAGCACCCGACCTTTAGCCATCATTGCACCTCTCTGTTTAATATGATATGCAAAATCGCCTTTCAAAAGGTCATTAGTAATGACAATAGCTTCACCTAATAACGCACCACACTTCGTTCCACCGATATAAAACACATCTGTCAAGCGGGCTATGTCTCCCAGCGAAAGGTCATTCGATGGAGCCATCAATGCTGATGGAAGCCTTGCTCCATCCATAAAAAGTATAAGATTGGCAGATTTACAAAAATCCGATAAATCGGTCAATTCTCTTTTCGTATAAATAGTTCCGATCTCGGTCGAATTGGAAATATACACCACCTTTGGTAGTACAGTATGATACAGAGGAAATTTATCGAGTAGAGGCTTTATATCTTCTACTCTCAGCTTTCCGTCTGCCGTACGAACTGTTTCAATCTTGTGTCCCGTGGCTTCTATGGCTCCTGCCTCATGGGTATTGATATGACCTGTATCTGCAGCAATTACCGATTCGAAAGGTTTCAATGCAGAAGCTAAGACCAGCAGGTTTGCAATTGTCCCTCCTACCACCAAATGCACGGCAGCAGTATTGTCATCTATCAGACCACGGATGATAGAAATGGATTCCTGTGTATAGGTATCTTCGCCATAACCTGCCTGTTGAGACAGGTTTGTCTTCGCCAGTTCCTCCAATACCCGAGGATGACATCCTTCACTATAATCGTTCGTAAAACTATACTTAATCATTTTTGCTTATCTATTTTAGTAGAAATTTCTACTTTTTAAACATATATATTCTTTTAGCGTTTAAATTTACAACAGATATATTTTTATCAAGTATAAATTTAAACAAACTTATATACAATATGAATATAGATTTAACCGGAAAAAGAGCGCTTATATGTGGAGGTTCACAGGGAATCGGTTTTGCTACGGCAAAGTTGATGGCCGAATCGGGAGCAAATGTTATCCTAGTTGCCAGAGATGAACAAAAGCTTAAAGAGGCCGTCGGACAACTTTGGGTAAAAAACGAGCTTCAACAACACGATTATTTAATTGTAGATTTATCGGATCCTTACTCAGCAGTACACGATATCACAGAATATATAGAGTCTGGCAATACGATCGATATACTTATCAACAATTCGGGAGGTCCTGCCCCGGGTCTTCTAATTGACGAAAAACCGGATAAACTACTCGCCACTTTCAACCAGCATGTAATAGCAGCGCAACTGATCACGCAAGCTGTCGTACCCCATATGAAAGAAAACAACTGGGGACGGATCATAAATATTATATCCACGTCTGTAAAAACTCCTATCCCCGGTCTGGGCGTTTCTAATACAGTAAGAGGGGCTATGGCATCGTGGAGTAAGACCATGGCGGGAGAAATGGCTCCTTATGGTATTACAGTAAATAATGTATTACCGGGAAGTACCGATACCGGACGTATTGCATCTATCATCTCATCAGAAGCTCAAAAGAGTGGAAAAACAGAGAAGGATGTAAGAAGTGAAAAAGAGGCATCTATCCCCATGAAACGAATCGGAAAGCCGGAAGAGGTTGCAGCAGGAATAGTATTCCTTGCATCTAATGAAGCCTCCTATATAACCGGTATAAATTTACCTATAGATGGGGGAAGTACGCCTGCACTCTGAAATATGCTGAAAAAAATTTATAGATGAATTAGTAGATTGGGTAAATTTCTTTTTTGTATCTTTACCACAAGGGACATAAAAAAACAACCCAGAATCTTTTTCGGAACTTTTTAAATTGTAAATGTATGAACAAAAAGACAGCATTGTTATTAGCTTCTGTAATAGTTGCCAGCAGTACGGCCGTTATCGTATATTGCGCTAAAAAAAAGAAGAAAAAGAAAAAAATGACTATTCACTTTATTTAGACATATACAAAAAAAAGAGTTGATAAATATCAACTCTTTTTCTATTTATAGAATAATAGATTTACTCTTCTACTGTCAAATCAACTACATCTGCATCAGGAGCATTCTTTTTCACAGACTCAATACCATTATCGCGTCCCGAAACTCCTTCATACATTTCGCTAGTTCCGATTATCTGTCCGTTAGTAGCTTTTAGGTTAAAATAATACTTACCATTCTTAGCTTCTTTTCTGTCATAGCGCTCATCAACAGGCGAATTTTTCTTTACAGATTCTACCCCTTTATTACAATTCGTCTTGGTCGTATAACCTTCGCTGGTCAAAATAACCTGTCCATTACCCGCTTTCAGATTAAACTGAAATTCCCCGTTTTTTCTTTTTGAGATTTCAAATTTTCCCATAATTATATTATTGTTTTAAAAATGTATTTAACATACAGACTCTAAAAATATCTATAAGTTTAATTTACTTTATCTCCCCTTCAAAAAATCTATTCTAATTACGAATATATAAATAATATTTATTTAACCAAAAATCCGCTAAATTAAAATATCGGGGAAGATTTATATTTAAAACAAAAAAACTCAAATCCTGTTTACAAATAAAGCCTATTTTTTTTATAAATAATATCTTTACATTTCCGAATCAAAATAGTAGATAGCATGAAAGAGAACAAGTATGATGAAGATTCTTTCTTCGAACAATATAGCAAAATGTCCCGTTCGGTAAACGGGCTCGAAGGTGCAGGAGAATGGCACGTTTTACAAAAAATATTTCCCGACTTTACAGGAAAAAGAGTACTCGATTTAGGATGCGGCTTCGGATGGCATTGTCGGTATGCGCTGCAACAGGGCGCTCAAAAAGTAACAGGCGTCGATATATCCGAAAAGATGCTGACGGAAGCCCGTTACAAAACGGATAGCCCGGCAGTGGAATACATTCAGGCAGCCATAGAAGACATCAATTTCCCTGAAAATTCTTTCGACGTCGTTATCAGCTCTCTCGCATTTCACTATATATCTTCATTCAAAGATATATGCAGGAATGTTCATCATTATCTCGAAAAAGGAGGCGATTTTGTATTCTCAGTAGAGCATCCAGTCTTCACATCATACGGAACACAAGACTGGTATTATGATGAGAACGGCACACGCCTTCACTGGCCGGTAGACAGATATTTTATGGAAGGAGTAAGGGAAGCTTCTTTTTTAGGAGAAACAGTTGTCAAATATCATAAAACCCTGACAACTTATATAAACGAGTTGCTACAATCGGGTTTCTCAATCAAAGAATTAGTAGAACCGGAACCGGACGAAAAATTCCTGAAAATGAACAGCGAAATGCAGGATGAACTACGCAGACCTATGTTCCTGATTATCTCGGCACAAAAAAATTAATATTGCTTAATAAATAAGATAATTTCCGGATTGCCCGATAAACAAAACCTCATTTCACGTTGTTTTAATCTAAAAAAATGTATATTTGAGTTTGATATCTATGTACAGAAACTAACTTTATAAAAAATAAAGCTTATGAAAAATTTTCTATTAGGACTAACCATCGGTGCTGCTGCTATTTATGTAGCATCTAAATTGATAGATGACAAAACAAGAGAAGAACTGTTTGAAGATATAGACAAAGCAGGTGAAACAGCCAAAGATAAAATCAGATATGGTAGAGGACGCGCCATGCGTATGGGTGTGCTTGCAAGACAGGAAGTAAGAAAAGGCAAGAAGAAACTAAGTCAGGCAGCCGGAGACCTTGCAGGTAAATTGTCGGAAGAATTGGCTGAGCTTGAAGAAAAAGCAAACGCTAAAGCTGATGCAAGTAAAGCATAATTATATTTAACGATATATTATTCGAAAAATGGGACTGGAAAACAGTCTCATTTTTATTTAATTACATTTAATACCATCAAAATCCACAACATTGAACCTTTCACCTATAGATATTCAAAAGACAGCACTCCTTCTGGAAGGAGGAGCCATGCGGGGCGTATTTACCTGCGGAGTACTCGACTGGTTCATGGATAATGACATCCATTTTCCGTACGTTATAGGAGTTTCTGCCGGAGCCTGCAATGGTGCTTCTTACATATCCAATCAAAAAGGACGTGCCCGATACAGCAATATCGAGCTTTTGAAAGAATATCGTTATGTAGGATTCAAACATTATCTGAAGAAAAGGAACATAATGGATTTTGATTTGCTTTTCGATGATTTTCCGAACCGTATTCTGCCTTTTGATTTCACAACTTATGCCAAAACCGGAAAATGCTTCGAAATGGTAGTAAGTAATTGCCAAACAGGCAAAGCTGAGTATATGGAAGAATACCGGAATCATAATCGGTTACTCGATATTCTAAAGGCATCGAGCAGTATGCCATTCTTTTCTCCTGTGACGTATGTAGATAACACGCCTATGCTCGATGGTGGTGTTTGTGACTCAATCCCTGTAAGACGCGCTCTGGATAAAGGGTATAATAAAATGATCGTAATCCTTACCCGAAATGAAGGATACCGTAAAAAAGAGGATGGAATAAAACTTCCTCCGTTCGTATTGAAGAAATACCCTAATATGCGGAATGCGATCAATAGCAGAAACAAGTTATATAACAGCCAACTCGATTTTGTAGACCAACTGGAAAAGGAAGGAATAGCTCTTGTTCTACGCCCCGAAGAACCAATGACAATAAACAGGATAGAAAAAGATACAGATGTCCTGATTCATTTCTATAACCATGGTTACAAATGTGCTGAAACAGCATTGAAAAACAAGATATCATCTAACGGCCGTACCTCATAATCAATGTCCCTCTAATCTCAGGTCTTTACTTTCCAAAGTCTCTTGAGAAGACTTAAATCCTATATAAATTCTTGTAAATCCTAACCCTCTCAATATAGGGGTCAACACTTTAATTGCATTTTCCCTGCTCTCTTTGGCAATTCCCATATTCAGGGCTTCCTGATAAATCTGTTGCTCGGCTACTTTATAAGCATCGTCCACCAGTTCGGCAGTTTCCCAAAGACCAAATTCTATGTTATAGACTTTCGATCGCGAATGGTCTATACGATAATGGCAAATTTCGGGAATGGGAAGTATCAGGCTTACAGAATCTTTATTAGTATATATATCGTCTTTTCCTATTTTTGTCAAATCTACACAAGCAATAACTTCTCCTGCAATCTTAAGTGAAGCTTTCGAATTGGGTAACCATCTTCTAACCTTCTGATATTCCATCATATCCTGAATATTGTATTTCACAACTTCCAGATTGCCCAGTTCCTCTATCTGCTGCACTATTACATCATGACTAACGTATGTTTGTTCTTTCCTCTCTCCTCTCCACAAAAAGATAACAAGAGCTATCAGAGCTATTATAGCCAACAGGATGGTTGCCAATGATAAGACTTTTTTCATAATCACTTTCTCTTATAATATTCAAATATACGAATAAAGTCTGTTGTCCCAGTTTATCATTTCTTAATAACACATAAATCATTTATGTTTGATAAAATTAAAATAATAATAAATATTATTCATCGATAACTTAATTTTATTTATATATTTGCAATAATATTGAACCATTTGCAAAAAACAAAGTATATATGAATATGAAACTTCCTTGTTATTGCCCCAGTTGTCAAGCAACATTAAAAGTAAAGAGTCTAAAATGTGAAGAATGTCAGACCGAAGTTACCGGTTTGTACAGTCTGCCTCTATTGGCTCAACTACCCTTTTCTGATCAGGAGTTTATTCTGAAGTTCATAAAAAATAGTGGCAGCCTCAAGGATATGGCAAAGGAATTAAACCTTAGTTACCCCACAGTGAGAAATTTATTAGACGAAATAATAGAAAAAATTAAGAATTATGAAAAATAAATTTGACCTTTCCCTTCTCTTCAATCCTTTCACCCGCATCGCAGGCACATCCGCCTTATTTAGCGGAATTATAATTGTGGCAATTACTGTTTTGTTAGGATACAAAAACAATATTATCTATGATGGTGTAATTGACATTCATGCCGGATCGGCAAACCTATCAACGACACTAGGAGTGCAACTGATCAGCGTAATAAGCCTTATCTTAATCATGTATGTGGCAGGAAAAATATTTTCGGCTTCCTCCATCCGGTTCATAGATGTCGTAGGAACTATGCTGGTAGCCAGAACCCCTCTTCTGCTAGTCTCTCTGGTCACCTTCCTGCCTCAAACAGGTTATTCACTAAACACGTTGACGAATGCTGTATTATCCGGCTCTCTAAATAATATAAAAACAGAAGACTGGATATACTTCGCATTCACAATATCCATTTTTATTATCTCTACCATCTGGATGATTATATTATCTTATAATGCATTTAAAGTTTCATGTAATGTCAAGGGTATTAAAAACGGAATTGTCTTTACCATTTCATTCATATTAGCCGAAATTGTCAGCAAGCTACTGATATTCTTAATATTCCCAAGCTTATTTACGGCAACAATGCCTAATGTAGAACCTGCTATCAATAACGCTCCTATCAATGATATAGAAAAACAAATCGTGATAGAAACCACACAAAACATAAAAGACAAAGAATATGAAAAAGCTTCTGCATATTTTGATGAAACCTTAAAGCAAGCACTACCTGCCGATAAATTAGGAGAAACTATAACACAGGTAGAATCGAAGCTGGGAAAAATAATAAATATAGAAGATAATGTTACTGCAATATCCCATGACGGATACCGTATCCTGTTAGTCCCTGTACAATTCGAAAAAGCAACTGTCAATTTCCGTTATACTCTCAATAACGATAATAAAATTGCAGGTTTCTTTTTATAATTTATATATGTAATTTACAAAAAAAGCTACTTCTGTTATAGAAGTAGCTTTTTATTTTTTCATCGGTAATGTACCAATTAGTTAGCCATAGCAGCTTTTTGAAGTTTTTCAGCTAGCTCTTTATACTTTTCAGCCTGAGCAGGAGTCATTTTCTCAAATTCACCTTGCATCTGAGTTGTAGTAGCAGCAAGTTCTTCACCTAATTTTTGAAGTTCTTGAGCAGCAGCTACATCACCACCTTTGATTTTATCTTGAAGCTCTATGTATTTGTTTACAAACTCCGTATACTTATCCAACGCAGCATTACCTGTACCCTCAGTTGCTACAGCCTCTACTTCTGTAGTTTCTACTTTTGTAGTGTCTGCATCTGTAGTAGCAGCACCATCTGTTTTTGAGTTACAAGCAGTAAAAAGAGTTGCTGCTGCAACAAAAGCGATCATTACAAACTTTTTCATGTTGTTTCTGTTTTTGACAAAATATGTGAATAATTATCTTTTCGGATGCAAATGTAATATAAAAAACGAACAAACCATTTGACTATGTGAAAAAATCATAATAAAACTTTACCTATTTCATGTAAGTCTGCTTCTATTATTCGTTTCTCTCCTTCTGAAAAACACAATATTAATCAATCTTATGAAAAAGATTTTCACTCATTTAACCTATATATAATAATTCTCCTCGGAGACAAAAAGAGTTGAGCTTAATCATTTAAAATTATATCTTTGTTATCATTTTTATCAAAAATCTCAATTCAATTGATAAATAACTATTTCATGAAAAACAAAATTGTAGCACTTTACCTATTGTCCCTATTCACCATTAGTAATGTGTGCGGACAAACTTTCACTCATGGAAAATCCGATACATACACTTATCCAACAGACAAATCGGTATTAGAAAAGCTAAACAAATGGCAAGACCAAAAGTTTGGAATGCTTATTCATTACGGGCTTTATTCCGAAATGGGGATTATCGAATCGTGGTCTTTGTGCAATGAAGACTGGATAAACAGAGATTCTACATCTGTATATGACAACTATAAGCGCAATTACTGGTCTACAATAGATCGGTTCAAACCCGAAAAATTAGATCCCGAATCGTGGGCTAAATACGGAAAACAAGCCGGAATGAGATATGTTGTTTTCACAACTAAACATCATGACGGATTCAATATGTTCGATACCAAGCAATCGGACTTCTCTATCACAAAAGGTGCATTCAAGAATCACCCACGCAAGAACGTAGCTAAAGAAGTATTCAATGCGTTCAGCAAGGAGGGATATATGATCGGCGCATATTACTCAAAGCCTGACTGGCATTCTCAATATTACTGGTGGGACAGATACTCTACCCCCGACCGAAACCCGAGCTACAACATCAGCAAGAATCCTTGGAGATGGAATAAGTTCAAAGAATTTTGTTACAACCAGATACAAGAATTGATGAACGGGGACTATGGAAAAATAGATATTCTTTGGCTCGATGGCGGATGGGTGCGCCCTACTCCATCGAAAGACGATATGCTGGAAGGCGATTTCTACAAAGGAAATCAGGATATAGATATGGCTAAGATTGCAGCAATGGGACGCAGCTATCAGCCCGGATTATTAGTTGTGGACAGAACTGTAGCAGGAGAATTCGAAAACTATCAGACTCCCGAACACGGCATTCCATCCACTCAATTAGACAATCCTTGGGAAAGCTGTATCCCACTAGGTGGTGCATGGGGATTTGTAAAGAATGACAGATATAAGAGCCACTACAGAGTTGTGCATACTTTAGCCGAAATCGTTGCTAAAGGAGGAAACTTCCTGCTAGGTATAGGTCCTAAACCTGACGGAACTCTACCCGAAGAAGTTGAAAAAAGACTATCAAAAATCGGTGAATGGACTTCAAAAAATCAGGAAGCAATATACAATACCCGCAACACTCCGGTATACAATGATGGTAAAACATGGTTTACGCAAAGCAAAGACGGCAAAAAAATATATGCCATAGCTTGTCTCGAAGAAGGTAAACCACTTCCTAAAACTATTATCTGGAAAGGAAATGAACCTGCTAAAGGATCAAAAATAACTTTCCTCGAAACCGGAAAAACCGTAAGCTGGAAAAAGACCTCCAACGGAATTGAGGTAACTGTACCTAAAGGACTTGCTACCGACCAACCAGCATTAGCCTTCACGTTTATAAAATAAATAATAATTAATCAGTCTTATAACTAAACTTTTTAAATTGATGAAAAGCAAAATTTTATCATTTTTCCTATTAGCGGCATTAGCCACCACCTCGGTATCTGCCCAGACTTATGCGCATGGCAGATCGGAGACTTATGTCTCCCCGACAGACAAAACAGTCTTGGAAAAACTTGACAAATGGCAAGATCAAAAATTCGGTATGTTGATACACTTCGGATTGTATTCGCAACTGGGTATTGTAGAGTCATGGTCGATCTGTGCCGAAGAGGAAGATTGGATTCCTCGCGATTCCACTATTACTTACGATGCTTACAAACGTAAGTACTGGAATACAATCAATGAGTTTAAACCAGAAAAGTTAGACCCTGAATCGTGGGCTAAATATGGTAAAATGGCAGGTATGCGATATGCCGTATTTACAACTAAACACCATGACGGATTCAACTTGTTTGATACAAAACATTCTGACTTCTCTATTGCAAAAGGAGCATTCAAAAATCATCCGCGCAAAAACGTTGCAAAAGAAGTATTTAATGCTTTCCGTAACGAAGGCTATATGATCGGTGCATATTACTCAAAACCCGACTGGCATTCTCAATATTACTGGTGGGACAGGTATTCAACTCCTAACCGTAACAACAACTATGATATCGCAAAAAATCCTTGGAGATGGAACAAGTTCAAAGAATTCTGTTACAATCAGATTCAGGAATTAATGAATGGTGATTATGGTAAAATAGATATCCTTTGGCTCGATGGTGGTTGGGTACGCCCTGCACGCGAGAATGATGCTAAACGCATGGGACGCGCATACAAAGGAAATCAGGATATAGACATGCCTAAAATCGCAGCTATGGCACGTAGCTATCAGCCCGGATTGTTAGTTGTAGACAGAACCGTACCCGGAGAATTCGAAAATTATCAGACTCCCGAACGCGGTGTTCCCGATATGCAGCTGGACAATCCTTGGGAAAGCTGTATTACTCTTGGTTGGGACTGGGGATATACTCCAACAGACCAATATAAATCTCCTGCACAAGTAATACATATACTTGCCGAAATCGTTGCAAAAGGAGGGAACTTCCTGTTAGGTATCGGTCCTAAACCTGACGGAACATTACCAGAGGCAGTTTCAGAAAGATTAGTAAAGATCGGAGAATGGGTGAATAAGAACGGTGAAGCGATTTATAATACACGCAATACTCCGGCTTACAACGATGGTAAAACATGGTTTACCCAAAGTAAAGATGGTAAAAAGATATATGCCATAGCTTGTCTTGAAGAAGGTAAAGCCCTTCCTAAAACCATTATCTGGAAAGGAAATGAACCTGCTAAAGGCTCGAAAATGATATTTTTGCAAACAGGAAAATCTGTGAACTGGAAAAAGACAGCCAATGGTATTGAAGTATCTGTACCTAATGGTCTTCCAGCCGATCAACCGGCATTAGCATTTTCTTTTAGCCCGGTGAAGTAAAAAGTATAAACCTCTATATCAAGGAAAGAAAGTCTTAGCAATTTTTGTTAAGACTTTCTTTTTTCTACCTTTGCTACCGATAATGAAAAAATAACAGAGGGCTTTGGGTGATTTAGTAACAGGGATAGGAAAATTTATTAAGTTTTTAGCCTGGCTAATTTTGGAAGCAGGCACTTCAGGGACAAACGAAGACAAATCTGTATCCAAATCCGGCAGGAAAAAGGACGAAGGCGGAGGTATGCTTTTCTTTCTTATATTTATAGCAATAGCTATAATTTCCACTATCGTTATCACTATATGGTTATTCGTATTGTAAATGTTAATAATATTTTATTTATACCTAATCGATTAAATAAATAGAACTTTATACCGAACATAGACTTAAATTGAATAGATTTGCACCAATAATTTTTATTTATATAAACATTTAATAGAAAAAAGTATGAAAAAATTATTACTCTTAGTTGCAGTTATAGCTTGCACAGCTATGAGTGCTTTCGGACAGACAGACCAAGGGGAAAAATCGATATTACTTCAAGCTGGTTATCAATCAGAGCCCGGTCGTTTAATGGTAGGAGCAGAAGGTAGATACAATATTACAGACAATATCCGTATTGCTCCGGACGTTATGTTTTTATTCCCTAAAAATAAAACAACAGGGCTTGACATCAATGTAAATGCACATTATGTATTTCCTTTAGAACAAGGCTTCAATGTTTTCCCATTGGCAGGTATTGCAATGCTTAACAACCGTTATTCAGGAGAAACAATAAATGGTGTCAAGTTTGATTCAAAAGGATTTACAGACTGGGGATTCAACCTTGGAGGTGGATTAGGATATAATCTATCGAACAATAGCTTCCTTAATCTGGAAATGAAATATACATTCAGCGATAATGACTGCTTTACAGTTGGATTCGGTTATGGATTCAAATTCTAAAAGATACAGAACCTAAAATAAAAAGAAGCCTTAAATTAAGGCTTCTTTTTTTATCTGTTAACCAATGCTTTCTGATAATCTTTATAATACTGTGTAGAAACAAAAGGCTCTTTCATAAACGAATTATCTTTCATCTCCGACATGCGGAATAAATCATCTCCTATGAGCCAAGGATAAAATCCGATATAATTCTTAAGATGGAACAAGGCTTTATTATTTGTAGACTGTTGTACTCCGTTCAAGAATATTCGGTTGGTATATCTTCCCCCGATACATAGGGTATCTTCTGTACCGTCCGTGTAATGTATTTTTATAGCTATACGGGCATCTACAGGGTTTTGCTGCATAGAAGGCTCCAGTGACTCAACCAATGCCTCTATCCTACTCAATTTTAATGAATCTGTAATATAAGCATCCAGAATGCCTTTGGTTTCTTTATCGAAGTTTGGTACATCTTTTTTCAAAAATTGCATTGTAAGAGGTTTCCCCTCATTTATTACATAATTATAATAAAGAGCCGAAACACTCTGTACAGAACGTTCCTGAGGTTGACTTACAACAGGCTCATCCAGCTTATTTTCTGTAGTTTTATTATTAGCCCCTTTACAATTACTAGTACTTATAAAAACACATAGTAAAGTGAATGTCCAAAAACACAAATTCCTCTTCATATAAGTAACTTATATATATTCCGAGGTACAAAATTAATCTTTTTATTACCGTTCAAAGCATTTAGGTATGTATATTTATATTTATTTCAGATAACATGCCTTTAATAATAAACAAACCTAAATACCGTTATATAATATAATCCATTTGCATCAATTATTATGAACTATCTGGCTCATGCCTATCTATCCTTTAACAATCCTGACATACTGATCGGAAACATCATTGCCGATTTCATCAGAGGTAAACACATGTATGATTTCAGAGAAGAGATTCAAACAGGAATACGGCTACACAGGCAGATAGATGAGTATACGGATAACCATCCATTAACACGGGAAATAAAAGCTGTTTATTCGGATACTGCCGGTCGGTACAGTGCTTCTTTTCTCGATATAACCTTCGATCATTTTTTGGCACTCGATACCTTGCACGAACCTTCGGAAGGCTGGTTGCAATTCTCACTCAACTGCTATAAGCAAATAGATGAAAGGATAGGCGAACTACCCGAAGATTTTCGTCGTTTATACGCTTATATGGAAAAAGAAAACTGGCTATACAATTACAGGCATACTTGGCTGATAAAAAAGAGTTTCGACAGATTGACCGAAAGGGCTAAATTCTTAGATACTGATGTAAATGTATATTCCGGATTCGAGAAGAATTACAATCTGCTAGAAACTGCCTATAAAGAATTTTTCCCTCAATTAGTAGAATTTACTAAAAACCATATCTCTAACCTTTCCGATCAGGATAGTTGATTCAGCATGTCTGTAAATTCCCGAATTTCTTCCTCATTTATATTCGAAACATTCCTCTTTGTTTTAGCAATACGCTTCACGAGAAAACGTTCTATAAAATTCATCTTCTCAAATAAAAACTGTCCTCCCAAAAATACTTTAGAGAAAGCATGCTGATATACAATTGCCGGATAAGCCTCTTTAAGTTCCTTTTGTTGCACTTCTCTATCAAGATGCATACCACATACAAATAAAGCCAGCTTTTTACTTAATAATAACTCCTGATTCTCTTTACAAAAAGAGTCCATACTTTTCAGTATTTTCCCTGCATAAACAGGACTTCCAAGAAGAATAATATCATATCCGGACATATCGGGTTCGGGGCATTCCTCCAGATTAATAACATCAATTGTATGCTTATTTACAGATGCAGTTATTTTATTACTTATTATAGAAGTTGTCCCATATTTGGAGACAAAGATTACAGCTATTTTCATTTTTTATCTATCTTTATTTATACAAAAATAAAAGAGGAGGATAATGTCATCAATGGTGATTTATCACCGTTTTTCACATTACATCATATATGAACTACGATATCTGGGAGAAGAAACATAGACCATATGTTGAAACATTGGCCAAGGTCAATAACAGTTGTGTATTCGTCGTTGAGTACAATAAACGATATTTATTTGCATCTGACAATTTCAGTGACTTTTTCGGTTACGACGTCTCTAAGCTACAATCATTGGACAGGCAAGGGAACTATCTGGAAAGCCGCATTCATCCCGAAGACCTCATTTCCTTTTCAAGGATACAGAAAAGACTCATTCAATACCTGTTCAGTATCCCAATGGAAAAAGCCCTGTATTACAAACATATCTACGAATTCAGGATACTGAACTCAAGGCAGGAATATGTGAGAGTCATCAGTCAACATCAAATATTGGAGACGGACGAAAACAACAAGCCTTGGTTAATACTGGGTGTTGCAGATCTGTCACCTGAGCAATCGGTAAATGAAGGCGTCAAGTTTCGCCTGATAGACTTCAAAACAGGCGAATTAATTCCTTTCTCTTTGACGGAAAACAACATCAAACTAACGAGCCGTGAAAGAGAAATACTTCGACTTATCAATAATGGATTGTTGAGTAAAGAAATATCAGAAAAGCTCTCTATCAGTATTCATACAGTAAACGGACACCGTCAGAATATATTACGTAAAATGGAGGCTGATAATATTATGGAAGCTCTGAATTATGCCAAAGTATATGGATTATTGTAGCTTATCTTCATTCTCCAACAGACCGTTTTTCCTCTTGTCATAATTTTTATACAGCCAAAAGCCAAACCATCCGGTAAAGAAACCGAAGAGAATTCCACAAATTACATCCAGCGGATAATGTTTCCCCACATATATCCTGCTATAGGCTACTGTAAATGCCCATGCAAAAATGAATATGCCATAGTATTTATTCCGAAAATATAGTGTTGTGAAAAGAGCCAGACATATAGAGTTGGATGAGTGAGCCGAAAAGAAACTATAACTTGTACCTGCATCTTCCAGTTGATGGATAATCTCATCCAGAAGCGGTTCGTTACCCGGTCTGGGTCTCATAAACATCACTTTTATCAAATTATTGACAAGGCTATTTATCCCGACACCTAACAACAGGAAAAAAGAAGCCGCAGTTCCTTTCATCCGGTCTTTATATATAATAAAAAGGATAATCCCCAGACAAACTAACGCCCACGAAATATATGCACTCAGAAAAGACATAACAGGATTGAGCCACTCAACATTTTTGCTATTGAGATACATAAATAACTCCCTGTCCCATTCCGGAAAAGAAATTTGTAGTATTACTATTAAAATTTCCACATCCAAAAATAGCTATTGTACGAATTATACGATCTAATGTCTGACTTTCTTAACTATTTTTTGGATATGACTATATTCTCAGATACTTAACCAAAAAATTAATGCTTACTATCCAATATAATAGCAAGCATTAATTTTCTATATTCTATATATTAAAGACCTAGTCTTTTATTCTGATATATATATGTTTAATATGGTTGTTTCCATCCACATCGCGTTCATCGATATCGAAAGTCTTATTTAAAGATTTGATAAGAGGTGTCAATTTAGGATAACCGTAATTTCGGGGATCAAAGTCAGATTTTTTCTTGATAATCAGATTTCCCACATCACCCAAAAAAGCCCATCCATTGTCGTCGGCCAAATCCGATACCGATTTTTTCAGGAGTTTAATTGTTTCATTATCTATACTTTCGAAACTCAAAGAAGAAACATTACCTAATTGGGCTTTCGCCTCTGTGAGCTGAGATGATCCGGCTTTATCCTGACTTCCGATGATTTCGATATATATAAACTTATCGCAGGCAACAATAAAAGGAGACGGAGTCTTTTTCTCCCCTATCCCGATCACCTGTTTACCGGACTCTCTCAGGCGCGTAGCCAAACGCGTAAAATCACTATCACTCGATACCAGGCAGAACCCATCCACAGCATGGTCGTGAAGAATATCCATGGCATCGATAATCATTGCCGAATCGGTAGCATTCTTACCTATCGTATAACTATATTGCTGTATCGGCGTAATAGCATGTTCCAACAATACAGGCTTCCAACCGGCAATAGTCGGCTTCGTCCAGTCACCATATATTCTTTTTATTGTCGGAATCCCGATTTTAGCAACTTCATCCAACATTCCTTTCATATATCCATAAGGAATATTATCTGCATCTATAAGTACAGCTAACTTTAAATCTCTTCTATCTTTCATGGTAATAACTATGTCGGTTAATCTTCATATAGCTCCAAAGGAAGACTATCCGGATCAAAAATAAATGAAAATCGTTTCCCAGTAACCTCATCTACACGAATAGGTTCGGTCTGGACACCCTCGAAACTCAATTGAGCCAATGCTTCTTCCAGATTTTTAATACCAAAGGCAAGATGCCTCAGCCCCAAAGCCTCGGGATAAGATACACGGGGAGGAGCTTCGGGAAATGAAAACAACTCGATCTGGGTATGATCCCCAACGGCTAAATCCAATTTGTAGGAATCTCTTTCTTCTCGATAGGTTTCCTGCACGATCTTCAACCCCAAAATACGAGAATAAAAATCTTTCGATTTCTTATAATCGGAGCATATTATTGCTACATGATGAATTCTGGATAGTTTCATATATCTCTATATTTCTGAAATTAGGTAAATAGGAAAGTACTTTTAAGACCAGCTAGCGATAAAAGCACTATCTTTGTTTTTGTAAATATGTTTGCCTTATACTAGGCAAAGATAACATTTGTAACAATTAAACCAAGCTATGAGTTCTGTAATTACATTTTATATTGTCCGTCACGGCAAAACTTTATTAAATACTCTCGACCGCGTACAAGGGTGGTGCGACTCACCTCTTACCACCGAAGGTGTAGAGGTCGCGCAATATCTGGGCGCCGGAATGCGTGATATACACTTCGATTCGACATACTGTAGCGACCTGAGGCGTACACGACAAACGGTTGAAACTATTTTAAAAAAAAAAGGACAGGAAAATTTACCCATTACAGAAATTTTTGGTTTTCGGGAAGCATGTTTCGGAGGTTATGAATCAGACTTCAATAAGAAAATGTGGGGAGACGCCGCTCTTTATCTCCAATATGTAAAAGTGGAAGATATGTATAAAGACGTTTTCGGAGGAAAAATCACAAACGGAGATGTACTGAATGTAATAAGTAAACTGGACCCGATGGGATTAGCCGAAACTTTCGAGCAGGTAGAAAGCCGGTCACAATCTGCATTAGAAGAAATAGCCCTCAAAGAATCGAAGGATAATAAAGAAAAAAACATCCTGATTGTTGCCCATGGCATGAGTATCATCTGCATGCTTTACAATCTGGGAGGTAAAGCCTTATTAAAAACACATCTGGATAATGCTGCCGTATGTAAGGTAACTTACAAAGACGGAGAATTCACAGTAGAATCGATGGGAGACATGAGTTACGTCCACAAAGGGAAAGAACAAAAAAGCAAACAGCCTGTTTAAATAAATAAAACATAGATAGAATATGAAAGCAAGCCTGAAAGTTTTATTATCGATCACCATTATTTCCTTATTCTTTATATCCTGTAAAGAGAAAACTGTGCAAGGGGACGGGAATGTCATCCGACACGAAATTGAAGTAGATATTTATAATGAGATAAAAGTCTCAGGAGCAATAGATGTTGTATATGAAGCAAAACCCGACGAAGCTGCTTTTCTGGAAGTGGAAGCTGATGATAATATTATTCCTCTGATCGATATTAAAGTAAAAGGACGTACATTACATATACAGGCACGCGAAAGCATCAATCCAAGCCGTTTTATTGTTTACACAAATTCTCCGAGCCTGAAATATATTGAGACTAAAGGAGCGTCTAAAATAAAAATGCTGGGAGCTGTGGCAGGAGACGAGTTCAAGCTAGACCTGAAAGGAACAGGAGATTTCGTTGCCGAAAATCTTGTATTCGAGAAAGCCGAGTTTAAACTTAACGGATCTGCTAATATGGAAGTGGCAGGACAGGTAGACAAAGCCAAATTCGAGATTGCGGGTAATGGAAATATCAAGGCTACTGACTTGAGCATCAACGATGTGGAATGTAAGATAAAAGGTAACGGAGACTTAGAAGTCCATGCCATAGAGAAAATGAGTATAGATATCAGTGGAAGAGGCAACCTTTCTTATAAAGGAAATCCTCAGATCAAGAAACAAAAGATAAAAGGCGCAGGTACAGTAAAAGTACTCCAGTAAAAAAACAAAAAAGAGATTCGTAAAGAATCTCTTTTTTTATTATAAACTATCTTTAAAAGTCCACCCCTTACTTACTGCTATAGACCGGTCACAATCCCGATCACCCTTATTTCCATTTAATACGATTATAAATTTCTGTGTGTCATTTTCCACACCTGTATTAACAGCCTTTGGTAAAGATTCGAATATTTTATCCAGAGCCACACCATCCAACAATAAGTTATTGAGCAAAACCAGTTTTTCTATCTTAGGACTTTCACTAAAATCCAGTTCTGTAATATTCTGACTATCGCAAGTAAACCGAAGCAAGTTAGTAGCCTTAGCCAGTTTCACCTCCGCTATTTGTTGCTTATTAATAGAATCGAGCACAATTCCTCTCAGTTGCAAAGCCCTTATTTTCACACTATATTCCCCCGTTTGCACAAAAGCATGGGTAATAGGCTTAATTATATCTATAGAGTCTTTTTTCCCTCTAAAAATAAATTCTTCCGGAGAACTCTCATCTCCCCAAACAATATACATTTCCTGTGCCTGAAATGTTTGTTTGAGAACTAAAGTATCTGCCAAAGCTGTATATTTAAACTCTATAGTTTCGGCCTCCACTTCCGGATCGCTCAGATATGAATAAGGCAGGTTATCGGAGGTACATGATAATAACCCAATAGCTATAATAAAGGTTGTGAATAACTTATACATGGCTATTTCCAATTTTAAGACCAAAGTTACTTTTTAAATACGAGATAGACAGCTATCACCATCAAAATAAAAGCCAAAATATGATTCCATCTGAAACTTTCCGACTTAAATACCAATGTCGTGATAAGAACAAAAACACTGAGGCTTATTACTTCCTGAATTATCTTTAATTGAATCAGAGAAAAAGGACCTCCGTTTTCCTGATAACCGATACGGTTGGCCGGAACCTGAAAACAGTATTCGAAGAAAGCAATCCCCCAACTTATCAGAATCACCCCGAATAACGGCAAAGAGCTAAACCACGAAAACTCTTTCATTCTCAAATGCCCATACCACGCAAACGTCATAAAAATATTCGACGCCACCAAAAACAAGATTGTATATGCCGAAGCCATTTTAAGATTTAATTTATTTCGGGCAACAAAGATAGATATTAAGTGTAAATAAATTATATTTGAGATGTGAATCTTCAATATGAGATTAGTATGAAAAAAGCAGGCATTCTTTCAATATTTCTGTTATGTCTATTTACTAATATTTCTTCCAAAAACATTCCGTTCAGGCTTGTTATTCCCGAAAGAGCTATTACCTCAAATAGTATATACAATAAAATTGAGTTTATAGATGACAGAAACATCCATGATCCTGCGCATATGTTCATTGATGCATGGTCTTTTTCGAGCCAGCTCAATTCACTAATCGAAAAAATTACAGACCGAACGTCCCATAACGGGATTCTTCTTTTTCAGTTGAGAAACTTAAGGATAATAGAGAAGAACAGCAAAGAAGAAGCACAAATACGTCTTACACTATACGAGCGTATAAATGACAGTTATTTCCTCATCAATACTTTAAATACTTCTGTAACTATTGAGTCGGAGGAATTGAGATCGGAAATAATATCCAATACAATAATAGATTTTGTCACAAGCCATCTACTCAAGAATTATACGGATAATCGTCCCTATTCGATTGAAGATGTGCACAACGTAGGCTTTTTCGAGAAAGAGCACCTCAAAGCATATAATACAACATCCCTCACCGATGGAATATATGTTACACACAAAGATTTTATAGATCAAACACCGGATTCCAGAAAGATTATTCCGAAGTTCAAAAATGACGAATTGAAAGAAATTAAGATAGAGGGGACAGATAGTAAACTAAAGAAAATATCTCCCGAACTTATTTTTGCAGTAGTCATTGACGGACAAGCATATTTGTCCTACAAAAAGAAATTCGTGACTCTATATAAAGACAATGACGAATTTTGTTTCGGAGCTAAAGTCAACCGCAACCGGATAGGCATCGCCCCATCCTTTTCGGTAGGAATAGGAAGTGGAGGTTACAGAGGAGGAGGTATCGGGATTGGCATACTTACCCACAATCAAAAAGAAAATGTCATTTTTATGATAGACCATCTCAATGGTGATATAATTCCTCTAAGCGATTAATATGAAATTTCTATGGAGAACATCTTAAAAAAAGGCTGGTCACAACTATTCAAATATGATTGGAAATTCGGATTATTTCTCATTCTTCTATTCGGAATACCCCGATTTATACTAGTACTCCAAGCAAACACCGAAGGCGGATATGGTACTGTATCCATCATATTCATTATTATGTGGTTCACCCCTCTACTATTTCTTACAAAATCGGGACGAAAATATATAGGAATCTCCAAACCTCAATCTTTACCCTGTATTCTTTATTCTTTTCTTGCCGGAATCCTTTTCTGTATTTTACTGTTCGGCATATTGCATTTACTGTTTACCGATACTATTGCCAACAGTTTCGTATATATTTCCAGATCTTATCTGATACCCGAAGGATTATCCGGTTCTGACAAACTGACTTTCTTTTTTATTTTTGCCCTGACTGGAATGATATTCAGCCCTATAGGAGAAGAATTATTATACAGAGGGATTATTCACGGAAGTTTTGTAAACAGGTTTGGTGAAACAAAAGCCTCGTTTCTCGACAGTATAGCTTTCGCGACAACTCATCTTTCGCACTTCGGTATTATCTATTATGCAGGAAAATGGGACTTTCTTATTCTCCCATCAGCGATATGGCTCGTAAGCATGTTTTTGGTCAGTCAATTATTTTTCAGATGCAAGCAGCTTTCAGGCTCTATCCTAGGTGCAATTGTATGTCATGCCGGATATAATCTGGCTATGATATATTTTATAATTTACCACATTTATTAATTGAGCAAATCAGTTCTTATATTTACTTGCCCACTCTTTAATAGTCTCGCTTTCTACATCTACCCCGAATTTTTTAGCCTTTAACAGAATTCGGTGAGCCAGTAATGGCTTCTTATCCTCATCTGCATATCTGAAATACGCTTCTGCTGCATGTACATGCACCGCATCGGGCATAGGGAATTCGCGGCTTTCGGGTATACCAAAATCCGAATCGGAAAGTTTTTTTCTTTCTTCTGTCGATAGTTTATCTGATTTTGTATTCATAATCTTGAAAAATTTATGTTCATGTTACAATAGATAACAATGCAATACCCGAAAAGATTATTAATCAATAGGATATTAAACATCATAAACAATCCTTTACAAATAGCTATACGATTATGTTAATATAATTAACATAATTTATTTAGTAAAATGATTTTTTATGTAACAAAAAGTATTCTATCTTTGTAGCCATTATGTGTAGCATCTATTTTATATCGCTATTTAAGGGCTAAATCCAACTTCTTCATAGTCCTTTTTTTGACTTCCGGAAAGGAGTCAGCTTTTTCTATTCATTTTTTTTAATTATTATCAATCAGAAATGGTTCTTTCCGTATATGCCCGTTTATGGTGTGTCGGCTTCATACATGAGGGAAAGCATTTACAAAACAAAATTATGTTATGAAATTCTTACGCAATGGTAATGCAGCATTAGGATTTATCTTCGTCACAGTGCTTATCGACATTATTGGCTTTGGGATTATATTCCCGATTATCCCCAAACTTATAGCCAATCTTATAGGTGGTGACATAAGTACAGCAGCAGAATACGGAGGATGGCTGATTTTCGTATACGCACTCATGCAATTCATTTTTGCACCTGTACTGGGTAACCTCAGCGACCGGTTCGGACGCCGTCCGGTGTTGCTGATATCATTATTTACATTAGGTATCGACTGTATATTTCTGGCATTTGCCCCTACTATATTCTGGCTGTTTATAGGACGCATTATAGGAGGTATGACGGGCGGTTGCTATAGTGTTGCTTCGGCATACGTGGCAGACATAAGTACACCGGAAAAACGGTCACAAAACTTCGGGCTACTAAATGCGGCCTTCGGGCTTGGTTTTATTATAGGACCTGTATTGGGCGGGCTCTTAGTCAAATGGGGAACTCACGTACCTTTCCTCGTTGCTGCCACTTTATCTTTTCTGAATGTGCTTTACGGATACTTTGTACTTCCCGAATCGCTTAGTAAAGACAAACGCAGGAAATTCGAATGGCGGAGGTCAAATCCTATCGGCTCTTTCCTCCAGCTAAAGAAGTTCCCTGTCATCGCGGGTTTGCTTATTGCCTATACATTTGTATATATAGCAGGGCACTCGATGGAAAGTGTCTGGGCATACTTCACTATCGAAAGTTTCGACTGGGACGAAGAAATGATCGGGTATTCCTTAGGATTCTTAGGTCTGACATTAGCATTGGTGCAGGGAGTATTAGCACGAATTATATTGCCTAAAATAGGAGACAAGAAAGCGGTCTATATAGGGCTATCCATAGAATGTGTTGCACTATTGCTATTTGCTTTTGCAACACAGAGCTGGATGATATTTGCCTTTTCTATTCCGTATGCATTGAGTGGTATCGCTTCTCCTGCACTACAGTCTATAACATCGTCGCAGGTGCCCGAGTCGTCACAGGGAGAGTTGCAAGGAGGTATAGGATCGCTAATCAGTGCCACAGCTATTATCAGCCCTCCTATTATGACATACCTTTTCGCAATCTTCTCTGGGAAAAATGCGCCGTTTTATTTTCCGGGGATGCCTTTCGCCTTTGCTTCGTTTCTGGTAGCTATAGGATTGATATTCGCAATCCGGACTCTAAGAAAGTATTAATTTATCTTTTATATTCACCGAAAGAGTGTCTCGGAATGAGACACTCTTTTTATCCTATTTATTAATTCTATCTTATACTAAAGGGTACTCTCGCATAACTTAATATGCCTTCTCCGACTCCTGCCATTGATCCATTTTTATTTACACGTACCTGTAATTCATACTTACCGCCTGGGGGCAAAAGATCAGCAGAGAAAACACGCCCTTTCACTTGTAAAGTTTGCATTTCATTTGGGGCAAACCAACCAAATTTCGCATCATCCCATGTTGAAATATACCAAGGACTGTTAACATTATCTATTACTAAATAAAAATGTGCGCCAACCCAGTCTGAAGAAGTGTTATATACATCTATTGTTACCGTAATTTCCTGTCCATTATAAGCCCACGTAGGGTAGGACATTGAAGTAGCTTCTAGAATTTGACCGACATGCTGTGATTGAGCTTGAAAACAGATAGTTAAAAAAAACGCGGATAACAATAATAACTTTTTCATAATCATTAGTTTTTAGTTTGTAATTAAATACACACCTGTATAGTGTAAATTAACAGTAAAATATCGAAATAAACAAATAGCAACTCTAATTTATGTGTATATCTATTTTTATTTTGCTCACTCTGTTAAGTTTTATATAAAGTCACGAATCTATAAACTTAAAACATGAATAATATGGAGATTAAAAAAACTTAGTCAAGAAGAGGTGGGTAATCTAAATGAAGAACATTATTATCCGTTTTTTTATAATAAAGTGGATACTGTAGAATCAGAATCTAAGTATAAATGATAAAGCATTGCTAGTGCAAAAGTTAAAACTCCTTTCGTAACTTCATTTATTATTAAGCTATCTTTAAAGTTCCACTAACAATTTAATCGGGCAGGATATGAAAAGTTAATTAATAAATACTACCCTACCCTAAAATTTTAGTTATATTTGAAACTTAAAAACTTAAATCTTTATAGCATGAACCAAAATCTCTCCGAAATCGGAAAACAATTTCAATTTGAAGGAACCGTAAAAGAAATCCGTCCTTTGGGCGAAGGGCTTATTAATGACACTTTTTTTGTAGAAACAGAAGGAAAAAGCCCTAATTATATTCTGCAACGTAAGAATAAAAATATCTTCCAGAATATTCCTGCAATGATGGAGAATATCCACAAAGTTACCTCCCATCTTAAGAAAAAAATAGAAGCTAATGGGGGCGATCCTATGCGTGAGGCGCTTACGATAACTCCTACTATAGATAATAAATTATATTTTCAGGATAGCGAAAACGAGTACTGGGCTGCCTGCTATTGCATAGAAGACACCATTACATACGAAAAAGCAGATTCTCCCGAACTTGCCGAACAAGGAGGAAAGGGAATCGGACAATTCCAGTCTATGTTATCCGACATGAAAGAACCTTTGACCGATATTTTACCCGGATTTCACAATATGAGATTCCGTTTCAAACAATGGGACGAAATTCTGGCAAAAGATCCCGTAGGCAGGAAAGCCGAAGTCCAGAAAGAAATAGAATGGATCGAAAGCCGCCGCAAAGAAATGCTCGACTTCTGGGCTAAAGCCGAATCGGGAGAGCTTCCGACACGGGTAACCCACAACGATACCAAAATCAGTAACATATTATTTGATAAGCAAGACAATGTATTGTGTGTAATCGATCTGGATACTGTACTAAACAGTATTTGCCTGAACGATTATGGCGATGCTATCCGCTCCTATACCAACACCGGACTGGAAGATGACGAAAATCTGAACAATGTGGGGGTAGACATGCAAATATTCGAAGCTTATACAAAAGGATATTTATCAGAAACTGCAAATTTTCTTACTCAGGCAGAAATCGATAATGTGGCTTTCTCCGGAAAATACATCACTTTCGAACAGGTTCTCCGCTTCCTGATGGATTATATAGATGGAGACAATTATTATAAGGTGAAAAACGAAAAACATAACTTAGTTCGTACACATGCACAATATAAACTTCTGCAATCGCTGGAAGAGAATTATGACCAAATGTGCAGTATTGTCAACCAACTTGTAAAGGAACTAAAAAAATGAAAAAACTGATCATACCGAAAATAAATATTGATAGCACGAATATTGAGGATGTAGCCGATAAATTATCGGCTATTCCATCCAACGATATCGCTGTAATAAACTGGCCAAACGAATTTCCTTCGAAGCCCGAAGTTTCTTTCAGCATTGCCCACAACGGTGAAAATATCTTATTACAATACAAAGTACATGAAGATGAGATTCTGGCAGCGGTCAAGGAAGATAATGGTGAGGTATGGACAGACTCCTGTGTAGAGTTCTTCATCACTTTCGACAACGAGCATTATTACAATGCAGAAGTTACCTGTATCGGAAAGGCATTGCTCGGTTACCGAGAAATAGGCGGACATGTTGAACATGGTTCGGAGGGTGTTATGAAATCGATCAGGCGACTACCCACACTCGGCACAGAGAATAAGGCCAAAGAGAAAGGCGATTTTCATTGGGCAATAACACTTGTCATTCCTTGCACTGCCTATTGGGAAAGCGATATCAAATCTTTTGATGGAATAAAAGCCAAAGGTAATTTCTACAAATGCGGAGATAATCTAACAACACCACATTTTGTTTCGTGGGCTCCTATAGATACTCCAAGTCCTAGCTTCCATCAACCGAAGTTTTTCGGCGAATTAGAATTTGAAGGATAGTAATATAAAGAAGAATACTATGAAATCGTTATCTTATTTTCTATTCGGATTCTTATTCTTTGGACTTATATCTTGTCAATCGGAGAAAAAAACGATTGTTATTTCTGAGTTACCTAAGAATGACTCTACCCAAACCGAGAAGCATGCAATCAGTAAACTAACGGTAAGCAAGATCGATATAAATGCCAAAGATATCAAAGCTGTCTCCGAAAAGCTTCAAGAATTGCCAAAGCATAAACTCAGTACTGTAAACTGGCCTGATCTCTTTCCGTCCAAACCGGAGGTCTATTTCACAATTGCTCATAATGGAGAGAATATTTTATTACAATATCAGGTAACCGAAAAAGAGATTCTGGGACAAATCACTCAGGATAATGGCAGAGTATGGACTGACTCGGCTGTTGAGTTTTTCCTTGCTTTCGACGATCAGCATTATTACAACGCAGAATTTAACTGTATCGGAACAGGTCTACTCGGATATTGCAACAGTGATGGTACGCCCGGAGAACCGGCACCTTTACCCATTGTCAAATCGATCAAACGAGAGGCAAGCCTCGGGACAATCCCGATAGCTAAAACACAAGGTCTATTTGACTGGACAATAACTTTGGTAATTCCTAAGACCGCATACTGGAAGGAAAAACTGACTAGTTTCGATGGGCTCAAAGCCAAAGGCAATTTCTACAAATGTGGAGATAACCTGAGTACTCCTCATTTCGTATCATGGACCAGAATAGATACTCCCGAACCCAGTTTTCACCAGCCTGCATATTTTGGCATATTAGAGTTTGAATAACATAAATTTTCGATAATAGAGAAAGACAGACATATCAATGTTTGTCTTTTTTATTAATAAAAACTACCTTTGAATAATAACCTAAGAATTTATGATACTCAATATACAAAACGAAACGTCACGATTAAAGAGCGTAGTATTAGGACAACCTTACTCGATGGGCAATACGCCCAAACTCGAAGATACTTATGATGCCAAATCTTACGAAAGTGTATCGAAGGATATCTATCCTACCGAAGAAGACATTGCCTCAGAGATGTCGGCATTCGAACTCGTCCTGAGAAAATATAATGTAGAAGTATTACGCCCTCTTATATTGCCAAACTCCAATCAGGTATTTGCGCGTGACGTGGCTTTTGTTATCGAAGATAAAATAATCACTTCGAATATTATTCCCGACCGCGCCGACGAACAGGAAGCATATGCTCCTATTTATAGCCAGATAGCATTCAATAAGATATATAACTTACCCGAAAAAGCCCACGTAGAAGGGGGTGATGTTGTTCTGTATGGCGATACTATTTTTGTAGGTACTTATACAGGCAGTGATTATCCGGACTTTAAGACAGCACGAACTAATTCTTATGCTATTGATTTTTTAAAGGAACTATTTCCCGAAAAAACATTTATTCCTTTGGAATTAGAGAAGAATGATACTGACCCATATAAAGGAATTTTACACCTCGATTGTACTTTTATGCCCGTATCTCATGACAAGGCGATATTGTATAAGAGAGGATTTCGAAATTCGGACGATTACGAATTCTTAGTTGACTTCTTCGGTAAAGAGAACATTTTTGAGATTACACAAGAGGAAATGTATTGGATGAATACGAATATATTCTCTATTTCCCCTGATACTGTAATCAGTGAAGAACATTTCAGCCGCCTCAACGAACACATGACAAATGAATGGGGTATGACCGTAGAAACCATTCCCTATCAGGAAATATCAAAGATGGGAGGTCTATTACGTTGTTCGACCTTACCTCTGATCAGGGAGTAACCATTAGAAACGGTATCCCACAGTGCAGGTAGCTGCAAGGTTGCGCCACCTATCCTGACGAAAAGCCATCAGATCCCGATTTGTTATATCTTTTTGCAGATTTACCAAACCATGTTCGTACCCCACATTGATGGAGTACCTGTCGTAAATGACACCTATATTGCCCGACAGACCAAAGTCAAACTTTTTCAGTTCCATATCGTCAAAACCATCGTGTTTGGATTCTGTACGGATTACAGGTGCTCCTGAATTATTGACAGATGATATGCTGTATTTACCCTTTCCATAAATGCCATAAGCGAAATATGTTCCGGCAGCAATGTAAATATTTGTTCCATCTGCTACTCTATATTTATATCCTATCATCAAAGGTATTTGCAGATAATTCATCCTAATCTTTTCCACATAATTATAAGTAACAGGAACACTGGAGCTCAATTCTTCCCCATAAGCATCGAGTTTGGCGCCTTTCATCGTAAAATCGAGCCCTGAACGAAGAAATACACTTCTCGAAAAATTGTAATCGACGAATACTCCTCCCGTAAATCCGACTTTCATATCATACTCATCCGTAGAAGTATTGGATAAACTCACACCTGACTTCACTCCCCATGTGAAAGGTATCTGGGCACTTACGTCAAGCGATATAAATAACATAAATATACAAGAAAGTAGTACTGCAGTTTTTTTCATAGTTTCCAATTATTTGTTAGTGTTCTCTCTATTAGATATCAAAGAAACAAAAAAGTTGCATCAATAGTTTGATGCAACTTCATAAAATTTAAAAACAATTTATCTAAAACTTATATCCGACAGATAGAGACAGGTTTCTAGTCTTCAATCCGGAAACGGCACCTCCTCTATGATCATTTCCATTAGAATGATAATAATGCCCCTTGTGAGTACTCAAATTTTTCAATCCCAATTGATAATCTGCATTAATAGAAAATCTCTTATACTCAAATCCTATTCCCCCAAGCAATCCATAATCAAACCTTTGTAAACCCGAATCATCATAATTATTACTATGGCTTTGGGAATAAGATGATGTATACTTTCCATTACTTTCCTGAAAATGGTGGCTTTCAATCTGTGAACTTGCAGCAATACCATAAGATATATAAGCTCCTGCCCTGAAGGTCAGATTCGCACTTCTTGATACAGGCAGGCGATAACCAACTGTCAACGGGATTTGCAATGTATGCTGCCTTACCGAAGTATAAGCCGAAGAGTATGAATACTGATCAGATGTTCCCGTACTGTTATCCAGATTTGAATATGCATAACTATAAGAGTCATACTCCATACCCTTATTGGCATATTCTAACCCTGAACTCAAATAAAAACGATTACCCAAATCGTATTCAACTGTAAAGCCTCCGATAAAGCCAAAGGCATTTCCGTTGCCATTACTCGAATAACCATCGTTATTCGTCGGGGTATTAACTCCCGCTTTCACTCCAAACGACCATGGAGATTTCTTTTCTTGTGCTTTCAGTACCGGTGCAGCTACACAAAGGCAAAAACCCGATACTGTCAATAGAGTAAAATTTCTCATATAATTTAATGTTTAGTGATTTGTGACGCTGCAAATCTAATCGGGATTTTAACAAATAAATGTTGCAGGAAAAGAAACTTAGTTAAATGTTAACTACCTTTCCTTTTGTTTTATATAAAAATGGGAATAACTATATCTGATTTAAAAAACAGATGTTAACAGGAGTTTTTGAATAAGTAACTAAAATAATTAAACAAACACTTTTATCTTTACAAAAAATAAGATTATATATGAATTCGAATAAACTACACCATGTCTATCTCGGGCTAGGTTCGAACCTTAATGATAAAGAAAGGAATATTCAGACGGCGCTATCACTCATAGAAGAAACGGTCGGCGAGGTTATTTCTGTATCTTCATTTTACCGGACAGAGCCTGTAGGTTTCGAGTCCGACAATACGTTCATCAATGCAGCCTGTTATCTAAAAACAGAATTAACACCTAAAGAGTTATTAAACAGTACTCAAAAAATAGAAAAGGAAATAGGAAGAAAAGAAAAATCGATCAACGGAAAGTACAGCGACCGATTAATTGATATAGATATATTATTGTATGATGATGTTGTTGTAAACGAACCCGACTTAACGATTCCCCATCCGCTTATGCATCGGCGCAGCTTCGTGATTTTACCACTATCGGAGATAGCCCCCGACACAGTTCATCCTATCTTAAAAAAGACTATCGGTCAGATAAAAGAGGAATTGGAACTAAGCTAACGGTTTCAATCTTATATACTGTTCCAGTCCTGAAAAATTACCATCTGCACCCCAGAAATCGGCATTGTGTACCACAGCGATATAGAGGTAATTATCATTTGCCCAGTACATTTTTTCGTAATTGTCTATCGGTATCCATTTCTTAACATACATACCCACCAGAGGATCGACATTATTATCTACCACCTCATATAAGTCTATATAAGTCGAACCTTCGAACGTATCAATATCTACACTTATAATATACCTCAAATCGGCAGAAAGATATGGCTGGCTGGCAAAAGTCTGGATAGTTTTCCCTGTCAATTTATCCACAAAAAAGTAATTCCAGTCTTCCCAGTATATACCGGACATCACATAAACGTTCAATTTATCGATACGTCCTATATAGCTGTATTCTTTATGGCTTTCTTCGCCGGTAAGATTATCTACAAAGCTAATCTCTCCGTTTGCGGATGGTAATCGCAAAATGCCGTCATGTTTATTTATTTCTAATGTATCGGACTGCAGATAAGTCACTGCAAGAGATTTGTTCTTCAGGAAAGTTCCCTTATCGATCAGTTCTATAACGAAAAATTCGGCTAATTGCTTTCCTCCGTCATAGTCCGTGTACAAATCATCTTCGGTCAAATCATGCCTACTCAAAGTGGGAAGAAGTGGTTCCATTTCCTCCGGCACATCTACCGAAAACGTGTCTACTGCAACATCAGTATTTACTACTGATAGAACCTCTTTTTCCGGATTTTTAGGAGTCGAATTACTGCAACTGATCCACAATACAGATATAAAAATAAGACATGTTCTATTTATCATATATAACATTGCAAGTTTATGCACTTTTACCTGAAACTTTCTATCTATCCAATACTCCTAAATTATGTGGTAAAGATAGTTAAGTTTCTTAAGATCATTATTTCTGTTATTTATTTTTTTATATTTATTTCGATAAAGACACTATTTAGTCGATATAGCCTTTTACTGTGAGGGCATTGATAATGACACGATCTATCTGATTACTGATCAATGCGTCTAAAGTATACCTGTCAGCACTACCGTTGAACATAGATGGTAACACCTTTTGCAAAACTATATCCTTATTGTTGGGCGCAAACAACATCTTCCCAAAAGATCCTGCCTTATTGAAATACAAAAAAGACATCTCAGGAGAATGTGGAAAACTCACACCAAAAAAGAAGTAATACCCCAACAAAGATTTCAAAATTCCGGGTTTGATCAACTCTATAAAATCGCTATATCCATACATACTAAGTACGCGTGGCAAAGTCAGAATAGTATCGGCTCCTATATCATCATATATTTCCAAAAGGCTATCTCCGATTCGGAACACCCCATGATTACACATCAAATCGATAAGTGAAGATGGTACCTTGACCTTATATCTAAGCGTAAAGTCATCCATACATTCCATGGAGACTTTACCCATCGGCTGACATCGATACGCCCTATTATCTGCAAACCGATATGAATAATCTTTATTAGAAAAGTATTCTTTCATATCAGCTTCACAAAACAGGTGATAACGTTGGACGGCTTCCATCCACGTTTCATCATTTCGCGCTAAAAATACCTTATAATCTTTCATGACAAACCTAACTTATATTAAGATAACAAAGATGAGCAAAATATAGTTGTCTTAACAGAAAAGAATTTTACAAATAAGAACATTTTTAGAGAAAACGAGCTGTATAATTTTAAGATTTATGTTAAATAATAAATAGAATCAGCTCTTGTACATGTACTATTGGCTTTCAACTATTTTTCAAAGATTTAGCGATTTCCTCCATATGCCTGTTATCCGTTCCGCAACATCCCCCGAATATTTTAAATTGATATTCCAATACTAGTTTTCTCATATCATTAGCCAAGTCGGCAGGCAATGAAGTTTTCAGGTCTTTAGAACTATCCAGTTCACTATATGATAAAGGGGAAGTATTTGCCTGAATGCCAATAAAGCGCCTTTTTACTGTATCTGTTTGATTGAAATTATGTGCAAGAGCTTTGCTAACAATATTCGGATGCACACAATTTGTCATATAGCACACCGGCTTATTAGAAACACTATCATCTATGAAATTGATGGCATAGTCAATCGTATGCCCATCAATCAACCGCCCATTCTCCTGAATAGTAAAGCTTATAATATAAGGGACACCGGAGTCGGACATTGCCATGGACATCCCTGCTGCTTCCGGCAATGTGGGCATAATCCCAGCCATCATAAAATCGACATCCGCCTCTTTGAATAAGTCTACCTGCCAGCTATGGAACAACCTGGCTTCCTCCATACTCAAAGCATTTTCGCCTGTATAAGCATCCCCTTTACATCCAAGCAAACCGCCTATATACATCTCTATATTTGCGGCATTTTTTATTTCACGAAGAAATTCTACATTATCAGAAATTATAGATTTATCGTATGCAGATGAGTCGACCCGTTCTTTGTTGGCACGTCTGGTAGGTGTCGTAGCCATAAACGGGAGGTGATATCGGCGTGCAATATCAATGTATTCTTCCCACAGGTCTTTTAGTGCTAGTCGTCCTTTCTCCTCATAGATCAGACTAGCCATAGCAACGGTTTCATCTATTGTCAGATGATATTCTCTTTTGAGCCTTTCTCCTAATGCGCCTTCCATCAGAATGGCACAATCGGACAACACACGCATCTGAAAATCCATAGTACAACTATATTTATTATCATTCCAGAAAAAAGTAAGACATCAGGATAATACTTTCTCTAGAAACTTTTCGATCTGATTGTATCCCTGCCGCTCATAAAACCGATGAGCATCGGTGCGATAAGACATACTGAAAACCATAATCCGGCTACATCCTTTTCTTTGGGCAACCTGCGTGACGTATTCTTCCAATTGTTTGCCGACACCTTTACTTCTTACCTTCTCATCTACTACAAGATAACCTATCTCGCAAAAGTCTCCTTCGAATGCCAGTTGTACGGAGAAATGCGCCGTAATAAAACCCAACACAGTATTATTTTCTTCGTATACATACACTTCATCTTCCGGATTAGAGATCAACTTATCCAGTTTTTCCTTGATAACCTCTACGGGCTGTGAATAACCAAGTTGGTTCAACAGTTCCCTTATCACCTCACAATCTGCAATCCACGCATTCCGAATAGCCATAGCTTTCTTTTTTTGAAATTAAATCAATTATTCCTGTCCTACCAATACGCCATTTGCAATAAAAGCGCCCTCCTTCTCCAATTCCAGTGTATAAGTATTGGTTGGTTGCTTGAGTTTACTTATTGCAGATATAGTAACTGTTTCGGTCTGATTATTCTTACCCAGAATGATAAGTTCCGTATCAACCTTATATTTAGACACATTTGCGTATCTTCCGTATGCCTTGGTTTTTGCAGGGTCTAATGAACACCATCCATTTGTACTCAAAAAAGGATGGTCTGCCGTTGTTACAATTTCATTTCCGTTCGATAATGTAAGTCGTACGACCTCATCATGTGCCACATTGTGCACTCGAACGACACTCAGAATATCGGACTTATTAGCAGCCTCGTCATAGCCAAGCACTTTGTCTCCTTCCGTGATACTCTCTATATTTTTAGACGAGCCATCACCCATCGTGATACGAGTACCCTCTGCCAGACAATGGACACCAATACCATCGAAGAAGAATTCACTTATAGCCGTATCATCATATATTACATGAGATATCTCTTCCCATATCTTGAACTCTTTATCATAATTGCGAGCAGGTGCAACTTCTGGTTTTAATGTAGGAATAGGACTCTGTGAAAATAGAAATTCTCCGGAAAACAGGACGAGAATGGATAACAAAAGTAGTTTCTTCATAATTTAGATTACTCTGATTCGTATAAATGAGCTCCCAATTTACAAATTTGTAATCTAATAGGAACACTTACACAAATATTTTTTCTACAGATAATATTACTTGCTATAAACAAAACAACTCTCAAGCCGTTTTATTACTGATAATATACAGACATACAAATTTATGAAAGAGCGTCAGTCACATCGCTTGTTACGCAAAAGAGAAGAAGAAGTTGCATCCGTTTCTTTCTCGGAGCTACTATTCGACCTCATTTATGTTTTTGCCGTAACACAATTATCCCACTATCTACTTCATCACCTCGATTTGCGGGGATTTATCGAAGCCACCATTCTTTGGTTTGGAATATGGATGGTCTGGCAACATACAGTATGGGTAACCAACTGGTTCGATCCCAACACACGCTCTATACGGTTGATGCTATTTAGCCTGATGATAATCAGCCTTTTCATGACAGCATCTATTCCCGAAGCATTTGATGACAGAGGGCTGGTCTTTGCCGTCTGTTATGTAACCATGCAAGTTGGCAGATCCCTGTGTGTTGTTTTATTATTAGGCAATAATCATCAATTATCAAATAACTACAAACGAATATTAGCCTGGATGTGTATCTCCGGTATCTTCTGGATTGCAGGAGCTTTCGCTGAAGATACCCACCGAATGATATTATGGGGAATAGCCGTACTTACCGATTACACATCACCTATGTTTGGCTTTTACTTTCCGGGACTAGGACGTTCGGACTCTGCCAAAGAATGGACAATCGAAGGGCATCATATTCTGGAAAGATGCCAGTTGTTTGTTATCATTGCTTTTGGCGAAACAATCCTAATGACAGGTGCCTCTTTGAGTGAAATGGAGGACTGGACTACCGAGAAAATCATTGCAGCATTAGTCTCTTTCTTGGGTAGCCTTGTTATGTGGTGGGTATACTTCGATACGAGCAGCGAAGTTGCTTCCCGAAGAATACGTAAAGTGAGTAACCCCGGATTATTAGGTTTGAGATATCACGCCATTCACGTGATTCTGGTAGGAGCTCTCATTGTATGCGCTGTAGGTGATGAAATGGTAGTCAATCACCCGTCAGCCCTTACCACAACGACTTCTTCATTCATCCTGATCGCAGGCCCTATTATTTATATCATTACAAATATGATTTTCAAATGGATGACCTGCCGTATGTTATCCATATCCCACAGTATAGCTATTGTTCTATTGCTGCTACTCATTCCTGCCAGTTTTCATATAAATGTACTTGTTATTAATACAATAGTTGTATTTGTATTCATTTTCATCATCTTATACGATTTGTTTTACCCTCAGAAAAGTTCTCTGGCAGAAGCGAATAAAGAATAATTTTTATAAGTTTTTTTAATGAATCATCCAAAACAAATCCAATTCCTCTATTGTTTTGAATAGGTACTCAAAGTTCAGGATAACACTAAACAAAACTAAATATGAAGAATGGAGTAATGATGCAGTATTTCGAATGGAATCTGCCAAATGAGGGAAACCTGTGGAAAAAGATCAAAGAAGATGCAGCTCACTTACATACAATCGGTGTCACCTCCATCTGGATACCTCCTGCATACAAAGCTTCTAGCCAAGAAGATGTAGGATACAGTACATACGACTTATTCGATTTAGGGGAATTCAACCAGAAAGATACTGTCCGGACAAAATACGGCACTAAGGAAGAACTCATTGAAATGATAGAGGAACTTCACAAGCATGACATATGTGTATATCTGGATGCAGTTCTCAACCACAAAGCAGGTGCCGACTACACGGAAAAATTTCTGGCAAAAGAAGTAGACCCTACCAACAGAGAAAAAATAATAGGTGAAACTCACAATATAGAAGGATGGACCGGATTTAACTTTCCCGGGAGAAAAGGCAAATATTCAGATTTCGAATGGCATTATAATCATTTCACCGGTACAGATTATGACCAAATGACTAAAAAAAAGGGAATTTTCCTGATCGAAGGTGAAGGCAAGTCTTGGAACGAAGGGGTCGATGACGAAAACGGAAACTATGACTACCTCATGTTTGCCGACGTAGACTATAATCACCCGGAAGTGATAGCCGAAATAACAAAATGGGGAATATGGGTAACCAAAGAACTCAAACTGGATGGTATGCGGTTAGATGCTATCAAGCATATCAGCAACGATTTTATCCGCGATTTTCTGGCAGCCATCCGAAAAGAGTGCGGAGATAAATTCTACTCGGTCGGTGAATACTGGAAAGAAGATATAGATTCCCTGAATGCCTATCTGGAACATGTAGATTACGAGACAGACCTTTTTGACGTTCCTCTGCATTACAGCTTTTATGAAGCTTCGCAAAAAGGGCGCGACTTTGACATGCAAACGTTATTTCACAATAGCCTTGTAAAGAGCCGCCCTATGCAAACTGTGACTTTTGTAGAGAATCATGATTCACAAAAAGGAGGATCTCTCGAATCGGAAGTACAGGACTGGTTCAAGCCAATAGCATACGGAATTATACTTCTGATGAAAGAAGGTTATCCGTGTGTATTCTATGGAGATTATTATGACATAAAAGGTAAGAAATCGCCTCACCGTCCTATTCTGGATGTACTGATAGAGACACGTCAGAAATATGCTTTGGGTGAACAGGTCTATTATATAGACCACCCCAATACTGTCGGATTTGTACGCATGGGTGATGCGCAGCATCCCGATTCGGGGCTGGCATTACTGGCTTCTAATGGGGAAGATGGAAACAAAACAATGAATGTAGGCAAACAACGTAAAGGCGAGATATGGCACGAAATTACAGGAAGTATACCGGACGAAATCACGATCGACGACGATGGTAACGGTGCATTTTGGGTGCATGGCGGAAAATTAGCAGTCTGGGTCAAAAAATAAAAACAACACTCTATAATTCTTAGCTGGTTTTAGATTACTAGTTATTCATTCGGATATAACCTGTCATGCTCAAAGCATTGGCAGGTTATATTTTTTATACCGTATTGTCTCAAAATAAATCATATATTTGTTTGTCGTTTGACAAACAAATCAAGATGGAAAAAGAGAGAAAAGGAGCACGTTCATTAAAAGATCTCACACCGGCAATTCTGGAACAATTAAATAATGGGACACTGGAAAGTGTAAACCTCACCGAGTGGCTGGCAGTAGATCAAACAATCTTAATTGTAGCTGTTCTGAAACAACATAATAGGACACAGTATCTAAGCTCCATACTATCTGAAATAGAAAAGCTAGAGAAAAAGACAAGCAATCCTCTGAACGAATGTATCGGGCAAAATCTCCTATCATTAATAATATCGAATAATGACAACGATTTCTTCGATATTTTGAGCAATCATATGTCTGACTCGGTTCGTTGCTGGGCAACTTATATAATAGGATATAATACCGAAACCAGTATCAGCCAAAAACTGGAATCTATAAAACCTTTCGCAGCACATCACCATTTTGGAGTACGCGAAATTGCATGGATGGCTCTACGAAAAAACATTATTGAGCATTTAGACAAAAGTATCATCATATTGACCGAATGGACTAGTTCCGCCAATGAATATGTACGCCGTTTTGCAACAGAATCGATTCGCCCCCGTGGGGTATGGTCTACACATATTGAGGAGTTGAAAGAAAACCCTGAAATTGCCCTTCCTATACTCGAACCTTTAAGAAGTGATCCGTCGAAATATGTAAGAGATAGCGTTGGCAACTGGCTCAATGATGCAAGCAAAACCAAACCCGATTTTGTTACCAATTTGTGTATACGTTGGGAAAAAGAAAGCCCGACTAAAGAGACTACTTATATTATCAAGAAAGCATTAAGAACAATTCACAAAAATGGATAAATACATTGCTATCGAAGAATGGGAAAGCTCCTACCCTAACCCACTGGTATTAACAAAAGGAGAGCATGTCATCATAGATACATCCAAGACCGATGACAATCCCGAATGGAGTAATTGGGTATGGTGCATATCTCCATCGAATCAAGGATGGGCACCTGAGCAAATTCTGGAAATACTGGATAATTCGGCAGATCGCATAAAAGCATCTGTAAAAGAGGATTATACAGCAATAGAATTAAACATCGAAGTAGGGGAAATCGTTACAGGTCACAGAATTCTCAACGGGTGGTTGTGGTGTACTAAAGTATCGGATAATGAAACAGGTTGGTTACCACTGGAATGCTTAAAACTAATGTAACTTTTATTTTTTCATTGCTACTGCTTTCAATTCCTGAGGCATTTTCTCGATAGCATACCGCAATGCCGTTCTGGGCATAACAGCCTTTTTGGAAATGACATAATCGAATATCTGTTTCTGATAAGCTTCACTGGCAGCTTTCAGCATCCAGCCGTATCCTTTCTGCACTAAATCGTCTTTATCTAATAAGAGTGTATCCGCTATATCAATGATATCTTCGAGGAATAATCCCTTTCGGACAGGAATAATCAAAGTAACAGCAGCAGCTCTCCTTACCCATCTGTTTTCTGATTTTGCCCACCCCTTAAGTTGCTCTATATATTGGGGATACATCTCGATAAAAGTTCCGATAGCATGGTTGCATAGCGTGTCACAAGAAGCCCAATTATTCACATAAGTATTCACCCACCTTTCGAATATCTCAAAATCGGCAGGCTCATACCGTTCATTCATATAATAAGCCCAATTTCCGGCAATGTAAGTTTCTTCGGTATAATTCGATTTCCATAATTCTTCGCACAGAAGAAAAATTTCTGATTTAGGACGGTCTTTTATTGTATTGAAAAACTCTTTACTGAATTGAGTAACCAGATTGACCCTCACGCCGTATATCAATACATCTTCTTTAAAAAAACGATGACCCGAATCCCGTGTTTTTTCATCGATATTCTCGATTAGAGCCTGCCGAACTTCCTTTATTATATCGTTTTGCATTGTTACGTTTTTTTTCAAAAATAGAACTTAATGATAACCAAGTTATAAATAAACTTGTTATTTTATGTGAAATGGTTAAAAATCTGTTAAAATTAAAATCACAGATTTACTTATAAAAAACTCCTTTTTTGTAATTTTGTGTCTTACAAAACTTGTGTTAATACACAGATTAGAAACAAGTATCAACATTTATAAATAAAAATAAATTCATATATGTCGCACCTACCCGCATTAGTAAGTGATTTAGCCCTTATTCTCCTCACTGCAGGAATAGTAACCATCATATTCAAACTACTCAAACAACCTGTAGTATTAGGCTATATCGTTGCCGGATTCCTGATCAGCCCGCATGTAGGACTGATCCCCAATGTTGCCGATATGGAGAATATCACTGTATGGGGCGAGATTGGGGTTATCTTCCTACTCTTTGCTTTAGGTCTCGAATTCAGTTTCAAAAAGCTGATGGACGTCGGAGGCACGGCATCTATAGCCACCCTCATCAATATGGGTTCCATGATAGTCATCGGATATATCATCGGGCAGATTATGGGATGGACAAGTATAGAAAGTATGTTTTTAGGCGGTATGCTCTCAATGTCCTCTACAACGATCATTATCAAGGCTTTTAATGATATGGGGCTGCAAAAGAAAAAGTTTGCAGGTATCGTTTTCGGGATGCTCATTGTCGAAGACCTGGCAGCCATACTCATGATGGTATTACTATCCACTATCGCCGTAAGCCAGCATTTCGAAGGAATGGAACTACTGGAAAATGTAGCCAAACTCCTGTTCTTTATGGTCATTTGGTTTGTGGTAGGTATCTATATAATACCTAGCCTGTTGAAGAAATTCAAAAAGCACCTCAATGATGAAACCCTTTTAGTCGTAGCCATCGGTATGTGTCTGGGGATGGTACTCTTTGCCAGTGCCGTAGGATTTTCTGCTGCTTTGGGAGCCTTCATTATGGGATCGATATTGGCAGAAACGGTAGAGGCAAAACATATTGAACATCTTATAGAACCTATTAAAAACTTATTTGGGGCAGTCTTTTTCGTCTCGGTAGGTATGATGATAGCCCCCGATATTATTGTAGAATATGCTATCCCTATTCTTATACTCACATTCGTGGTACTTATCGGACGCGTTATATTTGCGACGTTAGGAGTAATTGCCTCGGGCGAAGGGCTAAAAGTATCTGTACAGGCGGGATTCAGCCTGGCACAGATCGGGGAATTCTCTTTCATTATCGCAACATTGGGTATGCAGCTAGGCGTGATAAGTGACTTTATCTATCCCATCATTGTAGCTGTGTCGGTCATTACCACATTTACAACTCCGTACTTTATCAAAGCATCTACTCCGGTTTATCATTTCCTTGAGAAGAAAATCCCGTCGAAATGGGAGAAGTTACTTACCGGATATGCTAATTCAAGCCACAAAACTGTTAATCTCCAAAACGACTGGAATACTTTTCTGAAGAAGGTGCTTTCTATGGTAGCCATATATTTTGCTTTGGCGCTGGCAGTATTCTTCCTGTGCCGCAAGTTCCTTATCCCCTTCGTTATCGATTATATTCCTGACATCTGGGGACATATTGCCGCAGCCTTGGTTACATTATTACTTATGGCTCCGTTTATGGGTTCTATCATGCGAAAATATACACGAATACCTGAAGCAAAAAAACTATGGAAGGACAGTCATTTCAATAAAGGAGCATTAATCGCCTTAACCCTGTTCCGGTTTGCTTTGTGCGTAGCTCTGATTCTGATGGTACTCGTGCCTCTTTTCCCTCGCATGACAGGTCTTCTTTTAGTCATATCGGGGATACTGGCAATTGCTCTGGCATTTTCGGAAGGATTTAAAAGTCAGTCCGAAAAACTGGAAGAGAGATTTTTCGAAAACCTGAATGATAAAGAGAATACCGAAGAAAGTAAAAAAGCAATTGAAAGAAGTGCACGTAATGAACTGCTTAGTAAAAATATCCATCTGGAAGAAATAGAAGTTCCCCAGAATTCACAAAAAATAGGGAAAACATTGGCAGAACTAAACTTTAAGCAGTCGACCGGAGTAGATATTGTCAGTATAATCAGAGGAAACCAAAAGATAAATATTCCGGATGGAAATGTTCAGATATTTCCTTTCGACAAACTTATAGTTGCTGGAACTGATGATGAATTACAAAGTTTCATGTCATCATTGGAAAGCAGGAAAATAGATGAAAATACAGAAGCATTGCATCAGATAAGCCTATCTCAGTTTGAATTAGAAGAAGGTTGCAGTCTGATAGGTACTGCAATAAAAGATTCTCAGATCAGAGAAAAGACCGACACAATGATTATCGGGCTGGAAAGGGATGGTACCGAAATTGCAGACTTTTCTGCCGATACTATACTCAAAGAAGGAGACACCCTCTGGTTGGCCGGAGAAAACAACAAATTGAACAGTTTCGTTGAAAATATAAACAAATAATCCACCAAAATCAAGATAAAGTGCCCGACATAAAAATATGTCAGGCACTTTTTATATATACCAAATTTATACTTAACCGAAAAATATAAATAGTAAATATAATTAGAATAAAAATAAAAGGTTTATTTTTATCCTGTGGAAAAAGTATAGGTTAAACAATAAATGCCCGATCCGGTTATCATAAATAAGATTGTTTATTGCTATCAGTATTTTTATTAAATACTAAATTATTAACAACCAAATCTAAAGAGTACTTATACTATGGGGAGAAGTTATAATGAAAAAGTTATTGACTCTATTACTAAAGTTATACCTGATAATAAAGAGTTAATCCCTTTTCTGGAGGAATTGTTATGTCTCGGTAAAGCTGCCATTTATAGACGAATGAACGGATATGTCTCCTTTTCGATAGAAGAGGTAGTCAAAATATCGCAGACTTTAAATCTATCATTAGACTATATCTTAAAAGAGGAGAAGTCAAACAAAGGGGTCTTTGACATGAGCCTCATAGAACCATACGATTCGGAAGAGGCTTATGCCCATATAATCCGGAATTATGTAAAAAAGATAAAGAAGCTACGTACATTTGACAACAGCCATTCTTATATGGCACTCAACCTGCTCCCTTACATGTTTTACCCGTCATTGGAAAATATGACAAAGTTCAACATATTCAAATGGTTGTACCTGATGAGTAATGGGGTTAATAAAATTTCATTTTCGGAAGCAATCTTATCACCCGAAACCCGAAAAATACAGGACATTGCAAATACTGAATCCTGCGCCATCGAAGAGACTCATATACTGATATCGCCACTTCTATTCCAGACTTTTATAAATGACATACAATACTTCAGAAGGATAGACCTCATCTCGGATACGGATTATAAAAACCTAAGAAGCGAATTACATACAGTACTGGACGAACTGGAGAATATGATGCTGAATGGCTGTTATAGAAATGGGAAGAAAGTTATAATGTTTTTATCGAATATCGATTTCCTCACCTCTTATGTTTATTTTGGCTCCGATAATTACGAATTCGTTCATTTCAGGATATGTGCTGCAAACAGTATAGACTCTGACGATCCGCAGATATGCGCTTTCAAGAAGAATTGGATACAATGCCTGATGAAAGTTTCGACTTCTATTTCTCTGTGCGGAGAGTTGCAAAGACAGAAGTTTATAAACAGGCAAAGGGAAATTATAGGTTACTAAAACTTACTTCAATAGTTTTGTCATCATAACAATATCGATATAAGTACCGTTCTTTTTAGCTAATTCTTTAAAAGTAGCGATTACATTATATCCCAATTTCTGATGGAGGTCGATACTCGTCGTATTATCTGCTGTAATCACACTGATTATGCAATGCAACAGTTTTGCGTTCTTTGCATATTCTTCTATATGTTTCATCAATAGAGTGCCTATGCCCTGACGGTAATAACCGGGATTTATATAAACCGACAATTCGGCAGTCGTATCATATCCTTCGCTAGAGCGGAATGGGGACAAAGATGACCATCCGGCAAATGCTCCCCCGCACTCTGCTACGAATATTTTATATCTGTCGCTATGGCTATGTTCTTCAAACCATTTCTGAGTATAAGACAAACTTTTAGGATAATGGCTTACATTATATGTATGGTTCTTTATGACATCATTAAGTATTTTGTTGATCTGCTCCAGATCCGAATATGCAACTTCACGTATAGTAACTTCTCTCTTCATTTTTTTACCATGAAGGTTCTACATGGATAAGGATATCCGCCACTTCGGGCTTTCTTTGCTTTATATAGTCTTTCAGGCGATGAGCTATGTCATGTCCTTCTTTTACAGTCTTATTCTTATCTACGATAATGTGCAAATCGACATAATATACCATACCGCTTTTTCTGATATAGCATTTTTCGGTGCTCAATACTCCATCTACTTCTTTAGCGAGAGCCGATATTTCCTGAGACATTTCCCCATACATATTCTTATCCATGATCTCACCCAGTGCAGGCTTAAAAATCTTGTAACTATTATAGAGTATAATGAATGAAGCAAACAGGGCAGCCCAGTCATCGGCGGACTCATACCCTTCGCCCATAACAAGCGCTATACTAATACCTATAAATGCAGCTACGGAAGTGATAGCATCGCTACGGTGATGCCAGGCATCAGCCCTCAAAGAGGTACTTCCTGTCTGGCGGGCCTTACGGACAACAAGATGATAAGAGATTTCTTTCCAGATAATAATTCCTCCCAGTACAATAAGCGTAAAAGACTTAGGAGGCTGATGGGGTGTAGAAATATTCTGTATGCTTTCGTAAGCAATAATAGTAGCCGAAATAATCAAAAAGCCTACGACTACAAATGTTACCAGAGGCTCTATCCGACCATGTCCATAAGGATGATCTTTATCTGCCGGCTTATTGGCATATTTTATTCCTAGTAATACAAGGATGGACGAAAAAATATCAGTAGTAGATTCGATCGCATCTGCTATAAGTGCATAAGAGTTTCCAAAATATCCGGCTAACCATTTAATAAGTGCTAATGCTGTATTGCCGGCGATACTAAAATAGGATGCTTTGACAGCAGTTTGTTCATTACCCATTGGTAAAAAGTTATATTTTATATAGAAGGAACGGATTCTATAACCACAATCAATCTAACAAAGAAAATCCCGATTCCTTCTCACAAAGGTAGAAAAAAGGATAGGAAATATAATCTTATAGATAAGAAAAGTACAAAAATATGTACAAAAAATACATTCAATAGTTGACACAACTAAAATATTATTTTATATTTGTGAACTTTTTTACAAAAAGTCTCTAAGTATTAAGAAGAGAAGAGGTATTTATTATTGCATATTTTAGGAAACAAGATATAAAAAACAGAAGCCAATACAATGAGTTGACTTCTGTTTTCCTTATTTATAGCTTTCTGTTTTTAACTATTTAATCCACACATTCAGGATTTCTCCGATATACATCTTATGATATCCGTTCCGGCTCCATTCCGCAGGTAAGTCTTTAGCTTGTACAGCATCAGCGGAGATAGGCTGTGCCACTAACTTCCGGCATTCTATTATCATCCATGCTTCTGAAAAAGCCGATGCTCCCGAAGGTGTTTTTATCAATGATAATCCCGAACCTTTTATCTTGTCAGTATCACGCCCGCTGACAGAACCGCAATACATCACAGCATCTTTATATGCTTCGGTATAAAATGATAAGGTATACACATCTCCCATATCCATTGTCTTAATAGAATGACGTGTCGGATTCAGGAAACAAAATGCAACAGGTTTCTCCCAGAATCGTCCGATTCCTCCCCACGATGCGGTCATTACATTTGTATTATCTTCCATACCGGAAGTTATCAGCATGGCATCGTTCAACAGTTTGATAATATTCCCGGGAATCTTATCGGCTGCAATTTGCTTATACCCTTGTAAAGAGGTCGGAAGAGCAACAGTATTATTACTATTTGCACTTGTAACCACCGGTTCTTTAAATGCAGGAGTAAGAGGAACCATAGGAATAGCTTCTTCTTTTTTAGAAACTATAGAAACTTCCGGTGTATTTTCCTTTGTATTATTACTAAACTGCTCAACAGCACCTACTACAATGGCATCTTTCACCGTACCATTCAAATACAGATTTACTGATTTATAAATATCTTCAACAGCATCTACCGTATGGATTCTGAACTTGTCATAATAACGGTTCAGCTTATTTTTAGACTTATTTAATGCTACTTTATCGGATATGATTTCTTCTGCAACCATCAAGTCTTTACTGTCTGTATAATCGTACTTTATGTTACGCACCGTTATTGCGCACCTCCCATTATTTATTTCCAGTACTAGCTGATATATCATTTTTGCCTGATCGAGGCTTAAGGCTGATTTCTGAAAGACCAACATCTTTTCGCCCCAACAAGCTATATTCTTTTTTACAGGATCTGTAATCAATACTCTATTTTGTACTCTATCATCTGAGGTTGTATAATTCTCATTTGCCCAATGTTCCATCAGGGCAAATAATTGCTCATCAGATATTTGTTTCTTCGGTTCGATAGATTTTGAGAAAATGACTTTACTTCCTGTCTCAGGCACTGCTCCGGCAAGATATTTGGACACATCTTCCTGGGCGTACGAGAAAACGGCAACTATCAGGAACAGGCAAGTTATAAGATATTTATTCATACTATTAAATTTTATAAAGTGATGGTTCAAATGTAGCAAAATTATATTATTCCAGTTCTTTCGAAGTACAAAGAAAAATACAAAAAAGAAAGGCAGGACTATTGCCCTGCCTCAAATAACTATCTTCTGAATATTATTCGATTATTATTTCATCAACAAACATAAACGAAGGGCTACCCTTTCCATCATGCCAAGCCGGAATTTTTTTGGTATTATTAGCAACGATCTTCACATAACGCACTTTCTGCACGTCGAATGTTGCAACCATATCAAACGTAGTTCCCTTTGGGCTGTCTTTTGTTAGTTCAGGATACTTTTCTGTATACACTTGTTTAAAGCTTTTACCGTCTTCTGATACCGAAACAGTATAGCCTGTAGCTCCAAATATCCATGAATTTGCACCGTGGAAAGTACCTAATGTCACTTTTGATATTTCTGTCGGTTCATTCAAATCTACGGTAGCTACAAAATCTTTATCATATATTCCCAGCCACTGACCGTTTCCGAAAGCATCTCCTCCTCTTTTTCCGTTAACCAGAATTACAGCTCCGTCGAATGTATAAGAACGATGAGGCTCGCTTTTCAGGTCTACCTTTTTCATTGTAGCCTTATTGAAGTTAAAAGAGTTGCTGTACACCTTGCTCTTTCCATCTACACGTACTGCAACAGCCATGATTTTTGTAGTTGCATTCACTTCTATCGGCTGCGAATATAATGTACTGCTTTCGCTAGGCTCAGACCCATCCAGAGTATAATATATCGGTGCATTGTCATTTGTGAATAGTGTCACAGATATTGTACCTTTATCAAGATCTGTTACGATTTTATCTGCAATATCGCTCAAATGAGTAGCATAATTGTAGCCAAGTTCCTTGTATTGCTCCATCAATTTGGACAATCTTGGTAAGAATGTCTCATATTCTTTCTTCTCTGGCATTGTCCATTGTACTTCTGCCAAAGCTCCCATACGTGGCAAGAGCATATATTCCACTTGCTCGGTAGTAGCTATATATTCTGTCCATAAATTAGCCTGAGCACCAATCACATGCTTCTTTTCTTCCTCCGAAAGGCTTGCAGGAACAGGTTCGAAACTGTACACTTTTTCGACAGGTATAAATCCACCGATAGCCAAAGGCTCATTGTCCACATCCTTCGTTTGGTAAAAGTCGAAATACATAAAACCATTCGGAGACATGATCACATTGTGCCCTTGTTTAGCAGCTTCAATACCGCCTTCTGTGCCACGCCACGACATCACGGTAGCATTCGGTGCTAATCCGCCTTCAAGAATTTCGTCCCATCCTATAATCTGACGACCTTTGCTGTTTAAGAATTTTTCTGTTCTGGAGATTACATAGCTTTGCAGCTTTTCTTCTTTCGAGTGTTTCGGATCATCTTTAAGACCCAGTTCTTTTATTTTAGCCTGACATTTAGGACATGTTTTCCAGCGTCTTTTAGGGCATTCGTCTCCACCTACATGGATATACTCGGAAGGAAACAATTCCAGAATTTCGGAGTAAACATCTTCTAAGAATGTATAAATTTCTTCATTCCCCGGACACAGAACATCATCAAATACTCCCCATTGTCCTTCTACTTTATAAGGTCCGCCTGTACATCCCAAGTTAGGATACGAAGCAAGAGCAGCCAACATATGCCCCGGGTGATTAACCTCAGGGATTACTGTAATAAATCTTTTCTGAGCATAAGCAACGATCTCTTTTACTTCTTCTTGTGTAAAATAACCTCCATAAGGTTTACCGTCAAATTTTCCGGAATTACGTCCGATTACAGTCTCGTCACGTTGCGATCCGACTTTCGTCAATTCCGGATATTTCTTTATCTCAATCCTCCATCCTTGATCCTGAGTCAAACTCCAGTGGAAACGATTGATATTGTGCAATGCCAAAAGATCGATATATTTCTTGATAAACTCAACAGGAAAGATATGTCTTCCTACATCCAGCATCGAACCTCTATATGCAAAACGAGGATAGTCTTTTATATCTACTTCGGGGAAAACAACTGTATTTTCTTTCGAGTTTGCAGGAATAGATTTACGCAAGGTCTGGATACCATAAAAAGTACCTGCATCATCTGTTCCGTTTATCGTAATTACCTTCTCATTTACTGTCAGATTATACGATTCAGCTTTATCTCCCTGATAATCTGCTTTCAGGACAATTGCGTTATCCTGAACAGGTTCATCTGTTATCGATAAGCCAAGCCCTGTACTAAATCTAATATACTCTGCCAGAAATTCAGCATTTTGTTTTTGAATATCATTTCCTTTAGGATATGATATTTTTGTACTGCTTTTCAGAGTGAATTGTCCTTTTCCGCTTTGCTCGATACTTTGTGGCAGAGGCACTACGGCAAAGTCTGCTACTACATTTGGCTTATCAGTACATCCAATAAGTAAGGACGCAATAAAAAAATAAAGAAAACTTCTCTTCAGTGTCTTCATGTTTTTAATAATAATGTTAGAATTAAGTCGTTAAAGATAACAAGAAAAGTTAATGACAATAAATATATTCAGATTTTGATACGTTAATTAACAAAATTCTCCAGAAAAACTAACTATTCAGAAATAATACAAATTAATTAGAACTTGCATAGTAATTTGCTTTTACATAATCTATGGATACTGTTGTACCTTCGTTTGTGGTACTTATTCTCGGATAATTATTTTCGGAATAAGTATAAGTATATGTTGTATTCCCTTCCGTCAGGCAATTTTTCTGAAATCCTGAATTAATGGATAAAAAGTCGATCAGAAACCATTGTGGAGTCATGATATTCTTAAAGGCTCCTTTCTTTTCATCATAGGTATATGTAATAGTCTTTTCCGTAGAGGTTCCTTGATCTTGTATTACCGACAAAATATCCAACGAGCCGGCATTACCTGAATTATATGTATAATCAAATGTTTGTAATTCATCTCCATTCTGAATCTCCCGATGAGACAGGCGACCATTTGCATCGAGTATCAGAGTTCGGATACTCTCTCCCTTTTGTAATACATCTACCTGCAAACTTCCATAAGAGAAAGTCAATGTATCTATTCCTAATGTATCGATACTACTTCCTCCCTGCTGGTACTTAAGTTTCTCGATGAATAAGCTATCAATACTATTATTATCATTATATCCGATACGATATACTTGGGCTTCGTATTCGGCAGACAGATCTACAGACTTATACACCACCTGAGTCAACTTGTCATTAAAATCATAGGAATAACTGACTTCCTGCCCATCACTTACAACTCTGGAGGGCAACAGTTTCATATAATACAGATCATATATTTCATCCTCATTATCACTGTTACAGCTACTCAAGGATATCAATAATAAAAGTAATACTGACAAATATTTATATTTATTCATTTCCATAATGTAAGACAACAAATTCGAGGTTTATACATATATATTGCAAATATCGCATAAAAATTATATAGTTCTGCTTATATTTAATGCTTTAATAAGAAATAACTTTATGATTAACGTATACTTCATATCAGGACTCGGTGCCAATTGTAAAGTGTTTGACGATCTGACATTACCCGAAAAATATGAAAAAAATTATATTGAATGGCTTATGCCCCACCCTGATGACACACTGGATGAGTATACTCAGAAAATGGCTGAAAGTATCGATACCAGACAGCCTTTTATACTGATAGGTTATTCTTTTGGAGGGATAATAGTTCAGGAAATGAATAAATTTCTACATCCTATTACTACTATCATCATTGCATCCATTAAGAGTGAACAGGAAATGCCTCCTTTATTGCGTTTCGGAAGAAAAATAAACTTTGCCGAAAAATTTCCTTTCTGGTCTTTAGCCGAAAACAAAAAAGTAAGGGAACGACTTACAACTTTGCTATATGGGGTAAAAAATACGGTAGAATCCGAGTATATCTCATATACCAGCCCCGTTTATCTAAAATGGGCAGTAGGACAAATACTAAACTGGAACCCAACTTTTGAATGTAAGAATATATATCATATACACGGAACCAGAGACAATACATTTCCTCACAAATACATAAAAAATGCTATACTGATAAAAGGGGGAGATCACCTAATGGTATTCAAAAGAAGCAAAAAAATAAGCGAGATATTATCCCGCTTACTGATATATGATGAGTCTAATAATTAATTAGCCAGAATATACTCTACTGTATAAGGTGCTTCATCGACTAATATGTGACCTTCGCCTCCGTATTGTGACCTAAAATATACAGGGTAATCGTCACTATTATACTTATATTCTATTCCCCACCTATTACCTTTATTATCTACATATTCCTTATAATTATTGAGGAAATTGAATTCCTGATTTATCATAATTACAAGAAACCACTGAGGTGTATTTACATTTCTGAATATACCATTACGGCTATCATATGTGTAATACATATATGGAGCTTCCACCTCATCTTCGCTATTTACAATATACTTCTGAATGTTTCCATTATTATCATACTGATAATCCACTTTTACCCGTTTAGTAAGATCACCTTCTATTACGTACTGATGACTATAAACATATCCTTGCGAATCTACAACGATTTCCTCGTTCGTCTTATTCTTTCTTTTGGCAATAATAGTATCAGCCTTATAATCAAAAGTAATGGTATCATTCACCAATTCATACAACATATCTGCCAATGTTGTATCTATATTTATCAGGCGAGGAATAATAATCATTGTATCAATTCTATTATTACCTCCATAAATTATTTTACAAGTTGTTTCTATATCCTGCAAACTGATATCATTACCATAATATCTGGTTTCTTTATATTCTGTCATCCGATTACTCTCATCGTATTTATAAGAATATATTCGCTTCGCAGACGCACGATATTGAGCCGAAACTTTAGAAGGAAGCAAACGGGCACTGGAATTCATACTATCATCTTCACCACTACAGCCTGTCAGTGCAAATGCTCCGATAGCCAGTAATAATATTGATAATATATGATAAAGCTTCATAATAACCCTATTCAAAAAAGTGAAAAAAAATACCTGTTCTTATATATATGACGTTCGAAAACGAATTTTGTTTCAATATTTCACAAATTTACAAAAAATTTAAGAATTATATATAATTTGTTAACAAAAAAAACACTTGTTTTCTATTATTTATGCTTATACAAAAAATGTTATCATTATATAAATATCAAATACCATGCCTAAAACTACAGTTTAGTGAATTATCAATCAATAATTCATCAAATTGTAGTCCCAAACAAACAGGTTATTCTGAATAATTAAAAATTATCTCTTTAAAAGAAGAATCGGATACAAGAAGTAACGGGTTATCTTAATCTTCGATATCAATAAACAAGCCGTTATTATCGCAATGGTTACCAAAATTTCACCAATAATACCGGGAGTTACATGAAATGAAAATAATATATTATAATAGATAGGATAAATAAAGAGCGGATGCAATAAATATATATCCATGCTCTTTCCTCCCCATTTGTGGAAAACATCAGGAGTCAGTATAAAGACTGCCATAGAACAAATGAGAGCTAACGGATAGAACAACAGCCTATATGCAATACCATTAAATGTACTGGAGTACATCAAATATGGAGGATCTCCATAAGTGGAGAACAGATAATCTTTTCCCCCAAAGAAATGCAACAAAACTAAAAGCAGTAATAGTATAGCGACTGCGGATATTTTATTATAAGTTCGCAACTTCTGAGTAAACTCTTTCGGACAATAATAGCCTGCAAGAAAGAAAGGTAAGAAAACGAATATTTTGGTATGAGGTATTAGTGTTTCAACAAAACCTAATGCTAAGGCAATCAGTATCGAAACAGAAAAAGACACAACCGGACCGATTTTGAATTTAGAAATCAAGAGTACTATAAATCTCCACACTATTAGCCCCAATAAGAACCACAAAGGACCTATAGGCATAAGTAAATAATTTATAATATTAAATTTCCCTCCCATAAGAGTGAGGTTCATATTCAGCCCAAAAAGCGCATCCCCGATCGCAGGTGAATAATAGATAGTCTGAAATACAAAATATGTTAAGAAAAGACTCAGAGCAGTCCTTTTGTACTTCTTCCAATTCAGTTTTTTCGATAAAAAGCCTGAAATGACTATAAACAAAGGCATAGCGAATGTCGAAAAATAAGAAAATACAAAAAATACCAGATCTGAATTTAACAGATTATATTGATTGACATGACCGTATACCACTAAAGATATTAAAACGAATTTTATCGAATTAAGATGTTTATCTTCTCCCATTACTATTACTATTGCTATTTTCTACTACACTAACAAATCTTGACACAAAACAAGATTATACAAAAAGAGCACTTATAAACCTCGCAACACAGAGGTTTAACAACATCAAATAGAGAATATAAATCCTTCTAACATAAGAAAAATATAACATGAATCCCCCCTAACATATTAATAAACAAACATACCTCTCATCATTAAACAAACGATTATAGTCTCAACGTCTCCTTGTACAATATATCGGCAAATTAATAAAAAATATTTGACATTTTAGTACAAATAAAAGCTAAAATTAACCTTTTCAAGTTAGATATGTGAAATAAAAATACTCCAACAGAGAGTATTTTTTATAAATTTAAAAAAAATCACAAATATTTTTACATCCTAATTCACAAGCATCTACCTAAGTTATATCATAAAATATTATATCTCATACTGAATCAAACCAAATTTTTACCTATCAATAATAGACATCATCTATATTCTATTAAACATTATCACGATTTACATTGCCAATTAAAAAATTCATTTCGAAAGGATCAAGACTAAACATATATTTAACAGACAATTACGCAACAAATCATCATACAATCCTCTTTTTATCAGGAAAATAAATAAAACAAACAATACATTAACTAAAACTACAATCTGATTTCATACATTTGTAATCAATATCATTACAGAATAATTCACAATATACGATCATGTTACAACAAGATAGTTTCGATTTCTTAAGAGCACTTCTACAAAACAATGACAGAGAATGGTTCAATGCCAACAAGAGTTGGTATGAAAGGGCTAAAAATGATTTTGAGTTGTTAGTCGCACGGATTATAGGTGAAATCAGCTCTTTCGACAAAGAGATAGGGTTGTTAGATCCTAAAAAATGTATTTTCCGCATTTATAGAGATACACGGTTTTCTCAGGACAAAACACCTTATAAAACTCATTTCGGAGCAGTATTCCGTCCGCAAGGCTTAGACAAATCATCCGGTTATTACCTGCACATCAGTCCCGAAGAAAGTTTTCTTACATGCGGACATTATATGTTGACTCCCGAACAACTAAAAAAAGTGAGAAAAGGTATTTATGAAGATTATGAAACCTTCCGTGAGATTCTTGATGAGAAAAAATTCAAAAAAGAAATCGGAGACCTGTACAGAGATGAAGATGTTTTAAAAAGAGTACCTAACGGATTCGACAAAGACCATCCTGCTGCCGAGTATCTAAAATTGAAACATTTCTATGTTCTGAAAAATGTATCCGAAAAACAGGTTTTAGATAAAGGTTTTGTAGAGTATGCAGGTTCAGTATATAAACAAATGCGTCCTCTGTCTCAATTCCTTAACGATTTGTTATTAGACTAAAAAAAGGAGCAGGTTCCCTACATGGATAAAATCAGAAATTTTCTGGACTATATAACAGGCAAAGGAAGCCATATCCATACTATCATATGGTTTTCTTTGGCTTTCATATTAACAGCTTATTCTGCTTACTATTCATGGATGGAAGGGTTGAACTCTCCTGTCAATATTATCATCTTTTCTGCCACCGCCCTCATTGGTTATCTGAGTGTTGTTTCACTGGCTTTTCGCCGTCCATTATCCGGAAATATACTAGGAATAAACGCAAACATAGGCGAGATGTATACACAGTTCCAATTCCAAAATATAGGAATGGTATTCAGTGCTGCTTATTACCTGATATTACATATTATAGGATTATTCACGTGGAGCAAAAAAGAGAACCAGAACGAAAGCGGGCTGATAAAAACCACGACAACAGATCTGCGGTTTATAGTTTTTACTATTCTGTCCGGAATTACAGGCTGCGTACTCCTATTTATATATGGTGAACAATGGGGACTGATTTATGAGAAAAACTCTTTTCGTTTTGCCCTAAATATAGTAGCATTCATGATAGGGATCTTATCTCAGATGACTATGATCCTGCGCAAGCCTTGGTCATGGTACCTCTGGATAGTGTCCAACATTATATGGTTCGTTCTTAATCTTATTTCGGGTAATTACATATTTATGATCCAATCGGTCTTATATGAGTGGAACTGTATTTTAGCCGTTTATATATGGCACAAAGAAAAAGCCTGTTAGACAACAGGCTTAATAATATATCCACAATAATACGGGCTTCTTTATATTTTTCAGTTTGTTATCCAGATACCGCATTGTATTATCGTCCGTTATTGCACATCCGAAACTCCAACCCATTGGCAAATGCCGGGGATATATTTCGGCTTCGGGTACAGGATTATGGGAATGTAGTACGACAATACGCTTCAAAGCATTGTTATTGGTAGGTTCCAATCCATGCATCTTATAATGTATATTTATCCCCCACTGGCTATAAGACCGCGCACCTAACCTGTATTTTCCCAAAGAACTAAGTCTGCTACCTTCCTCGTTACTGAAGAGTGGCTTAGCCCCTGTACTTCTTTTATCTCCTTTTCCACAACCATGTGTACACAGAGATTGCCGGTCTATCGCTTTATTTTTAAAATCCCAGACAAACATACGATTCTTGCCCGAATGCACTTTCATATCAATAAGAATGCAGAAATCAGTATTATAATTGTTCTTCTTACAAAAATCAAATGCCTCTGCAGCTTTCTCATCCAATCGCTGATTTGCTGTCTCTGAGATTTCGGGCGTTCGGGCAAATATATCGACAGTGGATATTCCGACAAAAACGAATAACAATAAACTCAGAAATCCAATCTTTACGAATCTAGAAATCTTCATAAAAATTAGTTATTCAATATCTTCATCATCATATCTGTCCAATTCTTTTTCATAAAATTCGAGTGCCTGCATGATTAGTTCAGACAAATCCTCTTCTGCAATCTGTGAACCATCCATAATTTCATATTCTTCACTGTCTACATCCAATATAAAACAGGGGCTTTCGGTATGTACTACATAGGTATTCTCCGGATAATCTTCATTATCGGCAATTAAAAACTTTGGTAAAATCATTTTCACAAATTTTATAATTAACAAAAGTAAAAATACAAAATATAAACTATTTCTAATTATATAACGGTCAAATATCTATCCGATTATATAAAATCCTCCTTTTTTTATAAAAAAAGCTATTTAATGCTAAATAGCACAATAATTATCTCAAAATCAGAAACTACTTATTATTCTTTTTGTTAAATTTAGAAGGACATAAATTACAAACCTTAACATTTCGACCTATGATTACAAACATCTTCTGGGTAGTGCCCGTGGCATCGATTTTGGCATTAGGTTTTGCCTATTATTTTTTCAAACAAATGATGAAAGAGAGTGAAGGTACGGAAACAATGGCAACCATAGCTTCACATGTAAGAAAAGGAGCTTTGTCTTACCTCAAACAGCAATACAAGGTTGTTTGTATTGTTTTCCTGATTCTGGTAATTCTCTTCTCTGTGATGGCTTATGGCTTCGAGTTACAAAACAGCTGGGTCCCTGTAGCATTCCTCACAGGAGGATTCTTCTCGGGTTTAGCAGGATTCTTCGGAATGAAAACTGCGACCTATGCTTCGGCACGTACAGCAAATGCTGCGCGCCGTTCTCTGAATAGCGGATTGCAAGTCGCTTTCCGCAGTGGAGCAGTACTCGGACTGGTTGTAGTCGGGTTAGGCTTACTCGACATTTCGGTATGGTATCTTATCCTCAATCATTTTATTCCAGCCGATGCGATGAGCCCGACACACAAACTCACCATTATCACAACCACAATGCTGACATTCGGCATGGGAGCTTCTACCCAAGCATTGTTTGCCCGTGTAGGAGGAGGTATTTACACCAAAGCAGCCGATGTGGGTGCAGACCTTGTAGGTAAAGTAGAAGCAGGTATCCCGGAAGATGACCCTCGAAACCCTGCGACTATTGCCGACAACGTAGGTGATAATGTGGGTGATGTTGCCGGTATGGGTGCAGACCTGTACGAATCATACTGTGGTTCTATACTTGCAACTGCCGCACTGGGCGCAGCTGCATTTGTATCAACAGGAAACATCGAATTACAATATAAAGCGGTAATAGCACCTATGCTCATCGCAGCCATAGGAATAGTACTTTCCATTATAGGTATTTTTGCCGTACGTACCAAAGAAGATGCAAATATCAAGCAATTACTAAGAGCCCTTTCGACAGGAACGAATCTAAGCTCTATCCTTATCGCAATCTCAACTTTCGGCATTCTTTATTTCTTAGGAATCGAAAACTGGTTCTGGATAAGTTGTGCAGTAGTTATCGGTCTTCTGGTAGGAGTAGTTATCGGACAATCGACAGAATATTTTACATCCCAATCATATAACCCAACTAAGAAAGTTGCCGAAGCAGGCAATACGGGTCCTGCAACAGTTATCATATCAGGGCTAGGGCTAGGTATGCTATCTACCTCCGTGCCCGTGCTCGCTGTGGTTGTAGGCATTGTATGTTCATTCCTGTTTGCTTCGGGATTTGACTTTAATAATATAGGAATGGGACTTTACGGAATAGGAATTGCCGCTGTAGGAATGCTATCGACACTGGGAATCACCTTAGCTACAGACGCTTACGGTCCTATTGCCGATAATGCCGGAGGAAATGCCGAAATGTCCGGCTTAGAACCCGAAGTCAGAAAACGGACTGATGCTCTGGACTCTTTGGGGAATACTACTGCTGCTACCGGAAAAGGCTTTGCTATCGGTTCGGCTGCATTAACAGGACTTGCTCTACTCGCTTCTTATATTGAAGAGATAAAAATCGGTCTGTTACGATTAGGAGAAACTGTCCTGACTTTTGCCGACGGAAGAACTATGGACATAATGAATGCCTCATTTGCAGACTTTATGATCTATTATGAGGTTACACTCATCAATCCAAAAGTTATTTCCGGAATATTTATCGGTTCAATGATGGCATTCATGTTCTGTGGACTGACCATGAATGCTGTAGGACGGGCGGCCGGAAAGATGGTGGAAGAGGTTCGCAGGCAATTCCGTGAGATAAAAGGCATTCTCACAGGAGAAGCAGAGCCCGACTACGCACGTTGTGTAGAGATTTCGACAAAAGGGGCACAAAAGGAAATGATATTACCTTCTGTTTTAGCCATTATTGCACCTATACTGACAGGACTCATATTCGGAGTGACCGGAGTTTTCGGCTTACTTATCGGCGGATTAAGCACCGGATTCGTATTAGCTATCTTCATGGCTAACTCGGGAGGTGCGTGGGATAATGCCAAGAAGCATGTAGAAGAAGGCAACCATGGAGGCAAGGGAAGTGAGACACACAAAGCTACCGTTGTTGGAGATACAGTCGGTGATCCATTTAAGGACACATCGGGTCCCAGCCTCAACATTCTTATCAAACTTATGAGTATGGTTTCTATTGTTATGGCAGGTCTGACCGTTGCATGGAGCTTATTCTAAATAATACGCAGATAAAAAAATACCGCTCTATATAAAGCGGTATTTTTTTTATTATTGAATAACAACCGAAGAACCTCCTATCATTTTCCATTTTCCTTCGACCCTCTTCCATGTACGAAAAAATCGGAATTTGCCCGATATAGGCTGTTTCATAAACTCTCCTTCTAAACCTACAGCTACAGAGACTATGGCTGTATCGCCAAAACCATGGATATTCTGCTCCGAAACAGTCAAGTTATTTACAACCATATTGCCACTTTTGTAAGCAGCCAAATCCATGTCTTTATTTATAACTTCACCTGTAGGTCCATTGAATAACAAATCGTCATGTAATAACTCGTCTAATACAGCAATATCACTACACTTCATAGCATTCAATAAACGCTCTTCACAAATGATGATTTCATCTTTTATTTTATTCATATCTTATATGTATTAGTAGTTCATTGTATCAAAGATATTCATCTCATCTATAAACATCAATGTAGATACGAAATAGTGCTCTATTTACTAATATTGTGTTTTTTTACTCTTGAATAACTACTGAAGCACCTCCTATCATCTTCCATTCCCCCTCTATCTTTTTCCACGTACGAAAAAAACGAAAGTTGCCCGATATAGGTTGTTTCCTGAACTCCGCTTCCATAGCAATAGCTACAGTAACTATTGCTACATCACCCCCAAAAGCCTGAATGTCTCTATCTAATACAGTTATACTTTTTGCAACCATATCTCCGCTTTTACATGCCGCCAAATCCATCTCTTTATTTATAACCTCGCCGGTGGGTCTGTTAAATAATAAATCGTCATGTAATAACTCGTCTAATACCTGAACATCACCATGCCTCATCGCGTCCAATAAACGATCTTCACAAATGATGATTTCATCTTTTATTTTATTCATATCTTATGTATATTAGTACTTTATTTCATCAAAGGTATTTATCTCATCTATAAACATCAAGTAGATACCAAATAGTGCATTAGTTACTTATAAGTATCTAACATTGTGTATAAAAGAATTCGGAAAGAAAATAAAAATGAAAAAAAAACATATTTGTGCGGTAGACTATGCTTTCCAGAGAGTCGGGACAAAATACAAGGGGCGCATACTTTTAGGATTATACTGGAATGAAACCGTACGATACGGACAATTCCGCAAAGTAATGAAAGACATCAGTACCAAAATGCTGACTCAGGTATTGCGCGAACTCGAAGAAGACGGACTAATATCCAGAGAAGTTTACAGTGAAATTCCGCCCAGAGTCGAATACTCATTGACCGAAGAAGGGAAAGAGTTCATACCCATTGTCGAACATATGTTTCACTGGGGCAAAAAAAAGCTGGATAACAGCTATGACAAAGAAAAAGGAGCATGGAATGTTCATAATTTCCTTATCGAGAAATAAAATAAGTAAAGGCAAATCCCCAGAAGAAGATTTGCCTTTTGTCGATATAATAGTAAAGTTAATAATTACAATATACCCTGTGCCATCATTGCTTTTGCAACTTTCATAAATCCGGCAACATTAGCACCTTTCACATAGTTTACAAAACCATCGGGTTGTTTACCATATTTCACACAATTCTCGTGAATATTAGTCATAATCCATTTCAGTTTATTGTCAACTTCTTCTTCTGACCAGCTCAGGCGTTCCGAATTTTGAGACATTTCCAGTCCCGAAACAGAAACTCCACCCGCATTAGCGGCTTTACCCGGAGCATATAATATTTTAGCATTCAGGAATACTTCTACAGCTTCGGGTGTAGATGGCATGTTTGCACCTTCCGAAACAGCGATCACTCCATTCTCTACTAACACTTTGGCATCATCACCATTCAATTCGTTCTGTGTAGCAGAAGGCAAAGCAATATCTGCTTTCTCACCCCATGGGCGTCCACCTTCTACATACTTACATCCGTAAGTTTCGGCATATTCTTTGATACGTCCTCTGTAAAGCTCTTTCAACTCTTTCACATATTCAAGCTTTTCTTTGGTAATACCTTCCGGATCATAAATATATCCGCTAGAATCCGACAGAGTCACAGGGATAGCACCTAACTCTATCAGTTTTTCACATGTATATTGAGCCACATTTCCCGAACCGGAAACAAGACATTTTTTTCCTTTGATATCAATACCTTTTGTTTTCAACATTTCCAATAAGAAATATACATTCCCATATCCTGTAGCCTCTGGACGGATAAGCGAGCCTCCGAATGCAATGCCCTTTCCAGTAAATGTCCCCGTAAATTCACGAGCCATTTTCTTATACATACCGAACATATACCCGACCTCGCGTCCTCCGACTCCGATATCTCCGGCAGGAACATCAGTATCAGGTCCGATATGTCTCCATAGTTCCGAAACAAAAGCCTGACAGAATCTCATAATCTCATTGTTCGATTTCCCTTTCGGGTTGAAGTCTGATCCTCCCTTACCGCCTCCCATAGGAAGAGTAGTCAATGAGTTCTTGAAAGTTTGCTCGAAAGCCAAAAACTTAAGAATAGACAAATTTACAGAAGAGTGAAAACGGATACCTCCTTTGTAAGGACCGATTGCATTGCAATGCTGAACACGGTATCCCATGTTAGTTTTTACATTGCCTTTATCGTCTACCCACGTCACACGGAAAGTAAAGATGCGTTCAGGAATGCAAAGTCTTTCGATAAGATTTGCTTTTTCAAACTCAGGATGCTGATTATAAACATCTTCTATAGACTCTAGTACTTCGTGAACTGCTTGATGATACTCTGGTTCGTTTGGGAATCTTTGTTTTAATTCTGATAATACCTGCTCTGTTTTCATGTAGAGAATTTGGTTTTTAACGTTTGACACTTGGTGCAAATATAATACATTTTTATATAAATTGTCAAAAAATATCAACATTTTAGTATTATTTTGTGAATAAAACCGTTTTTTTATGACTAATAGAATTTAAGCATAAGTATATTTGCAACGAATGTTAGAAAACAGCCAACTAATAATTATCTTCGTAACCATATATAAAGTCAGTTTTTCTAAAAACATTTTACCATGCTAAAAAAGATCATCTTTTTATTTATTTCATGCTGTATGATTACACAACTTTGGTCACAAAACAAGCCTGTACGCATAGGTATAGACGGGCTTACCCATGCACATGTGCATGGATTACTACACACCATATTTGATAAAGATGCTCCTGTCGAGATAGTCGGAATAGCCGAGAGCAACCGCGAATTGGCCGAACGCTTTGCTAAAGACTATGGTTATGACATGAAGATCGTTTTCGACAACATCAACGATATGATAGAGCAGACAAAACCCGAAGGAGTGATGGCATTTAACTCTATCTATCAGCATCTAAGCACAGTAGAAGCCTGTGCACCAAAAGGAATTCACGTAATGGTAGAAAAACCGTTGGCTGTAAATAACGAACATGCCGAACGAATGACCGATTTAGCCCGCAAACATAATATACAGTTATTGACCAACTACGAAACCACATGGTACGCTAGCAATCATAGTGTGTATGACATTGTGAACTCTCAGAGATCGACCGGAGACATCCGCAAAGTCATTGTCTGCGACGGACACGAAGGTCCTGTAGAAATTGGCTGTAATAAAGAGTTTCTGGATTGGCTCACCGACCCTGTGCAGAATGGCGGAGGAGCTGTGATAGACTTTGGTTGTTATGGTGCAAACCTTATGACATGGTTAATGAAGAATGAACTGCCTTTGACAGTATCTGCTACACTTCAACAGATAAAGCCTCACATCTATCCCAAAGTGGATGACGAAGCAACTATCATTCTCACTTATCCCCGATCTCAGGCAATTATACAAGGCTCGTGGAACTGGCCTTTCAGCCGAAAGGATATTGAAGTATATGGAGAAAAAGGGTATGTAAAAGCCCCTGATATGAATAATATTGTTTCTCGTTTTCCTGATAAGAAACAAACTTCGGAAAAATTGCAACCACTCCCCTCTCCACAAAACGATCCTTTTGGTTATTTTGCAGCAGTTATCAAAGGTGAGATTTCTGTGTCCCCCTACGATTTGTCTTCTCTGGAAAATAACCTGATCGTTGTCAAAATACTGGATGCAGCAAAAGAAAGTGCAAAGACAGGACAAGTTATTCATTTGAAATAAATAGTTTCACCAATGAGTGCAACCTTATTGAGATCGACTCCGATGTCCGGAGAGTTTCGGGAATATTATTTCGGACAACCATCCGGATTATGGATATGGGTGCTATTCGAGGCTAATGATTTTGATAATTGGTACGGATGCTTTGCCGGAGCTGCGTGCTATGGGTATAACGAGGTATTGATTGACAAAGAAAATAGCACAGCCTTTGTAATCGCTGCCGGAACTTATTATATGGTAGACATCAATAAAAGAGAGTTAATAAGCGAGCCTGATCCGTCTGTTTACATTTCGGATTCGATGCAATCAACGAATCCGGATTATTTTATAGCTGCAAGTTCTTCTGATATTTACATTTTTGATGGAAGAGAAATGACAAAAAAGATTCCTTTTAACCATCTTCTTCAAGATATTAAACTACTGGAGCAAAACGGGAATAAGATAAAAGGAAGCCTAATCATGGCTAATAAAGAAAATACAAAATATCTATTTGAACTGGATTTGATTAGCCATGAAATTAATTTCATTACTTAAATTCTCACGGGCTTGCTTTTCATATTTATCATAAAAGTGTTCCGTCTTGTAGATACGCGGCATATTTAAGAAATGCTGCAATACTTTGTTCCGTCCTCCATTATACACCTTATCAGGATAGAAAGTATATTCTTTTCTTATCTTTTCGGTATAAGATTTATACAGGTCGGCAGGACTGCCCAAAATTGTAAGATCGGCATCAGTAAACAGGTTCGTATCATTATCTTTGGCTACGCAATGTCCTTTCGTAGCCAGAATATGAATAACACATCTGTTGATTTTCTCAGGAGAATACATCAGCGTAGAAAGTCTACTTTTTGCCAGCTCTGCACTTTCGGCTTCGTTGTTATTCCTTTGAGTATTGTAAACTATATCGTGATAAAAAAGAGCAAATAAGATTGTATCCCAATCTTCGATATCTCCTTTCACAACGAGTAGTTCTTTGTACATACTTTCTATATGGTCGAGAGTATGATAATACCGACCTGCATCGCAATAATTGATAACTACCTCACTCCAATATTTAGAGGATAGGTCTTTATTATAAGCATTGGTTAAGTTTGTAAATATTTGTTTCAGCATAGCCCTTCCTTTATTAAAAGTTCTACAAATATTCAACCCGAATAAGTATGATTTATTTCAAATCATCAGACGATAACTCTATCCTACAGAGGTAATTTTCGTCCTTATCCAGATAGACATAACGAATATGTGCACCATTGTCTGCCATTTTTTTCATTATCGGTGCATTTTTCAAGGTTTGTACAGCATTTGTGTAAGCTGTTTGCTTGTATTGAACAGAATCGAAGTTTGCAACCGATTGATCTGTCAGTTTGTAAGTATATCCTAAAACATTATCTTTATACAAACGGCAATCTGTTATTATAAGATTTTGTTCTTTCATATTAAGGGGTAATTTGGGCTGCATACTCGCTGCAATAGTACGTAGCGACTCTTCCAAATTATCTTTTTCCAAAAAATCGGAACCATGAGAACTCATGGGATGTTGTACATCAACTACTTCCTTTTTATAATCTTCGGGATTCAGAACAATATAACCGATCTGTTTACCATCCTCATTTTTATAAGAATGAATAAAAGTCACATCCATATCCCTCAATACGTTTGATATTTCGCCACTTCTCTGCAAATTATAAATCAGATAAGGTGTCATATTCTTTTTAAATTCGATGGAATCTACTTCTTCGGAAGTACTGAAAAGAAGGGTATAATTATATCTCATTGTATGTCCGGGAAGTGCTTCACAGTTCTCGAGACGTATAAATTTATCCATCATACGGGGATTATCCTTGTTGGCATCTGCCACCAGATTTTCAACAAATTTCTGAGTCTTATCCGTACATTGCATAAATGTAAGACCAAAGAACAGTATAAAAAATACAACTGTCAGATTTTTAATACACTTCTTCATATGGTGCTTTGTTTATAAATACTCTTCCGGCGAAATAGTGATGGTACAAAGGTATTTTCCGTCTTTGTCCAAATAGATATTACTGATATAAACTCCCTGCTCCGCAAAAGTTTTCATCTCGGGATTATCTTTAAGAGACTGGATAGCTGCCGGAACACCTGTTGTTTTGAAATAGATCGTATCAAAACGGCTCGCATCTTCGTTCAATAATTTGCAGGTATATTCCAGTGTCTTGTCGAAAGTACGGCAGTCAATCATACTAATACCACTTTCTTCCGTGAATAAAGGCAATTGGAGTTGTGTCTTGTCTACTATCTCCTGCAATACTTTCTTTATATTATCATCATTCAGTGATGCCGGATCAAGAGTCACCGGTTTTTTGACCGGTTGGTTATAGTCTTCGGGTGTAAAGGTCAACTCACCGAGCGTATTCCCTCTTTCATCTTTACATGAATATACGAATATTGTACCTAACTCTTTCAATGATCCTATTTCCTCATTGATTTGTGTATTATACAAGATATAATCCCACATTTGAGATTTAAATTCTTCATTATCTATCTTGGTCGCATCGATAAATAGGAAAGTATAATTGTATTTCAATGTTTTTTCCGGTATTACTTCACAACTGTCGAGTCTGATAGTTTGGTCAATCTGAATAGGACAACGGCTGTTTATATCCTTTACAATATTCTCTATTTCTGTATACATATTTTCCTTCCAAGCATATAAGTGGATTTATATCAACAACAAAAATATAAAAAAAATGATGTTATACTAACATGCACAGTATTAGCGTTTGTTAATTTCGTAATTTATATAACTCATTACGATACGAATATATAGTAAAGTTTCGAGAAAACAAAAACGACCTGTGAAATCAGGCCGTTCTTTTTTGTCGGATCTATATTATTACATTAAAGAGATTTCTTTTATAGAATGGTTGGGTTCTATATTCATAAATAAGAAAGGCTCGATAGATATATCTTTTATATTCGGATTTTCCTGTTGTTTGGCAAACAAACTCTCAAATGTTTCATTCGTGTTTTTTATTCGTCCGCCTTTAACCCATGTGCGGGCATAATACCCTTCGTTCAGGTCACTGATAATCACACCATTCGAAACAGAAGCATGTACAAATTTATGGTTACCCAAATAAACTCCTACATGATTAACACCTTTCCCTCTGCGTGATGTAGCGAAAAATACCAGATCACCCGGTTGTAGGTCATCTTTTTTCACCGCAACTACATCTTTATTGTAAATATCACGGCTACGGCGTTGAAGCTGAATTCCAAATACATTCTTAAATATTGTATTTGTCAACCCCGAACAATCCATCCCGCGATGGCTCATTCCACCTCTGCGATAAGGGGTCTTCAGCCATTCTACCGCCTCATTGTATAATGAAGTCAATGTTTTATTATTGTATGCCGAGATACCGGTCTTTTCTTCTACTATATATACTTTTGATGATTCTTTTTCTTTTGGTTGCTTTTTCCCGATAGCATGTAAAGAAATACTACTTAGAATACAAAATGCAACTAACAAATACTTGAGCATAGATTGATTTTCCTGCATGAACTCCTCATTTTTATCGGTGCAAAAATAAAAAAATATTGTATTGACCGCAAAATATAAGTAAGTTATTTTCTTCTAATTATCCTTACATTCCGTTTATTTTGCTCCAAAAAACGGCTTATTTGCACCTCCAAACCCAAAGTATACCACACTATCCGATATTTAATAGCCACATAAAAACATCTACAGATTTTTAACAGATTTGACTCCTACTTTTGGAATGTATTAATTAAAAATAGACAACAAAATGAAAAAATTAATTTTAGTTTCGATGGCTTTAGCCGTTACATTAGGAGTTTCTGCAAGAAAATATCCTACTATCGCATTCAACGAACTGCCGATAGAATCTCAGAGCTTTATCAGCAATAACTTTGGAACATCTTCTATCAAAACTGTAAAAGAAGGCCCTATAAAGTATGAAGTAGAATTAAGGGATGGAACCGAAATCCAATTTTACAAAGACGGTTCGTTCAAACAAGCAGAAGCAGAGAAACACCGTACTCTTCCTATATCTGTATTGAACGTTCTTCCCGCAAATGTAAAATCGTATGTAAGCCACAAATTCGCAAACTGGAAATTAACAGATGTAGAAGTTAAATATTCGGGGAAAATCGAAGTAGAACTCGAAAAAGGTAAATATGACGCAGAACTGGAATTTAACCAAGCAGGGAAACTACTCAAAGAAGATATTGACGACTGATTGCTCGTGACAGCATCATGTATGAGATAAAAGTCCCTACCCGGGACTTTTATTTTTAAACCTGATCATTGCATATTTCCACAAAGTAAAACCGTATGATAAAATATATCTTTATCATCATTTTGTTTTTATACTCACTTACCCTTTCCGCACAAATAATACATTTCGAAGGAATTGTGCGGGAAACATTAAGTGACAGTATCATTCATGGTGCGAAGGTGAGAGTTTTTACCTTCCCTAACAAAAATTATATTACAGAAACCCAAACTAATAAGAATGGTTTATTCGAATTGAGTCTGCCAGAAAATGAATATATATTCCAAATTACCTCTCAAAAGAATTACGTCCCTCTTATCAGGAAGATACACATACACAAAGAATCTTCAACCGCTCCAACAATCCGGGAATTCAGAATGGTATCGCTAGATAAACCAGCAAAAAAATCAGTAAAACAAAACTTTATACGAATAAGCGGAATTGTAAAAGACAGCAGGGAGAGTACTCCCCTATCCAATATAAGTGTAGAAATAATTAATCCAAAAACCAGAGCTATACTAAAAAAGTATACTACATTATCTGATGGTGCATTTACATTCCTTTTGCCCAAACAACCCTATTTACTAAGAATATCTTCACCTGAGTATTCTCCTGTTACGAAAAGAATAATACCGGGAAAGGACTATTCCCCTATTAATGTTCCTACTATATACCTTCAACAATCTCATCAAGACAATAACAAAACAAATATAAAAACAGACACTGAAAAGCAAAATTCACAACCATTCAACCCAATCACAGAAAGTCCAATTATATCCCAATTAAATAAAGATGTAACAACAGTAAATGGAATAATAATAGACGAAACAACACAAGAGCCTGTAAGTTACGCTCCTGTAAGAGTATCCGATCACAGCAATAAGATTATTGCCAGTACGGCAAGTAACCAATCCGGAAGATTTTCTTTATCATTACCTAATAAAGGCACTTATAGCTTAAATGTAAAATTACTAGGGTACAAAAGCCTATCTAAAGAAATAGAAATATCAAATAACGCCCAGAAAGATACTCTGATACTAAACATTGTTCCTGATGCCATACTCTTGTCCGAAGCAGTAGTGACAGCCAGAATCCCCAAAGTACAGGTCAAAGGAGATACATTAGAATACTGGGCAGGAGCGTATACCAAAGACAAAGCCTATCTTTTACAGGACTTATTAAAAAATATACCGGGAATAAATATCAGCCAGGATGGGATACTAACAATACATAACAAACCTGTCAATAAGATATTGATAGACGGAAAAGAGTTTTTCGGAAACGATATACAAATCGCCTTAAAGAATATTCCTTCCGAAATAATAAACAAACTTCATGTATACAAGGAGCAATCCGACATAGCAGACCTCACAGGAATAAAAGATCTGTCAGACAACCAGGTAATAGACCTAGAATTGAAAAACGAATTTAAACAAAATACCTTTGGCAATCTCCAAATGGGTTACGGCAGTGACTCAAGGTATTATAATAAATTTATGGTTAACCGTTTGTCTGAGAAAAAACAGTTTACCATATTGGGAAATATGAACAATGTGAATAATGATGAGCATGGAACGGGAGCCGATTCTGACGGACCCGGCTTAAAAACATCTAAAACTGCCGGAATCAATTTTAACTGGGAAAAAGAACGAAACCTGAAAATAGAGAATAATATTACCTACGATGATAATACCGATTTTATAAAAAGCATAGGAAACACCGAAAGTATATTGTCCACAGGAAACAGGTATACCAATGATTTATCATCCGATAAGGAAAACAATAAAACAAGCAGGTTGGAAAGCAACCTGGAGTGGAAAGCGCGGCCAAACCTATCGATATACCTAAAAGTCAGAGCTTCGCACGAAGACATAAAAAACGATCAACAAAATGAACTAAAGTCGTATGTCAGTCAACAAGACACCACTACCGAACAGTCTCACTACTCAAGTATCGGTTATAAAAACAGATTATCCGGCACACTGATACTCGGTTATAAACTCAATGAAAAAGGAAGGAATCTAACCTTCCAACTCAATGGAGGGGCTGACAATAGTAACGAAGAAGGTATCAATAAGTCACAAACAATTTACAGTAATCTTTCCGAAAAAGTTTTAGACCAGAAACTATTTTCTAAAAATAGAAGTTCTGACTGGGGAGGCTCTCTATCATATACAGAACCCCTTAGTGATAATAATATTCTCTACCTATCTTATACTTTCAACAGAGACAATTCGAAGCGCGACAAAAATGTATTCAATGCAGATGATCATAATATATACTCAATTACGGACAGTACATATACGCGCCAATATAAAGATATCAGCTCCAGCCAAATAATAGGGCTTGGCTTTCAGTCGACCAAAGATAAATATGAGTACTTATTCAACTTATCTATAGAGCCGACCAACAATAAGAGCAGTATTTATCTTCGGGATTCTATGTTAGAGGATATAGAACAAAAATCGACTAACTACAACAGTTCTTTCAGGATCAGTTACAAACCCAAGAAAAACATACGAATGAACTTTGCATATTCCGGGATACTAAACAACCCCAATACCGTACAACTATCGACAGATACCACGACACTCAATACTCTGAACAAAACTTATGGTAACCCATCTCTAAAGGCAAGTTTATCGAACAACCTTGGCTTGCAATATCAGCAATCCGATTTTGAGACAGGACGGTTCTTCATGGTTTCTACAAATATAAATTTCATTACCAATCAAATAGCTGAATATTCAACGATAGACACCAACGGAAATACAGAAACCACTTACAAAAATGTAAATGGAAACTGGGGTTCCGATATTGGGTTCATTTTCAGCAGCCCTCTCAAAAATGAAAAATTCACAGTTGACAATAATACCAATCTGGCATATTACAGAAATACAGGATTCATAAATGATGAAAAGAACATTATCAATAGTTTTAATCTCCGTCAATATTTATCCGTCAATTTCGACAGCAAGGATATCAAATCCAGCCTCCAGCTAGAAGGAAATCTCAGTACCACAAAAAATAATCTATCCGATTTTTCCAATAAAAAAATTATCAATTATAGTATATCCAACTCTACATATTTGGAATTACCTTATGATATATCTCTGAATAATCATATCGGATATAAGTACTATATCGGATATTCGAATAGAGCCAATAAGTCTGAATTATTATGGAGTATATCCCTGTCGAAATTGTTATTGAGAGAAAAAGGCGAACTTCGATTTCATATATATGATATTCTGAATCAGAAAAAGAATATCATCAGGGTGCAAAAGACCAATAAAATCTCCGATATAACAACCAATTCTATCAAAAGATATTTCCTTCTCAGTTTTCTATACAGATTCAATATAAACAATTAGCATCATATATCCCGAAAATTAACATAAAGTCTACCGGAGAAAGACTATTTTTGTGTTGTCAAAACAACCTAAAGTTAGTGTATAATGTCCACAATAAAAGAACTCATAAATCTGATTTCGGGAATTATTATTTCCGGTATTCCCGGAATGAATCTCGCTGTAGTATTAGCCGACGGAATCCGGATAAAAAATAAAAGCCGGATCGTATTTTCGTCCTTAATACTTATAGCCTTCATATTCTCATTATATCCATTTGCTTATTCAAAAAATGTAACAGAAGTTTCGGACACTCTCTTCTTAATATTTATGGGTATAACACTCGCATCCATAGCTTATTCTCTTTATGCTCTGATGAGAAGCTCTATAAGCAACCAGATAAACAACAAAAGAGATATGCTTTTCTCTTATTTGATAACATCTATATTGTGTTGCATCATTTCTATGTTCATAGTCATAGTAGAATTAGTCATTATGATTTTAGCATTTAATGAGAAAAAATACAAATGGGTAATAATGCCAGCAGCTATCATTATCTTGTTAATACTGACATCTATAGGAATATTTCCCGAACGCCTATACCTATTAATAGCCTTTTTTCACTGGAGTATGGTCATAGTGTGGGCTATTGCAGAGAAAGACTGCTTTGGTATCAAACTTCTGACCGGAAAGAAAACCGTTATAAGTAATATACCTTCCAATCGTCCTTTTACCACGCAACCACAAGAAGAAAAGGTAACCAGTCGGCAGGAAATTGATAAGCCTCAAGAACATAATATTATATTTGACAAAGGATGGACTATAGATGATACAGCAGATATTCATATCAGTCTGGCAACTGTAGAAGATATGATAAACCCTTTGCCATTGAAGAACGAACACGAAAAAGCAGTAAAAGACCTGACTGTATATATCCGTGGGCTTAGTTTGTATGACAATAACGAAATATCAAAAACATTCGGAGAAAAAGGCTTCTCTATTTATCTCGAAACCTATTTTCTAAAAATAAAACTAGATGCTGTAAGATCGGTTTATATCAAATCTTTGCATCTGCTATTAGAAGATTATTCCCAAAGAGACCCACGCGTAAAACCCTATGTAGAGAAACTCTTGGTAAAATAATTCCTCCATACTATTTTTCATATTAGCAAGATCGGTAAAATACATATATACCAATCTATCTATTTTTGCTCATTTATCAGATAACCGCCAATGGAAGTTCAGGAAAGAAGCAGGCTCGAATACAGAGCAAGGATAAATAGAGTAATGGATTATATCGAAAAACACATCGACCAACCTATCGATCTATGCAAATTAGCAAACATCGCTCACTTTTCGCCGTATCATTTCCATCGCATTTTTTCGGTAGTAACAGGAGAAACACCTAATAATTTTCTGTTAAGAATACGGATCGAAAAAGCGGCGTACCTCTTACAAGTACACAAAGACCAAAGCATAACAGATATTGCCTACAAATGTGGTTTCAACAATGTGTCTACCTTTAGCCGTACTTTTCGTAAATATTGGGGTATAACAGCTAAAGAGTTCAGGCAGAAAGAAAAAGCCGTATTCACAAAAGACGGTCTTTTATATAGCAAGAATGGTCAACTAATCAGCAAGAACGGAAAAATGGATGTCCACTTTAATGCTCAATTTTGCAATGTAGAAATTCAAAAATTAATGTTTATGAACACCAAAATTGAAGTAAAAGAGATGCCCGAACTGAAAGTGATCTATTGCCGTCACATGGGCGCATTCAACCAGATCGGTAAAGCGTATCAAAAACTAATGATGTGGGCAGGACCAAGAGGTTTGTTGAACTTTCCCGAAACCAAGAGCCTTACTGTTTATCACGATGACCCGTCTATTACCAGTATCAACAAGGTGAGGCAGGATGCTTGCTTAACCGTAACAGGAGACGTAAAAGTAGAAGGCGAAATTGGCAAAGGGATAGTCGAAGGAGGGAAGTATGCCGTAGGTCGTTTCGAGATAAATGACATAGAGTTTCAACAGGCATGGAATACAATGTGTGCATGGTTTACCGAAAGTGGTTATCAGCCTGATGATAAAAGCACTTACGAATTGTATCACAACAATTTTGAAGACCATCCTGAAAAAAAACATATAGTAGATATATGTATCCCCGTAAAACCTCTATAAAAAACAAAAAGAGAGCTTGTTGAAGTTCTCTTTTTTTATCCTCTGATATGAACTGGAAATATGTATTTTTGAATTTTCAATATATAAACACAAATACTAAAAAACATTACAAACACAGCCCTAAAAAGAGATAACACACTATAATACAACATTTTACACATCTAATAATTATTATCTATAAGTGATAATTTTGCCAATAAACAAAAACTATATACATTTGTATAGCGATAAACAAAAACTATATGATCGCAATTTTATAGAACAAATTTATAAACTAATATATAAAAACAAAAATCATTATGACTACAATTATCAACACTCAATTACCAGAGTTCAAAGTAGAAGCTTTTCACAACGGAGCATTCAAAACAGTTACAGATAAAGATGTATTAGGAAAATGGGCTATCTTCTTTTTCTATCCTGCTGACTTTACATTCGTATGTCCTACTGAACTTGTAGATGTTGCTGAAAAATATGAGCAATTCAAAGCAATGGGAGTTGAAGTTTATTCAGTAAGTACAGACTCTCACTTCGTTCACAAAGCTTGGCATGATGCATCAGAAAGCATCCGCAAAATCCAATACCCTATGTTGGCTGACTCAGTAGGTGTATTGAGCCGTGCTTTCGGTGTAATGATCGAAGAAGAAGGACGTGCATACAGAGGTACTTTCGTTATCAATCCTGAAGGACAAATCAAGATTGCAGAAATTCATGATAATGGTATCGGACGTAATGCAGACGAATTACTTCGTAAAGTAGAAGCTGCTCAATTCGTAGCAACTCACGACGGTGAAGTATGTCCTGCTAAATGGAAAAAAGGTGATGAGACATTGAAACCAAGCATTGATTTGGTCGGTAAAATCTAATTTATAATATACAAAAGACCGGCATTTGTTGCCGGTCTTATTTTTATATACAATCACACTATCAATATTGGAAAGGTTATAATACTATGTTGGAATCAGCTCTAAAACAACAATTAACGACCGTATTTGCAGATTTAAAATCTCAATATACTTTCGACATATACGTATCTGAAAAACATGACTCCCGTAACGAATTAGTAGAATTACTCGATGATGTTGCTTCCTGCTCTGACAAGATATCGGCAAAGGTAAATGATGGAACAGGATTAGAATTCTATTTATTAAAAGACGGACAAAAAACGGGTATCCGATTCAGAGGAATTCCCAATGGTCATGAATTTACATCTCTGTTATTAGCTATACTCAATAGTGATGGTAAAGGGAAGAATTTCCCCGACGAATATATCACAAAACGAGTTAAATCGCTCAAAGGTCCGATCAACCTTACTACTTATGTGTCTCTGACATGTACCAACTGTCCCGATATAGTTCAGGCATTGAATATAATGGCTATCCTCAATCCTTCTGTTTCGCACGAAATGGTAGACGGAGCTATCAACCAAGAGGAAGTAGATGCACTCAAACTTCAGGGAGTACCAGCCGTTTTTGCCGACGGAGAATTATTACATGTAGGCAGAGGCGAATTCGGAGAATTACTGAGTAAACTCGAAACAAAGTACGGAACAGAAGAGGTACTGGAAGGCGAAGCCATTGTACGTAACTACGATGTAGTAGTTATCGGCGCTGGTCCTGCAGGTTCATCTGCCGCTATCTATTCTGCCCGCAAAGGTCTGAAAGTTGCCGTTCTTGCAGAACGTGTCGGCGGACAGGTAAAAGAAACAGTAGGTATAGAAAATCTGATTTCTACACCTAAAACAACAGGCGAGGCACTTGCCAACAATCTTAAAGTACATATGCAGGACTACCCTATCGATATTCTTGAACATCGCACAGTAGAACGTGTAGAAGTGGAAGGAAAAGACAAAGCTGTATATGTAAACGGAGGCGAAAAAATAATTGCTCCCGCACTAATCATTGCAACCGGTGCAAGCTGGCGTAAATTGAACGTTCCGGGAGAAAGTCAATATATAGGTAAAGGAGTTGCATTCTGTCCTCACTGCGACGGACCATTCTACAAAGGAAAACATGTTGCCGTAGTAGGTGGAGGTAACTCAGGAATAGAGGCTGCTATCGACCTTGCAGGAATCTGCTCGAAAGTCACAGTTATTGAATTTCTTGAAAACCTGAAAGCAGACAACGTTCTACAAGAGAAAGCCAAAAGCCTTCCGAATGTAGAGATCATTATGAACACTCAGACTACTGAGGTAGTAGGCAATGGCGAAAAAGTTGTTGGTATTCAGGTAAAAGACAGGGCTACCGAACAAGAAAGGGTCATCGATCTCGATGGTATATTCGTACAAATCGGATTGGCTGCGAATAGCTCTGCATTCAAAGATAAAGTAAATACCAACCGTTTCGGAGAAATAGAAGTAGATGCTCACTGCCGTACAGACATCCCCGGAGTATACGCTGCCGGTGACGTAACTACTGTACCTTACAAGCAAATAATCATAGCGATGGGAGAAGGCGCAAAAGCTGCTCTTTCTGCTTTCGAAGACCGCATACGTGGCATATTGTCTTAAAAGCAAGATAATATTTATCTCATTCATTAAGAAAAGGCTGCAAAATGCAGCCTTTTTATTTTAGCACAGACTACCCCTAATTAGTAACCTATCGTAAATCTTTCGCGATGATGCCTTGGGTTTTCCAATTCGTCGATCATAGCTTTTGCATAATCCTGAACTGAAATACGGCTATCTCCATTCTTATCCACTATCATATCATCTTTGCCCAAAGTATAATTGCCTGTACGCTCACCGGGGAAAAGTTCACCGGCAGGAGAGAAGAAAACCCAGTCCAATTCTTGTTCAGGGAATAAATAATCTGTCAGAACTTTTGCTAAAGACTCTACTCCCGGACGGATCTTTGCAGGAACTTGCCCCGAACTGATAAGGGTTACTCCCGGCGATATAAACAAACTGCCGGCTCCTCCGACTACTTGCAACCGCTCAATCCCTGCTTTTTTTACAGCATCTATTATCGACCGGTAACCTTTTAGCGTATCATCATAAATATTCGGATTAGACCATCCCGGATTATATGCACTAATCACAGCATCAGAACCTTTCAGCACTTCTGCCAGTGTATCAGTGTCCATTACATCCGCCTGTACCAATACCAGATTCTCATTGTCAACAACAACACCATCAGTCTCCCTGATGACACCTTTTACTTTATGCCCTCTGCTTAGAGCCTCGTCCCGTATGGCTGAACCGACGAAGCCTGTAGATCCTATTAATGTTATATTCTTCATAAATTTTTATTATTCATTAATACATTGAAACAACTATACAAGGGATAATGTTGTCTGCCTGCCTCATCCTTTTTACCCGATAGAATAAGAACTGTTAAATACTTTCCAATATCGGCTTTTGAAAAACAAAATTTCACATGACTTGTTTTAAGATCAAATACAAATGTTTAATAAGATTAAAAAACAGAGAAGATATTTATGGAATGGATTATAAAAACCTTACAGGATAATCCTGAGCTCGCTATCTTCCTTACTTTGGCACTGGGGTTTGCCATAGGACAAGTAAAAATTAAAGGATTTGGTTTAGGTTCAGTTACCGGGGTATTATTAATGGGTGTGTTAATTGGTCAACTCGGCATTCCTATTTCTCCCACAGTGAAATCGGCTTTTTTCCTTATATTTTTATTTGCAGTAGGATATAGTGTAGGACCTCAGTTTGTACAAGGTCTCAAAAAGGACGGTTTGCCACAGATAGCATTTGCAGCCATAGTCTGTGTATCCTGTTTAGCAGTAGCTTGGGTAGCTGCACTAATAGCTGGATTCGATATCGGCAATGCGGCAGGATTATTAGCAGGAGCAAATACAATCTCTGCTGTGATAGGTGTTGCAACAGACACCATCAATCAGCTGAGCATCAGCGAAACGGACAAACAACAGTACATAAACCAGATACCTGTTGCATACGCAGTTACATACATCTTCGGAACTGCCGGAACGGCTTGGTTTCTGGCTTCTATCGGTCCTAAACTATTGGGAAAAGACATCATCAAACAGACAAAAGAATATGAAGCCACATTGGGAGGTTCTATTCACGAAGCGGATGCTAGTGAAGAAGCCGCCTACGATGGTACGACTTTCAGAGTAATACGGGCAAATAGTGATTGGTTCAATGAATCGAAAACTGTACAAGCCGTAGAAGACATGCTCGTACAAAAAGACTGGCCGGTATATATAGAACGTATTCGCCGCTCTACGGGAGAGATAGTACAGGAACCAACTCCCGACCTGATCGTCAATAAAGGCGACAATCTGGTGCTTAATGGTCCGATAGACACTCTCATAGCAGACGAAAGTTTTGTAGGACAAGAAGTTGCCGATGTAGAATTATTAGATTTCAGTTCAGAAGCTCTCAGAGTCATAGTTGCCAACAAAGAAATGGAAGGTTGCACTCTTGGTGCACTGAAAACGAGTAAAGACCGTCACGGAGTCATCATCAGAAAAGTACAAAGAGGTAAAGCAAATCTACCTCTGTTAAAAGAAGTCACACTACAACGTGGCGATATAGTCGAGGTAGAAGGACGCAAATCGGATGTAGACCGTTTTGCTAAAAAACTAGGTTATGCCGAACGTCCGACCAATATTACAGACCTATTATATGTCGGCTTAGGCATATTCCTTGGAGGGATGTTAGGCTCTTTGACCTTCCGCACAGGAAACGTTCCATTGAGCCTGAGTGCCAGTGGAGGCGTACTGATCATGGGTATCATTTTCGGATGGCTGCGTTCGCGCCGCCCAACCTTCGGGACTATACCCGAGCCAGCTATCTGGCTAATGAACAATATGGGATTAAATATCTTCATTGCTGTAGTAGGTATCAACGCAGGACCCGACTTCGTAGCAGGTCTGAAAGAAGCCGGAGTGAGCCTCTTCATCGCAGGTATTTTCGTAAGTCTTGTACCCATGCTTATCGGAATCTTACTGGGACGATATGTATTCAAATTCCAGCCGGCTATCACTTTAGGAGCTTGTGCGGGAGCCAGAACTACCACTGCCGCACTCGGCGCTTTGGAAGATTCTCTTCAGAGCAGAGTCCCTGCCCTATCATATACTACAACCTACGCCGTAGGTAACACTTTACTCATCATATGGGGTGTAGTAATAGTATTATTAATGAGTTAATTAAAAAATTAAAATTGCAGAATCATGGATATTGATAAATTAAGAACTTCACGCAAACGCGAACAACAACTCGAACAATTAAGTCCTTTCGAACTAAAGGATAACCTTATAAGCCTGGCATCGGATCAGCAAAAAAAGCCATCCAGAGCCATGTTGAATGCAGGAAGAGGCAATCCGAACTGGACTGCTACCATCCCCCGCGAAGCATTCTTCTTGCTTGGTCAATTCGGAGTAGAAGAAAGCCGCAGGGCTATGGACAAGCCATCGGGTCTTTCGGGTATTCCACAAAAAGACGGTATAGCGAAACGATTCGAGGACTTTTTGGAAAAACATAAAGATATGCCGGGAGCAGAATTGCTGAAAGGAATGTATCAGTATGGTATTAAGCAACATAAATTCGATCGCGAAGCATGGGTATTCGAACTGGCAGAAGGAATCATAGGAGACCAATACCCCAGCCCTGTGCGTATGCTCAAACATACCGAAGTCATTGTACATGATTATCTTATTCAGGAGATGTGTGGCAATGATCCTCACCGAAGCGGAAAATACGACCTGTTTGCCGTAGAAGGGGGAACCGCAGCTATGTGCTACATTTTCGATTCTTTATTAGAGAACGGGCTACTTAAAAAAGGTGATAAAATAGCCTTAGGCGTACCCGTATTCACTCCTTATCTGGAAATTCCGGAACTTGCCAAATACGACTTCGAAGTAGTATGTATATACGGAAATGGCAGAGACAAAGATGATAATCCGAACTTCCAATATCCGGACGAAGAACTGGACAAATTGGGGGATAAAGCTATCAAAGCTTTCTTTATCGTCAATCCGAGTAATCCTACTTCTGTAGAGATGGCAGACGATAGCCGCAAATATCTGATCAAGGTTGTTAAAAACCTGAATCCAAACCTGATGATATTAACAGATGATGTTTACGGAACATTCGTTCCCGGATTCAATTCTCTGATGAACGAATTACCTAAAAACACATTATGTGTATATTCATTCTCTAAATATTTCGGAGCTACCGGATGGCGTTTGGGTGTAATTGCTTTGTATGAAGATAATATTTATGACGATATGCTATCTGCTGTTCCGGCTTCCGAAAAACAAAGATTGGCTAAACTGTACGAAAGCCTGACTTTGTATCCTAACAAACTGAAATTTATCGACAGGCTGGTTGCCGATAGCCGTCAGGTAGCCCTGAACCATACAGCAGGATTATCACTGCCTCAACAAATGCAAATGCTGTTGTTCGCCGCATTCGCATTGTTAGATAAAAAGAATAAATATAAACAGGATTGTATAGACCTTATCCGCAACCGATACAACCTACTGTGGGAAGGTATGGAATTTCCTATCTATCCCGATGTAGACAGAGCCGCTTATTATTGTGTGATAGATATACAGGAGTGGGCTTTGAAAAATTACGGACAAGAATTTATGAATTTCCTCGAAAAGAATTTCGAACCGGTAGATATCGTTTTCCGCCTTGCCGAGAAATCATCTGTTGTACTGCTAAACGGAGGAGGATTTGCAGGACCTGAATGGTCGGTACGTGTATCTCTTGCTAATCTGGAAAACGAAGATTACACAACTATAGGCAAAGAATTGCACGAGACCATGAATGAATATCTGGAAGCATGGGAAAGTACAAAGAATAAATAAAACATAAAGCTAAAACTTAAATTACTACAATTATGAAAATGAATATCTTTAACAAAGGAATAGGGCTTTTTGTACTATCCTTACTATTATCTGTCAGCTTGGCTGCACAAGATAAAAAGACAATATATGTACTTGCTACCGGAGGTACTATTGCCGGAACAGGAGCATCGGCAACCTCGTCGGGTTACAAAGCCGGAGCTATCACCGTAGATCAGCTATTGGGCGCAGTCCCTTCGATCAAAGACATAGCCAATATACAAGCCGAACAGGTAGCTAATATCGGTAGTCAGGACATGAATACGGAAGTATGGCTGAAACTGGCAAAACGTGTCAACGAATTGCTTAGCCAAAGCAATGTAGATGGTATCGTGATTACTCACGGAACAGATACACAGGAAGAAACTGCTTACTTCCTCAACTTAACCGTAAAGAGCGATAAGCCTGTTGTATTAGTGGGTTCGATGAGACCTTCTACTGCTATCAGTGCAGACGGTCCACGCAACATATTCAATGCTGTAGCATGTGCCGTTTCTCCCGAATCGGTTGGTAAAGGAGTTATGGTAGTAATGGATGATCAAATATTGGGAGCCGACGACCTTTCCAAAACCAATACGATAAGCGTAGGTACATTCGAAAATCCGAATTATGGTCATTTAGGCATCATGTATAACGGAAAACCGGTCTATACACGTAGTTCGATGAAAAGACACACAACTAACTCGGAGTTTGATATTACAAACTTAAATGAACTGCCTCGCGTAGAGATCATTTTAAGCTATTCGAATGCCACTGCTCTATTCGTTGATGCTGCGGTCAAAGCCCACGTAAAAGGAATCGTAACTGCCGGAGTAGGTAATGGTAACCTTACAACTGCTTTGCAGGATGCTTTGGCAAAAGCGGTCAAAAATCATGGAGTAGCCGTTGTACGCTCGTCTCGTATTATGACGGGTCCTACAACCCAATGGGATGAGATAGATGACGATAAACTGGGATTCTCGGCATCATGGTATATCAATCCATACAGAGCACGTGTTTTACTAATGCTTGCATTAACTAAAACAAACGACTACAAACAAATACAACGAATGTTTTCTGAATACTAATTATTATGAAGAAACTATATCTTATAGCGGCTGCTTTCCTAGTGTGCCTGGGAGCGTCTGCCCAAGTCAAAGATAGCCAGAACATTCTGGACAAACTTATCTGGGACGATGAAATGCTGAATATCATGCTTGATACACGTGTCGACTTCCAAGGAACGATGAAGAACGGCGATACAGACGAACTGACTTTTCGCGGACAAACTTTCAAGATATGGCTGGCAGGAGAGATTATTCCCGGCATCCGTTATCGGGTACGCCACCGCCTGAACAAGCCTCAAACACCTCTTCGCGAAGGTTATTCGGGAGCTACCGACCAAGCATGGGTATCGTTCGACATTGGTCAGCACTGGACAATCATGGCAGGAAAACAGTCGGTACAATTCGGTACTTTCGAGTACGATTACAATCCGGCAGATATCTATTTACCTACAATGGCTTTTAACGATCTCGACGCATACAAAACAGGGGTAAACGTGGCTTACAAATTTTTAGGACAAGAATTAAACCTGCAAGTCGTGAATTCCGATGCTCCACAGTTTGCCAGCGAAGATTACAAAAACAAAGCCTTGGCTGTAAATGTCCTTTGGGTAGGAGATTTATTTGACGGAGCAGTCCGTACCCGTTGGGCATACGGTGCTTTCCAACATGAGAAAAGCAAATTTTATAACTGGCTGACAGCCGGTACTCAATTTAATGTCGGAGATTTTAGTACCGAGGTCGACTATTATTTAGGAAACAGGGACATGGATTACAGCGATATGGTAAACGATACAGAGCTAGGTTCGCGATATGTAAGAGACCAGTCCGTTTCTTTGAACCTAAAATATAATTTCGGAAAGTGGAGACCTTTTATAAAGGGAACATGGAACCAACGACACGATAAGAATTTCGGTGAAAATGCCTATCAGACAAAAGGCATACAAGCCGTAGCAGAATTTTATCCTTTTACCAATAAATTGACCAAAGACTTACGTTTTCATGCTATGTATGCATATGAAAACACTTCTTTTCAGGGAAATTTCAGAGAGTTAGGCAAAACAGACACTCACTCTTTAATAGTGGGTACAAGATGGCTTTTCAAGGCTAAATAACTTTGTAATTATTTGTTTTTTGGGGAGAGAGTATAATTCATTTAAGAATTATACTCTCTTTTTTTATTTGTTACAAAAAGCTTTTCAGATAATTATAATTAGCCACATATTTCTTCATCCGCTCTATATCTTCATCCGTGACTTTCCTTAACCGGCTCAGATCCATATTGTCTTTCATATCAGCCAGTTTTACCTTAACAGCCAAAGGATTTTCCGCCAGTTTCTCAATATATTCCTCATAACTCAAATTCTCGTTATGAGTCAACAGACGTAAAGTAATTACCAGATGCTTAGGTATATTCGCTTCTGTCAGGTCATCAAAAGTCACATCGGTATCTTCTACCACATCATGAAGCACAGCCACTATTTTAGCTTCTGTAGTATCTACATTCTGCATCACCCTCAACGGATGCAAAATATAAGGAGAGCCGGTCTTATCTTTTTGCCCCATATGGGCATTCACAGCTATTAGAATGGCTTTTTCGAGAGTACGTTCCATTTGTGTTTTCGTTTATATGTTGTTGTTGTCTAATCAGACGCAAGTTAGCATTTTATCTTAGATTTACCCCTATTATTTCATTTAAACTTATCACATATTTTTTCAAATTCTTCGTTATTAAAAAATTAAATCCTATTGATTATTTTTCGGATAAATTATTCACACAAAAACACTAATGATATAGTAATATCTTTATATTCCGAGATATTAAATTGCAATTATATTTTGCAAATATAAGACTATTATCTACCTTTGTATCTGAACAATAAACCACTCCAATGAAAATGTAATTAACTACTTCAAAAAACATACGGGTTAATTTTTTCAATTGTTTAATTGACTTGATACGATCGTTTCTTTTTACAAGATTGTACAAGTTTTCCATCTTTATTACATGTATATTATCTAAAACGTAAGCATCCTGACATAGTGCTTTCTTTTCGCGTCGAGCAGCATAACTTATTATGTTGTCAGGATTTCTGCTTTCATATTGCCCGTATCAACAATTCATCGAATATTCATCTTCTTTAATTTATTTAGCCATGAGTATAATAGTAAAACAACTCTCTTATACACATCCGGATAGAGAAATTCTTTTTAAGGATATTAGCTTCTCTGTGCAGGAGAATAGAAAAGCAGCACTCATCGGAAACAATGGTTCGGGAAAATCAACACTCCTGCAAATAATCGCAGGCGAATTATATCAGACCACAGGTGAAATTGTACATTCATCGCAGCCGTACTATGTGCCTCAACATTTCGGGCAATACAGTGATTATACAGTTGCTGCCGCCTTACAAATAGACAATAAGCTAAAAGCACTCCATAATATTTTGGCAGGAGATGCATCTGCCAAAAACTTTTCGGTGTTGGATGACGATTGGACTATAGAAGAAAGAGCGACAGCCGCCCTATCCTCTTGGGGATTGGAACATATTTCTCTTTCTCAAACTCTGGAAAACTTAAGTGGTGGGGAAAAAACAAAAGTTTTTCTTGCCGGTATTACGGTTCATGAGCCCCGGAATATACTTCTGGATGAGCCTACCAATCATTTGGATTCTTTATACAGAGAAAAAGTATATGAACTGATTGGCGCAAGCCGTTCTACGATATTAGTGGTGAGCCATGATCGCCACTTGCTAAATCTGCTAACAGAAATATATGAACTGGATAAGAACAATGTAGTTTACTATGCAGGTAATTATGATTTCTATAAGCTCGAAAAAGAGCAAATGATCACTACCCTACAAAATAAGCTGGAGGAACAACAAAAACAATTAAGATTCGCAAAGAAAACTGCTATTGAATCACTAGAGAGAAAACAGAAACATGAAGTACGTGGCAAAAAACTGACGGCACAAAAAGGGATAGGCAAAATGGAAGCCAATCGTCTACAGAGCAAAGCCGAAAAAAGCGGATCTAAACTGAAAGAAACCCATGCTGATAAGATGGGCGATATTTCGCAAACAATGAGTGAGATACGGAAAAAGATACCGGATATCAAAGCTATGAAGGTGGACTTCAACACATCGTCTCTCCATACCGGAAAGATATTGGTAGATTGCAAAAACCTGAAATATCATTACGAAAATACCAGACTATGGGATCAAGAGCTTGATTTCCAAATAAAAAGTGGTGACCGCATTGCCATAAAAGGTAAAAATGGTTCGGGGAAAACAACTCTCATAAAGCTGATCACCGGAGAACTTTCTCCGATAGACGGTAATCTTTCTAAAGCAGATTTCACCTATGTATACTTAGATCAGGAATATTCTATCATTAACAATAACCTGTCGGTATTGGAACAGATTCTGAAATACAGCAACGGATTTGAAGACCATGAGATAAAGACAATCCTTAACCGTTTCCTCTTTCCTTACGAGACATGGGATAAGCCATGCAGCAAACTGAGCGGCGGAGAAAAAATGAAACTGGCATTAAGCTGTCTGATGGTTAGTGCAAATACCCCCGACATGTTTATTCTGGATGAGCCCACCAACAATATCGACATTCATAATATAGAGATACTAACCTCTACAATAAAAGATTACGGAGGTACAGTATTAGTAGTTTCGCATGACGATTATTTTCTGGAACAGATCGGAGTCGACAAAGTTATTCAACTCTGAAAAAGCAAGAAAGGTTATTCGAACTCTTTCGGATAACCTTTCTTAATTTAAGAATACGTCTATTTCAAATGTTTGCAATTATTGCAATCTTTTTAGTCTGTAAAGTAGTTGTTGAATAGCTTCGTGATAATCGTCAAGGATAGACTCACTAAAATCTTCAGTAAAGTAATCACGACCTTCCTCTATAGTATTGTAGAAGTCTGTAGCATGTTTTACAATATCGCCCGGAACTTTAGTTTCAGGGATAGTAATAGTAATATCACCAGCCATTGCATAAGTAGTTTCAACCAAACGGTCTGTTGCATCTGTCAAAGCTTCGATAGCCTGATCCAATGCAATATGTTTCGCATAACTACCTGTCCCTGTTACATGCCAGTGAAATAATTTCAAACTGTTGTTGAATGAAAATAGTTGACCTAAAAATTTTCCTATTTCTGCAGTTGATCCTTTAATTCCTGTCATTTCTTTTTGTTTTAATGTTGAAGTACTCATAATATCTTATATTTAATATGTTTATATAATAGTGATCATTCTCAACAATTTTCACATATCAATCTCATTCTTTCTACCTAATAAACGCCTGCAATTGGGTTTTGTTCAATAGAAAAAGTTTATTTTGTGCTAATATTTCAAAATATAACTTCTTACATTTGCAGTACTTTTAACAACAGGCAGAATCGATACAATTATGGATAATATAAAAATCGTAGCATTCGATGCCGACGATACTTTGTGGATCAATCAGAACTACTTCGACGAAGCGGAATACCGGTTCAGGGAACTGATGCAGAAATACATGCCTTTCGAAAGCATTTCTCCCGAACTATTAAAGATAGAACTAGCCAATATGGCTCTATATGGTTTCGGAGTAAAAGCATTTACCCTATCTATGGTAGAGGCTGCCCTGAAAATTTCCAATAAAGAAATAGAGCCTGAAGTCATTCTGGAAATAATAAATCTGGGTAAAGGAATTCTCAACAAACCTGTAGAACTCCTAGACGGAGTAAAAGAAGTACTGGAAACTCTTCAAGGAAAATACAGACTGATCGTGGTAACAAAAGGAGATATACTGGATCAGGAACGTAAACTGTCGAAATCCGGCATTGCCCACTATTTCCATCATATAGAAATAATGAGCGACAAGCAAGTAAAGGATTACCAAAAACTAATCAAGCATCTCGATTGCAGACCGGAAGATATACTTATGATCGGCAATTCGCTGAAATCGGATATTATTCCCGTACTCGAAATTGGCGGATATGCAGCTTACGTACCTTATCACAGTACATGGGCACACGAAAAGATGGAAGACAAAATACTCAGTCCTCACTTAATACGTATCGAAACCATTTCTGAGATTTTACCGTATCTAACTTGACCAAAAGAATGAGATAGTTTTCCCAAACCATACTTTAATTAAAACTTTTTGATAAGATTCTTTGTTCAACTTATTGAGATGAATTAAAATTTTTAATTATTGCAGAGTATGGCTAATTCCAAAGAAAATTTTTGGAAATATTCCCTAATCATTATAATCATTGTATTAGGAGGAATTATCTTTTATGAAGGACTGCCCTTTCTTAGTGGGATATTGGGTGCATGTACTGTATATATGCTTGTCAGAAACCAAATGTTTTACCTTACCGAACAGAAGAAATTCAGACCCAGTATTGCTGCAGTCTTAATACTTGTCGAGGTATCTCTCATTTTCCTTATACCCTCTTTCCTCGCGCTTTGGTTATTGACTAACCGGATAAGCAGTATCAACCTGGAACCAACTACACTCATAGAAACTATTCAGCATTTTATTTCTCTGATTCATGAGAAGACAGAGTATGATCTACTTAGTCAGGAGAATATCGCACGTGTAACTACATCGCTCACCTCTCTTGCTCAGAAGTTACTCAATCAAGTAAGCATGTTCATCGTAAACTGTATCGTGCTGCTTTTTGTACTTTATTTTATGTTGATCGGATGCCGCAAAATGGAGGCTTATTTATATGAAATATTACCATTCAAGGATGATAATAAAAAAGAAGTAGTTACCTCAACAAAGGTTATGATAAAGTCTAATGCGATCGGGATTCCTCTACTGGCTATTATACAAGGCTTTATTGCGATGATCGGCTACATGATATTCCAGACTCCTGATCCTGTACTATTTGGCTTCCTTACCTGCTTCGCCACCATTCTTCCTTTGGTGGGAACTGCACTCATATGGTTTCCTCTGGCGCTCTACCTGTTCCTGACAGGAGATCATGTCAATGGCATCGGGCTTGCAATATACGCTCTGGTCGTAATATCCAATATCGATAACGTAATCCGTTTCATTCTACAAAAGAAACTGGCAGATACGCATCCTTTAATAACCATCTTCGGGGTAATAATAGGATTGACACTATTCGGATTCTGGGGAGTAATATTCGGTCCTTTATTATTATCCATGTTTTTATTGTGTTTCGATATTTTCAAACGTGAATATCTGGATAAAAGAGACAGAGAAAACATAATCATGGAAAGACAGGATACAGAAGGAAAAGATATTTAACTCAAATATAATTCCCCTCTGTTTCTGCTCATCAAATATTACTAATCAAGTCATCGTATATATCTTTCAGTCTTTCTCTCAAATGCAATACTGCATATCTTTTTCGGGATATCAGTGTATTGACGGGAACTCCGGTCGATTCCGAAATCTCTTTGAAAGAAAGCCCTTCCAATTCTGTCAACCTAAACACATTACTCTGTTCGTCAGGCAATTCGGACAATGCGCTATCCAGTTCTTCCCAGACAAGCGACTTTAAATATTCGGTTTCGGGCGAATCGGATAATCCATTAAACAGGCTTTCAGTTACTTGAACGAAAGACAAATCATCTTTATCTTCGTATTGTAATACAGGCATTTCTTTTTCTCTCTTTTTCCTGTTCCAGTCAATAATCTGGTTGCGAGTTACAGTATACAACCATGCAGTCATCTCATCAATAGGCTTCATCAAAGAATCAGCCTTTACCAACTGATAAAATACATTTTGTAAAATGTCTTCACTATCCTCTCTAGACGGAACTCGTTTGGAAATAAAGTTCTTTAGACGTAGCTGATACTGCCTGAATATATCCGAAATGCTTTGCTTTTCCGGCAAATCTTTCTTTATATTCTCCGTCTCCATTTATTTTTCGGGTTGAGGAGTAGACATATCATCGAAATACTCTTCCCAATGATTATAATGTTTATTTATACGTTCCCGTACATAGTCGCGCCGCTCTTCCCGCGACATACCTTTCAGCCGGTCTCTCAAATCGCCAAACTCCCTCTCATTCAGGTGTCCGAAAAGATGCTCTCTTTTGTCTTTGCATCTATTTCTGCGTTTTCGACCAAAAGGTCCGTGCCCATGTCCTATTCCTCCAAAGAACAATCGAGCCAATATTAACAATCCGGCTGTTTGCCAGTAGTTGAGTGCAGGAAGCCCGAATATACACGGTAACAATGCATTCCACAATAGCATGGATATTGCAATAAATCCTGCAAAAAAGGCAATAAAACATATGCCGCCTAAAACTCCTTTAAAAAACTTATTTTTCATATTCTATATTTTTATTTTGTTCGATTATTTTTCTTTCTAAAATAACATTGCAACGAGTACTATCATTGTGAAATATGCCACAAAAGCCATCATTCCCCAAAATGTTCTGTATTGTTCAAATATCTTTATCATATCATTCATTTTTTATTTTCTGTCTCTATTCTTTCCACTCCTAAAATTACATATCCGCACAGAATATGAGTTAGCCATTATTGCTATTTTTCCGGAAATTTATAATTTGCAAATTAAGCTTGTTATTTAGGTAGACGATTGTAAAAAAAGGATATTTTAAAAGATTCGATATTTTTTTCATTTTTATTTATTCCTATCTTTACCAGTGTAATAAACACGTTTCGAAATGCAATATTTCATACACCTATTTTTCACCTGTATATCACTATTCTCAACAAATAGCAATGATAAATTTACCCCACAAAACGGAGACCTTATTTTTCAGGAATCCTGTGAAGGAAATATGGGAGAAGCGATAAAAGACGTAACCTCCGGAATAGCAGGATATAACTTTACCCATGTCGGGATTGTATGGGTTAGTGAGAAAAATGACAGTATATATGTAATCGAAGCTACTCACCCGAAGGTATGTATGACCCCATTGCAGGAATATTTATATCCGAAAGACAAAAATTGTCCTCCTATATCTGTAGTCGCTAGACTAAAAGACCAGTACCAACCTCTTATACCGCAGGCAATAGAAGAAGCCAAAAATCATATTGGTAAAGATTATGACGATGCGTTCGATTTGAAAAATGACCTGTATTACTGTTCCGAGCTGATATATGACATATTACTAAAAGCAAATAGTAATACCCCAATCTTCCCTCTGAATATTATGACTTTCAAATCGAAAGACTCTGACAACTTCTCACCTAATTGGATCAGTCATTTCGAAAAACAGGGAATCCCTATTCCCGAGGGCGAATTGGGTATCAATCCGGGAGCAATGTCCAAACAGAAAGAGATCATAGATATTGTATATTTTTATCAGGAATAGGCTATACTGCAATGAATAACAAAACACCTGGCAGCAAGAATATTACATAATAGATTTAGTTAATTAACATTTTGTATTTTAACTTTGCAAAACAAATCGATTGGCTTTTTAATATATTTTTATATTTTTGAATACAAAGTTAATCCTGATTGTAAAATCAACACCAACTAAAACCATGTCATTCATCATTATTATTATCAGTCTGGCAGTACTGATTCTTCTAATATCCTACTTCAAAGTAGATGCTTTTCTATCCTTTCTAATTGTATCTATCGGAGCCGGCATAGCACTAGGAATACCCGTAAATAAACTTCCGGATTCTATCAATAATGGTGTAGGCAGTATAATGGGAAGCCTAACCCTCATCATTGTACTGGGGGCAATGCTTGGTAAACTCGTCGCCGAAAGTGGTGCTGCCCAGAAAATAGCATCGGTCATGGTCGATGCCTTTGGCACAAAGCATATACAATGGGGATTGATGGTAACGGGCTTTGTAGTTGGTATACCGCTATTTTACGGTATCGGATTTGTTTTGCTTGTTCCTCTTATTTTTTCTATTGTCTACAAATATAAATTGCCTGCCGTATATATAGGACTCCCTATGCTGGCAGCACTGTCAGTGACTCACGGTTTTCTTCCACCTCATCCTTCGCCCGTAGCTTTGGTATCTTTGTTCAAAGCGGATATGGGAATGACACTGATTTACGGATTACTGGTAGCTATTCCTGCCATTATATTAGCAGGTCCTGTGTTTTGCAGCACTTTAAAGAATATAAAATCAGGTCCAGTAACCTTATTCGAACAAAAGGAAACAGCAAAAGAATACAAAGAACCGGGAAAATTCATTAGTTTCCTAAGTGCAACACTTCCTGTATTTTTACTTATCTTAGTTACAGTTATTCCTTATATATTCCCTGATATGGGAGAAACAGCCTCCTCATGGCTCTCATTCATCGGAGCACCTGCTGTTGTGATGCTCATTGCTCTGATATTTGCCACTTATGCTATTGGTATTAAGCAAGGAAGAAGCATAAAGGACGTAATGGGAGTGTATGCAGATGCTGTTAAAGATATAGCTATGATACTGCTAATCATCGCAGGATCGGGAATATTCAAACAGGTGATGGAAGACAGTGGAGTAAGTATGGAACTGGCTACTGCTCTCGAAAAACTTCCTGTTCATCCTCTTATTCTGGGTTGGCTTATTGCTGCTATTATACGTGGATGTGTAGGTTCTGCAACTGTGGCTGCTTTAACTGCTGCCGGTGTTATTATGCCACTGGTAACTCAATCGGGAGTGAATCCCAATTTAATGGTATTAGCATTGGGCGCAGGAAGTTTAATGTTCTCGCATGTGAACGATGCAGGCTTTTGGATGTTTAAAGAATATTTCAACCTGAGTTTGAAAGATACACTCCGTTCATGGTCGGTAATGGAAGCAATAGTTTCTATTGCAGGATTGGGAGGGGTTCTAGTCTTGAGTTTCTTCATATAAAACTCGATCATTAGATTTTATTATAATATAAAAAACAGAATAACTATGAGTACTTACAATGCAGACGAGCAATTTGAAAAATTAGGTTTAACTCTTCCTCCGGCTCCGGCTCCGGTAGGGGTTTACAAGCCATACGTTATAGATGGCAAATACCTTTACCTTTCAGGGCACGGACCTGTACAGGATGATAAATCACTTATCATCGGACGTATCGGACGCGACATCGACATGGAAGCCGGAAAACTGGCTGCACGCCAGGTAGGGTTAACGATGCTTTCTACCATCAAAACAAACTTAGGCAGCCTGAATAAAGTAAAAAGGGTTATCAAAGTATTGGGTATGGTAAATTGTACTTCTGACTTCGAAAAACACCCTTACATCATCAACGGATGCAGCGAACTTTTCGCGGCAGTTTGGGGAGAAGAAAATGGCGTAGGTACACGTAGTGCCATAGGCTTCGGTTCGCTTCCTGACAATATCCCTGTCGAAATAGAAGCTTTATTCGAATTATACTAAATCTACAAAGCTAATAGCTGTTAGCCAATAGCTATTAGCTTTCATATTGTAATATTATGTCCGAGTGGTATCAAATCAATAATGCTGAACAGGTCGATTCTCCTGCTTTGGTTGTATATCCTGATATTGTACAGAAAAATATAGAACTGGTAAAACAGATCGCAGGAGACGTCAACAAACTGCGTCCGCATGTCAAGACTAACAAAATGGCAGAAGCCTGCGCAATGATGTTGCGCAGCGGAATTACCAAATTTAAATGTGCAACTATAGCCGAAGCCGAAATGCTGGGTATAATAAATGCTCCTGATGTTCTTCTGGCTTATCAACCTGTTGGTCCAAAGATATTACGTTTATTATCTCTGGTGAAAGCTTATCCTCAAACACGTTTTTCCTGTTTAGTAGATAGTGAAGACAATGCTACGCAAATAGATGCATCATGTAAACGAGAAAATATAAACCTTGATGTTTATATCGATCTGAATGTTGGGATGAACCGTACAGGAATCAAGCCTGAACATGCTCCGATGCTAGCCAAAAAGATTTTATACATGTATAATCTCAAACTAAAAGGCTTGCATGGCTATGACGGACATATACACGATGAAAATGTAGAAATAAGGCAAAAAAACGCAGACGAATCGTTTGCCCTTGCCCATAAAGTTTTTGAAGAAATAAGTCCTTTCTTTTCTCATCCTCTGGTGATGATAATGGGAGGAACACCCACATTCCCCATGCATCTTCATCGCGACAATGTAGAATGCAGTCCGGGAACATTTGTCTTTTGGGATTGGGGGTATAAGCATATGCTGGAAGATTTACCTTTCCACTATGCAGCACTGGTTGTATCCAGAGTAATTTCCATTATCGACCAGACTCATATCTGTATCGATCTAGGACACAAGTCTGTTGCAGCAGAAAGTCCCTTACCTCGTGTACACTTCCTGAATACACCAGAGGCAAAACCTGTTTCACAAAGTGAGGAACATCTTGTTCTGGAAGTTCCCGACAGCAGTAAATACAATCTGGGAGATATCTTTTACGGGGTACCTGTACATATCTGCCCTACTGTTGCATTATATGACAAAGCACACATTATTTCCGGAAATAAAAAAACAACCTATTGGAATGTGATCGCACGCAATCGTTCCATCAATTACTGAAATCTAAAACCATAGAATATATGTCAAAACCATTGATTATAGATGCACACCTTGACCTTAGCATGAATGCTTTGGAATGGAACAGAGACCTCCGCTGGTCTGTCGAAGACATCAACAAAAGCGAAGAGGGAATGACCGATAAACCCGACAGAGGGAATGCTACCACTACCCTACCCGAACTACGCATAGGAAATATCGGGATTATAGTAGCCACTCAAATAGGGCGCGTCATAGAAAAAAACAACAATCTACCCGGATCGGGCTGGAAATCACCTGAGCAAGCCTGGGCACAGACGCAAGGACAGCTTGCATGGTACAAGGCTATGGAAGAAGCCGGAGAGATGGTCATGATAAAAGACAAAGCCGGATTGGAAGCCCATCTGGCGATGTGGAATAATGGAGAACCTAACGATAAAAAGCCTATCGGTTATATTCTTAGCCTCGAAGGCGCAGACTCGATAGTTTCGATAGCTCACGTCCAAAGAGCTTACAACTACGGACTAAGAGCAATAGGACCTGCCCACTATGGTCCCGGAAGATATGCAAACGGTACAGACTCAACCGGACATCTTAACCAAATGGGTAAAGACCTGTTGAAAGAAATGGACAGATTGGGTATGATCCTGGATGCTACCCACCTCAACGATGACGCATTCTGGGACGCTATGGATTTATATAAAGGTAATATATGGGCAAGCCATAACAACTGCCGTAAGTTCGTAAATCACAATCGCCAATACAGCGATGAAATGATAAAAGCTCTCATAGAAAGAGATGCTGTTATCGGTATTGCTTTAGATGCGTGGATGATGGTTCCTAATTGGGTTCGTGGAGTTTCCAAACCAAAAGAAATGAATTGTGGTCTGGAAATAGCTGTAAACAATATCGACAATATCTGCCAGATAGCAGGCAATACCGATCATGTAGCAATTGGCAGCGATCTTGATGGAGCCTTCGGTACGGAACAATGTCCTTATGACTTGAAAACAATAGCCGATTTACAAAAGATTTTCGATATAATGAAAACCAGGGGATATAGTGATGAAGATGTCGAAAAAATAGCTAACGGCAACTGGCTCCGGTTTATGAGAAAAGCGTTATAACTATAACATACAGTCCATACGGAACGGGTAATTATTTAGTTAATTATCCGTTTTTATTTTAGCAATTTCCGGATATTAGTATTTTTGTATAAAGAGGATAATTATTTGATACACGGCAATTATGAGACTATCTGTTATCTATCTGGTTGGTTTAGTTATCTTGACTACGGTCGCATGCCGTAAAGAGCGCGGTGTCGATTTTAACAAATCACCCTATTATTTCTATTCTCAAGACAGTAGCAAGATACTCTATGATGTAAATCGGGGGATTACATCCGTCATAGATAAGGCTATTTATAAAGATGTAACAACTGATGTCAAAAATTTCACTGTTATATCCAAAGAATTCGGGAAAGATTCTGAACATATCTATTACACATTCATTCCTATAAAGAACGTAGATTATGCTTCTTTTTACTGGGACGAAAAAAATGAACTCCCAAAAGACAAAAGATATGTTTATTTCCCTACTACAGAAACAGAGACCTTAGAGATAGTAAAAGGTGCAGATCCCGTGACTTACGAAAAAGTTGATTTGGAGACTTCTTGCCTTCAATGGTACAAAGATAAAGCACATTATTTCTACAATCATATAAAGACAGATGCCGATATTGAAACCATGAGTTTTGAATGTCTTTATCTGCCATTCGACAAAAAATATGTTTTCCTGATTGATAAAGAAACTATAAAAAAGAAAGCATACAAAGATTCGATTGTCATTATCAATAAAAATATGCTTCGCGATTCTCAAACATTCTATTTTAAAGCAGAGTGTGATAGTTCGTCACACCTGATTCTTTGTAAAGATGTTTCCAGCCTCAAATATTACGATATAAATGAGCATATTTTCCGGATCGACAATTACATTTATCTGATGGGGGTAGCTATCAATCCCGAACATATCAATGCTGACAGTTTCGAACCAATGGAATACAAATACAGCAAAGATCAGTTTCATGTATACTATGGATGGGATATGGTACCGGAAGCAGATCCTCTAACATTCGTCATACTCAGCGAAGAATATTCGAAAGACGAGAAAAATGTATATCAATATGGGAAAGTTTTGGAGGGTTATTCTCCCGACAACTTCAAAAAAGATCAGGAAGGCAGATACCCTCCTGATAAAGATTATAATGTATCGCCTACTTCGCGCCGAAGCTATAGCGATGATGATGACGATTAATATCGGTCAATTATTTATTCTTTGATAAAATAGTTAGTAGTACCTATACCTATAGAAGATATATAATCCGCTTTCGTAGCATCTTTTTTGTATAAGTCCTGTTGTTCGTCCAGATAATTCTGTTCATATTTCAATTCCTCAACAGAATCTTCCACTTCATCGGGAGTAGCTTCACGCCAGATACCGACCGATATATCTGGAAATTCATATCTATGCTCCGGATCAATCGGATTCACCTCTCCATGATTCTTTTCCTTTAATACGCCTACCAGTTCATCAAACTCCATATCAAATGGATCTATAGTATAAACCACAGGTTGTATATTCTCATTGAACAGAGGGTCTATCGAAAGCTCTATATAGTCCAGTTTCTTTTCTTCATCGAATTGAAGCAGAAGCGACATTCCCAGATAATATAAAACTTCTTTCTTCCCCGAATCTTCTTTCTTTGTATTTTCGGGTTCTCCCATGATTCGTTTTACTTCATCTATCGTTTTACCGAAATATACTTTCCCGATTCCTTCTATATCTGCCCCGGCTAACGGTACCAATTCTACTTTTCTTTTATCTCCTGCTTTCATACTTCTTTACATTTTATAAAAGCTAAACATCGAATAAACATATTTAGTTCAATTATGTAGCTCGTCTTACACCTTCGAGTTTAGTAGTATAGCGATATGAGTACTCTCTTTTTCATTTTGAACAAAGTGAAAAATCTGTAAAACCCAGATGCTTCCTGTCGTCAGCATGACAAAAAATGAAAAATCATAAGGAGTTCACACACAAGTATTCCATATACCCAACTTTCTGTTAAATTCAGTTGTTATAATTATATAACTTCTCAAACTTTAATATTATGAAAACAAGATTATATACATTACTACTTTTTCTGGTATATATTTCTTTCAATCTATATTCACAGACCTCATATGCCGAAAGCCAAACTATAGAGTTTTCCAACTTATCGTCAGGTAATAATTATTATTCAGGAGAGATTTATTGTTTTGAAGATACTAAAGTTACATTCCAGTTAAGGAAATCTTCAGTATCAGGTAAATTTCATGGAACTATCATTTTCGCAATAGGAAACGAGACACACATAGTAACAAGCGAAAGTGATGACTATTTCCGTGAAGTAGTGCAAAGCTTATCGAAAGGTAAAACGACCTTATCTATAAATGTACTGCCCGACGTCGAAAACAACCATCGGGCAGATGCCAGTATTTTAATATTTGCGACTAACAAAGGTCAGGTAGGAACAAAAAATTTACTAGCTAGTATTAAATAGTTAGTTAGATATAAGATTTCGTTCTTAAAAGATCCGTTATTAATAACGGATTATCCTTGCGCATTATATCGACTAGTTTTTTCACTTCGTCTGTTGTAGGGTTATTCTTCAAGTGCTCAAGTTCCTTAGAGGTCACACCAACCATCTGGAGGAATGAGACTTCTCCATGAGGAGTATCTATCTTACCCAATTCGGGATCAAGTACAAAAATAAGTCCTACAATATCAATCGGATTTTTAGTCTCGGTACGGATAGGTCCATTTGCCGGAACAAAATGATATTCCTCGAACCATCGCTGGCTTTCATATACATATCGTGCCAGATTATTCATAACTTCAATAACCCATACAGGATCGTCATCATCCTCTTCGAATGGTTTCAGACGAAAAGTAAACTCAAAGCCCCATTTGCTGAATTCGCTTTCTACAGCTTCTTCATTATAATAAAGTTCAGACATTCCATAGCTGATAAAATGCCTGTGGAACTCCTGTTTATCAGAGTCATAAATACTTGTTCCGTCTATAGGGTCTTGTCCTCCCAATATATAATGAAGTGGCGGTGCATAATGACGTGGTTCTTTATCTCCGTATATTTCCGATACTTTCTGATCGATAGCCAACCAGCCTACAGCATCATCTTCTTCAAACTGTTCTATATATTCTTTTTTCTTCATAGCAAATTCTCATTTCTGCAAAGTTAACTTTTTATCTATAATAATATATAAATAAAAGGCCTGTTCCTTTTACAGAAACAAGCCTTCTCCGGTATTTTATATTAAAGATTAGCCTTTGAGTACTTTCAATAATTCGGGTATAAGCTCCCATATCGAATTTTCGGTCTGTGCTGTATAAAGATTTCCATCCACAACAGCCTTTTCGTCCGTTCCGATACTTTGCTGAAGAGCAGGTTTACCGTACGGATGAACTGCCACTTTTTTACCTGCCGAAACTCCTGTCATTTCAAATATTACCGCTGCTGCACAATGTCCGATAATAATCTTTCCTTTATCATTAAAGCTCTTGACTACAGCCAACATATCCTGATTATACTGCTCGCCTGCCGTATCCTTGAACTTTATCATTGCATCTCCGCAAGAAAAGACCAAAGCATCATATTCATTTTCATGCCCTTTCAGGTTAGCGATAACGTCATCCAGAACAAGGGTAATTCCCGAGTTTGTTTTAATTTCTTTTGTGTTAGCAATTGCATAAGTTTTGTAAGAAATACCGTTTTCAAAAAATGCTTCCAGATATTGGAACAATCCCATTCCATTTACCGGGTTGAATGCTATGACAGCTACTTTTTTACCCATGACATATTTATTTAAGTTAGACAATAGTTACTTTTAAGAAGTTTATTACTTTTGTATTGCAAATATAAAGAACCCTATCTCAAAATCAAAGAAGGCACAAAATGATAATATAGTTACAAATTAATAACTATTATTGATAATCAAAAGTTTATGGAAAGAAAAAAGTTTGAAGAAAATACAAAAGAAATTTTATGCCCCATACGCGATATTATATCGAGGCTTAGCGATAAATGGTCTTTACTTGTCATTCATAAACTAAGCCTGCAAGAAAAAATGAGATTCAATGAAATCCAAAAGGGGTTGGAAGACATCTCGCAACGTATGCTGACTGTTACTCTACGTACTCTGGAAGCAGACGGACTAGTCAGCAGAAAGGTATATCCGGAAGTTCCTCCCCGAGTAGAATACCAGCTAACAGATTTAGGACAGAGTCTATTGCCGCCTCTACACGAATTAGTTATATGGGCTAAAGAAAATACTGAATCGATCAGGGAATCGCGCAAAAGCTATTACTCGGAAGAATAAGAGCAGGATTTAACTTATCAAAAAATAAAATAAGCTACTTATTGCAGAAAGAATAAAAAAAGATAAGATAATACGTAATATCCGCCGCATTGTCTCATTCTTAACTTTCAGGTATAATACGATAATAACAATTAGAATCGGAAGTGAGATATACCAATAATGTATAAGGACAACAAATAGTGGAACAAAAAAAGACAGAAAATCTCTGATTATTTGCATTCAGGAAAATTAATTATGGACAAGTACTTTTTGGGAAAGTATTTCTTTTCCTACCTGTGCACGGATAATATATACACCTTTACCTCTCACCGGTATCGAAACACTCTGAGAAACTGCGCCTTTAAACACATTCCGTCCCGATGCATCAAAAACCATCAAATAAGAGTCGGAAGGTAAATTACGAATATTTATAGTTTGGTTTGTCGTAGTTATCTGAAGCTGAACTCCTTGAGGGTAATCCAAAGAGCTACCGGAATGAAGACTATTTCCATTACCCATAACAGGATATACTCCCATTATTGAGAACAACAATATAGTTATGTAAATAAATCTTCTCATCTAAAAAAATGATAATCCTCTTAAATAAGTTGCAAATATACGAAATTTATAAAAAAGATGTAATAAATATATCAAAAAAATTATTTAAATACCTGAGTATGTTATCTATTAAGTCTTAACCAGGATTTTAATATTCCAATTTTAATTTTTTTTCTATATCCACAAATTTATTTTCAATTTTCTCTGTGTTGTTTGCTTGCTTGAAATAATAGACAGACAATTATTATTCTCCATTTCCACTCCCTTCTAAAGCCCAAACTATAATATTGCCGGTCACAATAGCTGCACCTCCCAGAACTTTCAACGAAGTATTTCCTATTTTTTTCCATGCAGTATCTTTTTTATACCTCACAAAAAATGAATCCCCTTGCTTATTTTTCAAAGCATATATTTTGGACGGCGATGTTTTCTCTCCTCTGATCAGTTCCGACATATAGAAATCCGCTTCATAAATCAAAGGATCGTGGATAGCCTCCACTTCATCATATATAGTAAGAAAAATACTTAGGTAAATAGGGGAATCAGTTTCAGTATAAGATATATTTTTATATTGCTTATTTTTTCCTTTTCTATCAGCAACAGTATGAGTTTGCAGAAACTTCTCCTCAGGTATTTTTTGAAACCTGAAACCCGATAATTCCAGCACTTGGGTATTTAGGAGCGAATAAGGTTTTATGATAGATAAACCCTCCGGATCATTCAAAAACCGCCCGTATTCGTCCACTACATTGTAGTTTTTCTCATCCATAGGCTCTCTGAATGTAATGGACTTCTCATCGATAACTACTCCTGACCTGCGCCAATCGATATAAATGGGGCGCGATCCTTTATTATTTACACCTATAGTTATAGGCGCATTCTGACCATAAAAACTATAAATAATATCTATGCTATCGCCTGCTACTACAAATTCTCCTTTTTCGTTTTTTGAGGTATAAGGATCATTGGAACTCATCGTAGAATAATAATATTTACTCGAAGTACAAGAGCCCAAAAGAATAATCAAGAGTAATAGTAAATAGCTAATATGTTTCATCCGGTATTTTCCTCGACAATTTAATTTATGCCCAGCATTACAAAAATAATGCTTTTGTCTGAGATAAATTATTCATCTTTTTATTTATCTGTTTATCCTGCGCTTTCGATAACAGCAAGAGCATAGTTATAGCTCCGATAGTCGCCATTAGCATATCCGATTGGGTGTCCCACTCGTAGCCCTGCATTCCCAGAAAATCGTCTGCCGATTCTTTTACCAACACAGCCGCAAGCCACTCGAAGAGTTCATAAGCCGCACTTATAGCCAGACATATACTTACTACCATGAAAGGCAGCCACGAACGCTTATTCAATACTTTCAGGCGGATCAACACCTCTCTCGTTATCATTGCAGGAATAAATCCTTGAGCAAAATGCCCTACTTTGTCATAATTATTGCGGCTCCAATCAAAAGTTTCTTTCAACCAGTCAAAAGCCGGAACACGTGCGTAACTATAATGCGCACCGATGAAAAGGATAATAAAATGAATAAGTATGAAAAAATAAGTGATTTCAGTAAACTGAAACTTCTTGTAAGTCACAGCCAGAATAAGAATCCCTAACATACAAGGTAATGCCTCCAGTATCCACAAAGTGCCGCCGTAAGCATTTACACCCGACCAAATACCGACCAAAAGAAAAATAATAAGATAAACAATATGTCTCTTCTCCATTTTCTGTTTTTTATTTATTTGAGTTCGAAAATAACATTTTCCTGTAAAATATCAGAATTTTAACAATAATAGATGATAGAATCGGCTTTTGCCCCTCCTACCCTTCATCAATTTTCCCTAACTTTGGAGTGCGTTAATTAAATTTTTAATAATATCATGAGGAGAAAATTTATCACTTCTATTTGTTGCCTGTTATTTGCAGGTATTACTCTAAATGCACAAAAACAAAAAGTAGTAGAACCCACATGGGAATCGATTGAAGCAAGAGGTTATCCACAATGGTTCAAAGATGCCAAACTGGGAATATTTATCCATTGGGGATTATATTCAGTTCCTTCATGGACAAAAAAAGAAGGATATTCCGAATGGTCGTACAAAGGCTGGCGTGACGGTAAATCAACCGCTGTCGATTTTGCCAAAGGTGTATACGGAAAAGACTTCAAATACGAGGATTTTCGCGAGCTTTTTAAAGCCGAACTTTTCAACCCACAGGAATGGGCAGATCTATTCAAACGTGCAGGTGCCAAATATGTAGTACTGGTTACCAAGCATCACGATGGTTATGCACTATGGGACAGTAAATACTCTCCAAATTGGAACTCTGTACAAACAGGACCTAAAAGAGACCTAGTAGGAGAATTGACCGAAGCGGTAAGAAAAGACGATCTGAAAATGGGATTCTATTACTCTTTGCCTGAATGGTCTAACCCTCTTCATTACTGGGAAATAGATCCGAATGATTCGATAGCTAAATATGTTGATCAACATATGATTCCGCAATTCAAAGAATTAGTATCCAAATACAAACCATCTGTAATGTTTACGGACGGTGAATGGTGGAATACTGCCGAACAATGGCATGCACGCGAACTGATATCATGGTACTATAATACAGTAGGACCGGAAGCGATTGCAAACGATCGTTGGGGACATGGAGCCGATTATGGCTTCAAAACACCGGAATACAGTGCCGGAATCACAATGACAGACCGCCCTTGGGCCGAAGTTCGTGGTATCGGTCGTTCATTTGGACTGAACAGAAACGAGCCTTTGGAAAATTATCTGACCGAAGATGCTCTGATTCGCCATTTCGCAACTCTGGTTGCTAACGGTGGAGGATTGATACTGAACGTAGGACCTGCTGGTGACGGACAAATACCTTTACTACAACAAGAAAGGCTTATACAACTAGGTGACTGGCTCAAAGTAAATGGTGAAGCTATATACGGAACTACTGCATATAAAGTGCATACAGAAGAAAAGCCTATCCACATTACACGCATAGATTCAACGATCAATTTCAACTGGGTTCGTAATTCACCCGATCCTCGACTACGCGTAGATAACTTTACTGCTGAATGGAACGGATACATTAGCCCTTCTTACAACGAAGAATATACATTCACGGCTAAGGCTGATGATGGTGTGCGTGTCTGGATAGATGGCAAATTAATCATCGACCAATGGAATAAACAAGACCAGACTCTTGACGGATTTGTGCAAGGCGCCGAAACGTCTCAAACACATAAAAGCAGCATCAAATTGCAGAAAGGAAAAAAATATCCTATCAAGGTAGAATATTTCGAAGATGTACAAAATGCCTCTGTCATTGTAAAATGGTCTTCCAAATCTCAGCCGGAAGAAGTAATTCCTTATGCAGCCTTATATACTGATAATACCTCAAATGCGGCTCATGGTCTGAACGCTAAATATGGCTCTATGACATATAGCATTGCTTACACACAAAAAGGCAAAGACATTTACGCCATTATTCTGGAATGGCAGGATAACAAATGCGTCTTAAATATTGAGAAACCTGCTAACAATGCGAAAGTAAGCCTATTAGGACGTGAAGGGAATCTTCCTTGGAAATATGAAAACGGACAGATGATTATTGACGTAACACCTATCAAGTTTACAGAAATACCTTGCCGCTCGGCATGGACATTTAAAATCAGTCAATAAAAAAGACGCTAAGAATAAATAAACCTTGCGGATAAATAGTTTATCTGCAAGGTTTATTATTTATACTCACGTTTAATATCTGACTTTCATCACTATTTCGCCCAAATCTTTTATAGAATCCTGTTTTGTAAAAAACACACGCCCTTTTTTAGATATAACCTCCCATGCAATCATACTCACAATATCGTCTACCACTCCCGAAGCCGTAGAATCATTAACCAACTCAATAGTACGGTCATCTATCAGTTTTGCAGGCTGTGAATAATCCTCATATACGATAAGCATATCGCCACGCCCGTCAACTGCAGCCTGATATATTTCCTTTACATCCGTCAAAACTTTTGCATCAGAAATAGCCTCCTTCATCTCTTCAATAGCCTCCGCCCTCTTTTCAAATAATAGTTTCCGCACAATTTCCCATCCTTGTCTCGCAATATTATGAGGCTGGGTGTTATTATAGTCAATAGCAGCATGGCACAAATAGATATCCGGTTTATTTGCAACTTCCATCAGTAATCTGTAATTATCTTCTGTGGAGATTACTACGCATTTCAGTTCTGTTTGTTGTGCAAACTTCACCAGAGCTTTATCGACTTCATTGAAAAACTCCCGAACCATATTATCTACATATTTCGGATCACTTTTCTTTTCGGCATCAGGAACATAATAAGGAGTTTCTCCAAAAGGGAAATCTTCATTCTTTATTTCTTTCTCAATGCCATCATTTATCGCTTCATAAAGGATTACTCCACCTTGTGATAATACCAGAATTAAGTATTCTTCGCTTCTGTTGTAAGCCTTCATCAAATAACGTAAATCAAAGGTATCATCAATAGATATCCGGTCTTCGGAAATATGCCATGAGATCTTTATGATCTCCTCCGTATCATTTGATAGAAATACATGCAAACTATCCAGATTATTATCCCTGTCAAATTCCTCTCCCACTCTTTTCATTTTTTCCAATAGAGGAGTGACATCTCTCTTGTTATGTTCCTCAAGAATACGTTTTGCAGCTTCATTCAAAAGATTTTTCAAAACAATCTGATCTTTCAAACTATCCGGATGAGTCCTGTGAGTATTCAATGATATAGTTACACATGGGTTACTTTTATTTTTAGCAAGTCTCTGAATCTGATCTCTTAAAGTCATATAAAATATATTTAGAAGTTTTTGGTAGTTTATAAAGTCCTATTCATCATCACCCGTTTATATTGCAAACAGCTAACTTTCAATATTCGAACAGATTAGTAAAAAGAGAAGTTTATTTAATTAAGACTATTTATGATTTTATTCACACAATACCAGTTTATCTCACAAAAAAAGACCTGAAAAAAATTTCAGGTCTCTTCATATGATAGTAAATGAATTATCTTACTTATATTCAGGAGAACGCAATACTTTTTTGAACATAAAAGCTAGTATTATCCCACTTATTGCTCCGGATAAATGCCCTTCCCACGAAATTCGTGCATCACCGGGAAATATCCCCCAAGCCATCCCCGAATAGAGAATAAGCACAATAACCGATACCAGAATTAGCTTCCAGTTATGGCTGATAATTCCTCCAAAGACAAGAAACGAAGCCAGTCCATATATCACTCCACTAGCACCAATATGCCACGCCGACCGACCAATCAACCATGTCAGAACACCTGTAAACAACCATATCAACACAAGAAAATAGGCAGCTCTCTTCTTGTAAAAGAGGAATAACAAAAAACTCAATACGAAAAAAGGTAAAGTATTAGCTATCAGATGCTGGATATCTCCATGAACAAAAGGTGCTGTCAGAATACCCATCAGCCCAACAGTCGCTCTCGGAAAAATACCGAACGAAGCAAAATCGGCACCCAATATCTGTATCAATTCAACAACCCAAAATATCACAATGAAAGTAAACGAGTACTTCAAAGAGACAAATACCGGATTCTTTTTATTTATCATTATTTTTTAATTAGTCAAATTAATTATTTCTTCATCCTGCGTTTCAGAGTCAAAACAAATAACCTCCCCATACGCCGGAACCCAATCAAAAGCTTTCTCCAATGTGGTTTTACCAAAATAAACCCGTGCACAGTTGATAACCCCTGCATGAGTAAACAAAACTACCTCTCTATAGTTCGATAATTTTATCTCATTTAAGATAGATTCAACCCTGTCATACTGCATTTTAAACGATTCGCCTCCGGTTACCGGATGATGTATCCAGTTGTCATACCAACTATCGACATTTTCGTCCTGAATATCATCCCAACGTGTCATTTCCCATTCACCAAAAGACATTTCTTTCAACCTGTCCTTTAGTTCTATATCTTCAAATCCACAAAACTTGGCTAATTTCCTACACCTACTCAAGGGACTCGAAAAAGCAGCATCAAAAGAAATACCCTGCAATTTTTGCTTTACAATCCCGGCTTCCTCCTCAAATGTAGATTTCAAAGGAACATTCGACTGACCATAACAAGTACCCTCAGGAACATCTACTGCTGTATGTCGTACAAAATATAATTTCATATAAAGTTATTTACCACAATTACGCATCCAAGATAAAAAGACAATTCGGTTAATAAAAACAAAGCGCCACAACAGTCGCCTGTATATCCTTGAATTTTCTTTTTCATCAGATATGTCAATAGGAAAAACACTAATATAGGAAAAATAACAGCACCCCAATAAGGATAAGGCAATAAAATGAAGAATGGAATTAATCCAAAAAATGCAGCCACAAGAAATGTAGAGAACACCATCCTTTGATATACTGTGCCCGATTTGCTGGTCTCTTCATTTCTGGCATAGGCTAAACGAAAAGTAATTAACGAACTGATAAATTTACATAAAGGGTCTCCTGCTAATATGACTAGACAGGCAATATATAAAGGCAAATTTGAGAGTAAAAGGAATAGTAATAAAAAATAGAAGATAAGCCCCAAGACACCATATGTACCAATATGAGAATCTTTCATTATGGCCAGAATTTTGCTTTTGTCACCTCCTGCTCCAAATCCATCAAAAAAATCTGCAAGCCCATCTTCATGTAGTCCTCCAGTGACTAATAGTCTTGCTGCCAATGACAAAACTACAGCAATCTGGAATGGTAGAAACTGAGTCCCAATCCACAATGTACCCGCCGTAACCGAAGCGGTCAACCAACCAACTACCGACCAGTAATTAATAACCTGCTTGAAATATTCTTTCGGGACATTGAAAATCCTCCAGAATGGCAAGCGGGTAAAGAAGATAAGGGCAGCTCCCAGATTATACATAAGTATTATTTATCTCATTCTTCTTATCAGAAGTATTTTGTCACTTGTACTTTTTTGAACGAATTCATTTCATTTATCATACGTACTGCAGAATCGATGATAGGATATGCACATAAAGCGCCTGTCCCCTCTCCCAAACGTAATCCTAAATTCAGAATAGCTTTGGCATTCATGAATTCCAATAAGTATTTATGCCCCGACTCATCCCCCTGATGTCCGAAAATTGCATAATCCAATACATTTTTATTTATACGTGATGCTGCCAGTAAACAACTGGTCATGATAAAGCCGTCTATCAGAATTACCATTTTCAGTTCAGCCGCCTTCAACATTCCACCTACAGTCATTACCATTTCATATCCACCAAAGTGGCGTATAATATCCTCTGCCGTACAATCGCCTTGATAATTATCTATTGCCTCTTTCAAAACATTATATTTATGACTGATTATCTTGCCTTCATGGTCGCAACCGGCACCAACACAATCTTTTAATAAGATCCCAGTAAAAAAATTCATCCAGACAGCAGAAGATGATGTGTTAGTTATCCCCATCTCTCCAAATGAAATCACATTTGATCCACTATTATAGCATTCCATCACAACCTCTGCTCCTCTTTGGATGGCAAGCTCAAACTCTTCCATTTCCATCGCAGGCAAATACTTGTAATTTCGGGTACTTTTAGCTATTTTTTTATGGATAATGCGGTCATCATTCAAATCAAAATCATGATTCACTCCCGCATCTACAATTCTTAAATCAATATTATGCTGACGAGCTAAGAAGTTAATCCCTGCCCCTCCTTCCAAAAAGTTGAAAACCATTTGAGTAGTTACTTCCTGAGGTGAAGGACTCACTTTCTCTTCTGCAATACCATGATCACCTGCAAAAACAATATGCACAGGTTTAGTCAATTTTGGTTCAAGAGTCTGTTGTATCCAGCCAATCTGTAAAGCCAAGTCTTCTAAAGCGCCCAAAGAGCCTTTAGGTTTTGTTAAGTTGTCGATTTTATCCTGTAAAGCTGATTTTATTTTCTCGTCTGGTTTTTCAATATTAAAATGAAGCATAATAAATGTGATTTAAATAATGAGCAAAGTTACCATTTTATATACCAATATTGTTACCTAAAAAGTGGAGAATAAAATAAAAACACAAAAACACCTGATATATATAATACTATAATTATAAAATAAAAAATTAAATATAGTACTATATATTACGAGTTATATTTCAAATAATATACTATATATAAAATAGTTATGTAAAACAAGAAGGAGACATCGCCATTTTAATATATAAAATAGAACTCTTAAACATATACAAAACTAAACTCTATGAGAATTGGATATTCTCCTACAAAAGACTATATCATCGAAAATATTAAAATCTCGAAACACATTTAATATCACGAAAATGTTTTCGAATTGAATATAGTTGACGTATTTTTGCAGCACTTTTTACAAAAACAAAATATGACAGAAAATCTATTGACTTTCTCAAAAGAGAAAATAAGAGCAGGAGTCTTCACATTTTACTTATCTCAAGGTTTATGCTTCTCAAGTTGGGCAAGCCGCATTCCGGATATCAAAGATAAGTTTGCAGTATCAGACACATTCCTATGGGGAATGATATTATTCCTGATCCCTATCGGAAAATTCTTAGCTATCCCCCTTGCCGGTTATACCGTATCTAAATACGGCAGCAAGATTATGGTACAAATAAGTATTCTGGGATATGCACTATCTCTTTTTGCTGTAGGACTAACTCCTAACTTATATACATTGGGAGTTTGCCTGTTTTTCTTCGGAGTTTTTTGGAATCTGACTGATATATCTTTAAACACTCAAGGAATAGGAGTGGAACAGTTATTTGACAAAAATATAATGGGCTCATTTCACGGAGCATGGAGTCTGGCAGCTTGTACCGGAGCATTAATCGGGTTTATTGCAATCAATCTACAGATACAAATACAATATCACTTTACAGCTATTTTATTGATAATAGTAGCCTCATGGTTGATACACAGAAAATATCTTCAAAAGAATCTGGCAAATAAGAATGCAGAAAAACCAAAAGAGCAGGAAGTGCAAGTCGAAGCCAAATCCAAGAAATTCAAAATGCCTGAATTGGTGCTTTTACAACTAGGGGTTATAGGTCTATTTGCCCTAATTGTAGAAAGTGCCATGTTTGACTGGGGAGGTGTGTACTTTGAATCTATTGTACAAGCACCTAAATCTCTTCAGATAGGATTTCTTGTCTTTATGGTAATGATGACTGTCGGACGCTTTATCACCAACAAATCTTATCAACTGTTTGGAAAAAAACGGACGGTACAAATAGCCGGTAGCCTGATCTGTATCGGCATGTTCATCTCTGCCCTTTTCCCGAACGTAGTTTTATGTTCGATCGGATTTATGTTGGTTGGATTGGGTATATCTTGTATCGTACCTACAATGTATAGTGTTGTTGGAGAAAAATCAAAAACGCCTACCAGTATAGCTTTAACTATCTTATCCACTATCAGTTTTATAGGATCTTTAATTGCACCTCTACTTATTGGTTCTATATCTCATAATCTGAATATGAAATACGCTTATATGGTAGTAGGATTGTTAGGTGCTATTATCGTAATAATAACCAGCTGTACAACAGCGATCAGCGATACAAATAAAAAGGCTATTGAATAAACAATAGCCTTTCTGCAATATATAAAACAATATTAATTCGCCTTCAATTCTGATAGAAATTCTTCATTGGGTAGCTTCTCTTTGCGAGTATCCATTATAGTCAGAACATCCTCTTCCTTTCCTGTAAAAGGACCGAAAGCTTCTATCTTTATAGTAGCCATGGCAGCAGCAAATTTCGCAGCATCTTCAATACTATGCCCCTTAGCTCTTTTATATAAGTAACCTGCCATATATGTATCTCCACAACCTGTAGCGTCCACAACTTCACTCGCTTCATAAGCCGGTATCATCATAAAGTCCTGACCATCGTATGCCACAGATCCCATACTACCCAGAGTAAGTAAAACTTCTTTCACACCCCAACTATAAAGTATTCTTGCAGCTTCATAGACATCAGATGTACCTGTCAAGACTTTCATCTCCATCTCATTAGCTTTCAGAATATCAACATACTGAAGCACTTCTTTCTTGTCTGCCCAGTCTACAGGAAAAACTTCCTCTCCCCGAACCTCACGCAAATAACCTTGACAATCGATAGATATTTTCCCTCTTCGAGAAAGCTCTTTCACAAAATCAGCCGAAAAATCGTCAGCTAGTAATGCTCCTATATGATAATATCGGGCTTCAATCCCCTTCATCATCTCTATTTCGAAAGGATCAGCTTTTGCCAAAACTCTTTGAGAGCGGTCATCCTGATTTTCGCCATATATATTCTCAAAATATACACTGCGTCTACTCGGAACAACCTTAACTTCTATCCCTTTTTCTCTTAATTTTTCAATAGCAGGCATCTCCGATTCTGCCAGACCGGCAACCAGTAAATAATCTGCATCCAGATTCTGAATAGCGTGGGATACATAAAAAGATGCTCCCCCCGACATATAAACGGTTTCTTTCGGCGTAACAACCTTGTCTAGTGTAAGATGACCTACACAACAAATTTCATATAAATGCATCAGTAAGTTTTATTTTTCAAGATAAATATATCACCTATAATCAGATGAACTAAATAAGTTTGCAAATATAAAAAACAATTCCCCTCTACTATTCAATTTGCCAAAATAAAAAGTTAATAACTCAACAATAGCTATCTCTCTCTCCATTTTTGATTATCTTTGTCATGTTTTGGTGGTATACTTTTGCATTGCCGGAAGTATACTGAAAAGGGAATCAGGTGAGAATCCTGAACAGACCCGCTGCTGTATGTTCTTACAGTTTTACATAAATACTCTTGCCACTGGTTCGCCGGGAAGGCTACGTAAAATGGAACAAGTCAGAAAACCTGCCAAAATACATTCGTTTGATGCTTTCGAGGGATGAAGCTGATAACATCTAACAATAAATTCTATAATAGTAATATTCTAATAAGGCAATATTCGTATTGTCCTAAGATTGGATTTTAAAGATAAATGGAATAATCTCAAGATTCCAATAGTGTTTTAGTATATAATTAAAAAGCCCTGAGCAGTGATTGTTCGGGGCTTTCTATTTATTATGATTATTGGTTATTCTTTACAAAGCATTTTCTTTGATCAGATATTCAGCGATCTGTACAGCATTCAGCGCAGCACCTTTCTTTATCTGATCACTCACTGTCCAGAAAGACAAGCCATTCTCATTTGTCAGGTCTTTTCTTATACGCCCTACATACACAGGATCTTTACCTGCAACAAACAATGGCATTGGATATTCTTTCTCGGCTACATTATCCTGTAGAACTATTCCCTCTGCTTTAGCAAAAGCTTCGCGGGCTTCCTCTACAGAAACTGGACGTTCAGTCTCTATCCAAGTAACCTCCGAATGGGCACGTAAGATAGGAACACGTACACAAGTCGCACTCACCTCTACATCCGAATGCATAATCTTACGAGTCTCGTTATACATCTTCATCTCTTCTTTTGTATAGCCGTTTTCGGTAAATACATCTACCTGAGGAATCAGATTATATGCTAACTGATAAACAAATTTTTCGACGGTTACATCTTCTCCGTTCTGAATTTGTTTATACTGGTTAATCAATTCATCCATTCCGGCAGCTCCTGCGCCGGATGCAGCCTGATAGGTAGACACATGCACTTTCTTGATATGAGATAGGTTCTCAATTGCTTTCAAGGCTACAACCAACTGGATAGTAGTACAATTCGGATTAGCAATGATATTACGAGGGCGATTTTTTGCATCTTCGCCATTCACTTCGGGTACAACCAAAGGCACATCGTTTTCCATACGGAAGGCACTCGAATTATCTATCATTACTGTACCATACTCCGTTATAGTATCGGCAAATTCGATAGAAGTTCCGCCGCCTGCCGAAACAAAAGCTATATCTATACCTTTAAAATCGTCATTGCGCTTAAGCTCCTTGACCTTATAGTCCTTACCCTTAAGAGTGTATGTCTTACCTGCACTACGTGCCGATCCGAACAAGACTAATTCATCAAATGGGAAGTTCCTTTCTTCAAGAATTTTCAAAAACTCCTGACCAACCGCCCCGCTTACGCCTACAATTGCGATTTTCATTTTCTTTCAGTGATTAATAAACATTAATAATTAGATTTTTATCAAAGAAGTCCCTCTATCCAATGATAGAGAGACTCTTAAATGCAAAGGTAGTAATTTTTATTACTTATTCTTCATTATATAGATACATATTATATGTTTTTGATAAATAAATAGATCGTTTTAATTTTTTAGCATCAAAGACAATATCAAAATAACATCCATACACAAATTATTCTTTCTTAATATTAACTAACAAAGGCACTTACAAGACAATTTTTCATTTAACGCTGATTCTCTTATCTTTGTAAATAAAACCACGCTTATGAACCAAAAGAAAAGAAGACTATCAGTACCATTATATCTACAAATATTAATCGGAATGATTTCCGGAATCTTAATCGGTATCATAGCTCTTCAATTTCAACAAGAAAGGTTCATACAACATTGGATAGTACCTTGGGGGCAACTTTTTATCTGTCTTCTTCAACTAATAGCTATCCCGCTCGTATTCATATCACTTGTAAAAGGAGTTACCGGACTGAATGACATCAGTAGGTTTTCCCGAATGGGAGGAAAAACAATCGGGATATACATATTGACTACTGCTGTCGCAGTTTTATTAGGACTCGGAATGGGACTACTGATAAAACCGGGGGAAATGGTCGATAAAAGCCAGATAGCTCATATACAGGAGAATTATCATGCTGTGGTAGATGAAAAGAAACAAGCCGCAGAACAAGCCAAAGAAGATGGACCACTGGCATTCCTCAACGATGTAGTTCCCAACAACATCATAAAAGCAGCATCTGATAACTCAAAGATGCTTCAGGTCATATTCTTCGCTATATTTTTCGGATTAGCCGCATTAACGATCTCTCCTGAAAAAGCAAAGCCTGTATTAGCCGTATTTGACGGTTTAAATGATATAATCCTCCGTATGATAGATTATATTATTAAGGTAGCTCCCATCGGTGTTACGGCTCTTATGGCAGGGTTAGTCATCGATTTTGATGGAGAAACAAGTATATTTGCTGCATTAGGTGTATATGCCGTGACAGTCATTGTTGCACTACTTATCTTAATTACTTTTTTCTATCCTGCACTCATTCATTTTTTTACAAAAATGAAAGCCAAAAACTTTATAAAAGCAATGTATCCTGTCCAGCTATTTGCTTTTACAACCAGTAGCAGCGCTGCAACCCTCCCTCTTACGATGGAAACGGTAGAAAATAAACTAAAAGTCTCTAACGAAACCGCTTCCTTCGTTTTACCTGTCGGAGCAACAATTAATATGGATGGAACGAGCTGCTATCAGACAATTGCTGTTTTATTTATAGCTCAAGTGTTAGGGATAGATCTGGGATTGCAACAATTATTGATAATCATCGTAATGACAATATTATCTTCCATCGGCACTCCGGCAATTCCCGGAGGAAGTTACGTTATCCTGACAATGGTACTTACATCGGTAGGTATTCCAGCCGAAGGATTGGCTCTGATATTAGGAATAGACCGCCCTCTGGATATGCTGCGTACCTCCGTAAATGTAACAGGTGACGCAACTGTAGCATCTATTATCGACGGGAAATAAACTTCCTATCTCTTTTTATATATTTATACATCAACTTTAACCCATACGAAATGCCATCGAACATTCAAAATGCAGCAGATATCCGCTACGTACAATTCAAGGATACATCATTTGCCAATCTAATGACAAAGCGGATATACAATGTACTCCTAATAGCTACGAAATACGATATATTTATACTAGAGGAAGATGGTCGTGTGGATGAGCAGATATTTTTCGAATATACATCTCTCAATCTTAGGTATCCTCCTCGGTTTACACAGGTTTCTTCCGAAGAAGAAGCTCTGGAATATCTAAACGAATACCATTACGAGCTTATTATCCATATGCCCAACATGGACGATAGCGATATGTTTGCAGTCGCACGCAACATCAAAACAAAATATGAAGATATTCCCTTAATTGTACTAACACCTTTCTCTCGTGAAGTATCGAAAAGACTCTCGACCGAAGATTTAAGCTTTGCCGATTATATATTCAGCTGGCTGGGAAACTCCAATCTTTTATTGGCCATCACAAAGCTAATAGAGGATGCTATGAATGTAGAACATGACACAGAAACTGTTGGGGTACAAATCATTCTGCTTGTCGAAGATTCTGTCCGGTTTTATTCATCCGCACTTCCTGCATTGTTTAAAATAGTACTCGAAGAATCAAAAGAGTTCTCGAAAGAGGCGCTTAATGAACACCACAAAATGCTCCGGATGCGCGGACGCCCAAAGATACTATTAGCAAGGAGCTACGAAGAAGCAACTGACATATATGCGAAATACAAAGACAATATATTAGGTATCATTACCGATATGAGTTATATGCATGAGGGGGTCAAAGAGAAACTGGCAGGATATAATCTAGCTAAATGGATACGAACCAAGGATAAATTCCTACCTATTATTTTTAATTCTTCCGAAGTTGAAAATAAGGTTTATGCAGATGAACTTAATTGCAGCTTCATAGATAAAAATTCCAAAAGTTTCCCGATAGACTTAAGGAGACAAATTGTAGAACAGTTCGGATTCGGAGATTTTATCATTATAGATCCGGACACTAAGGAGGAAATACTGAGAATAAAAAATCTGAAAGATTTGCAACGCTCTATCATGAGCATACCTGACAAATCTCTTTTGTATCATATGTCGCATAATCACTTTTCAAGATTTCTCTATTCCAGAGCTATGTTCCCGATAGCGGAAACCCTGAAAGGATTACATGTAAATGACCTTAATCTCGAAGATGCACGGCAGCTAATATACAATTCTATAGTAGAATACCGCCGTATGAAAAATACAGGAGTTATCGCGATATTTGAGAAAGACCGATTCGATGAGTTTTCTAATTTTGCACGTATCGGGAATGGTTCGTTGGGAGGAAAAGGTAGAGGATTGGCGTTTTTGGGAAATATCGTAAAAACTCATTTCGAGTTAAATGAGAATCCCGAATTTCCCGTTATTATACCCAAAACGGTGGTTCTCTGTACAGATATATTTGACGAATTTATGGAGAACAATAATCTCTATCCTATCGCTTTATCGGATATATCTGACGAAGAAATTCTCCAACATTTCCTCAAAGCAGAATTACCGAATCGCCTTTTCGACGATTTCATGGCATTCTTCGATGTTGTGAAATCTCCATTAGCAGTTCGTTCATCTAGTTTACTGGAAGATTCCTATTATCAACCGTTTGCAGGTATATATTCTACCTACATGATACCCAATCTGGAGGATAAAGAAAAGATGCTTCAACTAATAAGAGTTGCTGTAAAATCGGTATATGCTTCTGTATTTTATCAAGATAGTAAGGCTTATATGAATGCTACCCAAAACCTGATCGATCAGGAGAAAATGGCGATTGTTTTGCAGGAAGTTGTCGGAAATCAATACGGAAATCGTTTCTATCCGACAATGTCGGGGGTGACACGTTCACTCAACTTCTATCCTATCGGAAACGAAAAACCGGAAGAAGGAATAGCAAATGTTGCTCTGGGATTGGGTAAATATATAGTAGACGGAGGAAGCACTCTACGCTTTTCTCCTTACCATCCTCATAACATACTACAATTGAGTTCGGTAGATATGGCTTTGAGAGAAACTCAAAGGCAATTCTATGCACTAGACATGCAAAATATAACAGAGGAGTTTTCGATCAATGATGGATTCAATCTACTAAAATTAAACGTAAAAGATGCTACGTCCGACGATTCTATCAGGTATATATCTTCGACTTATGACCCTGCCGATCAGGTAATATATGACGGATATTATGAAGGAGGGCGTAAAATAATCTCTTTTGCCAATATCCTTCAACATGAACTATTCCCTGTAGCAAAGATCCTCCAAAATATTTTGCGAATAGGACAAGAAGAAATGGGCAGGGCTATAGAAATCGAATTTGCCGTTAATCTCAAAAACAAAGACAAAGGAGCATTCTATCTGTTGCAAATCCGCCCAATCGTGCAGAATAAAGAGATGATGAATGAAGACCTGACTAAAATTCCCATTGAAGAGACTGTTCTCACATCCAACATGGCTTTAGGCAACGGTATTACAGATGATGTATATGATATTGTATATGTGAAGTCCGAAAATTTCAATGCTGCCAACAACCAGCATATAGCCTACGAAATAGAAAAGATAAATAAACAATTTGCAGCAGAAGACAGAGGATATATTCTGGTTGGTCCGGGGCGCTGGGGAAGTAGTGACCCATGGCTGGGAATCCCTGTTAAATGGCCTTATGTAACCAATGCGCGCCTGTTGGTAGAATCGGGATTGGAAAACTACCGGATAGAACCTAGTCAAGGAACACATTTCTTTCAGAACTTGACTTCTTTTGGGGTTGGATATTTTACGATAAATTCATATCTGAAAGATGAAGGCACTTTTGACGAGATATTCCTCAATGAACAGCCAGCCATATTCGAAAGCCAATACATACGCCATGTAAGATTTGAGAAACCATTGATCATCAAAATTAATGGTAAAAAGAAATATGGCATAGTCATAAAGCCTGAATAACAAAAAAGCCTGAACATAATTCAGGCTTTTTTGTTTAGTTCTTTTATTTCTAAAAATTGAAATTATCAGGATTAGAACCTAGTCTTTTGTCCTGATTAAGCCCTGATATTTTTTTGATTTCCTCATCCGTAAGATGAAAATCCGATATACTAAAATTCTCTATCTGCCTCTCTTTATGCACTGATTTCGGTATTACAATAAATCCCCTATCCAGATGCCAGCGAAGTACTATCTGAGCAGGCGTTTTTCCGTATTTATCCGCAATTGCTTTGATAACCGAATTGTTCAGAATATCTGTTTTTCCGGCTCCCAATGGTCCCCATGCTTCAGGAATTATACCTTTCTCTTTACAATATTTCATTAACGGTTCCTGCGTCAAATACGGATAACATTCGAACTGATTAACAGCCGGTACATATTCTGCTTCCTTCAATAAGTCCTCCAAATGATGGACGTGATAATTACTCACACCTATAGCACGAGTTTTACCTTCGGTATATACTTTTTCCATCTTTTTCCAGACATTCACATACGTAGTCTTCACCGGCCAATGCACCAGATAAAGGTCAATATAATCTAACCCTAACCTTTTCAAACTGGCATCAATCGCTTCATCCACTTTTCCGGAACGCTGGTCATCATTCCAAAGTTTGGTAGTGACAAATATATCCTCTCTGTATATCCCCGAATTTTTAATTGCTAAGCCCACAGCCTCTTCATTTCCGTAGATCATAGCCGTATCTATATGCCGATATCCTACCGACAATGCCATTTCTACCGCCTCTTGTGCAGTTTTTGCCTCTTCTACTCTAAAAACACCTAACCCTATCGCGGGAATACTAATTCCATTGTTTAATGTAAGTTTTTCCATGTTACTCTAAGTTTTTTCTAATAAACAATTAAAAACTAAAGGTAATCTTTTCTTTAACCATTTTTAGTATGATAAAAAATTCTACTACAAATTTATTTATCATACCGATTGTCAGAAGAATCAGCTAATTTTAATACCTTTGCATCCGAAAAAATCATTGTATCAATTACACTGTATGAATAGTTCTGAAAGCAAAAAGCCTGTCACTTTTCTGGACAGGAATGAATATAATTATGAGATTGCGCCGTTAGTTGCACAGACATTAAAAGAATTTGACCCAAATGATTTGTGTACTTACACCCGATGGTTCCAGCAAGGAATAAAAAGTGAATTGTCCGAATTCATTGGTAAAATGTATGATGTACCCGAAAGCAACGTTGTATTAGGATACGGAGGAGAAGATATACTGAAAGGTGTAATACATTGTTTTCTCAGCCAGGGGCATCAACAACGAAAGATATTAATCCCGACCTTTTCTTGGTGGTATTATAAATCGATAGCCGACGAGGTTAACGGTCAAACAATTATGTATCCATTATATGAAGATGGATATGACTTCAAATATCATATCTCTGAGATCAAACGGATAGCAAAAGAAGAGAATCCTGATATCCTGTTATTGGCAAGTCCAAATAATCCAACAGGAAATTCCCTTACAGTAGACGAGATAAAGGAGATAATCTCCGATTTGAGCCAAGATACCATAGTAGTAATTGACGAAGCATATACTTCTTTTGCGAATAAGGACATCACATATATAAAGAGACTTATAGATGAGTTCCCGAACCTTCTTATTATCCGTACTTTCTCTAAATTTTACGGATTACCAGGATTGCGTTTAGGATATGCCTTTATGGGAGAAGGATTAAGGAAGTTTTCAGGATTCAGCACAATGTACCTTGGGTATAATAAACTAACCGAGAAGCTAGGTATTGCCGCTCTGAAATCGACAGATTATTATAATGGGAATGCTGAAAAAATGCAGCAAGACAAAGAGTTGTACAAAAAAGAGCTTAATCCATTGGAAGGATTTAAGGTATATAATTCTGATGCCAATTTTGTATTGGTCAAATATCCAACAGAACTAAAAGAAGGATTGCAAGAGGCATTACTAAGAGATAATATCATTGTCAAATTCATGAACGAGGAAGGCTTACGTACTCACATGCGTATTACTTTGGGCAGAACACAAGTTAACCAAAGAGTGGTAGAGATAATCAAGAGTGTAGCTCTAAATAACAAATAACTCAGGATGAAAGCAGTTATTCTTGCCGCAGGCATTGCCTCCCGTTTGCGCCCTCTGACAGACAACACTCCCAAGTGCTTATTAAAGGTGGGTAGCAAATCTTTATTAGAGCGCACTATCGATTCTTTAATATCTAATGGATTTAAAGAGTTTGTCATAGTTACAGGATATCTGAAAGAAATGATAGAAAACTTTATTTCAGAAAAATATCCGGATTTGCAGGTGGAGTTTATATATAATGAGAAATATGCATCTACCAACAATATTTATTCTCTTTGGCTAACCAAAGATGTAGTAAGGGGGCATGATATGATGTTACTGGATAGCGATATTTTGTTCGAATCGCCTATTGTTACAGCCTTGCTTAATTCTCCTTACTCCAATTGTCTGGCGTTAAACAGACACGAACTGGGAGAAGAAGAAATCAAAGTTATAGTAGATGAGAACAATAGTATTAAAGAAATTAGTAAGACCTGTTCTATAAAAGATGCTGTCGGGGAATCTATCGGAATAGAAAAATTTTCGGCACCTCTTGTTAAATGGCTATTTGAGGAACTAGACGATATGATTCTCAATAAAGAACAATCAGGCATCTTTTATGAAGCTGCTTTCGAAAATATCATCGAACAAGGAGCAGAGATGCACATTGTGGACACAACAGAGTTTTTCTCTATGGAATTAGATACTGTAGAGGATTTCGAAACTGCAGTCCAGAAACTTCCTCAGCATTTACAATAAACCCCATTATGAGAGTCGTACTTTTCTGTGAACATAAATACGCCGTATCCATCCTTTCTCCTCTACAGGAAGAAGCGGACAAAACCGGAAAGCACGAAATATTATGGTTTGTCGATGCACGGAATATCCCGGATTTTCCCTTAAAAGAATCTGTCAGATGGACTAATTCGATGCAGGAGACTTACGACTTTTCTCCCGAAGCCATTTTTGTTCCGGGTAATATTGTTCCTTATTATCTGCCGGGGGTGAAAGCAGAGATATTCCACGGTTATGCCGCAGAAAAAAAAGATCACTGGGTGATTCGCCGCTATCTGGATATGTATCTTACGCAAGGTCCGTTTTTTACAGTACCATTCCAAAAATTAGCAGAAAAATATAAAGACTTCGAAGTTGTAGAAACAGGATGGACGCGCCAAGACTGGATATACAACAATCTGCACACATTTGATGATTATAAGACGGATTTGTTGAACAAATATCAAAAAAGTAAGATTGTATTATATGCGCCCACTTTTTCCCCGTCACTGACGTCATTACCATTTATTAAAGATAGCCTGAAGAAACTGGCACAAGAAAAAGACATTATCATACTACTTAAATTTCATCCGCTGACCAAGCAAGAATGGGTGGAAGAATACAAGCAACTGGCAAACGAGGTTGAGAATATCTTGTGGATAGATGACCAGAATATATCTAAATACACCCTATCCTCCGATATTATGATAAGTGATACTTCTTCGGCGGTATATGAATTTCTTTTATTAGATAAGCCTGTCATTACATTTAAGAATGTAGCTAAAGACAAATATTGGCTTGATATTGATGACGTCGATCAACTGTCGCAAGCCTATGAAACGGTACAGACAAGTGACGAGTACAAAGATAAACGTCAATGGATCATTGACAATTATGACCCATATCTAGATGGAAAAGTAGCTGAACGTATGTTTACGGCAGTAGAAAACTACGCCTCAAGGCACGGTGTACCCAAAGAAAGAAAACTAAATATCTGGCGCAGATATCAATCAATTAAGAAATTCGGTAAAATAAAGAGACGATAAAAGCTGTTTTATAACATCTTCATTTTTAACACAGAAGCTCTCCATTCACATCCATTTTTTCCTTAAATTTATATCCTCACAAATTTTTCACAGCCAATTTATTATTTAACTCAAACATGTTTCGTTATGAAAAAACTAGTATTCATTTTCTGCTTATTATTTTCCTTGTCATTTCTAACTCTCAATGCAGACATAGGTTGTAGTTCTATCCAACCCTATCATGTAGGAAAAATCAAAGAGGGCGATACATTCAAAATGTACGTAGCTCCCGGAAGTAATATTACATTCGTAAATATTACATTACAATATGTCGGAACATCTAATAATTATGCTGAGTTCCGATTAGTAGAAGGTGATATGTTAAGTGATACACCAGTTCCTATTGGAGAAGTAGCCATAGGAAAGACCTGCTATACTATCTATGGTCATAGATAATATTTAAATACAATCTCTCAACTTTAAATTTTATAATTATGAAAAAGCTATTAGTTTTATTCACTGTCATGTTCAGCATTTCTCTTTTTTGTAGTGACGTAAATGCTCAATGCAGTAGCAAGGAAAATGTAAATATAGGACAAATAAGAGTAGGAGAAACATTCGAGTTGTTCCTTAGTTCCGGAGATTCTCATATCTGGTGTTCACCAACTCTGAGATACGAAGGGACTTCTGGTAATTATGCAATTTATCGCTATATGGGCGATTTAAATATCCTCGAAGCCAAAAGTGCCACGACTATCGGAGAAGTAACATTCTCTAGCCGCAACGGATACAAGTGTCATGTAATCTATGCAGAAGTTATTCAATAAAATTCATTTGTAATTAATAATTTAAAAACTCTCAATCATGAAAAAATTATTAGCTTTATTTACTTTATTTTTAGGCCTCTCATTATTCTGTGGAAACGCTCAAGCACAAGAGAGAAAAACCGTCAATGTTGGTAAAATAGGCTGTGGTGACACTTTTACTCTCTCATTTGATAGATCAACCTATTTAGGCACATCTATCACCCTAAAATACCAAGGTCATAATGGCAATACAGCAACCTTCTGCTTAAAAGAAGCTATGGTTACTGATCCCGGGACAACCCAGCCTATCGGAGAAGTAGCAACTACAACTACTTATTATACAATAGTAGGAGAAGTAACCAGAGATGGATTTTGCTCTTGTGAGAGATAAAACCCTCTAAATAATAAAATATAATCCCCTCTGACATCGCGTCATTGGGGATTTAAAATGATCAACTAAAAAACTATCAATAGAAATGATTCACTATTATTAATTTAATATGGCGTTTATTTCTTTTTTTCTTTTACAATAACGTCTGCATTGTTCACACACGCTATAGCCTAAAAGAACTCCCAACATAAAGTCTTCTTCCGGTGTCAATTGGTCTAATGTTTTATTCAGACATAATTTGTTCACCACAGTCAAACATTCTTCTTTACCGAAAAAGACATTTATATTTCCATTCTTTTGTTTCTGAATCATGTAACAGATTCCATTTCGCTCGAGTTTGGTCTTTACTTTATCTTCAAGATTTGCATTCAGAGTACAAAGCACCATCTCCCTGACTCCTTTTTTAAACTCATAGATATGATGATTAAAAACCTGCATCATAACGAAATACCTGTTTCTTAAGCAATTACTTTCTTAATTTCTTCAATCCACAAAGCAACCCTTTGGTCTGTCATATCAGGTTCATTATCTTCATCGATCAGAAGACCTACAAACTGACCATCGACAATAGCCTCTGAGCTATCGTAAGTATACCCTTCCGTAGAAGTACGCCCAATCAGCTGGATGCCTTTATTCTTTATCACTTCATAGATTTTACCTAATGCGTCGCCGAAAGTATCGCTATAAGAAGAAGAGTCTCCACAACCAAACAAACCTACTTTTTTACCATCCAGGTCTGCTCCTTTCAGGTCATCGATGTAGCTTTCCCAATCATCCTGCAAATCTCCCATCCCCATAGTAGAAGAACCAAACAATATCACATCGTATGCGCTGAAATCGGTATTTGCCGAGCTTATATCGAACACATTAGATGATGGAACATTTAGCGATTTTGCAATACGCTCCGCTAAATCTTGAGTGTTACCTGTTGTCGAACCGTAGTATATTCCTATATTTGCCATGTCTATGTTTTTTATTTTAGATTAAAAAATTTAATGATTACAAAGTAAGTCTCCTCTTTAGGTATACACAATACCATAAAATAGGTATATTATACAACATTAATCATTAGAAATTGTTAGTACCAAAAGTTTTATTAACCCATAAAACAATGAATACTAAACAAATATTAAGAAAACGGACAATCGATTTATTTAAACCCATTCTAAATAACATTAGAAGCAGAAATCATTATGACTATAAATAAATTAATATCACTCGCCCTTAATATCAGAGAAAGCCAAATTGAGAGAACAGTCAAACTACTGGACGAAGGTGCGACAATTCCATTCATCAGCCGTTACCGCAAAGAAGCAACAGGAGGATTGGACGAGGTACAGATAGCAGCAATAAAAGAACAATACGATAAATATACAGAGATGGAAAAACGTAAAGCGACCATCTTAAAATCTATCGAAGAACAAGAAAAACTGACACCCGAACTCCGATCAAGAATAGAAAATTGTTGGAGTGCGACCGAGTTGGAAGATATTTACCTCCCCTATAAGCCTAAGAGACAAACACGTGCCGAGATTGCACGTAAGAAAGGACTGGAAGGATTGGCTAAAAGTATTATGTCGCAGCAAAGGTTTGATGTAGAAGAAAAAGCCCTTGCGTATGTGAAAGGTGATGTGCAGGATATTACAGAAGCTATCAACGGAGCATGCGACATTATTGCCGAGTGGGTAAGCGAAGATGAATCGGCTCGTAATTCTATGCGAAACCTTTTCGAAAGAGAGGCCGTAATAACCTCCAAAGTCATAAAAGGAAAAGAGGAAGAAGGTGACAAATATCGGGACTACTTCGATATGGAAGAACGCCTGAGCCGCCTGAATTCTCACCGCCTTTTAGCTATGAGAAGAGGCGAAGCCGAAGGCTTTTTACGCATCTCCATTTCCCCTGATGAGGGAGATGCCCTTTATCGGCTTTATGGCAAATTTGTAAAAGGAAATACAGAAGCTTCGGGCTATGTAGAAAATGCCATCAAAGATTCTTATAAAAGACTGCTTAAACCGTCTATCGAAACAGAGTTCGCATCCCTAGCAAAAGAAAAGGCAGACGAAGAGGCAATACATGTATTTACCGAGAATCTCCGTCAACTACTATTGGCTGCACCTTTAGGACAAAAGAGAGTACTGGGTATCGATCCCGGTTACCGTACAGGTTGCAAACTTGTTTGTCTCGATGCACAAGGCAACTTGCTGCATAATGAAACCATATATCCGCACCCGCCACAAAACGAAATCGGAAAAGCAGCAAGTAAAGTATCCAAACTGGTCTCTACCTACAAAGTCGATGCCATTGCAATAGGAAACGGAACAGCCAGCCGCGAGACAGAACGGTTTATAACCAATATAAGATACGACAAGGAAGTGCAGGTGTTTGTCGTCAGCGAAAACGGTGCATCCGTTTATTCAGCTTCGAAAACTGCACGCGAAGAATTTCCTGAGTATGATGTTACGGTAAGAGGAGCGGTCTCTATCGGTCGCCGCCTTATGGATCCACTGGCAGAACTCGTAAAAATTGACCCAAAATCTATCGGAGTAGGACAATATCAGCACGATGTAGACCAGTCTAAATTAAAGAAATCTCTTGACCTCACTGTTGAAAGTTGCGTGAACCTGGTTGGTGTAAATGTAAATACAGCCAGTAAACACCTTCTTACGTATATATCGGGACTAGGTCCTACCCTCGCCCAAAATATAGTAGACTACAGAGCAGAAAACGGTGCATTCAAAAACCGTAAACAGTTGCTCAAAGTTCCGCGTATGGGCGAAAAAGCATTCGAACAATGCGCAGGATTTTTACGAATACCTAATGCAGACAACCCTTTGGATAATTCATCTGTACATCCCGAGAATTATCATGTTGTGGAAACTATGGCTAAAGACCTTAATTGCTCAGTAAAAGAACTGATCGAGAATAAGGAAATAAAGAAGAAACTGGATCTGAACAGATACATCACAGATAAAACCGGACTACCTACACTAAATGACATCATAGATGAACTGGATAAACCCGGACGCGATCCCAGAAAGACAATTCAGGCATTTGAGTTCGATCCTACCATAAAGACGATAGAAGATCTGAAACCGAATATGACACTTCCGGGTATAGTGACCAATATTACTAATTTCGGTTGCTTTGTAGATGTGGGGATAAAAGAAAATGGTCTTGTGCATATTTCTGAACTTGCCGATAAATTCGTTTCTGACCCGACCGAGATAGTTTCTCTACATCAGTACGTGCAAGTCAAAGTATTATCAGTCGACTTAGCCCGCAAACGCGTTCAACTTTCAATGAAAGGATTGAATTAATAAACTCAAAGGCAGTGAACTATAGCAATTATGATTAGAAAAATCTGTACAAAAGAAGATATAGCTACAAGTACAAAAATCTTACAGGAGTCCTTTGCTACAGTAGCTCGGCAGTTTAATCTAAAGAAAGAGAATTGCTCTACCAATTCTGCATTTATAACCGAAGAAAGACTTCAGGAAGAATTGGACAGAGGTGTCGAAATGTTTGGTCTATACGATGAAAATGAGCAAATCGGATTCGTTGCTATCGAGAAGTCATCTGCCGAATATGTCTATTATCTCGAAAAGCTAGCCGTTATACCAACTGCCAGACACCGAAATTACGGCAAACGACTAATGGATTATGCTTGCGAGTATGTGAAAAAAGAGGGCGGGCAAAAAATTTCGATCGGGATCATAAATGAAAATACCATTCTAAAAAGCTGGTATGCAAATTATGGCTTCACCGAATCTGAAATAAGGCAGTATCCTCATCTCCCCTTTACTGTATGCATAATGAAAAAAGATATATGAATAAATATCTTTCAATCTATTATCTTTTTGTCAGCTGATTAAAGATAAAAGTTTAACTTTGCTTTATTGAATAAATCAAAACCTTATATAAACAAATTTACATAACAATGAAACCAACACTTTTTGTACTTGCTGCCGGAATGGGTAGCCGTTATGGAGGATTAAAACAATTAGATGGACTAGGTCCAAATGGCGAAACCATCATGGATTATTCCATCTATGACGCTATAAAAAGCGGATTTGGCAAACTGGTATTCGTCATCCGTAAATCTTTCGAAAAAGAGTTCGTGGATAAAGTTGCATCTAAATACGATAAACATATCCCTGTAGAAATTGTATTTCAGGAGTTGACTGATTTACCCGAAGGATTTACTGTACATCCCGAACGAGTAAAACCATGGGGGACAAACCATGCTGTACTGAGAGGTAAAGATGTTATTAAAGAACCTTTTGCTGTAATTAATGCCGACGATTTTTACGGACGTGACGCATTTCAGAAATTAGCCGAGTTCCTCAATAAACTGGAAGGAAGCAAAAACCATTATTGCATGGTAGGATATCGTTTGCAGAATACTTTATCAGAAAGCGGATCTGTAGCCCGTGGAGTATGTGAGACCGATGACAACAATTTCCTGAAAAGTGTCGTAGAACGTACTCATATCGAACGAAAAGACGGAAAGATACAATATAAAGATGCGGAAAACTACTGGTACGAATTGCCCGAAAACGCTCCTGTATCTATGAATATGTGGGGATTTACACCCGACTATTTCGAATATTCTGCAGAATACTTTATCAAGTTTCTGGAACTAAATCAAAGCAACTTAAAAGCTGAATATTTCATACCACTAATGGTAGACCACCTGATTATGAATAAAACGGCAGATGTAAAAGTTCTTGATACTAGTTCTAAATGGTTTGGCGTTACATACGCCGAAGACAGGGATTCTGTGGTTGCCAAACTCCAAGCTCTGGCAGACAACGGAGAATATCCAACTCCACTATGGAAGTAAAACCATAATATAAAAAATATACTAAAAGGGCGAACAGTAGTTCGCCCTTTCTTTCAAATACTTAACACTAATTATCACGTTGGAGATACGCTACCATGTAATACATCAGGCACTTTCATTTCCATTTCCCTTAATTGAGGTACAGTTAAAGCCGGATCAGGATTCTCCAGAATATGTTGAACATAAAACCCCCTTAAGTAACCATTCATAAGTTCCTCATATCCGCTAGGCGGAGATTTATCCAAACCCAATTTTATTATATCCGTTCTTTCTTTGTTCACATACAATTTATATCCCAATTCATCATCGGTCAGTTTTCTACACCAACGCATATTCTTCAGTGCCCATTCCTTACCTCTATTTGTATCGGGATAGTCATGCAAAATTACAGTTGAGTTTCCACCATCCGCCGGAAAAACCGCGGTAGTATAACATATTACAAAATCCCCTTTTTTACTATTATATTCTACACAGTCATTCGGATAATTATGGCATGTTCCCCATACGAACCCATCATTATGGGCGCGCTGTCCGGCATATATCAAACCAAAACCATATCGGTTTGTATTATTATCAGTTATCCAGAATGCATTCTGAGTTTTTTTCATCAGAGGTATCTCTCCTACTTTATAACATAATGCAAAACGAACGCTATGCTCCTGCCCATCCCCACACATCGCAAATAATTGCTGAAAATCTTTTCTGGAAGGGACTCCCCATTTTCCGCGATTCAGCATAACCTCACTCTCATACATAGTTCCTACACTATTCATTCTTTGTATTGAATTTTGAGAATAATATTGACCTATATGCTCCGTAATTTCAGCAGGAGTCAAAGAATACTGATCCAGGTTTATACGGCAAGCCTCCAATCCAAAGTTTATTTGTGACTGGCTTATGTCATACCCGGACTCTAAAGGATATGTGAAATTACTGTTCATCCACAAGTATTCGCCGATTCTTACAGCCTTGTATTCTGCAATAAAAGATACCCCTTTATCTTCCGTATAATATATAGGTATTTCATCCCCTTCTTTCAGCGAACTAAAGTCAAAAGGAGGTAGACTTGGTTCTTCGATAGGTAAATGAGGAGATTCAACAATGGGTTCCATCCCCGGGCTGTCGGATTGACAAGCACCCATTAATAATACTAAACTTAATATTATTAAATTTATATATGATTTTTTCATAGTGGTTAAAAATGTAATAAGAAAGGTCTCACAGCGTCAGAAATTAATCTGATCTGCACAATAAAAAGGTTCTATAATAAATAATAAAAAGTAGATTCGAAGTTTTTCACCCCTTAAAAACAGGCCAATAACAGTAACTTCTTTAGTTCCAATTTAGCAAATAACATTACTAACATTCACCTCACATTTATACTTTAAATCCAGTCCTCATACCGGAATAAAAACAACTTACATTACTTAAACAAAGATACAATTAATAAAGTTTTATATAATAAAAACATTTAACATTATTATACATATACATCAAATAGTCTTTATAATTGAGAAAAAGCATATTCATATCAATACAAAATACTTAGAATAAATTGATATGTAAATTTAACACATAGCGCAAATTAATTGATATATAAAAAATGAGGAACTAAAGTAAGGACTCCCAAGTTTATATATTATATTTACAGTCGAGATTTTTCTTAGGTATTAATTAGGCAAAATACTGAAAATTATGAACGAGCGCACAGATAGAGAAGAAGAACTTAAAGAGCTCCTTCATAGATTATCCCGCAAATCTGAAGATTTGCAACTGTCTTCTTCAGAAGAACAGTTTCTTAGAAAGATTGTAAAAGATGGAATAACAGAAGGAATCTATAAAAAAGATAATGATAAATATTATTATCTGGACATTGTATTCAATACGGTATTAATCGTAACGGAAGAGATCGGTCTGAAAAAAGCATCTCTCATTGCTAATATATTGTACAGACCTGCAATTTGTAAATTAGTATCCATAGAGGAGATCGAAAAAAATTTCGATAAAGAGGTGGCTGATATTGTAAGAGGGCTTCTAAAAGTGAATGATTTAAGCTCCAACGAAACCTCTCTTCAATCCGAAAACTTCATCAAACTACTCTTGTCTTTTGCCGAAGACATGCGCGTTATTCTTATTATGATTGCTAACAGGCTGCATCTGATGAGAATAGCCAATCACCGTTTTTCCGATTCCGAAAAACTAAAGCTCTGTGTTGAAGCTTCATATATATACATCCCTCTGGCTCATAAGCTCGGATTATATAAGATAAAATCTGAGATGGAAGATTTATATCTGAAATATACAGATCGCGAAACTTTCGATTTTATATCCAGAAAAATAAGTGAAAGCAAGACCTCTCGGGATAAATATATCAAAGAATTTATCGCACCCATCGAAGAAAAGCTAAAAGAGACAGGTTTAAAATATGATATAAAAGGACGGACAAAATCTATCTTTTCTATAAATAATAAACTGAAAAAACAAAAGATTGATTTTGAATATATCTATGACCTTTTTGCGATACGTATCGTATTAGATTCTCCCTTCCCAAAAGAGAAAGCAGAGTGCTGGCAAGTATATTCTATAGTTACCGATCTGTATCAGCCTAACCCTAAACGTCTGAAAGATTGGCTCTCCATACCCAAAAGTAATGGATATGAGTCCTTGCACACTACAGTCATGGGACCTCAGTCACGTTGGGTAGAGGTGCAGATCAGGACACGCCGCATGGACGAAATCGCTGAAAGAGGGCTTGCTGCACACTGGAAGTATAAAGGAGTAAAGAATGAGTCGAATATAGACGACTGGCTCAATAATCTTAGAGAAGCACTCGAAAATAAAAATACAGCCACTAACGAAAAGCTGGAAGATTTTAAACTCGATATTTATGAGGATGAAATCTATATATTTACCCCAAAGGGAGATTTGTATAAATTACCCAAAGGAGCCAGTGTATTAGACTTTGCCTTTTCTATACATTCAAAACTCGGTCTTACCTGCGTTTCGGGAAAAGTAAACGGCAAGAATGTTTCGATCCGCCACAAGCTAAGCAGCGGAGACCAGATAGAAATAATGACCTCTCCGAACCAAACTCCCAAGCAGGATTGGCTCAATTATGTCATCACTTCAAAAGCCAAAAACAAAATACGGCAAAAGCTGAAAGAAGATGCAAACAGGCAGGTAGATCTGGCTAAAGAGTCACTTAAACGCAAATTTAAAAACCGTAAGATAGAAGAAGATGAGGGTGTATTGATGCGCCTTATCAAGAAAATGGGATATAAAACGGTTACAGATTTCTATGTAAGCATTGCCGATGGCAATCTTGATATAAATTCTGTTATAGACCAGTATCTCGAACAAGAGAAAAAAGAGACAGAGGTACACGAAAAGCACGAAATAATAAGTGCCGAAGAGTACGTTATAAATCCCTCAAATACGTATCAGAATTTTGAGAATGCAACTGACGAACTTATATTGGATCAAAATCTTACCGGAGTAGATTATAAGTTAGCAAGGTGTTGCAACCCGATTTATGGAGATGAAATATTCGGTTTTGTATCTTCGCAGGGAATAAAAATTCACCGGACAAACTGTTCGAATGCACACGATATGTTTTCGCGCTTTGCGTACAGGGTTATACCGGCACGTTGGTCCGGCAAATCAGGTTCCAGCTACACCATCACATTACGAGTCGTGGGTAGTGACGACATAGGGATAGTAACAAACCTTACTTCAATTATTTCAAAGGAGCAAGGCACTAATCTCCGTTCGATAAGTATCGATGCTAATGACGGTATTTTCCAAGGAAATCTATCGGTCACCCTGCAAAATACGGATACACTAAATAGTTTGTTGAAGAAACTCAAGACAGTGAAAGGTGTGAAACAGATAACAAGGATAAATTAAAGTGCATTTATATAATTAAAAGAAGGTTTACTATCTTTACGACAGTAAACCTTCTTTTTTGATAGAATCTTTTCGTCTGATTATTTAATCCATGAGAAAGTGAAGTGTAGTTTTTTCTATAAGTTAGCCCTTATTTTTTTATTTATTCAGCCTTATAGTTTTCTGGTATATCCTCAGAAAAACGATTTAGGAATGTGGATTAACGCTGATCTGGATATAGCATGGAACAACAAATGGCAATCAGTATTCACAGCTGAATTACGAGCCAAAGATGATATCAGTCAAATAGATTTATATAGCCTCGGAAGTTTTACCAATTACAATTGGACTAAATTTTTTAGATTAGGGTTTGGTTACGAATTATTTGCCAACAATGTAAAAAACCACAGAATAAAATGGGAACATCGTATGATGATCCAAAGTAACATCCAGCATTCGGTAGGAAGGATAAAAATAGGATGGCGATCCTCTTATATGGACACTTTCTATTCATTTTCTGATCCTAATTTCGGAATGCGAAATCGTCTGAAAGTTGACTACTCATTACCAAAAAATCAGATAAAGCCATTTGTCTCTACCGAATTATATCACAAGTTCGATCATGGGATAGGGCATCAAAAAAATCGTTATACAGGCGGTATACATTACAAATTCAAGGCAAAACAGCAACTCGACTTCTATTACATGATCGAGGATTATTCAACAAAAACATTTACCCGTCACGTAATAGGAATAGGCTATTCTTATACCTTTTTGTAGTTTACATATAATTAAGTATCACCACTAAAGAAGCAACAGAGATACATATCCACAATATCACACCCTGAAGGAAGGGCTTTATACCTATATTTTTCAATGCTTCTCGAGTAAGTCCTGCACCTATCAGGAATAGAGTCAGTGTCAGCCCTCTTTTCGAAATATAAACGATAGCCGGACTTATGCTACTGATATAGGGAACGAACGTATTGACTACCATTGCCAATATATAGAAAAATATAAAGTAAGGTATCGATATTTTACTACCGTTTTTCTTATATATAATTGCAGTGACTAGCGAAAGAGGAATTATCCACAAAGCACGTTCCAGCTTGACTGTAGTTGCCAGATGCAATGCTACATCCCCATATTTCTGAGCTGCTCCCACTACCGAACTAGTATCGTGTATAGCAATTGCCGACCAAAGACCAAACTGTTCCTGCGACATATTCAACAGATGTCCTATAACAGGAAATATAAATAATGCCACTGAATTGAGTACAAATATAATCCCCAATGACACAGATGTTTCATTCTCGTCAGCATCTACAACAGGAGCCATCGCGGCAATAGCGCTACCTCCACAGATAGCCGTTCCGGACGAAACCAATACACTCGTATTTCGGGAAATATTAAATAACTTACCTAATAATAGTCCTACACCTAATGTGAGAATAATGGAAGAAGCCGTAAAAAGCAGTCCCTCTTTACCGGCTTCGGCAGCCTCATAGATATTCATTCCGAAACCCAATCCGACAACCGATGCTTGTAACAATATCTTAGTGGCTTTTCTATTCAGATTCAAAAAAGGATGCCCTATAGTAAAAGAAAGTATAAATCCGGCTAATAGCGCAATCGGCGGTTCTACAAAAGGGAATAAACATAATATGGCTACAACTATAAATATGATTTTCCTAAACAATTCTTTCTGCGCACTTTTGATTTCCATAATCTATAAATTTTTAATATAACAAAGTACGCACAAAAAGTGATCAGTAGTTTATACAAAATAGTTATAACTTATAACTTCTGGTTATAGGTGTTTAGTGTAAAACGCATAAACATTTCGGATAAACCCGACAATTTGCCATGAGGATAAACAAAATAAAACGTCCTAAGTATTTCAAAATCTTTTATGTCTATTATTTTAAATTCTCCATTTAATAACTCTTTCGAAACCGCGCTGACCGATACCAGTCCTATGCTATTCGAGTTTTTCAGAAAAGATTTTATACTTTCGGTACTACCCAGATGTATTACAACATTCAATTCATTCATTTTGATGTCGTATTTTCTTAAGCTGCTTTGAATAACATCTAATGTGCCAGAACCAATTTCACGCAAAACTAAAGGAATGGATTTAAGCTCTTCGACAGTGATTTCATCTTTCGACGAAAGAGGTTGATCAGTGTGAACGATAGCAACAATCTCATCTTTCATGAAAGGTTCATACTTTAACTGGCGATTTTTAGAACAACCTTCTACGACTCCCAATTCTATCTCATCACCTGCCAGAGCAGACTCTATTTTCCGCGTATTATCATTTATCAGAGATAGTTCTATATCTGGATGCTTCTGTTTAAATTTAGCTAATATAACAGGCAATATATACTGACCGATAGTCGTACTGGCACCAAGGTTAAGTTGTCCGGCATACTTATTTTTGAGTTTACCCAGCTTAAACTGTAAATCTTTTTCCAGATCGAAAATATCAGTTGCATATCGCATAACAATTTCACCGGCTTCGCTCAGTTTTATGCTGTTTCCTGTACGGATAAAAAGCTGTACACCCAATTCGGTTTCCAACTCTTTAATGTTTTTGGTCACCGCCGGCTGAGAGATTAACAATTCATCGGCAGCCTTTGTGAAACTAGCATGAAAAGCCACAAAATAAAAAACTTTTATCCGGAAATTGAACATATCAGATGCGTTTTTAAAAGGTATATTCGATATTATGAATACAAAATGTAAAGGTATAGAAAAAATGAGCTAAATTTGCACCTTGAAATTATACATGTATGATATCCTTCAATTCTGCAACAATAGAAGATGTACTAACACATTTCAGTGTCAATACATCTGATCTGAAAAAAGTTATTTCCGAAGCCTTAAGTAAAGGGGGCGATTATGCCGACCTCTTTTTCGAACACACCATAAACAATGCACTTTCGCTTCGTGATGGCGAAGTAAACAGGGCATCGTCTAATATTGATTTCGGGGTCGGGGTGAGAGTCGTTACCGGAGACCAGACAGGATATGCGTATGTAGAGAATACCCATATAACTGATATGCTTCGAGCCGCAAAAACCGCAGCAGAGATTGCAACTCTACCCAAGGCTATCAACCCTATCGACATACATGAAAAAAAATTCCGCAATCACTATAAAATAGAAAAGCCATGGGAAGATATTTCTGTCAGCCAGAAAAAGAATTATTTGGAAAAACTGAACAAAAGAGTCTTTGATCTGGACAAGAGAGTTATAAAAGCTACAATTGGGTTATATACAACTACTTCTTATATTTTATTTTTCAATTCCGAAGGTACTCTTACGTGGGATTATCGCCCGATGGCAATCCTGTCGGTAAGTTGCACCATGGAGCAAAATGGAAAGATAGAAAACGGTTATGCTTCACGTGCATACAGGAAAGGATTCGAGTTCTTTTCCGACGATTTGATCGACGTTTTAGCTACGGAATGTATTTCTCAAACCTCTCTTATGTTCGACGCCATAAAACCGAAAGGTGGAGAGATGCCTGTTGTGATGGGAGCAGGAAGTTCTGGTATCTTATTGCACGAAGCCATAGGACATTCATTCGAAGCTGACTTTAACCGCAAAAACATATCTATCTTTTCGGACTTGTTAGGAAAGAAAATTTGCAACGAGAATATCAATGTCATAGACGATGGCACGATTGATAATACACGTGGTGCTATTAACTTCGATGATGAAGGAATAGAAAGCCAAAAAACATATATTGTCCGGAACGGAATACTCGAAAGCTATCTGCACGACCGTATCAGTGCTAAATATTATGGCGTGAACCCTACCGGAAACGGACGCCGCCAATCGTTCCGCTATATGCCCCTACCTCGCATGAGGGTTACTTATATGGAATCTGCCAACACGCCCGAAGAAGAAATGATTGCCTCTGTAAAGCAGGGAGTATATGTCGACAATTTCAGCAACGGACAAGTACAGATCGGAGCAGGAGACTTCACTTTCTTTGTAAAAACAGGCTATCTGATCGAGAATGGAAAACTCACTCAGCCGATTAAGGATATAAACATCATAGGAAACGGACCTAAGGCTCTTGCCGATATTACGATGGTGGGGAACAACCTCAGAATAGACGAAAGTGCCTGGACTTGCGGGAAAGACGGACAAAGCATGCCGGTCGGACAGGGGTTGCCTTCTGTATTAGTCGGTAATCTGACCGTTGGAGGTGAATAATAAACTATTGTGATTATGGATGAATTATTTGTTTTGCCAAGATGAAAACATTTGTCAGTGATATTTCTCAAAAAAGCTATCCTATATCGGAAAGGGTATCCGGCGAAATAATCAGACCTTCGATTATGGAGCTGATAAAAGAAGAACACCCCGACTTTGATAACAACAAATTTCTATCCATAAAAGAACTCAATCTTTATCGGGAGAAATATGTAACCGGTTTCTTAGGGAAAGAAATTAAAGAGCTAAGTGAGCTTGAATCTAGGGTGGTTGCATCTATACAAGGAAATACCAGTTTGACCGATGAATTGGAAGATAAAAAAGATTCTACAGACCTGACAGTCGGACAACGGATTGCCGATAAGGTAGCATCATTCGGAGGTAGCTGGACTTTCATTCTTTCTTTCCTCTTCTTTCTTTTGGCATGGATTGCTTTAAATGCCTTCTGGCTAGCCAATAAAGGGTTCGATCCCTACCCTTTCATTCTATTAAATTTAATATTATCGTGCCTTGCTGCTTTGCAGGCTCCTATTATTATGATGAGCCAAAACAGGCAGGAGGAGAAAGACAGGGACAGAGCCAAGAAAGATTATATGATCAATCTGAAATCGGAAATAGAGATCAGAGCATTACATGAAAAAATAGACCACTTGATGATTTATCAACAACAAAAGCTTATCGAGATACAAAAAGATCAGATAGATATGATGAACGATATACTGAATCAGGTACAAAAAAAGCATCCAAAAGAATAATTTTCTATAATCACAATAACCTAAAAAAATCTTATGAACAAGAAACTACTATTGCTGCTTTTCATTTTTACCCAAAGCCTATTGGTATTTTCGCAGGAAATTCAACTTCACTTCGACCCACGCCACGGATTGCATAGTGACGTTGCTCCCAGAAATTATTTCACCGCTACATTCCAGATGTTCAAACCTGACAAATGGGGATCAACATTCGGTTTTGTAGATATAGATTTCAACCAAAGCCGTGGAAACATAGGACTAGCCTATCTGGAGCTTGCACGTGATATTAAATTAGGGAAACTGCCGGTGATGGCTCACCTCGAGTTTAACGGAGGTATTGTCAGAGGAGAAAACTATTCGGGCTTCTCAATTCCTAATTCTTATCTTGCAGGAGCATCTTACAATCGTAACTTCGGCAATGTGAATGTAGGCACTTATCTGGTTTATAAATACAATGCTTTTGACAAAGTAAGTAATGATGTTCAGTGGACTGCTACATGGGGAACTAATTTATTGGACAACAAAATAACATTAACCGGTTTTATCGATGTATGGACAGAAAATAAAGACCGCGCAACAGGAAAAGGTGGTAAAAAAGTCATTCTGCTGACCGAACCTCAATTCTGGTATAACATTGACCAACATATTGCTTTAGGTACTGAAATAGAAATCAGTAACAACTTCTATTCGAATTACAATAATAAGTTATATGTATGCCCAACAATTGCGGCTAAATGGACGTTTTAAGCAATATCATAAATTAGAGAATGATGGTAGAAAAACTATTTAAATTAAAAGAAAATAATACGAATGTACGGAAAGAACTGATTGCGGGGGTAGTCACCTTTCTTACCATGTCTTATATACTCATTGTCAATCCGAGTATTCTGGGAGAGACTGGAATGGATAAAGGAGCTTTGTTTACCGCAACTACTTTAGCCGCTATTCTGGGAACTCTTTTCATGGCTTTTTTTGCAAACCTACCGGTCGCTCAGGCGTCGGGAATGGGCTTGAATACTTTCTTTGCAGTCAACGTTGTACTGAAAATGGGATATTCATGGCAGTTTGCACTGACTGCTGTTTTCTTGGAAGGAATTATATTCATATTCCTTACATTTTTCAATGTACGCGAGCTCATCATGAAGAGTATTCCCATGGTACTCAAAGAAGCCATTCCCGCAGGGATCGGTCTATTTATTGCATTAATCGGGATGAAAAGCGCGGGGATAATTGTTGCCAATGAGCATACTTTTATGGAAATCGGTGACTTATCTAACCCGAACGTCTGGATTGCTTTCATTGGTCTTTTTGCAGCAGGAGTGCTGTTAGCAAAGAACGTAAAAGCGGCTATACTTATAGGTATTCTCATCTCAACTATTTTTGCTGCTATCTTCGGAATATTCCATCCGATGGACGAAATCAGTAGAAACGGGATAGTCAGTCTGCCGCCTTCAATCGAGCCTATATTCGCAAAATTCGAATGGGATCAGGTATTTACATTCGATATGCTGATCGTGGTATTCACATTCTTACTTATCAATTTATTTGATACTATCGGGACACTTATTGGGGTGGTATCGAAAGCCGGATTTCTCGACAAAGACGGTAATTTTCCACAAGCTAAAAAAGCCCTTTTCGCCGATGCATTGGGGACAACTGTCGGTGCAGTATTAGGTACAAGTACAGTTACGTCTTATGTAGAAAGTACAGCAGGGGTAGCAGCAGGGGGCCGCACAGGACTCACAGCAGTAGGAACTGCACTGATGTTCTTCGGAGCACTGTTTCTTGCTCCTCTTTTCCTGATGGTTCCTGCATCAGCTACGGCTCCGGCTCTGATTATTGTAGGTCTGTTCATGATCTCATCCGTAGTTAAAATAAACTTTAGTGATATAACAGAAAGTCTACCTGCATTTATAACCATCACATTTATGCCGTTTACTTACAGTATTGCACAAGGAATCATATTCGGTATCCTTAGCTTTACACTTATAAAAGTTTTTTCGGGCAAATTTAAAGATGTAAGTGCTGTCATCTTTTTTATATCCCTATTATTTATAGTAAAACTGACATTAGATGCCATACATATATTTGGCTGATAAAAAGTAAAATATAAGATTGGAGAATAGCCTGCCAAAAATTAGGACAGGCTATTTTTGCATATACGTATAATCTATGTAATTTTGAACAATTTCAATCTGTAATTGAGATTAACAAAAAAAGGTTCTTTATTTTTCTTGTCATCCTGAGAATAACGAAGGATCTTTTTAATCGAAACAGATGCTTCACCTAAGGTTCAGCATGACGAAATCGCAATGAATTAAACTGTTACTATAAAGGTCTAGAGGACTTCATAAATAAATGAAATATGATTACTTCCGAACATAAAGATATTACACAATGGGCAATGGAATTTGCCCTGAAAAACGGATGTTCGTCTGCCCGTACAGCTTTGACTGTTTCTGTAAATAATTCTTTTGAATATCGAAACAACCAGTTAGACAGGCTGCAACAGAACTCTGAGAACAAATTATATATAGAACTGTTCGTAGATGGCAGATACGGCTCTTTATCAACAAACAGACTAGATAATAAAGCAGAGTTAGAAAAATTCATAAAAGAAGGAATCGTCTCAACCCGCTTTCTGGCAGAAGATAAGAACAGGCAGCTACCTTCACCCAACAGATATTATAAATCGGAAGAGGTAAAAGACCTGGAACTTTTTGATAAATCTTTCTTCGAACATTCTGCCGATAAAAAGATCCAGATACTTAAAGAGAATATAGAAGAGATTGCAGGAAGTGATGACAGGATAGTATCAGTTATCGCAGCATATGACGACGGTTGTGGAGCAGAATATACAGTAGACAGTAACGGATTCGAAGGAGAAGAAGAGGATAGTGCTTTCACGATAAGTTCCGAAGTTTCTCTAAAAACAGAAGGCGATGCAAGACCCGAAGCGTACTGGTACGACAGTAAACCTTATTGGAACGATCTAAAAAAATCAGGGATAGCAAAAAGGGCTTTGGACAGAGCTTTGCAAAAACTCGGACAACAAAAAGTTAAATCCGGTAACTATATGATGTTACTAGATAACACCATTTCATCGAGAATTCTTTCGCCTCTTATTTCCGCGATGTACGGAAATGCTATCCAACAAAAAAACACATTTCTTTTGAATAAATTAAATACACAAATCACCTCTTCTTTATTGACGGTTACTGACACCCCACACGCAAAAAGAACTTTCGGAGCCCGATGGTATGATGGTGAAGGTGTGGCAACCCAAAAACAAGCTATCATAGAAAATGGCGTACTAAATACGTATTTCATTGACACATACAATTCTCTAAAACTAGGGATGACTCCCACAATATCCGCGCCTTCGGTACTCACAGTCGAATTAGGTAGTAAGAATTGCATGGAATTAATGAAATTTGTAAACAAAGGGATTCTTGTTACAGGATTTAATGGAGGAAATACGAATGAGACTACAGGTGACTTTTCTTTCGGAATTGAAGGCTTTCTTATTGAGAATGGTATACTAACTACACCTATCGGTGAAATGAATGTAACCGGAAATATGCTCGACCTATGGGCAAATCTTGTCGAAGTAGGGAACGATCCTCTATCTCTTAGTGCATCCCGACAAATACCATCATTACTATTTGAGGATGTAAGCTTTAGCGGACTGTGAAGACTTAACAACTAAACTATAACCAAAAACGCGACCTACTAAACCATGACAAAAAAGCAATTAATTTATATATGCTTAATGTTGATTCCGTTCAATCTATTAAGCCAAAATTTAACGGATAAAGTGGATATGTTGATGGGGACACATAACGATAGTTACTGTGTAGCCGGTCCCCAACTTCCTCATGGGTCGATAAATCCTTCTCCGCAAACACCGAATGGACATCATGGAGGATATGCACCCGATCAACCGATACGAGGATTCGGTCAATTGCATGTATCGGGGACAGGATGGGGACGTTACGGGCAAATATTTATATCGCCTCAGATCGGATTCGATGCGACTGAAACAGGACACGACTCTCCTAAATCCGAAGAAGTAGCAAAGCCTTATTATTATGCTGTTTATCTCGATCGATATAATATTCTGACGGAAATTACACCCACACATAGTTGCGCTGTATACAGGATTACTTATCCCGAAGCCGGCGATAAAAATATTTTGTTGGATATTATGCATAATATTCCGCAACATATAGCGACTGAAATCAAAGGAAAGTTTTTGGGAGGAGAAATATTTTATGATGATAAATCAAATAAAATAACCGGATGGGGAGAGTATAAAGGAGGCTTTGGCAGTTGGGATCCTTACAAAGTCTATTTTGTCATACAACCGGATGTAAAACCTCAAAAGGTAGATATTTCGAATAAAGGAGAGGAGGCTTTATATGCACAGATCCGGCTTCCGGAGAATACATCTGTTATTCATTTAAACGTCGGAATATCATTAAGAAGTATTGAGAATGCAGAAAAGTTTTTAGTTTCAGAAATTGGAAATAAGACTTTTGATGAAATAAAAAATACGGCAAAAGACATTTGGGAAACTACATTATCCAAGATAAAGATAAAGGGTGGAACAGATGATGAACAACGTATCTTCTACACAGGGTTGTATCACAGCCATCTAATGGCAAGAGACAGGACAGGTGACAATCCTCATCAGGCAGGAGATACCCCTCATCTCGACGATCATTATTGCGTATGGGATACATGGCGCACCAAATATCCCCTGATGATACTTCTCGATGAAAATTATGTGGCCAAAACTATCAATTCGTTTATCGACAGATTTGCCCGTGATGGAATGTGTACACCATCTTATACAAGCTCTCTGGAATTTACGATGTTGCAAGGTGGCGATGATGTGGATAACGTGATTGCCGATGCGATCATAAAAGAAGTAAAAGGCTTCGACTATAACAAAGCTTACGAAATAATGAAATGGAATGCATTTAACGCGCGTAGCAAAGAGTATCAGAAGCTAGGATGGAATGCAGAAGTTGGAGGTGAAATGAGTTGTAGTTATGGTCTGGAATATGCTTATAATGACTTTTGCACAGCCTCTGTTGCCCAAATAATGAATGATAGGACAAATGCAGATTTACTAAAAGACCGTTCTGAAAGCTGGCAAAAATTATTTAACCCAAATCTGGAAAGCGGAGGATTTAAAGGATTTATCGGACCAAGAAAAGAGGACGGAGAATGGATCAATATCGATCCTGCCAAAATCTATGCTTCATGGGTCGAATATTTTTATGAAGGCAATTCATGGACATACTCTTTATTCGTTCCACATCAAATCGATAAACTGATCGAATTATGCGGAGGCAAAGAAGAAATGGTAAAAAGATTATCTTACGGATTCGATAATGACCTCATTGAAATCAGCAACGAACCCGGATTCCTTTCTCCTTTCATTTTTTCCCATTGTGAACGTCCGGATCTAGCAGCCAAATATGTCTCAATAATACGGGATACCGAATTTTCTTTGACAGAAGGATACCCGGGAAATGAAGATAGTGGAGCAATGGGGTCATGGTATGTATTTACATCCATTGGTCTATTCCCAAATGCAGGACAAGACTTTTATTATTTACTTCCTCCGGCTTTTGATGAAACAGAAATAACACTCAGTAACGGAAAAAAATTAACGATAAGAACAATTAAAACTAATTTTACGGATAATCAAATAGGATCAATCACTGTCAATGGCAAAAGATTTGATACTCCTTGGATAAAACATAATGAAATAATTAACGGTGGCGAAATTATCATCAAATTAACGAATAACACCTCCTATTAAGATAACTTCAATATCACATAAATAAATCAGAGGCCACCTTCCCTAAGAAGGTAGCCTCTGAAAAATATATAATAAATAGGTTAATCTTATTTATTCACTATCTCAAAACGTTCTTTCAGTTTTATGTCTTGCGAAGAAGCACCTACACGAACTTCAAAGAATCCGGATTCTACTACAAACTCATTGTGCCTGTTCCATAATCCTAAATCCTGAGAAGTCAAAGTGAATTTCACCTCTTTAGTCTCTCCCGGTTTCAAGCTGACACGGTCAAATCCGCGAAGAACCTGTGTATAAGTAGTCACAGAGCTCACCTCATCATTAAGGTACAACTGCACAACTTCGTCTCCTTCTCTTTTACCGGTATTAGTTACTTTGAAAGATACATTTACGTCAGTCATCACACCACCCGTAGTCTGTGAAACTCTCAAATCTGAATAATCAAATGTAGTATAACTAAGACCATAACCAAACGGATATAAAGCTCCCGATACACGCACAGGTCCATTTGTATCCGATCCCGGTTTGAATGGGAAAGCAAATGGTATTTGTCCTACTGATTTAGGATAAGTTACAGTCAATTTTCCGCCCGGGTTGTAATCTCCGAAAAGGACTTCTGCGATAGAAGTTCCTAAAAATTCGCCGGGGAAAGAAGCCTGAACTATTCCTTTGATGTATTTATTAGCCCAGTTCATAGATACAGCACGTCCGTCAACAAGAACCAGGATAACTGGTTTACCTGTATTATAAACAGCCTGAAGCAAGTCTAACTGGCGTCCCATCATATCCAGGTTGGAACGTGAGTAATACTCTCTCACCGTTTTTTCAGAACCTCCTAGTACCATAATAGCCACTTCCGATTCCTGTGCTGCTTTCACAGCTTTATCGATCATATCTTGCTCTTCAGAAGTAAGCGGTTCTTTTATAATCTCACTTTCAGGGAAGTTCTTATCAATGATATCACATCCTTTTTCGTAGATAATCTCTGTATTAGGCAAAAGAGCTTCCAAACCCTCTTTCACTGTAATGATCTTAGGATTGGCAGGTCCGTAACGGCAAACAAAATCTTTGCTTTCATTTGCATTTGGTCCTATCAATGCAATTTTCTTTAAGTTTTTACTCAAAGGCAGAATACTTTCGTCATTCTTTAATAGTACGATAGATTGACGAGCTGCATCTAAAGACACTTTTTTGTGTTCGGCATTTGCTACAATTTTGTCAACCTCTTTGATATCTCCTACATAAGGATTATCAAACAAGCCTAACATAAATTTCACTTTCAATACATCTCTTACTCTTGAATCTATCGTATGAACCGAAACTTTACCCAACCTTACTGCTTCGCGCAATGGAAGGACAAAATCTTGAGGAGGTGTAAAATTCGTTCTGATATTCAGACCTGCATTTACTACATCGGCGGCTGCATCTACTGCATCTTTCGATACTTTATGTTTTGTTTGAAGATATTCAACAGCCTCACTATCCGAAACCACATATCCTTTAAATCCCCATTCATGACGAAGAATTTCGGTCAGGAAATGATAATTACCCGTGATAGGAATACCATCATAGTCATTATATGAACTCATAACGCCTAATGCTCCTGCTTCCTGAAAAGCGACACGGAAAGGCTCAAGAAAAAGTGTTCTCATTTCGCGAGGTGCAACGTGAGGGTCTGTACGAGTCTCCTCATCACGTCCTCCCACCGGAATACTATATACAGCAAAGTGTTTAGGCGTCGCCACAAGACCATGACTTTGTATTCCTTGTATCATTCGTTTCCCTAACTGTCCGACCAAGAAAGGATCTTCTCCGTAACACTCTACTACCCTACCCCAACGAGGATCCTGAGCAATATCTAATATAGGAGAATAGATATTTGTATAGCCTAAGGCTTTAGCCTCAATAGCTGTAATATTGGCAATCTTACTTACAAGGTCTTTATTCCATGTTGCACCCTGTCCGCTTTGTGCAGGAAACAGAGTAGCCTGATAGTGACAAAGTCCTCTTATACCTTCATTTGTATAATCGACAGGAATTCCGAGACGGGTTTCCTCAACGAACCAACGCTGTACAATATGACGGGCTTCTACACTTTTCGAAAAAGGAAAAGCAAACATTCCTTTAAATTTACCCAAACCGTTGTGTTGTTCATCGATATTTCCGATACCATCTTTCCAGATTTCATTTTTCCACTGAGGAGTAGGCAAAGAATCTTCCAAGACCCTGCCCGAACCATAGAGAGTAGCCATCTGCGCAGTCTTCTCATCCATAGTCATCTGACTCAATAAATCTTCTACACGGGCATCGATCGAAGCCGTAGGATCTTCATAAATATCCTTTTTCCCATTTTTATTAAAATCGACCCAGCCTTTCTGATACATATTTTTCTTTTGCGGAAAAGCTGTTAACGCACACAAAAACGAAAGGGATAAAAACAATAATTTCATTTGATTTCTGGTATTTCTTTTTTAAGTAAAATAAAACAAGGATACAAAAATATCATTTTCCTTATAAATATTTTGTATCCTTGCTATCTAAATATGGATTATAACATCACGTTACATTATTTAACATCCCACCAAACTCTCGTTTTAGGATCATTCTCTTGTATCACTGCCTTAAAGTTCTCACCATTCAATGTCGATTCATTGCTTGGGTACATAAGCTTAGTAGGCGCATTTCCCTGATTTACAACAACACCCTTATCTGTGTCATCGACCATCAACGGAAGATCTGTACGGCGATACTCTGCCCAGTTTTCAAACGGTTGCAATATCCAAAGATGTATCCATCGTTGTCTTGCGATCTGCTCCAAAGCCTTAGATTGATTAGACGCATCAAACTTATAAGCTGATGATGCCAACCATGTAGAAAGTGTTGCTTCCGAAACATCTCTCGATGCTATACTTTCCAACTTCATTTTGGTCTCTGTACTGTTCTTATAATAATCGTAATATTCCTGTATAGAGAGTATTATACCCTTATTATAAAACTCCTCGGCAGTACCCCAAGAGATCAGATTTCTAACACGTGCCTCAGCCAAAAGGAAATACACATCCGAAGCTGTAATCCCGATACCATTAGGGAAATATTGATTATTACGAATTGTTACAGAGTTTACAATACCATACGTATCCCTTATCTCTTGTGCGGTCTTCTCCAGAATGATTTGCTCTGCTTTGTCCGCCGATTCGGGATAACCTAATATAGGCTTATCAGGATGTACTACATTTCCGCTCAAGTCACTCGGTGGCTGAAAATATACTACCAAACGAGGGTCATTAGCTTCATTGAATATCTTAACCATATTTTCGGGAGCATAAGCAAATTCTCCATTATTTTGATTCTGGCTCTCACGTAATGCTCTCCAAATGCCTTTTCCATTTCCGGCTAATCCGGTATTTAACTTAGTGTAAGCATTATCAGCATTTGATGTTATCAAATCCGCCTCTCCCAATTTACTAAGAACCTCTTTCGCTTTTGCTTCGTCCACATAAGATATGCGCATAGCTGCTCTTAGCCTCAAAGAATTGGTAAACTTACCCCATTTTGAAAAATCTCCTTTATACAAGTCATCCTGTTTTGGAAATATACTCTGAACTTCTATCGACTGATCCAAGGAAGCTGATTTCAAATATGCTGCAACCGATTCGAGATCAGACAATATGTAATTATATAATTGCTGCTGACTCTCATACTTGGGTGTAAGGTTTACAGGCTGACCATATAATGCATCACGAGATCCCCAAGCCTCCGAATAAGGCATCGATCCCATCATATCGGTAGCCATCATGGTATTAAATGCTTTCAGCACCTTTGCCGTTTCCATATAAGGAGTATAGTCTTTTTTCTCAGTTTCAGACAATACATAATTATACTTCTTATCCATTTCGGCAAACTCTTTCATCCGGTAAACATAATACCGATCCCAGCGCCCCTTATCATCTTGTATCAAATAGACATTCGAGCGGCTTGTTCCCGTTTTTCGAGATACCGTTTGAGTATATGTTCCGAACAAACGAAATACGTAATTGTAAAAATCGTTATAGTCATTATCAATTGTCCTAACCAATCCCTGCGAATATAAATATTCGATCTTGGCATCGGTAAATTTATCTGGATTCAAATGTCTGCTATCCAATTCATCTTCACATGAAGTAAATACCAGTAACATCAATACGGATATATATATAAATATTTTTTTCATAACTTATGATTATTATTAAATAATAACAATGTTTTTAAAATCTAGCCTTTATAGAAAAACCGTAACTTCTCATAGATGGGTAAGCCGTATATTCTACATAAGCATTTTGAGCTTTCGTACCCAATACACTTTCAGGACTAACATTAGGAACACTCTTATAGATATAGAAGAGGTTGCTTCCGATAAGTGACAAGCTCAAACCTTGCAACTTAGCTTTAGTGTAGATTTTAGCCGGTAGCTGATAAGTCACAGAAAGCTCTCTGAATTTAAAATAAGTATTTTTATACACCTGATCTTCTGTTGCTGTCTTGTTATACTTATTGTTATAATAGTCCGCAGCCGATACAATAACATCATTATCAGTTCCATCAGCCTTTACACCTTTTGCAATTATACCATCATGATAAACACGTCTGTCCGATGAACCTGGAGGAACTTGAGATCCATGATTTTCTAATCTTATTTTCTTATTGTCTGCATCAATGTAATAAGGGATACCTCCGTATGCCTCGTCACGTCCGAATAAAGATTCTTTACCTGCACCCGAAGCTCTCAGATAGTTATTTGTAAAGGATACTAATCGTCCTCCAATTTGTCCGTCGATATGAGCCGACAAAGAGAAATCTTTATAGCGGAATGTAGAACTAAAACCTCCTGAGAATTTAGGCTGAGCATCGGCATAGAAAGTTTCTTGTCCTTCCTGCTCATACTGTCCGTTCGCATTTACAAGTAATTCGCCATTTTCGTGTCTCTTCCATTTCTTTATATAGATTCCATATATAGGACTCTTTTCCTGAGTCATAAAAACAACTCCCCACGAACTTCCTATTGTGAAATTATCAAGTCCCTGTACAAATTCTTTCAGCTCACTTTTAGTATAACTAAGATTGAATGTTGCATCCCAACTAAAGTCCTTTGTTTGTACCGGAGTTCCGTTCAATTGTAACTCAAAACCACGGTTAGCAACCGTTCCTGCATTCATCTTCATTTTATTTGCCCCACTTGACGATGGAACACTTACTGCTAATATCTGGTTACGAGTCTCGTTCGTAAAATAAGCCAAATCAAGTCCTACTCTTCCATTTAGGGCTCTCAACTCTGTACCAAATTCCCACGAATGAGTTTTTTCAGGATCAATATTGATTGGAGGCACTTCATTCTCAAAAGAGTTTACATGAAGCCTGTCATCATACATTTCTCTTTTAAAATCGGGACTAGCAAAGTAAATATTAGGAGTACCATTACCTACAATTGCATACGAAGCTCTTACCTTACCATATGGCAGCCACGATGGCAGCTTAATAGCATCAGTAAATACAAATCCTACACCCACCGAAGGATAGAAGAAACTACGAGATTTCTTAGGTAAACGGGAAGTCCAGTCGTTACGTGCCGTAATATCCAAGTATAAATAATGATTATATGCCAACTGTCCGGAACCATATACCGAAGCCATAAATTCGCTCTTATTATATCCATAATCACTTACAGAGGTAGGAGCAAATTTATTATTGTAAGTAGAAAATATACCATTATACAACAAACCATTGGATTGCCATTTATTCATACTTTCTTTGATATCTTCTGCAGATACAGCACCCATCAGAGACAAATCGAATTTATCATTTAACGACTTGTTAAAAAGCAACATAGCCTCATAGAATTTTTTAGTATAATCTTCATTCACTTTTCTATACAGACCTTCTTTCTCCGAATCGGTAGGAGCCGAGTATTTCTTAAACATCTCCTTGTCTTGCTTCAATGTACGCAAGCGGTCTGTCCCAAACGTTAATCTCAGACTAAGAGGTTCAATAATCTTAATATTTGCCGCAACATTCCCCATCCAACGATCTCTATCTGAGGTGTAACGGTTTTCATTCTGTTGCCACAGCATATAATTTATTATATTATCCCTTATACTTGAATTAACACCGGAACTACCTTCTCCAACACCATCTTTCATCGCTTGGCTCATAAAATATCCATCCGAACTTTTATAATGGTCTTTATACAGTTGAGCTATTTCACTACGCGGCATCGGGAAATTAGAAGCACGGTCTATACGAGTAGGAGTATTTGTGTTCTTCGTTTTGTTAAATGTAACAGATGCATCTATAGACAACCACTCTGTTAATTTCGCATTTCCCGAAAAGTTAAAATTATGCTTCTCTTGTTTCATATTCTTCAAGAAACCCTCATAATTGGTATTCCCATAAGAAAAACGAACACTTGAAGTCTCCGATCCATTTGTTATAGATATCGAATTATTATTCGTAAAACCATTTTGAAACAGATCCTTAAAGTTATCCGGTTGTGGGTTAAACGGGCGTTCTATACCATCCCACCACAATACAGGTGTACCATCCATCCGAGGACCAAAACTACGATAAGTACTTTCAAGAACATTTTGTCCTGCGCTATTTTTTCTAAAATAACTCATAGTACCTACCCCAAACTCATCCTGATATTCCGGTAAATATGCAATTCGGTCAGTAGTATACGAAGTATTTACATCGATTCCCAACCCTTTGTTTTTAGTACCTTTTTTTGTAGTGATAATAATTACCCCATTTGTTGCACGAGAACCATACAAAGCCGCAGCATTTGCACCTTTCAGTACAGACATACTTTCTATATCTTCGGGATTAATATCATTCAATGCCGAGCCATTTTGCGTTTCATTACGCTCACGTCCAGCCCAGTTAGAATCGTCATCATAAATAGGCACTCCATCCATAACAATCAGAGGGCGGTTGTTCCCGGAGATAGAGTTAACTCCCCTGAGCTGAATCTTAGTACCTCCCATTGGACCACCGGCAGTACTCGAAATACGCATACCTGCGACTTTTCCATACAACGAACTACCTAGATTCTGAGTCGGAACATTTGTTAATGCCCCACCCTTCACTTCACTCATCGCATAACTTAGAGCTCTTTTCTCTTTTTTAATACCCAATGCTGTTACTACAATCTCATCCAATATTTTAGAATCTTCCTGTAATGTAATATTCAGAGATTCTTGTCCGGTGTATGCTATCTCTTGAGTCTGGTATCCCATATAAGAAACAACAATGGTGGAACCCACCGGAACATCGAGAGAAAACTGACCATCCAAGTCGGTAGTAGTCCCCGTCGTAGTCCCCTTCACAGCTACAGTTGCCCCAATAACAGGTCCCATAGCATCATTAACAACTCCTTTGAGTTTTTTTTGCTGCTGACTAGTTTCCGCAGAAGAATTTGAAGAAGAATTTAAAGCCCATAAAGGAGCATTCCCTCCTACTGCAGCAAGTAACAATAAAAGACAGAATTTTTTACGAATTCTTTTCATAGTGATAATTTTTTAGGTAGTGTATACGCACACACAAAACCTGGTTAACTTAACTTTGGTTAGATTTAAATAAAATAGACTGATTAAGTGTTTAACTCATAATAGATAATTTATAATAGATTAAAAAAAATGATATTAGGTTTATTAAGTATGAGATCTTAAATCTCAAGGTTTCGTATCTCCCCATTAACACAATTAACTAATTACGATACAAAAATACAACAATAAGTTATTTTTTTGCTTATATCTTAATTTGAACTCTAAAATATATCAAAAAAAAATACCAGCAAAAAAAATATATGTTAAATAAACAATTTAAATAAATCTCACCTGCTTCATACTTTAAGGATTATAGTTAATTATGCTTATTCTGCATCCAAGGGAAATCATATATAAAGTTTTATAATACAATTATTTTATCCTACCTTTGGCGAAGTTTTGGTGGTGTTTCGGTCATTCGGCCAAACACTGAAAAGGGAATCAGGTGAAAATCCTGAACAGACCCGCTGCTGTAAGCTCATTTCAGTTAATGTTATTAATAATTAATTAACAAATAGCTGAAAAATGTTTTACACAATACTTATACCACTGATTGACTGTTAACAACTCACTGTTAACCGGATATCGGGAAGGTCGTGTAAAAATAGAGTAAGTCAGAAGACCTGCCAGAATAATATAAAGTTAAGGGCTTCGAGGTTATAAGCTTAAAACTAACGTAAAAGTATATTCATTTATCTTTTTCTCTGTTTTAAACCCTTTGCCGGAAGTCCATCTAATTATAATTTTAGATGCAGCCAGTAACATTCGTATCATTAGGACCCGGAGAAGCAGAACTGATTACCCTGAAAGGTTACAAAACCTTGCAGGATTCTGATTATATTTTTTATCCTCAGACAGTTTTGAAAACCGGAGTATCCTCATCAAGAGCCTTAGACATATTAAAGGAACTGGGTATTAGTAAGGAAAAGCTCATACCCTTTAATATTCCAATGAGTAAAGAGCGCTCATTGGCAATAGAAGCTTATAAAGCCACATCAGACACTATAATAAAACAATACCAACACAAGAAGAAAATAGCAATAGTAGCCGAAGGCGATGCCTGCTTCTATTCTTCGAGTTATTATATACTGGAAAATCTTATTTCTCAAAATATACATGTAAACAATATTCCCGGTATCCCTGCCTTTATAGCATCGGGAGCATTGGCCGGAATACATATCGTAAAACAAGAAGAACAACTGAATGTGATTCCGGGAGTAGTTTCTGCTAAAGAATTAGAAGAAAAAATAATATCAGGCAATACAATTGTGATAATGAAAACCTCACAATGTGAAGATGCAATAAAAAGCTGTATTGAAAAAGACTTGCCTGTGACGTATCATTACTTCGAAAATGTAGGGGTAAAAGGTAAGGAATTCTATACACTAGATAAAAAAAATATCGTTTCAAGAAAATTCCCATATTTTTCATTAATGATTATAAGAAAATGACCTTATGAGACAATATATCTATCTATTATTATCGATTATTACAGTAGTTGGGGTATCTAGCTGTGATAACAAAAAACAAAATATTTCAGAAACAAGCCAACAAAAAGCAGTATCTTCTGAAATAAAATATGCGCAAGGTTTTCAAGTTACAGAATACGAAAATTATAAACTTATAGATATCCACGATCCGCAAAGCAATAAAGAGACAATCTATAAATATGCTCTAATAAACGAAGATACAGACACAAAGAACATACCTGGAGAATATACTATAATAAAAGTTCCTGTCAAACGCATCATTTGTATGACATCCCTGCAACTATCTAATTTCATAAAGTTAGACGCAATAGATAATATAGTGGGGATAACAAGCACTCAATACCTCTTCAACGAACAGATAAAAAATAAGATAGAGAAAAACGAAATCAGCCAGATAGGCATCGAAGGAAACTTCGATGATGAAATTATTATGGCTCTGGAACCGGATATTATTATGGTATCCCCTTTCAAACGAGGTGGATACGAATCAATCAAAGATTTGAATACTCCTCTGATTACTTTTTTAGGTTATAAAGAGACAAGTGCTCTGGGACAAGCCGAATGGATAAAGTTTACAGCAATGTTATTGGGTTTAGAAGAAAAAGCTAACACTCAATTCGAAGAAATAGAACGAAAATACAATGATTTAAAAAAGCTGGCAGCATCAGCTACAGATAAGCCAACTATATTGAGTGGCGAAATGCGCTCGGGCAACTGGTATGTAGTGGGAGGAAGAAGTTACCTTGCCGAACAGTTCCGAGATGCGGGTGCAGAATATTTCATGAAAGATGACGATCGTACCGGAGGTATCAATCTTGACTTCGAGTCGGTTTATGCTCAGGGAGCAGATGCCGATTTCTGGCGTCTGCTGGTAAGCCATACAGGAGACTATTCGTATGATGTTTTGGAAAAGACCGATTCCCGATATATTGACTTCAAGGCGTTTAGAGAAAGAAAGGTTGTATATTGCAATCTGCGCCAAAAGCCTTTTTATGAGAAAGCACCTGTCGAACCGGAAGTAGTCCTAGCCGATCTGATAAAAGCTTTTCATCCCGAATTATTACCGGATTATCAACCTACGTATTACGAACTCTTAAAATAATATGCCTAAAAAGCAGATTACATTTTTAATGCTCTTGGTTATTGTATCTATTATTTTGTTTTTCTTTCTGAACTTAATATTAGGTACTATATCTATTCCAGTCAAGTCTATATGGAATATATTATGGAACACTGGAAATGAACCAATAATATGGCAAAATATTATTTGGAAATCGCGGATTCCCCAGACCTTAACGGCACTAGTTGCCGGAGCAGGATTAGCCATCAGCGGACTACAAATGCAAACTATTTTCCGCAATCCTCTTGCCGGACCTTCCGAGTTAGGTATCAGTTCGGGAGCCAGCTTAGGAGTTGCACTCATCATATTACTTTCCGGAAGTATCGGAGGAATAGCTTTGAGCCGTATCGGTTTTTTCGGAGAGATGGCTATATCGATAGCTGCTATTGTTGGTTCCTTCGGTGTTATGGCAATTATCATAGCTATCTCCCAGCGAGTAAAGGGAAACGTTATCTTACTCATTATAGGGGTCATGATAGGATACATTGCCACTGCAATTATTGGAGTACTGAAATTTTTCAGTAACGATGAAGATGTACGAGCATATGTCATATGGGGATTAGGCAGCTTCTCGAAGGTATCGGGGAATCAGGTATACACATTCGTTATCATCATGCTTGTTCTTATTCCTTTCTCATTTCTATTGGTAAAGACTCTCAACCTAATGCTACTTGGCGAAGGGTATGCCCGAAATTTAGGACTTAATGTAAAAAAAGCCAGACTATATACCATTACATGTTCGTGCATTCTCACAGCTATTGTCACTGCCTACTGTGGTCCTATTGTCTTTTTGGGATTGGCCGTTCCTCACTTATGCCGCAGCATTTTCCAAACATCAGATCATAGAATACTTATGCCTGCTGTTACTTTTACCGGAGCATCTTTGGCTCTAGCCTGTAACCTGATAGCACGTATGCCGGGAATGGAAGGGGCACTACCTATCAACTCCGTCACAGCTCTAATTGGTGCACCAATAGTTATTTCGGTTCTATTTGGCAAACGAAGAAATGAATTGAGCGGAAGTATATGAAGACAGCAAGAAATACAATCATATTAAAAAATCTCTCTATCGGCTATTCTTCGAAAAAGAATTCGAAGATCGTAGCGAAAGATATCACCGCCAAAATCAGCAGTGGCGAACTTACTTGTATTCTTGGAGCAAATGGCATTGGCAAATCGACATTACTACGCACTCTTTCTGCGTTCCAACCTAAATTAGCCGGAGAGATTTACATTCTGGATAAAGAGATATCCGAATATTCAGAGAAAGAACTATCTACACAGGTTAGTGTAGTATTGACAGAAAAGTGTGAAATCCGTAATATGACCGCCCGAGAACTGATAGGTTTAGGACGGAGCCCCTACACCGGATTCTGGGGTAAATTAGATAAAAATGACAATAAAATCATAGATGAATGCCTCTCACTCGTTAAGATTGAGAATTTAGCAAATCGAACAGTAGACACTCTCAGTGATGGAGAACGTCAAAAAGTAATGATTGCAAAGGCTCTGGCTCAAGAGACTCCAATCATATTATTGGATGAGCCAACCGCTTTCCTTGATTTTCCGAGTAAAGTAGAAACAATGCAACTTCTTCACAAACTATCCCGACAAACCAATAAAACAATATTTTTATCTACCCACGATTTAGAACTTGCACTCCAGATTGCAGATAAAATATGGCTTGTAGATAAAGATGCCAAAATAAATATCGGTACACCGGAAGATTTAGCTCTGGACGGATTTCTTTCTGATTTTTTCGCCCGAAAAGGAATTATATTTGATACCAAATCGGGATTATTCAGGGTAGAAAATAGTCATGACAGACAAATAAGGCTGAAAGGACATGGAATAAAAGCTTCTATGGTCAGGAAAGCTCTGCTTCGTAATGGCATTATGGCAAGTCATGAGACTGAATCGGAAGATTATATAGAAGTAGTAGATAATGAAATAAGGTTGTGTTTATCTAATAAAATGATTCCTGTCAGAAATATTGAAGAGTTGATTAAAAAGCTAATAAATAATCAAGCATGATTCTCATATTCGGAGGCACTACAGAAGGTAGAAAAGCCGTGGCAGTTTGTGATGAAGCCGGTAAGCCTTACTTCTACTCTACCAAAAGTAATACACAAGATATAAATTGTGTACATGGAAAACACACGATCGGTGGAATGGATAGTGAGAAAATGAAAACTTTCTGTACAGAAAATAACATTAGCCTCATCATTGATGCTGCTCATCCTTTCGCCGAAAACTTACATAAAAATATATCCATAATGTCGGAACAACTGACTATCCCCGTTATCCGATATGAACGCCAATATCCAGAACAAGATAAAAGCCTGTTGTGGTTCGATACATATGCCAATGCTATAAAATATCTAAAAGACAATCACATAAGTAATCTATTAGCTCTCACAGGAGTAAATACCATCTCTAAGCTAAAACCATATTGGAAAGATAACTCCTGTTGGTTTAGAATATTAGACAGAGATGAATCCCATACCATTGTCAAGAAAGAAAGTTTTCCTTTGGATAAAATTATCTATTACAAAAAAGGAGAAGAAGAAACATCTCTCTTCAATACTATAAAACCGCAAGCTATTATCACAAAAGAAAGCGGAAAATCGGGAGGTTTCAACGAAAAAGTGAATGCCGCCAAAAGATTAAGTATACCCTTATTAGTAATTAAACGCCCTACCCTTTCCGATAAATTCATTTCCGTATTCGGTGAAAACGGGCTTCGAAAGCAAATAGAAAATTTACTACCCGGATTTTTCGATTTACGTACAGGATACACAACCGGCACATGTGCTACTGCAGCAGCTAAGGCTGCACTAACAACTCTACTGACCGGTCAAATACTAGAAAATATTACCATAACCTTACCAAATGGTGAATGGATTCAAATTCCAATCGGAGCGACCCATATAAATAATGACAGAGTTTCCAGCTCCGTAATTAAAGATGCCGGAGACGATCCCGATATCACAAACGGACAAGAAATCATAGTAACCGTTAATCTTTCGGAACAACATCGCGGAGTACGCTTTTTACAAGGAAAAGGAGTTGGTAAAGTCACTCTTCCGGGACTAGGTCTCAAAATCGGAGAACCTGCAATAAACAAAACTCCACGCATAATGATCAAACGGGAACTGTTCAAGGTTATGCGTCATCATCAGGACAAACTTCCTAACCAAAGCCTGAAAACAGGCATAGATGTAACTATCTCCGTCCCGAATGGAGAAGAACTTGCAGCTAAAACTTTCAATCCTAAATTGGGTATCATGGGTGGAATATCTATCATAGGAACCTCCGGAATTGTAAAACCTTTTTCATCCGAAGCATTTATTTGCTCTATACGAAAAGAGATGGAAGTAGCCAAGGCTATGGGATGCAAGAAGGTAATAATTAACTCAGGAGCAAAAAGCGAAAAATTTGTAAAGCAACAGTTCCCCGACCTGCCTAATCAGGCTTTCATACATTATGGTAATTTTATTGGTGAGACGATACTGATAGCATCAGAACTAAATTTCGAAGAAGTTGTCATGGGAATAATGATCGGTAAAGCAGTGAAATTAGCGGAAGGGCATCTCGATACACATAGTAAAAAAGTGGTGATGAATAAAGACTTCCTCGTGCAACTAGCTAACGAATGCAATTGTTCAGAGACCACTAAGAATACAATAAACGATATAACAATGGCTCGCCAACTATGGGATATTATACCTGATGATGAAACCCATTTTTTCAGAACGATTATAGAGAAATGTCACAAAGTTTGTTTGCCTCTCCTTCCTAATGGGAAAATAAAAATCATTCTTATAGATGAAAACGGGAATATCATCTGAAAAAGAAAATTATTTTCCATGTATAAGGACAGAATCACAATTCGCATCAGCTTATCTATGCTTCTTTATTTAACTTCTTCAAGTTTTTTACGCACATCGTCCTGATAAGTTTCCATAAATTTCCCAATATCAAAAAACAGGTATGACATTATTTTGATAAAAGGATTCGTTATTCTTATGATCTCTGTACTCTTAAAGAGGGTCCCTCCTTCTTTAGTCGGTTCCAGTTCCCCAATCCAATATCCTGTAAATCCGCTACCTTCTACTATATCGAATTCATATCTGGAATATGGTTCTTTTTTGGTAGTCTTAAACCTGATTTTATTTCCATTTTCAGCAATTTCATCCCAAACTTCAATTTCACCCTTTTTATCGATAATAACTAAATCCTTCAAATCACTCCGATAGGCAAAATCGTTATTATTAGTGATGATATTATACACTACTTCCGGCGGATGGTTATAGACGGTCTGTCTCTTCTCCGTTCTTTCTGAAGGCAGACATATACCGATTATTAAGATTAATAAAATTATTCCGGCAGCAACAGCCAGAATATAAAGAAATGTGTTCATAGTTTTAGTCTTTTCGGATCGCGTATATCAGCTCATCCATATATTCATCATATTTATAGAGAGTTTTCTCAAAACGGGCTTCCAATGTAAAACCAGCCTTTTCGAGTACTCGTTGAGAACCTTTATTTATACCAAAAGGACGCGCAAATATCCGTGTTATATCAAATGTATCGAAGCCATACCTTACAATCTGCCGTATTGCTTCCGGCATAATTCCCCGTCCCCAAAATTCTTCGGCAAGCCAATATCCTATCTCCGCATTCTTCGAATGGATATCTGATTGAGGGAAAATACCTATCGATCCGACAGCTTCACCATCCACCTCTATTGCAAAAACTTGCAGCGGATCGTCCTTCATTACCAACTCAATATAATCTATACCGTCCTGACGTGTATAAGGATGGGGAAACACATTTGTCAAATATTTTGCAATATTAAAATTTCCCGCATATTTCACCATATTATCCAGATCGGATAAAGCCCATCTTCTAAGTAATACTTCCATTTCTATATTTTTATATGACCTTCCAAATATAGTTTCGTATATCCCGACATAGACACCCGGTCTCCCATATCTTCACAATACAATACACCTCCGCGTTTAGACAATTGCGATGCTATCATCTTCTTTTTATTTAGCCTTTCACTCCAAAAAGGAATCAAAGTCGCATGAGAAGAACCCGTCACCGGATCTTCCGGTATCCCTGCTTTAGGTACAAAAAATCTGGAAACAAAATCAAATTCGTTCTCTCCCCTAGCCGTAACAATCAGTCCGAAACCCTCCGGAATATTCTTCATTACATCGAGATTTGGAATCAGATTACGCACATCTTCTTCCGAATTTACGACCAATAGTAAATCCCTCGATAGATAAGCCTCCTCAACTTCTACATTTACAGAATCCCTGAATAAACTTGCTATCTCTATCTTTTCGGGTTTTCGTGATGGGAAATTCATTTCGAATAAATCCTCTTTTCTTTTTACTGTCAGTATTCCGCTTTTGGTATGAAAATCCATTACCAGAGGAGTACCCTCTACAAACCGGGTTAATATAAAAGCTGTGGCTAGAGTCGCATGCCCACACAAATCGATTTCCACCTCAGGAGTGAACCATCTTAACTCATAATGATCTTCTTTAGTAACAACAAATGCTGTTTCTGCCAGATTATTCTCGGATGCAATACTCTGCATCAAAGAGTCTTCTATCCAGTTTTCCAACAAACAGACTCCTGCCTGATTACCTTTAAATAGCTCCTGAGTAAATGCATCTACTATAAAATAACGAATCATACAATTTAGAATTTTAGTTATCTGGGTTTCAATACATTTATATCTCCCCCTCGTTTATATACTGTACCATCCGCACCTTGTGCTACTATTACATAGAAATACACTCCGGGAGAAACATATCTTCCGTTATATTTACCATCCCAACCTTCCGAAGGGTCTGCAAATTCGTACAGTTTATTACCCCAGCGATTGAATATAGTGCATTTAAAAGAAATGATAGACTTATAAGTTACACGAAACCGATGCTCGCCATCCAATAATAGGATATTAGGTATCTTCAGATCAGAGGTCTCTATAACAAAAGGCCCTACGGATGCCATACCTACCACCTCCTGACTCGTTGTATTAGAAGTTTCGAGTTCTACTATATAACTCCCCGATTCAGTAAAGATATAGGTCATATCCTTATCTGTGTATCTATCAATATAGTTCTCTTCATCAGGAAGTTTGTAAATTTTCCATGTATAGAAATCTACCAATTCATTTCCACTGCCATAGAACCGTATTTCCGCCGGAGCCTCCCCATCAAGTTCAGGTGTCTCGCTTCCATCTTTTAGAACCCTATATGCATTTATCTCTGCCGGATTCGCCTCATTTTGAGAAAAAACAGGAAGAACCATGAGAGACAGAACAAATATCAATAATAAATTCTTCATATATCGAAAAACAAAAACCCTCTTTCTTAACTGAAAGAGGGTCTAAATTTATTATATTTTCTTGGTAAAGTAAACTTCTTTTTAAACGTTTTCCAGATTTTGTGCCAGAACACCCATTTTTGTAAACACTTTCCCAATCTTTTCCAAAGCTATATCCACTTGTTCTTTAGTGTGTGTTGCCATAAGTGAGAAACGGATAAGAGTATCATTAGGCGAAACGGCAGGAGAAACTACCGGATTCACAAATACTCCCTCTTCAAACAATGTTTTCGTAATAATAAATGTTTTCTCGTTATCTCTGATAAACAACGGAATAATCGGGCTCGAAGTATGTCCTATTTCACAGCCTAAGCTACGAAATCCATCCAATGCATAATGAGTAATATCCCAAAGATTTTTAATACGCTCAGGTTCGCTCATGAGGATATCTAATGCGGCATTTGCAGCAGCAGTTGCTCCCGGAGTACTACTTGCACTGAATATATAAGGACGAGAATTGTGACGAAGGAAATCTATAATCGCTTCTTCGGCAGCGATAAATCCTCCGATCGAAGCTAAAGATTTACTAAAAGTACCCATGATAAGGTCCATATCATCGGTCAAACCGAAGTGATCATGAACTCCTTTACCATTGAAGTCTCTACCAAAAACGCCAATACCATGAGCTTCATCAATCATTATATTAGCATTGTATTTTTTAGAAAGCCTTACTATTTCCGGTAGGTTGGTAACATCGCCCTCCATACTGAATACTCCATCCACAACGATAAGTTTTATCTTATCGGGCTCACATCTTTGCAACTGTTTCTCAAGCGAATCCATATCATTGTGACGGAATTTCAACTTGGTAGAAAGAGAGGCTCTGTTACCCTCTATAATAGAAGCATGATCCAATTCGTCCCACAAAATGTAATCTTCGCGACCGGTCATCCAACCTAATACACCTTGATTTACATTAAATCCTGTCGAATATACCAAAGCATCTTCTTTTCCAACAAATGCAGCTAATTTTTTTTCCAGTTCGACATGAATATCCAAAGTACCATTCAGAAAGCGTGATCCAGCCATTCCTGTACCATACTTCTTTGTAGCTTCAATAGATGCTTCTATTACTTTAGGGTGATTAGTCAAACCTAAATAGGCATTTGAGCCAAACATCAGGACTTTTTTTCCATTAATAGTTACTTCTGTATCCTGATCACTTTGAATTTCTCTAAAATAAGGATAAATACCTGCTGCACGGGTTTTTCTCGCAGCGTCATATTTATATAGCTTATTACTTAATAGGCTCATATTTAATTTATAATAAATAGAATATTAATTATAACTGCTCCGGGAAAACGCTAGCTCCCGAAAAAGCAGGCTGCAAAAATAGCTAAATTTTTTGAAAGAAACGATTCCAAACTGAATATTTTGAAATTCCTTCGTTTATTCCAAAGCAATTTAAATTTCTTTATATAATTAGTAAAGGGCAAAGCTACAAACTCGGGTTTCTTTTATTAAATTTGCATCCTTATAATAATTTCTTTTCCAAAATCTCATATCTGCTAAATTATAACAGAAAAATATTTTGGAGAGGTTTTCATTGGAGTCTAAATCGTTGAATGGCAAAAAGAAAAGACAAAAACAGACATACATTTTGGAAACGATTGCATTTTAAATATCGTCTTTCGATATTGAACGAAAATACTTTGGAGGAGATTTGGAAGCTCCGGGTATCGATGTTCAACGGAATTATGTTATATCTGGCCTCTTTTTTCTTATTGTTAGTTATTGCCTCCGTTGTCATTATCACAACTCCTATCCGTAACTATTTACCGGGATATCTCGATTCCGAGATAAGAGAGCAAGCCATCAAAGCATCGATCAAGATAGATTCTCTGGATATGCAACAAAAATACCAGGAAGCATATCTACAGAATATTAAAGACATCTTTGAAGGAAAAGTGCAATCTATATCGGAAAGTAAAGTCGATACTGTTACAATAGCAGCTGATGATAAATCTTTACAAAGTAGTAGCAGTGAACGAAAATTCAGAGCACAATACGAAGAAGAAGAGAAATATAATCTATCTACAATATCAACCAGTGATGTTACTCCGACCGAAGGTATAACATTTTTCCGTCCGGTAAAAGGTGTTGTCTCCGGCAGATTTAACATTACCTCACGCCATTACGGAATAGAGATTACAACCGCAGGAGAAAGTGTTGTTGCCACATTACAGGGCACAATTGTGTATGCAGGCTATGACGCAGAAGCCGGATATTTCATCCAGATACAACACAAAAACGGATATATTTCCATATACAAAAATGTATCTGCCCTCTTAAAGAAAACAGGGGATAAGGTACGTACGGGAGAGGCAATTGCCCTGATGGGCAGTGGGAAAGACAACGCCCAGAAAAGGACTTTATTATTTGAGCTTTGGTATAAGGGTAATCCTGTAAACCCTGAATTATATATATCATTTTAAGATGAAACGTAAACTCGCTATATTAGGTTCGACAGGTTCGATAGGAACTCAAGCATTAGAAGTAGTCAGAGAACATTCCGATCACTTCGAAGTCTATGCTATTACTGCAAATAACAGTATAGACCTATTAATAAAACAAGCCAGAGAGTTCCAGCCCGAAGTCGTTGTTATAGCCAATGAAGATAAATATAAAGAATTAAAAGACGCATTATCCGATCTGCCCATCAAAGTATGGGCAGGACTGGACTCTATAACGCAGGTTGTACAAAGTGAACCTATCGATATAGTCTTAACAGCAATGGTCGGATATGCAGGTCTGGCACCTACTATAGCTGCGATAAAAGCCGGAAAATTCATAGCACTGGCAAACAAAGAAACACTGGTAGTGGCAGGTGAACTAATAACCAAACTGGCTTTGGAAAATAAGGTTCCTATCTTACCGGTCGATTCCGAGCATTCTGCTATATTTCAATGTTTAAACGGCGAAAACAGTCCTATTGAGAAGATATTGCTCACCGCTTCGGGTGGTCCTTTCCGAAAAATGAGCAAAGATGAGCTGGAAAAAGTAACTAAACATCAGGCACTGAAACATCCCAATTGGGACATGGGGGCTAAGATCACTATAGACTCGGCTACTATGATGAACAAAGGTCTGGAAATGATAGAGGCCAAATGGCTGTTTGACCTACAACCATCGCAAGTACAGGTCGTAGTTCATCCCCAATCTATTATACATTCGATGGTGCAATTCGAAGACTCTTCCATCATTGCTCAGATGGGGCTTCCGGACATGAGATTGCCTATCCAATATGCATTTACATATCCTCATCGCCTAAAATCGAACTTCGAGCGTCTCGATATTTTCAAATTAGGTACAATGACATTCGAAGAGCCCGATATGGAACGTTTTCCCAATCTGGCATTCGCATTCGAAGCTGCAAATAAAGGAGGAAACCTCCCTTGTATAATGAATGCAGCCAATGAGGTGGTAGTAGATGCTTTCTTAAAAGAAAAAATAGGATTCTTAGAGATGAGCGAAATCATACATAAGACGATGAACAGAGCCTCTTTTGTCAAAGAGCCTACTTATGAAGATTATGTGATGTCTAACATAGAAGCTCGGGAAATAACCTCATCTATGATAGATACTCATTGAGAATTGAAAGATGGTAAAAGAAGAAAATAATATAGAAAGTACAACAATAATTGTCACACGATCAAAACGGTTTGTTTCAGCCTTTATAGATTACATACCGATGATGATGTGTATGCTTATAGCGAATGCTATAGGGATGAAGATGTTCCATCAATCTTTTGATATGGATGCCTTCATTGCAGGAAATAGCATGTATGCTACCGACGCAGAAGTGTATACAATGACACTTGAGATGTTTAGTGCCCTCTCTGTCATAATTTTCCCGCTAACAATCGGGCTAGGTATATCTTACACTTACTTTTTGTGCAAAGACATTATAGGAGGGCAAAGCATCGGAAAACGTATCCAAAAATTTCAATTGGTTCGTTTAGATGGGAGTCCGGTATCTTATACCCGAATGATCATACGCAATGTGTTCATTATTATATGGCCCGTAGAATTGGTAATGTATTTCATGAACTCGGGGCAGCGGTTAGGCGATATACTTTGCAAAACAACCGTTGTAGCTGCAACCGAAGAAAACAAACAAATTACAGATATTCGAAAAGTGATAGTTTGTATCATAGCTGTCAGTATTTTTTCGACATTGATATCATTTTTTTATTACAAAGGCATGATTGTTGTTTTTGATTGGTATATAGGATTCATGGAAAATATTTTTCAACGGACAACAGACAATTATTAAATAAGAGATTAAAAGAATAATTTTACAAGTAAAGTATACTAACTGAATGGAAACATTTTTTATAAAAGCGTTACAGCTTATTTTAAGTTTATCAATTCTAGTAATCGTACACGAATTCGGGCATTTTTTATTTGCCCGTGTTTTTAAAATCCGTGTCGAAAAGTTTTATTTATTTTTTGATGCAGGGTTTGCACTATTCAGATATAAACCCAAAAACAGTGACACCGAATATGGTATAGGTTGGCTACCTCTGGGAGGTTATGTGAAAATTGCCGGTATGCTGGACGAATCGATGGATAAAGAGCAGCTTGCACAGCCTGCTCAACCTTGGGAGTTTCGTTCTAAGCCGACATGGCAACGCCTTTTAGTAATGATAGGAGGAGTACTATTCAACGTGATCCTAGCAATATTCATATATGCAATGATTCTGTTTGCATGGGGCGATTCGTATATCTCATTCAAAGACGTAAACCGAGGAATGGAATTCAGCCAAGTTGCACTTGACGAGGGTTTTCAGAATGGAGATAAAATAATCAGCGCTGACGGAAGAGAGTTGAAATATCATATGGATAAGACTCTTGACATGAATACGCTGATGAAGTTTGTAAATGCGGATGAAGTTGTAGTAGAAAGAAACGGGCAACTGAAAACAATTCAGCTTTCGGAGGAATTTGCAGACAACGTAATTGCATCTAAAAAGCTTGTTTACGAAATAAATATCCCTGCTGTAGTAGACAGCGTTACACCTAATAGCGAAGCAAAGCGTATTGGCTTAATAAAAGGAGATAGCATCGTAAAAGTCAACGACGAAAAAGTTACTTCTTTCTCTACTTTAAGAAAAGCGATCGGGAACAATCTGAACAAACAAGCCAATATCAGCTACTACAGAGGCGATTCATTGTATAGTACGACAGCTAATATCGATAGCACAGGTATTTTAGGCTTTACGTCGATGCCTCTGACCAACTTTACTCAACTAAGGCACGATCAGATAGGATTTTTTGCATCCTTCCCTGCCGGAGTAAATCTTGCTAAAGAAACTCTTCAGGGATATATCGGACAATTCCGCTTTATTTTCACCAAAGAGGGAGTTTCTAATTTGGGAGGATTCGGTGCAATAGGCGGACTATTCCCGGCAGAATGGGACTGGCAAGGCTTCTGGTTTATGACAGCTTTTCTATCTATTATTCTGGCAGTAATGAACATACTACCTATCCCAATGCTGGATGGTGGACACGTTATGTTCTTGTTATACGAAGTTGTCACACGACGCAAGCCGAATGAGAAATTTATGGAGTATGCAATGACAGCAGGTATGGTATTCTTATTTGCATTACTAATTTATGCAAATGGAAATGACCTCTTCAAAGCTATTTTTAAATAAAAACATATTTAGAATATGACAATCACCGATTTAATAAATAAATCAAATAAGACAGCATTTTCTTTCGAGATACTTCCCCCTCTAAAGGGACATAGCATCCAGAAAGTATATAATATAGTTGACAAACTAATCGAGTTTGATCCTCAGTACATTAATATTACCACTCACCATAGTGAGAATATTTACAAGGAATTACCCGACGGACAAATAGTAAAAAGCAATATTCGTAAACGTCCGGGAACAGTTGCCATCGCAGCAGCTATTCAGAATAAATACAATACTGTAGCCATACCCCATATTATCTGTAAGGGATTCACCAGAGACGAAACGGAGTATGCTCTTATCGACTTAAATTTTCTGGAAGTTCACAATCTGCTATTACTCAGAGGTGATGTAAAATCATTGGATGCTGAGCAACTAAAAGGGAAACAGAATAATTATGCTACCGAATTGCAGGAACAGGTTAACCTGTTTAACCAAGGAATCAATTCAGACGGAAGCGTTTTTGATAAATTTGACACACCTTTCTCTTACGGAATGGCTTGCTATCCCGAAAAGCATGAGGAAGCACCCAACATGGAATCTGACATTTTCTACATGAAAATGAAGCAGGAAAAAGGTGCCGAATATTTCGTCACTCAAATGTTCTTCGATAATTCAAAATACTTCTCATTTGTTGAAAGATGCCGTGCAGAGGGAATTACTGTACCCATTATCCCGGGCGTAAAGCCAATCAATCTGATGAGCCAGTTAACTGTTTTGCCGAAAATATTCCGCTCCGACATTCCGGAAGAATTAGCTTTGGAATTGAGAAAGTGCAAAACAGATCAAGATGCCCGTGAAGTAGGTGTCGAATGGGGTATAAAGCAATGTAAAGAGCTTATACAACATGGTGTACCCAGCATTCACTTTTACTCATTGATGGCAACCGAAAGTGTCAGAAGGATTGCCCAAGAGGTATATTAATAAAAAGTTTAAGTAGTAGAACATCAATAATATCAGATAGTGTATTTCAAGGACGTAGTAGGACAACAGCAAGTAAAAAACATATTGGTAAACTCCGTAAAAAAAGGAGTTATACCACATGCACGCCTGTTTTCCGGTCCCGCCGGAGTTGGAAAGTTAGCTCTTGCTATAGCCTATGCCCAATATCTGAACTGCCTTGATCCTCAAGAAAATGAGCCCTGTGGAAAATGTAGCTCTTGTGTGAAATATAATAATCTGGCACATCCCGATCTACATTTCGTATTCCCGGTCATAAAAAAGGATAAGAAAGAAATATGTGACGATTACATATCGGAATGGAGAAGCTTTCTTAAAGAGAATCATTACTTCGGACTGAGCCAATGGTTAGCGTACATCGGTACAGATAATGCTCAGGGAATGATTTATTCCAGAGAGAGTGAAGAGATTATCCGAAAGCTAAGCCTAAAAATATATGAGGCTAAATACAGAACAATGATAATATGGCTTCCTGAGAGAATGCACGAATCTTGTGCCAATAAGCTTCTTAAGATTTTAGAAGAGCCGTACGACAATACTGTATTTATCTTGGTTTCTAACGACTCCGACCGCATTATTACTACTATACAATCGAGATGTCAACGTTTAAACATCCATAATATAGAGAAAGAAGATATTATTAATTCTCTCCAGACCAACTATAATATAACTAACGAAGATGCCTCTACAGTAGCTCATATAGCTAATGGCAGTTACCTGAAAGCTATAGAAACCATCAGCTTAAACGAAGAAAACAAATTCTTCTTTAATTTATTTGTTCAGATGATGCGATCGTCGTATGCCCGAAGTATAAAAGACATCAAAAAAATTGCAAGCGAAATAGCATCCGTAGGAAGAGAAAGGCAAAAGAATTTTTTAGTATATTGTCAACGAATGATCAGAGAATATTTTGTTAGTAATCTTAAACACCCCGAACTAGTATATCTGAATCAGGAAGAATCTAGCTTTGGTATACGATTTGCGCCTTTTATTAACGAAAGAAATATTATAGATTTTTCGGACGAATTAGCGTTGGCAGAAAGACATATAGAGCAGAATGTAAACGCAAAAATGGTATTTTTCGACTTATGCCTGAAGATTACCATGTTATTAAAAAGATAATAAGAGCATATTATTTTTATATGATATTGGCTCATACTATAAACCCACAAAGTTGAAAAAGGGACTTTGTTTATAAAACGAAAACAATTAAAATGGAATCAAATTTAACATCAAATAGTCTGGACAGTTCATCTTCGAACTACGCAGATTCACCTATATCACACCCGAAGAATACGCTAAATTCTGTTGATGAAAATATATGTACTTGCGGAAAAAATCCCGGAGGGACATGTGGTTGCAAAACAGGGGAAGGATGCAATACCCACAAATCGGCAGATAATAAAAGCTGTGAAGAATGTGATAAGAAACATAGGTGCTGCTGTACCCGAGGTACTCATAAGCTAGAAGTATTCGATTGGTTATGCGACCTTCCCGAGTCACAGAACGAAACGCAGATGGTAGAGGTACAATTCAAAAATACTAGAAAAGGATACTATCTGAACAGTAATAACCTCGACATTTACAAAGGGGATATAGTAGCTATAGAAGCCAGCCCGGGACACGATATCGGAGAAGTAACCCTAACGGGTAAACTGGTATTGTTGCAAATGAAGAAAAACAACTACCGCCCTCCTCAAGGCGAACAACACCGTCGTGTGTACAGAATAGCCAAGCCCAGCGATATAGAAAAAGCGAAGGAAGCAAAAGCTCTCGAACATAAAACGATGTTACGTGCAAGGGAAATAGCCGAGGAGATGGGATTGCAAATGAAAATCAGTGATGTCGAATATCAGGGAGATGGCAATAAAGCCATATTCTATTATATTGCTGATGAACGTGTCGACTTTCGCCAATTGATAAAAGTATATGCAGAACAGTTCCGTGTTAAAATAGAAATGAAACAAATCGGAGCACGGCAAGAAGCCGGGAGAGTGGGTGGTATCGGACCTTGTGGAAGAGAACTCTGCTGTTCCAACTCGATGTCCAGCTTCGTTTCTGTATCTACTGCGGCAGCGCGCTATCAGGATATTTCACTAAACCCTCAGAAATTAGCAGGTCAGTGCGGTAAACTCAAATGTTGCCTCAACTATGAAGTTGATACTTACCTGGAAGCTCAACGTGGATTACCTCCTAGAGAAATAGAGCTCGAGACTAAGGATAATTCATATTACCACTTCAAAACAGATATTCTATCCGGTATGATGACTTATTCTACAGATAGAAATTTTGCAGCCAATCTAGTCATTGTTCCTAAGGATAGAGTATTCGAGGTTATTCGAATGAATAAAAAAGGCAAGAGGCCTCTAAAACTTGATAATAGTGAGAGCGAAATAAATAATTCGGAAGCACCAAAAGATATTCTGGAACAAGAGAATATCAATCGTTTTGACAATAACAATAAAAAGAGCCATAAAAAGAGAAAGGCTCCTAAGATCGAAGGTAAAAACAGGGTGGGTGAAACTTCTCAGGAAAAAAGTACGCCAAAAGAAATATCACTAAACGAGAAGAATCAGGCTGTACAAGAGAATAAGAACAACCAACCGCGAAATAACAATAGGAATAGAAATAATAGGAACAGGAATCGTCCTAGAAATGAGAATAGAAATAATAGAAATGAAGGTTCTCAGCAAAATGAAGCATAAAAGTTATTATTTTCTATTTTTATTGATTGGTATAATATGTCTCTCATGCCAACAGCAGGAGACATATTATCATTTCCATGAATTAAAAGATGCTAAATGGAGTAAAAGTGACACTCTATATTTCGATATAGATTCAAACTCTGTTCATTTAAATACTCCATTGGATTTGCATGTCGAATTAATCAATAATTCAGACTACCCATATCAGAATATCTGGTTATTCTTCCAGAATAATATTGAACAAGATTCTACTCGGATAACAGAGAAGCAATATTTACTGGCAGACAATACAGGTAAATGGAATGGCTCCGGCTTTGGCTCTTCCTATCAAACATCTTTCATATACCTTAAAAATATCATTTTTACCGAAAAACGCAATTATAGATTCAAAATTATACAGGGTATGCGTGACGAGCCTCTCAATGGCATCGAAAAAGTAGGACTAAAAATCTCCTTCCCTAATTAACGACTAAAAGCCCTTTTCCTCTAAAGTAGAGAAATTAAAAACATAAAGCTGTATTACAAAACAAAAATATTCCTTATATTCGTATTTTAGCAAAATGCTATAATTATAGAGGGATAAAATAGAAAATAACATGTTCGAATTCAAACCTACTGAAATAAAACACATAAAACATTTAAGGATCAGCTATTTTTATGAAATAAAGCTTTCTCAGGAATTATTTCTGGAATGGATGATACGGGAAGCAGAGGCTCTCAAAATATATAGTGACAATCATGAAGTCGGATACGCTATTATTAATAAAGAAGGGATACTGCTTGAGTTTTATTTAATAACAGAGATACTCTATAAGAAAGAAGATATCTTCAAACAATTAATAGAAAACCATTCTGTAAAAAAAATATATTGCAAGTCTTTCGACAATGTTTTATTAACATGCAGCCATACATTCTGTACTTCCAATAAAATCATAGGTACACTGTTCCGCGATTATAGTAAAGGCATTAGTGTAGAGTATGAAAATCAATTCAAAGTACGGCTTGCCACACATTCAGATATACAATTCCTGCTTGCTAATGATAGCGGTTTATATGAAAGTCCCGAAGAGCTAAGATACACAGTAGCTAATAATATGCTATACATGTTCGAGAAGGATAATTATCTGATAGGTTGTGGTTACCTGATAAAGATTATGCCTGACAAAAATTTTCATGATATAGGAGTATGGACAAATCCGGATGTACGCAGGCAAGGATATGGAGCAATGATTATCTCTTATCTCAAGAGGCATTGTTTCAGCCATAATTACACTCCTGTCTGTGGATGTGATGTAAATAACATACCCTCCCGCAAAACTCTGGAGAGAAATGGATTCATCTCCAAATATTGTCTTATCGAATTTAATCTCTAGAAACGATATAAAGTAAAACAAAAAAAGGTATCCTTACAGATACCTTTTTTCATATATAGAGAATTCTATTAATCAATAAAATCAACTGTTTCTTCACCAATCATTTTACGAAGCGTATTTTTCAACTTCACATATTGGATAAACAAATCGTGTTCCGCCACTTTAGCAGGCTCGTGCATCGGGCTCTTGAAGTAGAATGACAACCAATCTTGAATACCGCTCATACCTGCGCGTTGAGCTAGGTCTGTAAACAGAACCAAGTCAAGGCAAAGAGGAGCAGCAAGGATAGAGTCTTTACAAAGGAAATCGACTTTCATTTGCATTTTATACCCCAACCATCCGAAGATATCGATATTATCCCATCCTTCTTTATCGTCTCCGCGAGGTGGATAATAGTTGATACGTACTTTGTGGTATACATTACCATAAAGTTCGGGATAAAGATCGGGTTGAAGGATATTATCAATAACCGAAAGCTTAGATTCTTCTTTTGTTTTGAATGAACCTGGATCATCAAGAACTTCTCCGTCACGGTTACCAAGAATATTAGTTGAGAACCATCCGTTAAGTCCTAACATACGTGTTTTGAACATCGGAGAAAGAACTGTTTTCAACATAGTCTGTCCTGTCTTGAAATCTTTTCCACAGATAGGAACTTGTTTTTGTGCAGCTAGTTCCCACATAGCAGGAATATCCACAGTCAGGTTAGGAGCACCGTTGATATAAGGAACACCTTCGCTTACTGCAGCATATGCATACAGGTTAGAAGGAGCAATATCCTTATGGTTTTCCTTCATTCCTTTTTCTAGAGCAGCTAAGCTTTTGTGAACTTCACCGAGAGGAGTAAATACTTCTGTGCTACCACACCAGATCATTACTACTCTATCGCATCCGTTATCTTTTTTGAATTTGCGGATGTCTTCTTTTACCTGTTCCATCAATTCCCATTTAGTAGGAGCCGATTTTACCCAGGTACCATGCAAACGTTTTACAAATTCCTGATCGAATACAGCTTTCATCGGTTTGATAGTAGCCAATTCGTCTTTTACTTTATCCAGATCTTCGTTTGTTAATACTTCAGCATGTTTTGCAGCTTTATAAACATCTTCTTCGAAAAGATCCCATCCTCCGAAAACAATGTCTTTCATATCAGCCAAAGGCACTGCATCTTTGATTTTTGGAAAACGATTTTCTTCTCTCTTACCCAAACGCATAGTTGCTAACTGAGTAATAGAGCCTACAGGGACTCCCATACCTTTGCGGGCAATAAGTGTACCTGCAATAAATGTAGATGCTACTGCACCTCCTACTCCAACTACCAGAATACCCAGTTTACCTGTGGCTTCTTTTACTTGTACTTTTTCCATTTTTTGTTTTTAAATTTTTTAAGTTACACTGCAACCCGCAGCTTCTTTAAACTGGCTCCATCTGATTTTTCAACCAGAAGGAGATATATAATAGAGCAGCTTCGATTATGTATTCATCTTTATTTTATTCTCCCAACCCGGGCTTTTCGACCTTACAAACGGTCTCCATTATTAAAGACAAATCACAATTGACTCCACTAAATTATCAAAGTACATTCTTTCAACCGATCTGAAAGACAGACTTCAACTCTTCAAAGTCTGTTATAATAATATCTGCTGTAGCATCCGGTTCGTCATCTCCCCACCCCGGACCTTTCAACCAGATAGTTTGACAACCATTCTTACGAGCAGGAACAATATCTTTAGAATACGAATCACCTATAACAACAATTTCTGATGCAGGCAAATTTAATTTCTCGACTCCTAACCCAAAAATAGCAGGATCGGGTTTTCGTACTCCTACGACAGCCGACTCAATTATTTCATCAAAAAAACGAAGTAGATCAAAGTCTTCCAATACAGCTTGCACATTTCCGTAAAAGTTAGAAACGAGAACCATCGGGTAACGGTTTCGTAAAGCTTCCAGAATATCTATTTCATTACTTATGATTTTCCGAACAAAGTTATAACATTGCTCTGATATTGCAAGTATATAAGAATCAGATTTATCATTATCTTCCAATATTTTATTGTCAATAAGATAATTTATCTGTAAATCTACCTTTATTTTCAATAGATCATAGAAATTATGATGTGGCTGAACTACCGGATGGGTAGCCAGATAACGCTCGCCATATACATAAGCTTCACGGAATTGTTCTTTTGTTACCGGTACATTCTGATTCCGATACTCATCCCACAACACTTCTGCCCAATGAGTACCATTACTATCAATAGTACCTCCGTAATCAAAAATAATTCCTTTTACTTTATCTAAATTAAACATATTAATTATATTTTCCTTGTTCAATCTTAACCATGAAATCCTTACTTATTCTTTCATGAGTCGATATCATATATATGAGGATTATATTCAGTATAGTAAGTTCAAATACAAAATATATCCATGGTAAATCGATCAATACGGATATGAACAATACTATTGCACGTGTATTAAAAGACAATACATTAGTCCATTTCATCAGGGGCAAGCTTTTTTCTCTGAAATCTTTTCTAAACTGCTCAGGAGTATCATCTCCAAATCTGGATTTCAATAGTTTAAACATCTTCTGAAAGCCAGAAGACCAACTTTCCTGCCCTTTTGTATAATTTCTGTAAAAGAAAAGATACAACTTATCGAACCAATTATTTTTGAATGTCTGCTTATTGTATTTTTCAGTCAGTTCTTCTGTATTATCCAGTTCACTACCCGATTTACCCTTAAGAAAAAGCAAATGTATGTTCCTGTAATAATCAGCCATAGCTGCTTGCTTGGAGTGAAAATAACCAGCTATCAGAGCCAGAATCCAGATATAAAATCCCCACGTAGGCATTAACCGTAAGCAAATAGCCACATAAATGGAAAAGAACCACAAATCGCCAGCCAATCCGTCCAACGCGCGTCCAATAGGAGAATACTGTTTTGTCATACGAGCCAACTGCCCATCAGCACTATCATACGAGTTAGCCCATATCAGAAAGAAAACACCCAATAAATTAATCCAGAAATCAGTATAATAAAAACAAATTCCCGAAGCTATACCTATAAATATACTAGCTATAGTCACAGCATTGGGCGTTATCCCATGTTTCTGAAAGAAGAGTGCCCAACGATATCCTATTGGTCTGTAAAAATAGATATCTATAGTTTCTTCGGTATCTGATGACTTCAGCGTAGATTCCAAAGTTGGTTTATTCTCTGACATTAAATCTATTTAATTAAAATTATTCAAATCAATTACATGTTCCTCTGAACCTGCTTATCGATACATTCTGCGATCTTAGGAGCAGCCGCCTCACGACAAGGGGCAAAACTCGGCCAATCATTAAAATCTATAATTTTGAAAGAACCATCTTTATTCACAACACAGTCACCTCCATATACTTTTACATCCAATACTTCTCCGGCTTTGTCACATGCTTTTTTCAATTCTTCGACAGAAAATGAGTATTGATTAGCAGCTCCATTTATTTTTTCAAGTCCAAATTTACTATGGCTCAAATCGAACGGATAGAAATGGAAGAAGAAATCAGTATCTGCAACACCATAGAATTTCACCAAATCTCCAACGAGATGCTCATTAATTACAGCATTAGGTATTCCTCTAAAGGCAAACTCCTTCATTATTTCTTTTGCTTCAGTAATGCTTCTCGCAAAAGCGACATCTTCCCGGTGAATTGCATGAAAATCTCCCCTTTTTATCCAGAAAGCTCCAACATCCATTTTCTCTAGTAATTCTGTCGGATCATCGGTTGTATCTACAATTATACTATTCGGGTGAGGTATATTATTGCTCATCAACAATTCGGTCATTTTACCTCGCGTACAGTTGTCAATACCAAAACCCGAGTTAATAACCATAGAACCTTGCTTCTCTAGTTTTTGTAACCATTTGATAGTACTTTTATCCCGAGCCATATTAAAGATAAACTTATCCTTTATTTCACTCAAGACAAATTCCGCTTCGGTGTATACCTGTACATCATACCCTAAATCAGAAAGATGCTGGGCAACCATATTAAATATGGTTCCATCATTCCCAATGTGATTAGGAGAATATTTAATCTGACGTTTTACACCTGTTAATCTTAATTTTGACATTATATATCCTAATTATTATTATCTCTTCTAAAAGTTTTAATTCTGCAAGAATTTCTCTGCCTTCTCGATATCCTCGGCATGATCCACATCTACGATTTTAGGAAAAGGATAAGCTTTTAGCTTCAATCCATCTAAAACCATCTGACGTTGAAAGTTTCTCATCCGAGACTGACCATTTGCAAGACATGCTTCGAGCGTATTAAGCGCTTTGGGCGTTAACCCATAGATTCCGCCTGATATATATTTACAGGTTTCGGACTTATCTAAAAAACCTGTAATATTTAATTTTTCATCTGTCTCTACATAAAGAGGCTTTTCATCGTCAATATAATCCGTTACAGCTAACAATCCGTCAGCTGAATCCTCTACATTCTCAAAAGCTTCAATATAAGTAGCGAAATCATTTTCTTTAAATATAGTATCAACTGTTGTCAAACAAAACTTTCCGGAGCGAAGAAAATCTCTCAGTTCATAAAAGCTATGCATCGAACTGGGAGTCGATTTTACGATTATATTTAAGGGAATATTCAGCTTTATTTGCTTCACATATTCCTGAACGAGAGTCATTTCTTCATTCACAATAACACTAACAGACTCCGCATTATGACTGGCAAATATACGAATAAGGCGCCCAATCATCTCTTCGTCATTAAGTCTGACCAGAGGTTTAGGTAAGCGGACTCCTTCCTGAACTAATCTGGAACCCTCTCCAGCTGCTATAATTGCATAATTCATTATCTTCTCTTATAAAAAATTAATCTTCGGCATCTACATCTTTAGTCAGGTCTAAGACTTCATTATCTCCACCTCTTTCAAAATACAATTTCTTCAAAGGATTAGCCCGAGCCTCATCATATTCTGCTCGGTTACGGAATGTGTCTATTGCCATATATATAGCTTCTCTGAAAGAAACTTCCGATGCTTCATTTTTTCCTGCGATATCGTATGCCGTACCGTGTGCCGGAGAAGTACGAATAACAGGTAATCCGGCGGTAAAGTTTACGCCATCTTTCATAGCTAATGTTTTGAAAGGAGTCAAGCCCTGATCATGATACATAGCCACAATACCATCAAAATCCTTAAAATGTCCCGAACCAAAAAAGCCATCCGACGCATAAGGACCAAAACACAAGATACCCGATTCCGCTATTTCTTTCAACGCAGGAAGAATTACATCATTTTCTTCATTTCCTAACAATCCATTCTCTCCACTATGAGGATTCAGAGACAAAACAGCAATACGAGGTTTTTCAATATTAAAATCCCTCATCAGAGTTGTATTAAAGGTCTCCACAGTCCGTTTTATCTTCTCTGATGTCACAGACTGAGACACTTCGGCCAAAGGAATATGTCCGGTAACTAAAGCAACTCTCAAATCGTCTTTAGCTAATATCATTAGCGATTTTGCACCGTTCTGTCCAAATTTTTCCTCCAGATATTCGGTATGTCCCGGAAAATGAAAATTATCTTGTTGTATATTATCTTTATTAATAGGTGCTGTGACCAATACATCAATAAGACCATTCGCCAAATCTTCTGTAGCTTTTTCTAAAGCCTGAAAAGAAGAAGTTCCTGCAACTTTCGTAGATTTACCTAATTCTACCTTTACATCATCCGGAATGCAATTAATAATATTTACTTTATTTTTCTCAGCATCATCTGCAAACTGGATAATATTAAAAGACACAGGAGGAAGCTCTAAAGCTTTCCGGTGATAGGATGCAACCTTACTGGAACCATAAATGACAGGAACACATAATTCCGCCATACGAATATCCCCAAAGGTTTTCAGGATAATTTCATATCCTATTCCATTTATATCACCTTGTGTGATTCCAACTCTAATCATAGTATACTATATTGTTATATTTTTAGATACTCACTCTTTTCGACTTTTTTCAGTTGACAACATTCCACAAGCAGCAAAAATATCTTCGCCTCGAGATGAACGAATCGTAGATGTCACTCCTTTGCTATTCAAATAGTCACGAAATATCATCATAACCTCATTTGTGGAACTTTCCAGATCGACATTCGGGATACGATGGAAACGTATCAAATTGACACGGCAATCTAACCCTTTTAGAATATGAACCAATTCTTTAGCATGTTCAATTGAATCATTAAAGTCCTTGAACATAATGTATTCAAAGGATAAACGCCTTTGATGAGACCAGTCATACTCTTTCAGTAGATCAAGTACTCCTTGAAATGGATATACCTTTTCAATAGGCATAATAGACAAACGCTGCTCTGCAAAAGGGCTATGCAGACTAACAGCCAGATGGGCATTACTTTCTTCTAAAAACAGTTTCAGTTTAGGAGTCATTCCCGTTGTTGAAACAGTTATCCTCTTCGGACTCCAAGCCATGCCATAATCGGATGTCATAATTTCAAGAACTTTCGACAATTCTTCATAATTATCCAAAGGCTCTCCCATCCCCATAAATACAGCATTTGTCAATTTATCGGATTCTGCTACCGAATATAATTGATTGATAATCTCATTCGCAGACAAATTCCCATTGAAACCCTGCTTACCTGTCATACAGAACAAACAGTTCAGTTTGCATCCTACTTGTGACGAAACACAAAGAGTAGCTCTGTCATCTTCGGGGATCATTACAGACTCTATTAATTTACCTTCGTCTGTCCTGAATAAATATTTTTTAGTTCCGTCCTTCGACTCTTGATATTCAACAGGAATAGAACGACCTACATCATATTTTTCAGACAAAATATTTCTGTTCGACACAGAAATATTAGTCATCTCGTCGATAGAAATAACTTTTTTCTTATATATCCAGTCAGCTATTTGCTTAGCTGTGAATTTCGGCAGATTACACCCTAAAACGATCTCTATAAGCTCGTCCAAAGTCATTCCCAACAAATGTATCTTTTCTACCATAATCACATGCTAAAAGATGCTTATCTACTCAAATTCAGGATAAGCATCTGAAACTAGCTATTTTTCTATTCTTTTATAATCTTTTCTGTATTTCTTCGTTCTCTTTCTCAAATCCCGGCTTATTCAGTAAAGCAAACATATTTTTCTTATATGCCTCTACTCCAGGCTGATCAAACGGATTTACACCTAAAATATACCCACTGATACCACAAGCTTTCTCAAAGAAATAAATCAACTGACCTAAATAATATTCACTCAATTCAGGTATCTCTATTTTAATATTAGGAACACCTCCATCTACGTGAGCCAACTGAGTCCCAAGTTCAGCCATTTTATTTACATAATCTACATTCTTCCCAATCAAATAGTTCAATCCATCCAGATCCTCTTCATCTGAAGGAACAAGAACTGAATATTTAGGTGTAGCAACTGACAATACAGTTTCGAATATAGAGCGCTCGCCTTCCTGAATCCATTGTCCCATAGAGTGTAGGTCTGATGTAAAGTCTACCGAAGCATTGAAAATGCCCTTATTCTCTTTACCTTCGCTTTCTCCATAGAGTTGTTTCCACCATTCAGCAAAATAATGTAATTTAGGATTATAGTTTGCCAGTATTTCTATTTTCTTACCCTTTTTATACAATTCATTACGAGTCACAGCATATTGTTCTGCAAGATTATTCTCAAACGGAATTTCCGGTTTAGTATTTTCTTCCATAAATACTGCTCCTTCAACCAATTTATAAATATCCAAGCCTGCAACTGCAATAGGCAATAAACCAACTGGAGCCAATACCGAAAAACGACCACCCACATTGTCAGGAATCACATACATTTTATAACCTTCCTTTTTAGCCAATGTGTGCAATGCTCCACGAGCAGCGTCTGTTACAGCAACGATCAATTCTTTTGCATTATCCTTACCAACCTTTTCTTCCAGTTGCTTTTTCAATATACGGAACGCTAAAGCCGGCTCTGTAGTTGTTCCTGACTTAGAAATATTAATAATACCAAATGATTTACCATTCAGATAATCCATTAATTCGAAGAGATAATCTTCTCCTATATTTTGTCCTGCATATACAATTACAGGATTCTTACGGTCTTTTTGTAACCAGTCGAAAGAGTTTGATAAAGCTTCTACAACAGCTTTAGTACCCAGATAACTACCACCGATACCTACGACAACCACCACTTCACATTTTTCTCTCAAATGATCTGCAGTTTTCTGGATATCATCCAGAAACTCTTTAACTATCGAAGAAGGTAAATTTACCCAACCTAAAAAATCATTTCCTTTACCTGTACCATCATGCAAAGTTTTGTTGCATTGTTTTGCTAAATCAGCCTTACTATTTATTTCTGATTTGCTAACAAAAGAAAGAACTTTATCCACATTCAATTTTATAACTCTTTCCATAACTTTTTGTGTTTATTTTAATATTTCTTCTCGCAATCTTTTTATTTCAAAGCGAGCAGGCGATTTTTCATACAAAACTCTATATACAGTATCAACAATAGGAATATTTACTCTGTATTTTTCATTCATTTCCATAATACATTTCGTTCCATAATATCCCTCTGCAATCATTTCCATTTCTATCTGAGCTGCCTTAACTGAATATCCGCGCCCAATCATAGACCCAAATGTTCGATTACGGCTAAAGCTTGAATATGCCGTCACCAGTAGATCCCCGACATAAGCAGAATCCAAAATCTCCCTTTTTACCGGAGAAACGGTATCTACAAACCGCTCCATTTCTTTTATAGCATTGGATACTAGAACTGCCTGAAAATTATCTCCATACTTCAATCCATGACACACTCCCGAAGCAATAGCATACACATTTTTGAGCACAGCTCCCAATTCAATTCCTACAACATCATCCGAAACGGAAGCTTTCACAAAACGATTGGTAAATAACTGAGCCACATATGTTGCTTTTTCCTTATCCGTGCAAGCTATAGTAGGATAAGTCAATCTCTCCATAGCTATTTCTTCGGCATGGCAAGGACCTGCAACGATAGCTATATGATCGGATGGTATATGATAATATTCGGTCAAATATTCGGTTACCAGCAAATTCTCTGGAGGTATGATCCCTTTAATTGCAGAAATAATAAACTTATCCCGAATATCTATATTCAGTTTTTCTAAATGGCTTTTCAGGAAAGGCGAAGGAACAGCCAGTATTAATGTATCAGAATTTTTGACAACCTCGTTTATATCCGAATAGAAAGTTATCCGATCCAGATTAAACGGAACATTCGATAAATAAGACGGGTTATGTCCCACTTTCTTAAAATCAGCTATTTGCTCGGGGCGACGCATATACCAATTAAGATGTGTCTCCTGAGTTAATATAATCTTGGCAAGGGCTGTAGCCCATGTTCCGCCTCCTAATACCGCAATTTGTCCCAGTTGCTTCATTAAAAATGATTTAAGTTAAAAATAAAATTACTTCTTAGAGTTTTCAATCCATGACAAAATCTCATCATCTTTCGGATTAACAAGCTCCAATTTGTATTTTTTATTTAACTCACACAATTCCTGACGAAGCTTATTCGGATTAGCTTCCTTCAAATCTTCTATTGTCAAATATCCTGCTTTCTGGATAGAAGCAACCCATTCTTCGGGTATATCCAATTCCACATATTTTGCCACAGCATCTTTTTTCACTGTTTTTTCGGGACGCATCTGAGGAAATAGCAATACTTCCTGAATAGTGGTCTGACCTGTCAACAACATTACAAGCCTATCCATCCCAATTCCCATCCCTGAAGTAGGAGGCATTCCATATTCCAAAGCACGCAAAAAGTCCTGATCAATAAACATTGCCTCATCATCTCCTTTTTCAGACAACTTCAATTGTTCTTCAAAACGTTCGCGCTGATCGATCGGATCATTCAGCTCCGAATAAGCATTTGCTAACTCTTTTCCATTGACCATCAGCTCAAACCGTTCAGTCAGTTCAGGATTATTTCGATGACGTTTCGTAAGCGGAGACATCTCTATCGGATAATCAGTGATAAAAGTTGGTTGTATATATTTACCTTCACATTTTTCTCCGAAGATTTCATCTATCAATTTTCCTTTACCCATAGTAGAATCCTGCTCTACTCCCAGTTGCTTACACACATCGCGAAGCTGATCCTCATTCATACCCGCAATATCAATGCTTGTATGTTCTTTGATTGCATCAATCATGGTTACACGGGGATAAGGCGCTTTAAAATCGATAAGATTATCTCCCATCTGTACTTTTGTTGTTCCCAGAACATCCAATGCTATCCTTTCCAACATCTGCTCGGTCAACTCCATCATCCAGTTATAGTCCTTATAAGTCACATAAATCTCCATAACTGTAAATTCAGGGTTGTGGGTTCTATCCATTCCCTCATTACGGAAATTGCGGGAAAACTCATAAACACCATCAAAGCCACCTACGATAAGACGTTTCAGATATAACTCATTAGCTATACGCAAATACATATCGATATCCAACGAATTGTGATGAGTCGTAAAAGGTCGCGCTGCAGCACCTCCCGGAATACTTTGCAAGACAGGAGTATCAACTTCTAAATAACCCTTATCATTTAAGAAGTTACGCATAGAGTTGAATATTTTAGTACGTTTCACAAAAACGTCCTTAACTCCTTCGTTTACAACCAAATCAACATATCGTTGACGATAACGCAATTCAGGGTCGTTAAAACCATCATAAGTTACCCCATCCTTAACCTTTACGATAGGAAGAGGTCTTAAAGATTTAGCCAGAACGGTAAGAGTCTCGGCATGAACCGATATTTCGCCCATTTGAGTACGGAACACATAACCTGTGATTCCCACAAAGTCACCAATATCCAGTAATTTTTTAAATACAATATTATATAAGTCTTTATTCTCCTCAGGGCAAAGATCGTCCCGGTTGATATAAACCTGTATTCTACCTTCCGAATCCTGAAGTTCCATGAAAGATGCCTTTCCCATAATACGGCGACTCATGATACGTCCTGCTATAGTTACCTGACGACGCTCACCATCCTCCTTAAAGTTCTGCTTTATTTCGGTAGTATAGGCATTCACTTCATACAACGCTGCGGGATAAGGGTCGATACCCAGCTTACGCATTTCATCTAAACTATTACGACGAACGATTTCCTGTTCACTTAACTCGAGGATACTCATTATAATATTATACTTTTATTTAATTATTCGGATATTCGATTTTCCTTTACAACGTTATATACGAATTACATCCTTTTTCAGATGTACATAACTTTGCGAAGTGGTAAAATTACAAAATTATTAGATGTTTACATTTATATAAAATAAAAAAATGGATACTAGTATCCATTTTCGTATTCTAAAGTGAAATTATTATGTACTGAATCTATATCTTTTATTCCAAAACAATATTTCCATACTCAGATTTTCCGGAACGGTTATTTACATGTAAGCCTGCCTTATTCACAATCCGAAGATTTAAACCTTCCGATATTTTATAGCTTCTTTTTGAAGCGGCAGTATCATAACCGGACTCTTTTACCAGCTTTTTCTCATCCACACGAAGAGCCATTTTCTCTTCTTGCTCTATCCGCTTTCTATCTTGTTCGGCTTTCTCCATCTCAGCCTTTTCCTGTTCAGCTCTCAATTTTTCGGCCTGTTCTTTCTCAACTCTTTCTTTTTCGATCCTTTCTGCTATCAGCCTTTGTTCCTCAAGCTTCTTTTTCTCGAGTTTCTCTTCTTCCAGTCTTTGTTCTTCGAGTTTCTTTTTCGCTAGCCTCTCTTCTTCCAATCGTTGTTCTTCGAGCCTCTCCTTCTCTAACCTCTCTTCTTCAAGACGCTGTTCTTCGAGTCGCACTTTCTCTAATCTTTCTCTTTCAAATCGCTGCTCAGAGTTTTTCACATGCTCTGCAATAAGAGCAAACTGTCCATTGATAGCATTGATTGTACTGTCTATCGCAATACTATCAGCACGCGACAACCTTAAAGGAGGCTCAATATGCGGTTTCGTTAATAAACGGGTACCGGCAGGAAGTTCTGCTAATTCAATAGATTCTCCTATTCCAATGGGAGGGATTACGACCTCTACTTCTTTAGTTTCTTCAATCTTTGCCTCTTCAGCTAAATTATCTGAAGGTGCATTATCCTTCTTATCATCACCTTTAACATCAGCAGTAGGCGTCACTTGAGTCTCATCAGCTTGATTATTAACCTTCTTTTCTGCCAACAGTGGTGTACTGACTTCTTTAGGTTTTATATATGGTTTATTTAATAAAAAAGTACCGGAAGGAAAATTTGCCATCTCGATCGATTGAGCTTCACCAATCGATGGCACCACAATTTCAGGTTGTTCTTGCACTTCTGTTCCTTCTTTGTCTACTTTAAAAGAAGCAGAATCTTCGCCAGACCTCACCTCCGAAATATTATTTGAGAGAGATGCCTCTTGCGCATTTTCAGGTTTAAATACACTATCCTGTTTTTCTGCTTGAGGAACAATACTTGATTCCGCAAGAATTACAGTATCCAGAATATCAAAGGTAGAAGTATTGTCATTCAGGTATGGCAAAGTATCAGTCAATGAAAGATTCTTTGTCCTACCAATATAATACTCATAATCCGGAGTAAAATCCAATAATTTAGCCACTTGATATACAACAAAGCATAAAACCCCTCCTATAAATAAAATTAAAGGAAGCTTTTGCTTTATTTTTGTTGCGACTGATTTCTGCTCATAGTTACTATAAGAAAAGGTATAATCTTTCTCTTCTTCCTGAGTCTTATCAAATGCATCACTCTCCTCATCTATTCCCATCCTTATCTCCTTTTCATCGTGAGAATTTTGTTCATTATCTACTTCTTCAACTTTATCAGAAGAAGACATCTTATCCGAAACTCCATCAACCTGGGATTTCGATAAATTAGTATTCTTATTCTGCTTTGAAGCCAATTTCAACTTCTTTTTCAGAACCTTCGGCTTAGGCGGCTCTACCAGATCTTCATCATTATCCGGTAAAAGCGAAGTATTTTCTAAATCATCAAAGCCCAATAAGACATCATCATCAATATCTAAAAGCTCATCTTTTACAATATTATCTAAAGAAGATGTGTCTATTACTATTTCATCAAAAACTTCGGTACTTAATATATCATCATCTTCATCCTCCTCTTCCAGATCATCAGTATCGGTTAAAGAGTCATCAACATCATTATCACTTTCACTTTCACTTTCTTCTATCTCATCAGAGGGCTCTTCTATGCTTATAGGTATATACTCTAAACTTTCAGTATTTTCCTGAGTAGCAACGTCTTCTTCTTTATCCTCTTCTTCGATAGGTTCCGAAGGTAATTCTTCTATAATATTTTCCGGATCTTTTTCGACTGCACTTGATTCAATATCATCGTCAAGTACGACTGACTCGAAATGAGCAAATGGCTTGTTTACAAGAGTTTTCAAACTCTTATCCGGCGTAAAACTCATTTTATAGTGAGGTGGAATAACTATCTTATCGCCTGTATTTACATCTACGCTCTCCCTCTCACTAATAGATACAAGTTTGAAAGTACCAAAATCTTTTATTTTGACAATTTCATTTTTGTAGATACATTCCAAGATAAGCTGAACCAGTTCCCGATAAAACTTGTCTGCTTCTTTTTGCGTAATATCGGCTTTTTTAGCCAATAATACAACAATATCTTGGAGTGTTAGCTTTTCATTCATTACCTGAAAGTTTCTTTAATCTCTCTTTCACAACTTGTCCGGGTCTAAAAACCGGACTCAATTTGGGAGGAACTAAAAATCTTTGCTTTGTTACAGGATTCACCGATACCCTTTCTTGTTTCTTTTTGGTCTCGAAAAGCCCGAATCCCTGTATGTTGATAGAATTAACATCAGCTAAGCTCTCGCTAATAACAGAAACAGCATCCTCTAATAATTTTGAAGTCTGCAGTTGTGTCATATCCAATCTTTTAGCCAATTCAACTATTAATTCTTTATTTGTCATAAAATCTTAGCCTTTAATAATCAGGAAGCGATACTTCCGTATAAATCAAAAGGTTCTGCTCTATCTATAATAACATTATAAAATTCGCCGATATTCAAATCCTTCTCTTTACTGATCAAAACTTCCGGATCAACTTCCGGTGAATCAAATTCGGTTCTACCTATATAATAATCTGCATCTTCCCGATCGATAATGACCTTAAAAGTTTTGCCTATTTTAGACTCATTACTTTCTAATGCTATCCTTTCCTGAACTCCCATCAGAATATCCATCCGCTCCTGCTTTATTTCTTCAGATATATTATCCTGAAATTTCTCATAAGCATATGTTCCTTCTTCATTGGAGTAAGGGAAAGCTCCCATGCGCTCGAAACGGGCTTCTTTCACAAAATCGAGAAGCTCTGCAAAGTCTTGTTCTGTTTCATCCGGATGTCCAACCAAAAATGTCGTACGCAAATGTATTCCCGGAACTTCTGCCCTGATAGTCTCTACCAACTCCAAAGTTTCCTGACGAGTTATATTGCGCCTCATCTTTTTCAGCATATTATCACTTATATGCTGAAGGGCTATGTCCAGATATTTGCAAACATTTTTTCTCTCTCGAATAACCCGTAAAATATCGTATGGAAATTTAGCTGGATATGCATAATGCAGACGTATCCATTCCACACCTTCGACATCGGAGATACTCTCTATCAACTGTGGCAGTTTCATCTCTTTATAAAGATCTACTCCATAATAAGATAAATCCTGCGCTATAATCTGAAATTCTTTTACTCCTTGTTTTACAAGTAGTTGAACTTCGGCTACGATATCTTCAATAGATCTTGAAATATGCTTTCCGGTCATTATAGGAATGGAACAATAAGAACAAGATCGGTTACACCCTTCCGAAATCTTTATATAAGCATAATGAGAAGGCGTAGTCAGCACTCTTTCATATTCGGCATCCTGCCTGAAGGACTTACCCAAATCTGTTATCAGCCCTTTCCAGTTAAATTTACCGTAGAATTTATCTACTTCAGGAATCTCAGATTGCAACTCCTCCATGTATCTTTCGGATAAGCAGCCCATAACAAAAAGTTTATTCAACTTTCTGTTCTTTTTAGCATCAGCAAATCCCAGTATAGTATTTATCGATTCTTCTTTTGCATCATCAATAAACCCACATGTATTAATTACAACTATTTCTCCTTCTGATTTTTCCGGATCGTGCTTCACTGTATATCCGTTTGCCAAGAGTTGTTTCATTAACATTTCCGAGTCAACCAGATTCTTAGAGCAACCCAGAGTAACAACATCTATCCTATTTTTTTTCATTCAAAAAGCTCGTTTTCACCGAAAAAATTATACTACAACAAATGTAATTTTTTTTATTCTCCAAACAAAGAGTCTACAAATTCTTTACGTTGAAAAACTTGTAAATCATCGATTCCTTCACCCAATCCTATATATTTTACCGGAATTCTGAATTGGTCAGAAATTCCAATCACAACACCACCTTTGGCAGTCCCATCAAGTTTAGTTATCGCCAAAGCTGTAACATCTGTTGCTGCCGTAAACTGCTTGGCTTGTTCAAAAGCATTCTGCCCTGTAGAACCATCCAAAACCAACAGTACCTCATCGGGAGCATCTGCAACAACTTTATTCATTACATTCTTTATCTTTGTCAACTCATTCATCAAGCCGACTTTATTATGTAGACGCCCTGCAGTATCTATTATTACTACATCTGCATTATTTGCTTTTGCCGAAGTGATCGTATCGAATGCAACTGATGCCGGATCCGACCCCATAGCTTGTTTAATTACCGGAACTCCGACTCTCTCCCCCCATATAACCAACTGCTCTACAGCTGCGGCACGGAAAGTATCTGCTGCTCCCAGATATACTGATTTACCTGCTTTCTTAAACTGGTTTGCCAATTTACCAATAGTCGTAGTCTTACCAACACCGTTGACTCCTACTACCATAATCACATATGGCTTTTTATCTTCCGGTAAAGAAAAGCCGGATACGTTATCATCCGAGTTATTTTCGGTCAATAAATCAGCAATCTCTTCCCTGAGAATATTAGTCAGTTCATCAGTATTTACATATTTATCGCGAGCGACCCGAGCCTCTACACGTTCTATTATTTTCAGAGTAGTATCTACGCCAACATCTGATGTAATAAGCACTTCCTCCAGATCATCCAGCACACTATCATCGACTTTAGATTTCCCGACAACAATTCTGGACAGCTTCGAAAACATATTTTCTTTTGTTTTCTCCAGCCCTTTGTCTAATGTTTCCTTTTTATTTTTCGAAAAGAAGTCAAAAAAACCCATAGTCTAATAAAATTATTATCAATTAATATTGCGCTATTTGCCAGTAAAAATAGTCTATTTTACTGAGTCATACAAATGTCCCTAATCAAAACATAAACAAAAAACCTCCTTACAAAAACTTTGAAAGGAGGTTTTTTAAATATCTTTAACCAGATTATTTAGCGAAAAAATCTTTCACTGATTCATTTGGCACCATTTCTTCTTTAAATGTATAAGCACCTGTTTTAGGAGACTTTACCATTTTAATTACTTTTGCGTAGTTACGACCATCTTTTGCCGATGGGTCGCGGTAACCTGCGACTGTCTTCTTTGCCATGGTTTTATCTTATTTTACTTGATTTCTTTATGTACGGTCATTCTTCTCAAGACTGGGTTGTATTTTTTCAACTCCAATCTTTCGGTTGTATTCTTTCTATTCTTAGTTGTAATATATCTTGAAGTACCTGGCATTCCACTTTCTTTATGCTCTGTACACTCTAATATTACCTGCACTCTGTTTCCTTTTGCTTTCTTTGCCATTTCTTGGTCCTCCTTAAATTAAGCTTTTAAATAACCGCCAGCAGCTGCACGCTTAAGTGCGGCATCTAAACCGATTTTATTGATTGTACGAAGACCTGCTGCCGAAACGTTTAGGCTAATCCAGCAATCTTCTTCTACCCAATAGAATTTTTTTCTAAACAGGTTGACATTGAATTTTCTCTTTGTTTTCTTATTTGAGTGCGAAACGTTGTTGCCAACCATAGCTTTTTTTCCTGTTATCTCACAAATCTTGGACATCGCTATTATATTTTATTTTTTTATTTGTTTCATTCCTTGCCGTAGTAAAACAGGGTGCAAAATTAATTCTTTTTTTTTAAAGTACAAATTATTATGGATTAATAAACTCACTTTTAATTAAAAAAACAATCGATTTATTGCACTAACGGTTTTTCCCACTTTCCATCACAAATATACAACCGTTTTTTTAAAATACCAGCCCTAATTGAAACATAAAACGTCCATCGTCTTTCGATGCAAAATAAGAGAATTTACCAGTAAAGTTTTTAAACAGTGTAAGCCATAGACCTCCACCATAGGAAGTATGCCATTTTTTCGAGTCTTCTCCCGGATACCAGACCCGCCCGTTATCAAATCCTAAAAACACGCCATAATCTAATGGAGTAAAAGGATTGTCGAGTCTTCCCATATCCAGACGTACATCTGTATACTGATAAAAAGAGTGTTTCCCGATAAAACGATTATCCCGATAGCCTCTTAGCTCTGTTGTCGCTGCCTGATAGAATTCATATTTATTTGTAAAAAGAGTAGTCCCTTTCAGTAATGTAGCAAATGTGATACGGTCTGTAAACCGCAAATTTACTCCTAAATCCGATTTGAGATATGTAAAGTTATTCTTCGCCTCTCCTAAATTTATAACCCAGCCCGGATTTATCAGAAATTTAAAACTCGAAACAAACCCGTCCATCTTTTTATCAATCACATAGGTCGCATTAATATTTGCAAAATATTTTGTATCAAAGACCGAGTTATCATCACTATACACTTCATTAATATACCGGTTTCGTCCGGCCGGATTATCAGGTTTATACGCTTCGAAAGAAGTAGAAATATTAAATTCCTGATCTTTATCAATTGTATAATAGAGTCCCGGTGTCAATGTATATTTACTTAGATAGACCCTGTTATAAGATTTATCCTTATCTCTGTTCCTCGAAGTTTCATTACCCAATCCGAAAAAGTTTATAAAATAGTTGGGCGTACTGACAGACGCAGACAGGTGTATACTTTTCTTAGAGTTGAAATCAGGGAATATTCCCTGATATACAAAGCCCGAATTATAATTATAGCTCAACTGATGTTGCCTGCTAAAAGGTGCTCTCCTAAAACCATATATAGTATATGTCATAGAAGTCCCAAGGTCTAAACCTAAATCCGAGTCATATATACCAATAGGTGTAACTTTAAATTTTGTATATCTCAGTTTTTTATAATCATATTCCAATGCTGTTTCGTCACTCGGAACTATAAACCGGGCATCAGGAATAGCCGAAACCGAATCGAGATATTGTTTTTGTTCTTTTCCCTCATAAATTGTCAACTTCTTTTTATTCTGAATATTATATTCATTTCTACCCTGTCCCCCGACCAATAATATCGGGATGCCGCCATTATCACCCTTTACCTCAAATTTGTCCTGTCCTCCTAAGCCATATATCCAAATTTCTTTTGTATATCTTTCACTAAATCTTTTATTATAAATTAAAGAATCATTCGAAGCATTATAAATCTGCACCTGTACATCCGACGGGGATAATCGATTGACCTCAAATCTCTCATCTTTATTACTACCTGTTATTACCGGTGTTTTTTGTAATAAACGATAATATTCTTTTGCTGCTTTCTCCAAATATCTTTTCCGGTTTTTCAACTTACCCTTTATTGAAGCAATATTTTCGTCCTTCATTTCTTCGGGCAGATTTCTAAATGCTACTTCAATAACATCATCTGTAAGATGTTCGTTCAAAAACTGAGCCTGACGAACCCAGACACTTTCTCCGCATCCGCTAGTCAAAGCAACATCTAACTCATATCCTAGCTTGTTTATATTCTTTACATTTTTTATTTCTGCCCTGTAATCCGTTATAAAGCCAAGTCCCAGCATATTCAATAGCCGCCTGAAAGCCCAGCCATCTACCTTTGTAAAAGCATAGCTCCTGTCCAAGACAACAGGTTCGTAAAACAGACTATCTCCATCAGCACGTGAAATCCAATTCCAGTTCTCCGGAATCTTATTCCAATCCCCGATAAGCATATCGAAGAGGCGTGCCCTGACGTACAATTCCCTATCTATACTATAGCTATTATCATCATGCATCTTTTTTATTAACTCTTCAGCATTTGTAATTACTTTCTGAGAATCAATATCAGGTAGTTGATATATACTCACCAGTTTATCCCCAATTTTGGTACCATCTGTTATCGTATCAGTATCGGATGGTGAGACATGATATATCTGAGGATTACCCGAATATAAGCCGGAAGATTTTGCCAGATAATCAGATGCTATAAAAGCATAAGGGTGCTGTATAGTATACGCCTCCCTGATAAAGTCTCCTAAATAAGTATCTTCAAATTCCTTAGTATTATAAATGCTTCTGAAAAATTTCGATTCCGAGAAACTATTGACTCCTCCTAATGGCTTTAATAAATAGAATTGCTTATCATTATTCTCCAGCAATAATCCGTAAAACTCAGGCACCTGTTCTATTTCATGCAGTCCGCCATATACCGAATTTAGAGTAATTGTAGAAACATTGACAGGTTTATAATAAAGAGGCAAATAATGCTCTCCCCACATTTTTTTATAAAAACTGCTATGCTCTTTAAGCTCTCCGCTAAAGATCGACTTCTTTATATTATTATTTTTCGTACCTGCAATCGTATCTTGCAGGACTGGAGTCGAGCCATTGGCAGACATACCTAAGGGAAAGACTACCAAAAGGATAAGCATCTTGTACCACTTTCTCTTCAACAATTCAGATATAAAAATTGCTACATTCATTCTAAGAGTTCTATTGTATCGTGACATGTTTAATATTAAAAACGCCATTAACATAAAAAATGTTTCGTAAAATAGGAGATAAATCATAACTCATAAGTATTACTTTTGTAGAATGATAAATATTACTTATCAGAATGACAAAAAATCAGAATAAACCATATAAAGATTTCGGAGATTTCCTCCATCAGATTTTCTCATATAAGGTGCAGAAAATATCCATCAACGCAGGATTTACCTGCCCCAACAGAGATGGATCGAAAGCTGTCGGAGGATGCACCTATTGTAACAACCAAAGTTTCAGCCCGGGATATGGCGGTAAACAAAAATCGGTAACTGACCAATTGAAAGAAGGTGTTGAATTCTTTTCGCACAAATACCCCGAAATGAAATATCTCGCCTATTTTCAATCCTACACTAATACGTATGAAAGTACCGACAAGCTAATCGCTTTATACGAAGAGGCATTATCCTATCCTAATGTGGTCGGATTAATAATAGGTACGCGACCCGATTGTATGCCCGATGAGTTACTCGAATATTTTGCTCAAATAAAAGAGAAAACTTTCCTCATGATAGAGTATGGTATAGAATCGACATTAGATTCTACACTAGAGTTCATCAATCGCGGACATACTTATTCCGAAAGTGTAGATGCTATCCTCAAAACAGCCGGAAAAGGTATTTATACCGGTGCACATATGATTCTGGGGCTACCGGGAGAAAGCAGGGAACAAGTTCTCAACCATGCGGATAAGCTATCGGAACTACCCCTAACTACCCTTAAGATCCACCAACTGCAGCTTATAAAAGGGACTATCATGGCGAAACAGTATAGAGAGCATCCCGAATGGTTCAACCTGTTTGAAGTAGAAGATTATATAGACCTTTGTATTGACTTTGCAGAAAGGCTAAATCCTGATATTATTATCGAAAGATTTGTTTCTCAATCTCCTAAGTCTTTATTGATTGCTCCGGACTGGGGATTAAAAAACTTCGAATTCACCGCAAAAATTCTAAAACGATTTACTGAGAGAGATACATGGCAAGGCAGGCTGTACAATCCCCCAAAATAAGAGTTTCACTTATTTTCCTCAACTTCTTTTTCTTTCTTATCTCCTCCTCGAAAGAAGTTTTTTATTTTGGAAATAACACCTGAGACCCCTTGGAAAAATTTCTGAGTCCTTTGCGACACGCCAACCGATTCTACCAACGACGGTCTCAATATTTGCCACAGATAATTGAATGTAGAATGATAAGGATCGCGCTCAATGGTTAAATAAGACTCCCTTGCGCCCTTACCTCTTCTATCCGGATTGTTGGATTTTACAACCATATTGGCAAGCCCCGTCACAAATCTATTGGGCTCAGTCTCTCCGTCCTTCGCTTTCAAAACTGAGACATTCAGACCATTATAAATCAATCTCATCTGAACAGTTGCCCCTTTAATCGATGCTTCCGTTTTTAGCAACATACTGTCTATTATACCACTATTCACTTTTGCAGAAGCCAAAGGTTCGAATATAGGGTTCAATTCTCTTAAATCAAACTTCTTGATATGTGCACTCAGCAGAAAATTATCATTCAGGGAATCGACCGGTAGCAGCCAAATAGCGGAGAAATCCCCTGCCCCCATAAATTTTCCGTCAGCATCTAGCCGTATATACTGATTAATACCTTCTACAACATTCGTCAGAGCCGTAAAACGCCCATTCATATCTGTAAAAAGAATTTTACCTGCCACATCTCCTTTCTTTGGCAATTCTTCATATAGAATGTACATATTATTTACATCCAATACATCTACCCTAAACGGAATCGGAGCTTTTTGAATGCCCTCATATAACATCGGCATGATGTTATGCTCTATTTCGATCTGCTGGTTTTTATAATTCAACAATTTAGGCTCTTCTATTCGGGCATATCTCATTCTAAGTATTTTATCCGAAAAGTAGGTCGGATAATCGATCCCCGACAGTCTGACACTTTTGGCACTTACATCAAACCAATCTTTATGATTGGGATGGTGATAAGCAAATTCTTCTTTCGGATATGCAGGAATTAAATGAATATCCTCCAATCTAACTACCGAATCTTTTTTGTGCAATTCAATCTCACCTACTCTCAGAGTATAAAATCCGTTATCGATAGGAAAGCGCAGATTTTTAGTCCTAAAATTAAAATCCTGCAAATTAAATGTCTGTTTTTCTGCATCCAGTATCAAACCCGAAAAATCAAGATTCGTAGAATTGACTTGTTGTTCCCTGAATGTTTTACCATTCAAGGTTGTAGTATAATCGATTTCTCCCTCCGAAAATCTGAATTCTCCAACATTTATTCTTTTCGAAATGGCTGACAGACGCTGAAAGAAAGACTCCTGTCTTTCCTTCTCATCCGATTTCTTCAAGTTCTCGGAATACACTACACTATTTGTCTTTATTACAGGACTGCTTACCTCAAAACGATCGATTACAGCAGAAGTCTTATTCCATTTTATATTCTCCAGTTTAAAGGAATTGGTTGAGAAATCTAAAAAGAAATCCGGTTCATTCAGGCTAAAATCAACATTATTAAAATAGAGATTACCAATATCTACATTCTTTACAAAAAAATCAGATTGTTCTTCTAGCTTATTAGGCTGCTGATTGTTCTGATGGACACTTTGTTGAATTTTTATCAAGGGTGAATTTATTATCACATCCTGTACAGACAATTTATCTCCGGAATTCCACTTTAAAGATTTTAGCTGAAACTTATCTAAAGTAAATAAAGCACTGTCGTTTTTTGCCAAATCCACATATCTCAGTCCGGCATCCCGAATTATTAGATCATTCAGAGATATATTAAACATTGCGGGAGATTGCTTAGAGACAATCTGTTTTTCGATACTCTTTCCTTTTTCGATATCCAATTTAGGAGATAATATTTCTGCCCGATTAATACGGAATACTTTCCGGGGACTATCAATCCGATAGTTAACTCCCTTAAAATTCACTTCCGGAATGGTCAGATGTATAGACTCAGGGGCACTCTGCCCTTCATGCGTAACCAGATTAATCCCTTTTAATCGCAAGTCACCTCCCATGCCGGTATACACTCCACTATTTATCTTTAGCCGGTATCCTTCGCCAGACAATATATTGTCAAAACCTTCGAACCGGAATCTCAGGTCTTTATATGTAAAATAAGAATCCGAATTATTGATTGTTTCCTCATTTACTAAAGCCCCCGTTGCATAAAAGTCTATTTTAGGAAGTTTGTACACAACTTCCCCTCTATCTCCCCTATCCCTGAAAGTAATATTTCCCTTATCAAGATTGATGGTATCAACGGCAACAAAACCAAAAAACGGAGTAATAAGGTCTATAGTACTCATTCCCCCCGATGGGTTAGGAATCGTATCAGTTTTTATTACCTCTTGCGTCACCCTTTTTCTCAATCGGGAAGGCATCTTCACATATTCCATGACAGGAGTGCTTATATTAAATTCTCTTGCCCTCAATCCTTTATCATAAACCATCCCTCTGATAGCAATAGAATCAATAGAGCCTTTCATATAATCCAGCTCTGTCTTGGTAGACCAAGGCCATACCTGAATATCCTTTATATTCAGCTCTCCATTCCGTGCATCCAGATTCATACTATATATACTGAAAACATGGTTCTTACTTGTAATAGCTGCCTGAATCCCTTTTGCCTTTACATCAAACGACTCCGAATAGAGAAACCTTTTTTGCTTATCAGCCAAAGAGTCAATTACAAAATTATATGCATTAAAGTCAAACTTATCCATTTGATAATAATCGGAAACCTCATCCGAAACTGTAGAATACCCGAGAGTAGCATCGTTAATACTTATCTGATTAACGGAGATACTTTGCAGAATAGGCGATATTATCGCATATAAAGTCCAGGAAAGATTAATAGAATCTACCTGTACCGCTTTCCCCGATTGTGCCCGTTTAATATCAAAATACTTAAAGTCCGAATTATTAATATCAAAAGAACGTGCCTCTAAATAATTTTGGGCATCTTCTCTTTTGAATTGGATACCTTTCACTTCCAACGATTGGGTATTTGCTTCTATATAACTTTCGGGAGTCTGGTTCATCTGAGCCCAAAGCATTTTCTGAGGGATAAGATTTATACCTTCAATCTTTATAATCGAGTCCTGAGTATTCAAGTTTATAGCCTCAGCATTCAAAATCATTTGGTCATTTGTCAACAAAGCCTGAGACTGGTTAGTCGTAAAATCAAAATCGTCACAATACAACAGTTTCCCCGAAGAATATGAGTTTTCGTCCAACCTGAATCCATAAGCGTGGAATGTGACATCTTTCAGTGCATATACCGAAGGTCTATCCTGTCCCTGAGAAATATAAGTCACACTTGCATTATTCAGATTCATCTTCTGTACGGTAAGTACATTTATAAAAGGAGAGATCAAACCATAAAGGCTCTGTGGAGTAATATTTTTGCTCACAGTCTCTACTCTACCCGAATTGGAAGAATCATAAATAGATATTACAGGTTTATTAATTTCGAACAGACTAAAATCGAGATTAGCATAACTCCACCGCCAAGCAAGATTTATCCCTTTGAAGTCTATAGACTCAATTGCTACATCGGTATAGACCAAGGGCAAGCTATCCAACTGTTTCCATTGGTTATAAGTTACGGAATCGGGCTTAAAACGCACTCCTTTAATGCTCAGTTCCCCATTAAAAAGCCCAATATCTAATTCCTCATACTCTAAACCATAAAAGCCTCCTGTTTCATTAGATACTATCTCCGAAAGCTTATTCCTTAAATACCTCTCCAACTTATCGGCAAGAAACCAATTGAGTACAAATCCTATTACTGCCAATATTATGCACAATAACAGAATCCTTTTTATTATACCCTTTACCCTTCCTGTCATCTATAAATCAAGATATATTGAGAAATGTTAATAGTCTACTTTTTATTAACAAATTCGGATGCCTTATGTTTTCCGAGCCTTCAAATATTGAAAAAGAAATACCCTGCAAAAGACAATTCTTATCACAGGGCATTCTATATATAACTTAAAATATGTCTAATTTAGCCACCCGATGGTTGCCCGCCTTGTCCGCCTCCATTTCCTCCGGAGTTGTTTATAACATCGTCATTGCTAATTCCTCTTTTTGTTTTCTTAATCTGTGATTTCAATTCTCCGAATTTGAATGATACAGATAAGCCTAAGCGCATTTGGTTAAACTCCGTATTACTTTTCATATATATTTCGGGAGTTTCCAATTCATCCTTGAAATTCATCTTAGACAAGAAATTCATTGCCATAAGATTGACTGACAATTTATCACCCATAAAATCTTTCGATACTGACAAGCCATAATAGTTGTAGCTCGCTCCCCGATTTTCAAGATATATATTAGGTGTCATGCCTCCTCCATATCCACTGATTTTATATTTTTTGGGAAGAGTATATGCCACATTCCCGAAATAATTGGAAGTAAACCCATGATTTCTACGTTCAATTCCATCAGCTCTCAAGTCTATATACGAACCAGACAGGTTGCTGGTTATCCTTAGCTTAGGTGTCGGACTCCAATTGAAGAACACAAACAATCCCAACTTTTTATTCTCTGCCACATTCTGAAAAATCCTTTTACTTACATCTCCTTCAATTACAGTAACCCGCTCGATATTATTATCTGAGAAGTTGTAAGTAAGATTGGCATTGAAGTTAAACTTAGGGTTAAAATAGCTGTAATTCATATTTAGTGCATGAGACTTTACCGCGTCCAACCGAGGGTTACCAATCTGCTCATTTTGAGCATCCGTAGAATTGGGGAATGGATTTAGCTGCCATATACCGGGTCTCAATATTCGCATATTGTAACCGAAACGAATATTTTGTATCGGAGACAACTGATAAGAGATAGTAGCCGAAGGTACCAGATTAGAGTAATCATTCACGAAGTTACTATCAGGTAGCATTTTATACTTCACATCCAGATTAGTAGCTTCGTAACGGACACCTGTTTTAAATCCCCATTTCTGAACTCTTACATTATATCCAAGATATGCTGCATAGATATTCTGAACATGTTTGAAACTATCCCAAGGTCTGTTGAGGCTTTCCCAGTCTCCTGACGAATTCTGTAAACTATAGTTACTTTCACTCTTGTTGTTCCGGTTAATATACTTTCCACCGGCTTCCAGTACATGAATTTTTGCAAAAGGTGTTGTATAGTCAACCTGCACAGTATGCTCTTTCATACTTGCATCCGAATATTGCCTGTTAAACTCATCCTTATAATCATACACATTCTCTATTCTGTTATCGGAACTCCAATCATTAGGAGATGTATTAAATTTGTACGAAAATGTGAAAAGCCTTTCCTTCACCTTTGCAGATGTTCGCTGATAATCGATATTGGCAGAAGTCGAACCGTAAACAAAATCTCTATTAGTCCGCTGGTTATATTCATATGTCCGCTCATTGGCTGCGTTTTCCATCAGCGCATGGGTAAACATATTCTGTTTACTCTTTCCGTAATACCTATCGAATCCTACATTGATCAGGTTCAGTGTATCTATTTCATAGCTGATCTCACCCGAGCCAAACTGACCATTCCCTTCGAATTTTGTCGTTCCGTCCTGATTCAAGTAGGTATTAACCGGATCATTTTTTGTATGCCTATACAAACTTGCATCTCCTCTGGGGTTCTTATAATCGTAATAATTGTAATTCCCTGTAAATCCAAATTTTCCGGATTTCACAGTCAGATGCCCTCCAAACCCGAAGCCTCCTCTATGATCTGCGCGAGTATTAACCCGTGCCGTATAGCCGGACATCGAAGTTTGCCTTTGAGTGATAATATTAATAATACCAGCCAGCCCTTCGGCATCATATTTTGCACCGGGATCTGTTATTATTTCTATATTTTTAATTGAGCTAGCCGGCATACTTTTCAAGACATCTTTGGGATTGCTCGTTATCATTGACGAGGGTTTACCGTTCATATATATCTTGTATTCCGACGAGCCTTTCAGTTGTATATTATCTTCACCGTCAACCGTTACCATAGGCACCTTTTTCATCATATCCAGTGCTGTACTTGTTGTCGATTCCGGATCATCTTCTATGCTATACGTTATTTTGTCCAGATCAACTTTGACCAACGGCTTTTGTGCCGACACTGTAACTTCGCCCAGTACCTGACTATTATCTTTTAAATAGACAGTACCTAAATCGAGGCTTTTATTATTGCCGATAGAAAATTCTTTTTTGGCAGATTCTTTCCCCATAAATTCGACTACCATTTCATAATCGCCCGACTTATTCATATAGAACTGGAATTTTCCGTCCTGATCTGTAGGGACTGCCTTCTCCACTTTATCGGGGTTCAACTTTCCAAAGACCTTTATGGTAGCATATGGTATTGTCTCATCTGTAATAGAATCCAATACGATTCCTTTTACACTTACTCTATTAACAGTTGACGTTTGCGCACAAATAATCGCTAATGAAAAAAAACAAGCCAATACAAAATTGAAAAAACGTAGACTCCTCATAAATTTTGGATTTATTTACTCTCTATATTCCTACTTATTATATAATTACTTATTACAAGTTCCCCTCTGTTATCATATGGCTTTTTACTCTCCTCTATTAATCCATATTTTAATAACACCCGAAAAATAAATTATAAAAATGTTAATACCTTGAAATGTTTATGTGTAGTTTCCCTGAAATCTAATACCAATACTCCTGATTCTTACAAGAAAGATTATTCTCAAAAATCACTTCTCAACTAAACGCCTCACTAATCTAGCAAATTGAAACAAACTGATTTGATAAAGTTCAATTAAGTATTCAAAAACAAGGTTGTACCCAACAAAGATATACATAATTGTATACCGAACAATTAATTTAGAAAAAAAGAGTTGAGAAGTACTCATGATTATTACAAAATCTTATGTAACTTCACACTCCAATTTGGAAAAGAAGTTTATATAAACCATTACCTACAATTTTTTTTCGACATTATAAACTTCAATTTTTTTGAACTAAATGAGCTGTATCCACGAGGTATATTTTGATCAACTAAAGCTCATTCATCACTTTATTAAACCAATAAAAGATGCAACAAGCCGCAAATGTAGAAGATTTGGAGAATAAAAATATTGCCAAGCTCCTTTGGCAATATGCGCTGCCTGCCATTATAGGCACACTTGTCAATTCTTTGTATAATGTTATCGACCGTATCTTTATCGGTCACTGGGTAGGGGACGACGCCCTTGCCGGATTGGGTCTGATTCTTCCCATTATGAATATTACAGCAGCCGTGGGTATGCTGGTAGGAGCGGGTTCTGCAAGCCGTATCTCGATTTATCTGGGAAAGAAAGATAAAGAAACTGCCGAAAAAATCGCAGGAACATCTTTTGTCATGACACTACTTATCAGCGGGATTGTTATTGCGTTATTATATATCTTCCTCAAACCTGTACTTATATATGCAGGTGCAAGCGAAGCTACGTACCCTTATGCAAGAGATTTCCTTCAAATCTTCTTGCCCGGAAATTTATTTCTTTCATTATGTTTCAACTTCAATAATATGATGAGAGCATCCGGATATCCGAGAAAAGCTATGATAACAATGCTTATCAGCGTGATTGCCAACATCATATTAGCTCCTATTTTTATACATACCATGGGTTGGGGCATCAAAGGAGCAGCAGCAGCCACCTTCATAGCTATGGTTATCGGCTTTCTGTTCGTTATGCACCATTTCATGAATCCTAATAGTTTCATAAAACTACGTTTGAAAAACCTGCGCTTCGAGAAAAAAATAGTTTGGGATATTACCTCCATCGGTATGTCTCCTTTTTTGATGCAGCTTACCGCATCTGCTGTGGTATTCCTAATCATAGGACAATTAAAAAATGTTGCCGGTAGTGTAGACCCTCATTCGGGCGATATGGCGATCGGGGCATATACCATTGCGAACACTCTGGTGATGCTCATCATAATGATCGTGATAGGGCTGACTCAGGGAATGCAACCCATAGTGGGTTACAATTACGGTGCAGGAAATCTCAAACGAGTCCGAGAAACTCTGATATACACCATAAAGGTTGGAACAGGAATTACAACTTTCGGTTTCGTACTGGGATTCTTCTTCCCTCAAATATTTGTAGGGCTCTTCGGACCGGGTCCCGAACTCGCTGAGAAATCGGCAGAAGCACTCAAACTGATCGTTATTTGCTTCCCTATTGTAGGATTCCAGATCGTTGTATCCAATTTTTTCCAATCTATCGGTAAAGCCGGTAAAGCTATCTTCCTAAGCCTTACGCGTCAGGCTCTGTTCCTAGTGCCTGCATTGTTCATACTGCCCCGATATTTCGGATTAGACGGAGTATGGCTTTCTATGCCATTGGCAGACCTTCTTTCCGTAGTTACGACCTTCTTTCTTATCTGGATGCAGTTCAGGACGTTTCAGAAAGAAGAAACACTCGGATAACAAACTTTAATTCAGAACATTAATAAATATAATTTAGACTCTGGATGTTAGTTATTCAGAGTTTTTTACTTAACTAATGAACCTTCTATGATCTAAATTAGTTTTATTAACATTAGTATTCTATTTTCAAATCTGCAATTATGACGACTTCCAATTCGAAAGAGACACGTCCTTCGAGACATTTAAGAAACAACAGGGTATTGGATACACTGACTTATTTGGGGAATTTCCAGATTCCCACGACTATAGAACTAATCCAATACAACCAGCAACAATATCAGAGCAAAAAGGTAGAATCTCCCGATAAGTTAAAAGAACTGATAAATCCCGACTATATCAATTGGTTCAAGATAACTGGAATATCCGATGTAGATACTATCTATCGCATTTGTAAGTCATTCGGAATCCAACGATTCGATATCAAAGATTTACTCTCATCACGCCAGGTAACCAAAGTCATCTTATACGAGCGTACCACTTTTATACTAATGTCGGAATGTAATACCAGAGAATCCCTTAATCCTTCTTTCGAACAGATTGCATTTATCTTGGGTAAGAACTTCATCATAAGTTTTCAGGAAAATAACAGTCCCGTATTTAATAATGTAAAAGAAGCCATAAAAACGTCGAAGGTAAGCATAAGAGAAAAAGCTGTCGACTATCTGCTTTATATATTACTCAATGATGTCCATTCTTCTTACAACGATACACTTATCAGGCAGACAGACAAGATAAGCGATATAGAGGATAAACTAATAGATAATAATACCCAAGGCATCAATATCATGAAGTTTATACAAATACGCAAAAAAGAGTATTCCTTCATGAAACGCGCAGTGTCCTCTATACGGGAGGAATATATCAACTTGCTGCACAACAACAATAAACTGATAAGAGAGGAAAACAGAATGTATTTCAACGATTTCGACGACAGGCTGCGAACAACACTTGACGACTTAGAAATATTCTTCCTTTCTATAAGTTCTCTTTCAGACCTTTACTTTAACAATAATAACCTGCAACTAAATAATATTATTAAGAAACTTACTATTGTATCCACAATCTTCATCCCTCTTACTTTTATGGTAGGAGTATGGGGTATGAATTTCGAATTTATGCCCGAACTTCACTGGCAATACGGATATATATTTGCATGGGGAATTATGGCTGTTATAATCATTCTGGCGATATTTTACCTTAAGCATAAAAAGTGGTTCTGAATATTTTTTCCAGTTTTAAAAAAAAATCATTTTTCATAGGGTATTCGTTCACTGTCCGATCATATTAATAGAAACAGTATATTATTCATTCTTTAAATGATCCAGATATGAAAACGAACTACAAACAATCGGTCAGTGTTATTCTTATCATTCTTCTTTTCATAGGAATAACACCTCTGTCATTTGCCAAAGACAATTCCAATTATATTACAGTAAATGGAGTTGTAAAAGACCAACGTTCCAAAAAGAAACTTCAGCACGTGAGTATCTCTATTCCGGGAACAGATATAGGAACTGTGACCAATGCCGATGGAGAATTCTCCATCAAAATAAAAGAATCGCTTCAAGCAAAAGAACTGGAAATTTCACATATTGGATATGCTAATTACAGATTGCCTCTCCATGGTAGTAGTATATACAACGCAGATATTGCCCTTTCCGCAAATACAAATCTTCTGGATGAAGTAGTTATTCAAAGTCTGGATCCATACATACTAGTAAAAGAAGCCGTATTTAAAATAGATAACAACTATACAGACCAGACAAACTTATTTACAGGATTCTATAGAGAAACCATACAAAAACGCCGTAACTATATAAATATATCGGAAGCTATAATAGATATATACAAGACATCGTACAAGACACATGATGTAGAAACCGACCGTGTACAGATATTAAAAGGGCGTAAACTAATAAGCCCCAAACCGAATGATACACTGATCGTGAAGCTACAAGGAGGTCCTAACCTACCGGTATTCGCGGATGTAGTAAAAAATCCGGATATAATACTTAGCCCGAATGAACTGCATAATTATAAATTCAAGATGGAAGAACCGGCTATGATCGACGAACGCCCACATTACGTAGTGAGCTTCGCTCCCGCAGTAGTACTACCCTATCCTCTCTATTACGGTAAGTTATACATCGATAAGATAAGCCTTACTTTCTCAAGAGCAGAATTTAACCTAAGTATGGACAATAAAAACAAGGCAACCCAGGCAATATTGAAGAAAAAACCATTCAAACTCCAATTTAAGCCCGAAGAAGTATCTTTCCTTGTAAACTATAAACAACGTAACGGACGCAGCTATCTTTACTATATTCGTAACACAGTACGCTTCAAATGCGACTGGAAAAAGAAATGGATATTCGCAACAGGATATACTGTTACCTCCGAAACGGTTATTACTGATGCAAAACAAGACGATATAAAAAATATCCCCAGTAAACTGGCATTCAAACAGAACCAGTCTCTATCCGATAAAGTAAATAACTTCTATGATCCTAACTTCTGGGAAGGTTATAACATTATAGAACCTACAGAATCTCTGGAATCGGCAGTTAATAAATTAAGAAAGCAATATGACTAAAAAACAAAATTCTTTTGTAAATTAGGTATCAGAAAACTAATCGGATAATTAAGGATGCTGGAAAACCTGTTTATAGTACGAAAAATAAAAGAAGGGGATATAAATACTTTCGAAAAAGTATTTCGGGAATATTATATTCCCCTCTGTTATTATTCGACCGGCATCACCGGCAGGAAAGACATCGCAGAAGAGATTGTACAAGATTTATTTTATATCATTTGGAGAGATCGCGAATCCTTACGAATATACTCCTCCCTAAAAAGCTATCTGTATGGAGCAGTCAGAAATAAATCTTTACAATATCACGAGCATAGAGAGGTACAAGCCAGACATGAACAATTAGTGATTTCGAAGAAGGATGACAATCATGCATCCGCTCCTGACGAAAATCTGGAATATGAAGAATTGGAGAAACTGATCGATAAAACATTAAAAAGCATGCCCGAAAGACGACGCAAGATATTTAAGATGCATCGGTTCGATAAAAAGAAGTATGCCGAGATCGCCCAATTTTTCTCTATATCAATAAAAACAGTAGAGGCTGAAATGACAAAAGCCCTCCAATCTTTGAGAAAAGAAATAGAGTATTATACAAACACATTATGATAATAAACGAAAAAAATAAGAAAGAAACTGACGAAGCATGGCTTCATCTATATAACCGGCTCGAGGAAGATGGCCTGCTCACCAATACGAAGAAAACTCCGATATTCGGTAGAAAAGCTTTCCGTTGGGCAGCTGCAATTGCTGTTATTTGTATATTATCTGTTTTTACGATAACCCGATATATTTCTAAAGAATCATCATTACCGCTACTCACTTTGCAAAATAGTGATATGCAACAGACGCTTGTCACAACCCTGAACGATGGGTCTATTGTATACCTAAATGGAGCTACCCGGTTATCTTATCCCGAATATTTTGATAAGGCAAAGAGAGAAGTTTATCTGCAAGGAGATGCATTTTTCGACATTCAGAGAAATCCCGAAAAACCTTTCATAATAGAAACACAGCTGGTACAAGTAGAAGTGCTAGGCACCTCTTTCAATCTCCGAAGCAAAGATGATTCATCATTTTCGCTATCGGTACTACAAGGTGAAGTAAGAGTTACGCTGAAAGCAACTGGGGAAACAAAAAAGATCAGAGCCGGAGAGACTGCTATTTCAGATAAAAACAGCTTACTAAAGATGCAGACGACGAACGCCGGACTATTTTCTGACTATAAGAAGACAATACGTTTCAAAGACGAACCTCTTAGAAGCATAGTCAAAGTATTAAATCTTCATTCCGATAGTTTACAGCTAGAAATAGAGCCTGCACTCGAGAACAAATTATTAACTTTTACATTCACAGGAGAAGATATACCCACAAGTGCGCAATTGATTTGCGCAGCTCTTGGATTACATTATGAAGAAACAAATAATATCATTCGAATTCTAAAATAGAAATAATAAAATATGAGGAAAAAGCTCAAATATATCTTTTATTTGGTGCAAAGCTGTCTGATATTTCTTCTTATCACAGCATTCACTGTACAAGATAAAGATATTTTGAGTTCAAGGATAGAGACTACTCAAAGAAAAGGAACAGTATATCAGCTATTAAGAGAAATATCGGAACGAATCAATTATGAGTTTATTTATGATAGCAATATCATAAACAACGAAAAAAAAACCAAAATAAGTAAGGGGCAACATACTTTAATAGAAGCCATACACGAAATAACAGACAATAAGAAAATACAACTTCGGGTTTTAGGCAGGCATATTCTCCTCTATATTCCTCAAAACACAAAGCCTGCAATTATCAGAAAAAATATTACCCCAGATACTATACCCGATCAGAATTTCATCATCATCGAAGGCCTATTGTCAGACCGTATATCAAATGAGCCTATAGCATACGGCACTATAGGAGTAAGTAACTCATCTATAGGGACAATTTCAAATCTGAGTGGTGAGTTTAAGCTGATCATCCCAGATTCTTTACAGAACGATGTGATAAGGATTTCCCATTTGGGATATCAGACGCAAGAGATATGCGCATCATTACTCGATCAGCAAAAAATAACAATAGCCCTCAATCCTGTAGTAATTTCTTTACAGGAAATCATTATCCGCAAAATAAATCCTCATGAAGTTTTGGACGAAGTATTAGACAAACGGGAACAGAATTACCAAACCCAACCCTTCAATACGACAGCATTTTACAGAGAGGGTGCACAGTATAAGACTAAAAATACAAGACTGGCAGAAGCCGTTCTCCAACTATACAAAACCGGCATACAGAATGATGTAACTTATGACCACGCTAAACTATTGAAGATGCGTATCGTAAACAAAAAAAATGACAAAGATACAGTTGTCATAAAGATGAAATCGGGCATATATTCTATATTACAACTCGATATTATGAAGAATATTCCTGAATTCATCCTTCCGGAAAATAGGGTATTTTACAATTATGTACATACTGACATAACCGTTATCGACGGAAGGCAGGTAAATGTAATTGCATTTGAACCTAAAGAGTCTATAAAAGAGCCTCTCTTTAAAGGCGAAATATATGTAGACGCAGAAAATTCAGCATTGATTAAAGCATATTTCGAAATCCCCCCTCGCTATATAAAAAAGGTGACCAGCCAGTTTATCGAAAAACGAGCGAAAGGCATAAACATCTCTCCCGAGAAGATCAGTTATCAGGTCACATACAAGCCGTCGAATGGAAAATACTATGTTAACCATATTCGTGGGGACTTATTTTTCAGGGTGAAAAAAAGATTATTCAGTTCTTCTCAACATATGTGGTTCGAGATGGTAAATTGCGATATAGATTCTGTCCATGTAAAAAAAATCTCACGGACAGATAGGTTGCCTTCGCATAATATATTCTCTGAAACCAGATTCACGTATGATCCTAACTTCTGGGGTAACTTCAATACAATATTGCCCGAAGAAAAATTAAAAGAACTGATCATACAGTATTTTTCCGAACAGAAGAAGTAGCTCTAACGAAAAAACGGATTGTGCTGTATTTCCTCTCCTATTGTTGTCGCAGGACCGTGTCCCGGATATACTTTAGTATCGGCAGGTAATACAAACAACTTGGAGCTTATAGAATTGAGCAACTGAGAATGGTTACCTCCGGCAAGGTCTGTTCTCCCGATACTACCTCTGAACAAGGCATCACCGACAATTACAACGCCTGCCTCCTTATTATAAAAAGCAACGCTTCCCGGAGAGTGTCCCGGCACTTCCAGCACTTCTAATTTCTGATTACCAAACTCTATTATATCATTATCTTTCAGACATTTTCCTATCGATGGAGGTAATCCCATATCGGGGAAACCAAACATACGAAGCTGAGCCGGCATTGCATCCAACAGAAATTCATCAGCCTTATGGGCTTGCGGGCTTAGATTGAAACGCTCGGAAGCAGTTAAGTTACCAAAAACATGATCGAAATGCAGATGAGTATTCAGAAGATGTTTAACAACAAGATTATTCTTCGAGATAAAATCAAACATGATCCTATTTTCCTCTTCGTCGAATGCACCAGCATCGATAATTACACACTCTTTTGTTTCATCATACAGTACAAATGTATTCTCTCCTACAGGATTGAACTCAAATATTTTAATTTCCATCATATCTTTTTCCGATTTATTTAATAAGGAAGCTTGTCTACCTCAACATTTATATAATCCGGCTCCGGATCTCCCACGATACGCACAGCCTTTACAGATGTCCGTCCTTCGAGCAATGCTTTCACTATCCGGTGCATGCCATCCATCACTCTACCAGCAGAAGAAAGGATAATGGGATAAGAAAGATCTGCCTCATTGCAAAGTTGAACATGAACCGAAATATCCCGACAAGTAGGCAAATTATCGAACCAGTAAGGCTCATCCAATTCTTCTATATCTTTTATTGCCACATCCTCGACAGGCGACTCCTTGGTCAATTCTATCAGTCGATGGACATCCCATGCATGAAGAATGCCGTCTATTCTTTTCAGATGATATTGCTTGCGCAAAATATATTGTTTTATAAAGGTACGTAAACTACTTTTTTAGTCTCAAAGAACTCTTCTTCGAAAAAGCTTTTCAGCTCATCCACTTCTGCATATTTCTGGAAAGGCTGGATCTCTCTTTCAAGCTCTCCGCCTTTCAGGCAAATAAGTCCATTGGGTAAAGGGTTATTTTGAACATGGGAAACATTTTTCCTTACAATCTTAATCAAATCACCCAAAGGCATCACAGCCCTGCTGACAACAAAGTCGAATTTTCCTTTCTCCTCCTCTGCCCTAGCATGTTTGAAGCCTATATTTGTAAGACCTATAGCATTCGAAACTTCAGTTGCAACCCGTATTTTCTTACCGATACTATCTACAAGTAGAAACTGAACATCCGGAAAGAAGATAGCCAAAGGCACACCCGGAAAACCTCCGCCTGTACCCACATCCATAATATGGCTACCTGCCTTAAAATTTATGACTTTAGCAATACCTAAAGAGTGGAGAACGTGGTGAATATACAGATTGCCAATATCCTTACGCGAAATGACATTTATTTTTGAATTCCAGTCTTCATACAAATCGTACAAAGCTGCAAACTGTTCTTTTTGTAATTGGGAAAGGTTTGGGAAGTATTTAAGAATAATATCCATAAAGGTTCTTATATCAAAACAAATTTTGCAATAGGGCTATTTTCCTTTAATAACGGTTTTATGTCATTGTAAGGAATAAATATGGTAATAGCATCAGTCTTATACGCCGAATATTCTCCTTTATTGAATATATACGTTATACCTTTATCATCTAACAGGAAATTGCCATTAGGCACCATCTCATCCAGCCCAAAATATCCTAGGTCTTCGAGTTCGGACAAGCTTCGGGCTTTTTTCGCATTCAGCAGATAATCGCGAAACATGTTACCTAACGCCTTTTCATAACCTTCATTGAATATATCCATCTCGGTTAAAAGCCGGGACATTTGCACATCTACTGCATAGTTTTTAAGTATATCGAAAGAACTGGCTCCTCCCTTATAATTAATCTGGCTTACCTGAAAAGAAAGAATTCCACCTTTATTAAATAGTACTTTGTTTTCATCTATCTCATAATAAGAAGAATACACATCTGAAGTTTCATGTTCATATACCCTATCCTGCGCATACAGCCGGAAATCCTCCTTATAGCTTTCTACATAATTCTCCTCATAACTTTTTACAGCTCTTTCGGGACTCAATCCCGTATAGCTCTCGTCAAAATAGCATGTTATGAATATCCTCTGCAAAGAATCCAGAATCTGCTGGTTCTCACACTTATAAGGATAAACAAATGTAAGCTTAAGATTGCACGACGGTTGAGTAGAATCATTATCTATATGATAATTCTTAACAGTATGAATCGTATCAAAATCAATCTTATTATTCTCTGTCGGTTTCATTTCGGGCCGGCACGAATACATTGACATTCCTACGAAAAAAACTATTCCAGAAAAGAGATAAATATACTTCATAAAGTTCTTCATAATCTACATGCAAATATATAGATAATATTAGACTAACCCATTGCAAAATATTAAAAGAAAATACTAAAAAAATCTTTTTAAAGTAAGCCCTCTATTATTGAAAGGATTAAAACATTATCCAAAGATTACTTAAAATAATTTCGTTTGCGGTTATCTATCAAATAGTTTAACTATTTTTGCTAAATTTCTAAATTATAATTTAGCATTCATCTTATACATTCAGAACATATGTATTGCAGGATATATCCTTTTCTTCTATTTTCTTTCATCCTATTAGGCATTCAGGCACAAACGATTTCGTATAAGCTTGAGGGGGTAGCGCCCGACAATTCGTTCAACAACCTGAAAGTATATCTTCAGGAATTGAACGAAGATAGAAACAACTTTATCAATATTGACAGTACAGAAATAAAAGATCAAAAGTTTACTTTCAGCGAAACAATAGAAAATAACAATAACTCTACGATTCGTTTTATATCTGTTTATTCTGACGAAACCAAGCCGTCTCAATATCTATTCGTCCCCGACGAAGGAGTCATAAAGATGACTGTAGGCGATACGCATACCATCTCCGGAACACCAAAGAACGATGAAATACAAGCCTTCTTCAACGAACAAGATTCTATACAAACCGAACTGAAAGCGGTAATAGACAAATACGCAAATGTCATACAGAGTACCCCTAACCAGATCAAAAGGTCTGAGGAACTGCGACCTATAGCCAATCGGCTTCAAAAAAATGTATATGACTTCGCTAAAGCCAACATACAAAACTATGTAGGAGAATTCATTGCATTTTCATCTTACGGTATTTTATCTTCCAGCCAGATATTAGAGTTGGTCTCTTTGACACGACCCGAATTCAGGAATAGTGATCTGGCAAAACAAATTGTGACCTATTACGAAGCCGAAATGATAAAGGACGGTGAAGGACCTTATAAAGATATACAACTAAAAAATCCCGACGGAAAATCAATCGCATTGTCTGACTATGTAGGAAAAAATAACAATAAAGTAGTCCTTATCGACTTTTGGGCATCATGGTGCGGTCCTTGTCTCAAAGAAATGCCCAATATCGTAAAAGCATACGAACAATATAAAGACAAAGGGTTCGAGATTATAGGCATATCGCTCGATGAGAATAAACTGGCATGGCAAAAGGCTATCGACAGGTTTAATATTACATGGCCTCAAATGTCTGACCTCAAAGGATGGCATAGCGATGCTGCAAAGCTATATGGCATTACCTCAATACCATTTACATTATTAGTGGATGATAAAGGAAATATCATAGACAGCTACCTTTACGGAGACAAACTCATTTCCAGATTAAAAGAAATTCTTGATTAATAATTAATTATAAAACTCAAACACCACATGAAAAAGTTAATATACCTGCTTCCGATACTGGCTTTACTCCTTCATTCCTGTTCGAACAAGAATGAACTTACCGGAACCCTAGCCAATTCTGATAATGACGGGAAACAGGTTTTTCTTCTAAGACTAAAAGACTACAACAGTTCTTTCGAGCCTGCTGATTCGACAACAATTACCAATGGTAAATTTACATTTAAGCTAGAAGAAACAACAGAACCTCAGGTGGCTTATGTAGTCATAAAAGAGGCTACCCCCAATACAGCTAATGGAATTCCGTTCGTATACGAGAATGGTAAAATTGAGCTTAATATCGACAGTGTCTCTCACCTCAAAGGGACTCCAATGAATGAAAAAAGCCAGGCATTCTTTGACAAATTGAATGCGAAAGCAAAAGAAATGATGGGCATAGAGAAAAAAATAGCAATTGCTCCGGACGAGCAAACCCGCGAACAATATTTTTCTCAGATAGCAAGCCTCAATACCGATATGGCTTCTATAGGTTATGATTTCATTAAAGAAAACATCAAAAATAAAATAGGAGAATTCTATCTGATCTCAATGATGGGATTTTTTGATGAAAAACAAATCGACGAGATATTGGCAGAGGCAAGTCCTGAATACAAAAAAATCATAGATGAAATCCGAAATATGAATAATCCGCTAGCAAACAAGGGCAGTTTTATCGGGAAACAGTTTATCGACGTTTCGGGAACAACACCTCAAGGCAAATCGATCGCTCTGTCCGATTATGTAAAAAAGAACAAAGTTGTTCTTATTGATTTTTGGGCATCATGGTGTGGTCCTTGCATCAAAGAAATGCCTAATGTAGTAGCTGCATACAAAGAGTTTAAAAGTAAAGGATTCGAAATTGTAGGAATATCACTCGATGAAGAAAAAGCAGCATGGACAAAATCATTGACTGACATGAATATGACATGGCCTCAAATGTCTGACCTCAAAGGATGGGAAAGTGCCCTTAGCGCACCTTATCAGGTAAGCAGCATCCCATTTACTTTATTGGTAGACCAAAATGGCAATATAATAGCAGAAAACCTAAGAGGGCAAGCCCTTCATGATACACTTCGTGAATTACTAAATTAAGATCTAAACAAAAAAAATGTATAATCAGATATGAAAAAGCTTTATTTAATATTAGGATTAGCTGCTTTAATAACAGCATGTACCGGCGAAAAAAGTACTAAGAATGAATTTACATTGAACGGAAAATTTGCCGATGCCAATAGTAAATTTGAAGGAAAAGAGATTTATCTAATGAAATTTGATGAGAAAACAGATAATTATTTCTCTTTAGATACAACTACAGTCACTAACGGAACTTTCACGTTCCATGAAACATTAGATACACCAAATGAGGTGCGTTTTATCTCGACCTATGGTTTTCCTAAAGCTGTATTCTTTGTGGGTGAAGCCGGAAATATAGAACTGGATCTGGACTCTATGTTAGTTCCGACTCTGAAAGGAACAGAACTGAACGACAAGTATCAGGCATATCTGGCAGAAAGACAATCGTCAGCAGATCAAATTCAGGAAATAAAGAAAGAAGCAGCAAAAGCAAAAGAAGAAAACAAGCTTACACCTGAATATGAAAAAGAACTTGAAAAGAAGTTCGACTCCCTATATGACGGAACTAAGGAGTATATATTCTCTTTTGCAAAAGAGAATATAAACAACCCCATCGGACAATATATATTAATCGATAAATATATATCATTTGATAAAGATCAACTAGAGCAGCTCTTCTCTCAGATAGATGAAGAAAGCCAAAAGAAAGGTATGTTTGTTAAACCAAGAAAACGTTTCAACATACTGAAAGCAACAGCTGTAGGAAATAACTTCACAGATATAAAAGGTCTGACTCCTGACGGAAAACCACTTGCTCTTTCTGACATTGCAGGAAAAGGTAAATATGTTCTGGTAGACTTCTGGGCATCATGGTGTCCTCCTTGCCGTAAGGATATGCCTGAGGTTGTAAAACTATATAACCAATACAAAAGTAAAGGTTTCGAGATAGTGGGTGTTTCACTGGATAGTGATAATGCAGCTTGGGTAAAAGGAATCAAAGATCTGAAAATAACATGGCCTCAAGTGTCTGACCTGAAAGGATGGCAAACAGAACTTGGTGGAGCCTATGCCGTAAATAGTATCCCTCACATGGTACTTCTCGATAAGGAAGGAAAAATCGTAGCGAATAAAATAACCGTTCCCGAATTATCTGATAAACTAGCAGAACTTCTGAAATAATAGTAACATAAAAAAATCCCGGCTCAATAGAACCGGGACTTTTTTATTTCATATCTAGAGATAAATTAAAACTTAATTCCTTCGAAATCCGATATACCGTCTCTCCATATTTCGGGAATTGGCATAGAATTCATCGTTTTAGGATTATAAGTTACTATCACCGACTGGCATTTACATTTTACTTCATTCGTCAATGTATTGCGTATCTGCTGTGTAAATACAGCGCTTTTGTTCCCTATCTTAGTAATCTTAGACTCTACTACAATATTCTCTTTATAAAAAATAGGTGCAAGAAAATCGATCTCGATACGGGCAACTACTACAATACCATCAGTCCAACTTACATAAGACGTTTTCAGGTTCTCAAAATAAGTGATCTTACCTAAGTCAAAATAACTTAAATACACATTATTATTGATATGCCCCAGTGCATCTATGTCATTGAAACGTATCTGTATCGGTATTGATGACCTAAAAACCATTTCTTTTACTTCTGTCTCCATTATTTTTGAGATTTATATTTTTATCTGTTATTTATAATTCGTATGATTCACCGTCTGATTATTTTCTGTCAAACCCACAAAGTAAAATAGTTTTTATCTTTATCGAAAATAAATCCGTTTGACAAAAGAACTCCACACGATGAATGATTCCGGGTGTCAGGCTGGACTATAATTCCTTTCGCCGTACTGTTTTGTTTGATTGTTTTTATTAACAATCCTATCATTTCCTTTCCATATCCTTTTCCAACATAGGATGGTTCGCCGATCAAATAATCCATACTATATATCTCACCTTTAGCTTTTATTTCATACCATTCCTCTTTAGCATCCCAGCAATCGTAATACAGAGCAAATCCGATCGGCTGATCATCTAGGCGAACAATAAAATAATTAATCCATGAGAACTCATTATCTCGTTTTTTAACTTCGTCCAACCAATCAGTTAAGTATAGCTCATGTTCAGGTCTTTCAAACCAGTTTTTAACGTGCTCCTTGTTAAGCCATATCTCGATCTGCCGAATATCACTCTCTTCGACAGGAACCAGCATTAGATTATTACTCTTATGATTCTCCATATTGCTTGCTCTCATTTTTATCTGAATACAATATCCTTCACCACATTCATCCCCGCATACTGGTTCAGATTAGTTATCAGTTTATCTTTACACATAATGAGCTCGGCACGCAAAACCGATGAGGTAAGATGAACATACAAAATATTATTCTTTAAATACAGATTATCAGTATAAGAAGCAATCACAGAACCAAGAGTTCTCTCCCAGCCGGAAATCACCCTGCTTTCTGCCAGTTTTTGCCTGAAAAAACGATTCTCTTCAAAAAACTGTTTCAGAACTTCACCTATACTTTCCGTATTACGCTTCCTCATTAGCTTTATTTTCTATAACCTGACCATTTTCGACAAAATATAAATGATAATTTTTATTCATACCTTTCAATATATCATCTAAATGTTCCCTGTTAGTATCTGTTATGAATATCTGACCAAAATTATCTTCCGAAACCAATTTTACAATCTGTTCGACTCTCGATGAATCTAGTTTATCAAATATATCGTCTAACAGCAAAATAGGTGTAGTTGTTCCAACTTTCTTCAAAAAATCGAACTGTGCAAGCTTCATAGAAACTACATAAGTTTTATTTTGTCCCTGAGAACCAACCTTCTTGATAGGGTACCCATCCATTTGCATATCCAGATCGTCACGATGGATACCGGCTGTTGTATAACCTAATATCTTATCCCGTTCTCTTTTTTGTTTCAACTGATCTGTAAGTTTACCATTCTCGAGTTGCGACTGATAAACTAAATCTACTTTTTCGTTCGATTGGCAAATGAAGTTGTAATAATGTTGGAAAATAGGGATAAAATCTTTAACAAAAGCCTTTCTCTTTTGATAAATAATCTCTCCCTCCTGCCCTAGTTGCTCTTCCCATAATTCATAGAGCGATTCATCCATTTGCATTTCCGATTTCAACAATGCATTTCTTTGTTTCAATGCTTTATTGTATCGGATTAGAGCTTGCAAATATTCCTTATCGAACTGGGAAATAACTACATCTATAAATTTGCGACGCTCCTCACTTCCTGCCAGAATCAGTTCATTATCAGAAGGAGATATCATCACCAGAGGCAAATACCCGATATGGTCGGATAATTTTTCGTACTCTTTTTTATTCCGTTTGAATTGCTTTTTCTGACGACGTTTTAGGCTACAGAAAAGTTCGTCCTGCGAACTGTCTTTCTGCACATAATATCCCTGAATGAGAGCAATATCCGAATCGTGACGGATGTTTTGAGAATCTATCAGATTGTTATGGCTCTTGCAAAAAGAAAGATAGTAAATAGCATCCAGCAGATTCGTTTTCCCCATACCGTTATTCCCCAAGAAACAATTTATCTTAGAAGAAAAGGTGAGTTCGGCTTGCTCTATATTCTTATAGTTCAGTATGGATATACGTTCTAAAATCATCTAAAAAAATTCTATTGAACAGAATTACAAAGATAGCAAAAATAGAGTGGACTATAAATAAAAAAGACTATTCCGAAGAATAGCCCTTTTTAGAGACGAACATATCTTTATATTTTATATCAAGGCTGTTTACCGATATAGGCAAGGATACCTCCATCGACATACAATACATGTCCATTAACAAAATCCGATGCATTAGAAGCAAGGAATACAGCAGGACCTGCCAAATCTTCGGGAGTACCCCAACGCGCAGCCGGAGTCTTAGCAATGATAAACGAATCGAACGGATGGCGCGATCCATCAGCCTGTTTCTCACGTAGAGGAGCTGTCTGAGGTGTTGCTATATAACCCGGTCCGATACCATTACATTGAATATTGTATTCTCCGTATTCGGATGCAATATTGCGAGTCAACATTTTAAGACCACCCTTAGCAGCTGCATAAGCAGAAACTGTTTCGCGTCCCAATTCGCTCATCATAGAGCAAATGTTGATAATCTTTCCTGCACGTTTTTTCATCATCGAAGGAAGTACTGCTTTAGCAACGATAAAAGGACCATTCAGGTCAATATCGATCACCTGACGAAAATCAGCAGCAGACATCTCGTGCATAGGAATACGTTTGATAATACCTGCATTGTTTACAAGTATATCTATCGCGCCTACTTCGCTCTCAATCTGCTTAACCATTGCATTTACCTGCTCTTCATTTGTCACATCAGACACGTATCCGTGCGCCTTAATTCCGGCTTCCTTATAAGCAGCCAGACCTTTGTCCACAAATTCTTGTTTCAAGTCATTGAATACAATCGTTGCACCTGCATTTGCCAATGCCGAAGCAATTGCAAAACCTATTCCGTAAGATGCTCCCGTAACAAGAGCAACTTTTCCATCTAATGAGAATTGAGCTTTCATGTTTATTCTTGTGTTTTTACTTTAATAATGATATTATTTTATATCTACAACCAATGGTTGTTTTAATGCTTTAACGAAGTTTTCCAGATAAGTGACAAATTCGCTTTCATTCGCAAATCCATACTTATTCCATCCGTAACCTGTATAGTAGGTAACAGGCTTATTAGGCTGATAATCGACAACACCTAAGACATGAGAATAAGAATCTTCTTTTTTTGTCTTATCATTCTTGATTTTATAAGTATCTGTTGTCGAATCTTTCATTCCCTCAGGGAATACCAATCCGACGTAAATACCTTCTACATTATCTGTTTTAGGTTCCATATATACAAGGAAAGTCTTGTCCAACGCCACTATAATAGAATCGCCCGAGGCACGTTTCACGATACCAGCAGCAACCGGAATAGGCTCACTTGTGCCGTATTCCTGAGTAACCTTCGATAGCTGCGAACCTGCATCAATAGAAACTGTACGGCTTTCGCTGAAAGTTTTACCATCTACATCGATATCTTTGTACGTCAGCTTGAACGTTGTACGTAGAGGACCATTATCCAGAACCTCCTGTGAAGCAAAATTCTGATTCAGCCAAAGCTTATTCCCTGCATAAGGAGCCATCGCACCACCACCCAATGTTCTGCCTACTTTATAGTCATCAAGACCTTCACCATGATCGGCATGGTACGACTGAACGCCTGCAAGGTCGTTTTTATACCATTTATCTATCACCATTTCCGGAGTACGCTTAAACCAAAGGTCAAAACCATTGCTAGGACCATCTATTTCGACCAGAGCAGGACCATAAGCACGGAATGCTACGCGATCATTTTCCCAAGCGAAATCATCTTTACGCTCAGTAATAAAGCGCCCGTAAGTCTGTGCTTTATATTCTTGTTTTGGACCTGTACGAACCGTATAAGCAACAGTTTCGCCAGATTTTACTCCTGCCTGAAAGATCAGCTTCCCGTCGGATGTGATTTGAGATGGAATAACTTCTCCTGCCGCATTCGTTACAATATAATTAGATGTATCTGATGCTGCAAGTTTCGATTTTACATCATTAACTGATAATTCTACGATATCTGAAGTCCGGTCAAAATCACTTGGATTCTGAACAGTCACATCCACTTTTTTAGGTTCGTCTGTACACGACATTAGAAATGCCAACGAAAAAAGGAAACAAGCTATTTTTTTCATTGTATCTGTCTTTAATATTTAATTATCTCAATTTATCTGCAGTGAAAGTATCCATATCATCATAATCAAGATTTTCGCCACACATCGCCCAGATGAATGTATAGTTACTTGTGCCTGCTGCAGAGTGAATAGACCAAGATGGAGAGATCACAGCTTGCTCATTTCCCATGAAAATATGACGAGTCTCCTGAGGTTGTCCCATAAAATGACAAACTGCCTGTTGTTCCGGAACTTTGAAATAAAAATATGCTTCCATACGGCGAGAGTGTGTATGAGGAGGCATTGTATTCCATACGCTACCCTCTTTCAATTCTGTCATACCCATTTGTAACTGACAGCAAGGAACGATCTCACTCAGGATGATTTGGTTCAACAAACGTTCGTTTGATGTCTTGCGTTCTCCCAAATCACGTGTACGGCGCATATCAGATGTGATCTGTGCTGTTGGATATGCCTTATGAGCAGGCGAAGATGCGAAATAATATTTAGCTGGTTTATTTCCATCCTTGCTTTTAAAGATTACTTCTTTAGCTCCGCGTCCTACGTATACAGCATCTTTAAACGCCATCTCATAATCTTTGCCATCTACTGTAACCACGCCTTCTCCCTCGATACAGATAATACCAAGTTCGCGTCTTTCACAGAAATATTCAGACTTGATTAAATCCACAGTTTCCAGTTTCAGGTTTTCTTTTACCGGTAATGCTCCTCCAATGATCAGGCGGTCGTTATGTGTATAGGTCATAAGTACCGAATCTGCCTCAAAAAGTTTCTCTACTAAAAATTCTTTACGTAGTTGTGCTGTGTCGTAATTTTTCACATCGTTAGGGTGTGTGCCCCAACGCTCTTCAATATGCGTTTTCATCTTCGTTAACTTTATATATTTATTTGTTCATTTAGTAATAATTCGTAGAAAGGAATGCTAAGATTGTAATCTCAGCTTTACAAAGATAGATAATTATTGGTAAATATATTAACTATCTAATGAATAATAATTAAATATATCTTACAAGGTATAGAGACTAATTTAATGGTAGTTACACAAAAAATCCCTTCCAAAATATTAGAAGTGATTAAAAAAAAGTGGTTGTATTCTATTTTCTACTTATTATTAGTTCTTCGGATTCTTCTCAAAATTCTTTATTTCATAAAAATATATATTCTCACCTTTCTCATTATCCTCAAGGTTTTCCGCCACAACTCTGATGATTACATAAGGCTTATCCGGCTTTGTCTTAGGCAATTCGGTCTGTATAATAAAAGCACCCATACTTATATTCTTATCCCCCACATATTCCTGTACGGGTTGGATCGAATTTACCTGAACTTCCTCATCATCTATAAAGACCTTAGCTGTAAAGAATTCCGGTTTTACAGATATACTCGCTCCTTTTTCAGCCTTACTCTTATCCATCTGTATTTCTTTGGAATATGATAGTAATTTTGCTACACTCATCGGGCGTGTATATATGAATAAGCCATTGTATCCTCCTTCCACTTTAAATGCATTTGTCCCATAAAGCTCAAGACGGTGATAACGTGGATTGATCGTTAAATCGCGATCTGCAATTACATTCCATGCCCAAAACTCAAGACGCTTTTTGTCATCCGGCACACGATCCAATCGTGGATATTCTTCCAGTCGCAGGGCATACAGAGACATATAATTTCCTTTTTCTACTCCATCTAAGGAATAGTACCCATCTTGGTTTGTATAGGTTTCATATGCTGTAGAGAAATCCGTATACTTGAGCCCTACCCAACAACTATCAATCGGACTCCCGTCAAAATCGGTAACTCGTCCGGATATCGTAACTGTACTTTGTGAAAAAATATTAGATACACTAAGGACTAATACAATTAATAAAGCTATTCTTTTCATATTAAATAAGATTGATTGTTCTCAATTTTAATATGACTTGATAATATCAGAAACGGTTACATCATAAAACGAAAAAAGCCCAGAGTTAAACTCTGAGCTTTCTATGAAATGAACCCTATTGGGTATGAATTACATCATTCCACCCATTCCGCCGCCCATTGGAGGCATTGCCGGAGCTGGGTTATCTTCTTTCTTATCTGCAATGATACATTCTGTAGTCAAAAACATACCTGCGATAGAAGCAGCATTTTCCAAAGCAACACGAGTTACTTTAGCTGGGTCGATAACACCCGCAGCAGCTAAGTCTTCGTATACATCCGTACGTGCATTGTAACCGTAACTTCCTTTTCCTTCGCTAACTTTTTGTACTACAACCGCACCTTCTTTGCCACAGTTATTTACAATAGTACGAAGAGGTTCTTCGATAGCACGTTTAACGATCTCGATACCTGTAGTTTCGTCATCATTTTCACCTTTCAGGTTTTGGATAACATCAATAGCACGGATATAAGCTGTACCTCCTCCTGGTACTGTACCTTCTTCGATAGCAGCACGAGTTGCAGAAAGCGCATCTTCTACACGGTCTTTTTTCTCTTTCATCTCTACTTCGGAAGGAGCACCTACATAAAGAACCGCAACTCCACCTGCTAATTTAGCAAGGCGTTCCTGCAATTTTTCGCGGTCATAATCGGAAGTAGTTTTTTCGATCTGAGTTTTGATTTGTCCTACACGAGCAGCAATAGCAGCTTTATCTCCTGCACCGTTCACGATAGTAGTATTATCTTTATTGATAGTAATCTTATCTGCTGTACCAAGCATATCTAATGTAGCAGCTTCCAATTGAAGACCTTTCTCTTCAGAAATCACTGTACCACCTGTAAGAACTGCGATATCTTCAAGCATTTCTTTACGACGGTCACCAAATCCCGGAGCTTTTACAGCAGCGATTTTCAATCCTGCACGAAGACGGTTCACGACAAGCGTTGTCAACGCTTCTGAATCGATATCTTCTGCTATGATCAATAATGCACGACCCGATTTAAGAGCAGATTCAAGTATTGGAAGTATATCTTTCAATACAGAAATCTTTTTGTCATAAATCAGGATATATGGATTTTCAAGGTCAGCTTCCATTTTTTCAGTATCAGTCACGAAATATGGAGAGATATAACCTCTGTCAAATTGCATACCTTCTACTATATCTACATAAGTTTCAGTACCTTTTGCTTCTTCAACAGTGATAACGCCTTCTTTCTTAACTTTATCCATTGCTTCTGCGATCAGTTTACCGATAGTTTCGTCACCGTTTGCAGAAATTTTAGCGATATTCTCGATTTTCTTCAAATCATCACCAATTTCAACAGATTGAGATTTGATATTTTCTACTACTTTCGCAACAGCTTTGTCAATGCCACGTTTCAAATCCATTGGGTTTGCACCTGCTGTCACGTTTTTCAGACCTACGCTAATGATAGATTGCGCAAGCACAGTTGCAGTTGTTGTTCCGTCTCCGGCATCATCGTTTGTTTTAGAAGCAACTTCTTTTACCAGTTGAGCTCCCATATTTTCGAACGGACAATCCAGTTCAATTTCTTTTGCAACCGTTACCCCGTCTTTCGTAATATGAGGCGCACCGAATTTTTTCTCGATAATTACATTGCGACCTTTAGGTCCAAGGGTTACTTTTACTGCATTTGCCAACTCATCAACCCCTTTTTTCAGTTGATCGCGAGCATCAATATTAAATTTAATTTCTTTAGCCATAGCTTTATAAATGTTTCTTTAGAATATTAAACAATGAATAATTAGATAATAGCAAGAACGTCTGATTGACGCATGATCAGATAGTTTTCTCCATCCAATTCGATTTCAGTACCGGCATACTTGCCATAGAGAACTTTATCTCCGGCTTTCAGTATCATTTCTTCATCTTTAGTACCGTTACCGACAGCAACCACTTCACCCTTCAATGGTTTTTCTTTTGCTGTATCAGGGATAATAATTCCACCTACTGTTTTTTCTTCGGCTGCAGCAGGCTTAATAAGCACTCTGTCTGCTAATGGTTTAATACTCATAGTTTCTAAATTTTTATCAGTTATTTTATCTTATGTTATTTATATATATTTTTCATTTATACACACGAAGCATAGCGAAATTTGTGCCAAAATAAAAAAATGACAAAAAGTCGGATGAAAAAATGTCCTATATCTGAAGCCCGACATCTTGTCAGCACTTTAACTATATTATTATAAAAATTATGATATAATTTATTTTTTATATTTTACTTTTGCACTTAGTTAATTTTATACAAAACAAAGTGTTTATGAGAAAGAGAAGTATTTTAGTTATTACGGGAGTTTTATTATTTAATCTAACTGTTTTCGGTCAATCCAAGAGCAGCAATACCCTAAAAAAAGAATACCCCAAAGTGTATAATTCGATTGCTGATAATGCAAATAAACAATGGGGTAACCACACTAAGGTAAAGCAAGATGTAATAGATGCTGAAACATCTGCATTTTATAGTATGATGAGCATGAGATCTTGGGACTGGGAAGCTCTTAGCAAAGCAGTTATAACGTATAGTTATCCGGGAACACAAGGAGCGAATGAGAAAATATTAAAAGATTTTTCTATCCAGAATCCTCTGCCATTATTGAAATGCGATTGGTACAAGGTAAAAGTATATTATGATAAAATAGCGAGTGAAAACAAAATTGCAAACGAAGCCGCTAATACTTATGCTTACAACAATCAAAGAGTATCGGACAACAGAATTAGCGGTTCACCCAGGCAAACAGAGCCAGTAAAAGAGGTAACAACTAACCACTATGCTAACCAACAAGAAAATTCTTATTCTGGTTATGTTCAAGAAAGAGAATATACAACAGATTATTACACTTATGATAAGAGCGAAAATACTCAAGGCTATAGATTTGGGTTAAAAGCCGGAGTTGGGATGTCCACTGTAGTAGATGCAAGTTCTAATAATAAAGATGCTAGAGAAAAAGATGTTAATCCCGGACTGGCAATGGAGATAGGTATTGTGAATTTATACCGAAATGGTAACTTCTTTGTGCAAAATGAAACAACTATCAGCAGGATTCAATATACTTACAAATATTCTGCAAGCCAAGGCTATAGTAATAGCTATGACTATAAAAAAAGTCATTTGTTTTTGCAAAACTCTATACATGCAGGAGGATATGCACGTATGGATGAGAATATGAGATTTGTTGCAGGTCTTGGAGGATTTGTCGGAGGCAGATTAGAATCCAAATATAAAAGAAAAGAAGGTAATACTGAAACTAAAGGTGTTATAAGAAGCTATATGAAAGGCTTCAATTTAGGAATCTCCGGTTTGGTTGGTGTAGAAAAGGATAATTTTAGAGTAGCCCTATACCCAAGTTTAGGACTTACAAAAATGACAACTTCTTCGAACGAAAAGACTTTGAACCTGCTTTTAGGCGTAACTTATTGGTTGTAATATATTAAACCTGTGATATTATAGAAAAAGGGAAACAGAAATGTCTCCCTTTTTTATATATAAAGAATCTTTCATCAGACCCGACTTGTAATTATACGTATAAGACCTTCGACCCAATAATCCCTATAATTGAGACAAGGTACGAAAGAAAACTCTTCCCCACCGTTCTTCAAGAATGCCTCTCTTGCAACAATATCCACATCATACAATGTTTCAAGATTATCTGCCGGAAATCCCGGTGTAATCACTATCACTCTCTTGACCCCGTTAGAAGGAAAAGACTCCATAGTCTTATTGAGATCCGGTTCCAACCATTTTTTACCGATTGCAGAAGAATATACGATACGATTTTTTTGAGGGTCTATCCCCAGCTCTTTCGTAACCAGTCTTATAGTTTCTTTTATTTGATATACATAATCAAAGTCTTTACCTTTTTTCCATCCTGCATCTACGTGGCTCAATGGCAGGCTATGAAAACTGAAAACCAATCTGTCATAACCTCGTTCAATATATGGCTTAAGGCTTTCTGATAAAGCATGAATATATCCGGATTCACTAAAATAAGGCTCTATTATTTTCAGCCGGAAAGAATGTGGTTTCTGGTAAAAGCAACGTCCAATCTCATCAACTACTGTCTGATACGAAGACTGTGCATATTGTGGAAACATAGGTACAACTACAACTTCATGCAATGTTGCACATTTCTCCTTCAATCGCTGAAAAGCTTCTGCTATCGACGGATTACCATATCTCATAGCTATCTCCACTGGCATACCTGTCGATTCTTCAATCTTCTTTGCCAGCTTCTCCGAATTACAAATCAATGGAGACCCATCATTTGCTTTATCCCAGATTAATGAATAATGGGCAGCAGAACCCGATGCACGCAAAGGGGCAATAATTCTCTTAGCCAATGTATTTCGTATTAAATCAGGAACAGTCATCACCAGAGGATCAGACAACATTGCGCCTATAAACCATTTTACATCCTCTTTGTTTTTAGATTTCGGACTACCTGTATTAACAATCAATATGCCTCTCATTCTACTAAAATCATGAAATAAAATTAAAAGTACAACAAAATATCTTCTTCAACAAAGAAAATATTTCGCTTAGCAATATAAATATTATTGATCGTGCAGACAGAATATTGTCTTTACCTCAAACAATAAATTTACATTTTACCTTTTGTAAGGTATGGTAGTAAGTCTTCTCTTCAAGGATTTTGATAGAATTGTTAACTTTGCAACTAACAATAATCTGCCTGATGAATGAATATTATCGGATAATAGCTGCCTTTATAATACGTATGGGAATGTATATTTATCCCATAGACAAATACAATATAATGAGCTTTATCACAGGATACCAGATAGATAAAGAATTTTTCTTTTCAGCGAAAATAAAACAATACCTAGAAGAAAACAGAATCAAATCCGATTCGTTAGGTATGACAAGGCAAATACAAAAGTATTCTGATATTCATAATATAGAATGGTGCACTGCATTTATTCAAATAGGCTTGAGTATTATAGCAAAAGAAGATGACAAAGTACTTCAAGAACTTAAAATAGGAAATAGAATACGAGGAATTATATATAGAATAAAGTCTCCAATAGAAAATCCATGGATACAAGACTGGCTATCATTTTGCAATTTAAAAGAAGAATGGTTTTACAGTTTATGGACTGAGCAAGAATTGGATGTTATAAGATTAATAGATTATGAGGTGAAAAAATATTTAAATCGCCCCTATAATGATGGTAATTTTTCAGAAAAACTTTTAGAGTTGAAAGATACATTTGAGAAAATAAAATAATCCCTGCACTTTTCATTTGTTGTGAATATTTATTTACAAAACACTCAACACCAGAATTATATATTAATATAGAAAATAGAAATTGATTTAATTTCTGCTGATTAATCGGTTATTCAATATCAGGTTGAAGATATTATCCCTGAAATTGCGGGCTATCGGTATCTTGTGAGGGGCTATAGTTAATTGATTGCCGTCGATAGCAATAACCTTTTCAATATTTACAATGTATGAACGGTGAGTCTGCTGAAAAATATTCTGCGGCAATGATTCATAGATTTGTTTCAAAGTGGTATACACTATTTCTTTGGATGAAACGGTCTGAATGATAACATAGTTTTCCATACTTTCAATAAAGAGAATATCTTTGAACCAAATCTTCTTCAACTGCTTATCACTCTTCACAAAAATATAATCAATGTCATTTTGCTGTTCCTTTTGCAACTGGTCATGAATCTTATTAACCGATTTAAGGAAACGATCAAAAGAGACAGGTTTAAGCAGATAGTCTGCCACGTCAAACTCATAACCTTTAAGGGCATATTGCTCATAAGCCGACACGATTACAACTTTAGGCGGATTGGTTATATTAGATAATAATTCCAATCCTGTCATCTCAGGCATTTCAATATCGAGAAATATAAGGGCGACCTGATTGGTTTTCAGCATAGTGTTTAGCTGAATAGCATCTTCACACTCGCCAATCAAAGTGAGGAAATCTATTTTTTCGATATACCCCCGCAAACCTTTCCTTGCCATGGGTTCATCATCTGTGATAATACATTTTATTTGCATATCAATCTGTATTTATCGTCAATTTAACAACAAACATATTTTCTGTTTGTTTAATATCCAAATTGTATTTATTGGAATACAAAAGATCGAGCCGTCGTTTTAAATTCTCAATACCTATCCCTTCTTTCTTTTTTATAGTCGTATTTTGAGTAGAGAATATTGAGTTTTTTATTTCAAACCCGATTTGACCTCCGTTTAACTTCATTTCTATTTCTATCCTATATTCACCTCTTACATATTTAAATGCATTTTCGATCAGAGGCTGAAACAAAAGAGGATGTATTTTTTGGTCTTTCAGGGCTGGATCGAAATACATATCCAAAACAAGCCTTTCGGTCATTCGTAACTGTTGGAAAGAAATGTATGACCTCAGATAATTTATTTCCTGTTCCATAGTTACCTCCTGTTCTATATCATAAAGCTGATATCGTAACAAGTCTGACAATCGCTCAATACTTCGTTTTGCATCCTCGTTTTTTTCATCAACCTGAAAATAAATGGTATTTAAAGCATTGAAGAGGAAATGTGGATGATATTGCGATTTCAGGAATTTTAGTTCGGTTTCCAATTGATCGACTTTTACTTTCTCTAATTGAAGACTCTGTTCTATAAAATTTTTGAATAAAATTCGATTGCGCACCATCATATAGAATAGAAGCAACAAAGTAGATACCGTCACATAACTCAATAACAATTCCTTCCATCTAAATCCCATCTTGGTTATAAAAAACACAATAAAGAAATATACAATATTCAAGATGATGAAGTTTATCACGAAAACATATATATATTCTTTCCAGCTTGCACTTTTTCTATCTTTGCTTTTATTAATAAAAGACTGAGCTATCCGCCGATAATTATAACCCGCAAAAGTAAAAGTAACAACACATATGATAAGGTTCTGCAAACGTACTTTTAAGCTAAAGCTATTAAAGCCCCATATTGGGTCTTCATAAGCACTATCCACAACAATAAAGAAGCATATTGCAAGTGCTACTGCGATAAAAAAGGTGTTAATCCACTCTTGCTTCGAGTTCATTTCTTATTATTTTTTATCATGAATATTACAAACCTATTCGTTTGCTTTCTTCTATTCTGTTTTCGTTTTGGGATTTTTTTATCTCTTTGCCACGATTAAACCTATAACCGATCGATATTCCGACCATTCTGCTATCATTCTTTTCCTTAGAAGTATAATACAGCCAGTTACTGTCTACTGTCACACGATAGCGATTGGAATGAAAAACATCGCGAGCGTAAATATACATACTAATTTTGTCATTCAACAGGTTTTTACGAACTCCGAGAGACATTGTCCATAAAGGCTTTACTGTTGTTTGTCCCTCAATCATTTTACCACTGTAAAATCCCTGTACTTCTCCGCCCCATCCGTACGGCAAAGTAAATTGGTTACTGACATGTATCATGGGTGTTGCTACTTCATTTTTAAATATTTTATCAGACATCATCCAATCGAATTTTTTATAGGTTAAAGATCCGTTAATGTGGGCTGTCCACCACTTAAAAGGTTTCATATTGTTCAATCCCACCCTCAAACCAAATGAGTCGTTGCCTGATAGATTCAGCGGCATAATCAGGACACGGCTATCCTCAACCATAAAGCTTATTGATATAGGATTACTCCTTCGAGAGTAGAATACATTGAATGAATATTGCTTTTTAAGCAGCCATGAGATTTCGATATTATCTATCAATTCAGGCTTCAATTCGGTATTCCCTTGCTCATACAAGAACTGGTCTCTAACCTCGACAAAAGGATTCATATTCCTATAATTGGGTCGGACAATACGACGTCCGTAAACCACAGACAAACCATGATCGTCAGAAAGTTGATATTGAGTCATAAAAGTAGGAAAAAGATGAGTATATCTTTTACTGAAAGCTGTATCCTGAGCAGCTGAGCTGTAACTACTTTTGGTATATGTATGCTCCAACCGCAGACCTATTTCGGTGGAAAGGCGAGATGACCACTTAGAGTTTAGCTGAAAATACGTGGCGTTGATATTTTCATCATAACTAAAATTACTACTAAGATTGTTGTCATCCACCCAGTTTCCACCTATTAGATTTTTGTAGGCTGCTTTGTTATCGATTTTTGCAAATACAGTCTTTATCCCGGCAGCTATTCCAAACTTATCGGATATATCGTAACTGAAATTAGTTTGTCCACTATATATTTTGATATCACCATCTGTTTTGCCCGATAATGTATCTTTTTTTACCGGATTGATATGAGTCAGAAAGGAGGATTTCAGCATATGGTCATCTTCCTGATCGAAAAGCTGGTAATCGAAAGATGCGTCCCATTTTCCTAGTTTTGCAAATTTGTATACCACATTGGCACCTCCTACAATGTTAGTATAACCAAAATCAGGTGTACTTAATGCGGTTAAAGTAGAATCGCTCTGAGGTTTGTTATTATTAAAAAAATCTGATATGGTAAGTTCATTTTTACTTCTGTCAAGCCAACTCGACGAAAAATAAGTTCCGAAGGCTATCTTATCCGACAAATCATAATCCACTCCCGTTTTTATATAATGTTCTCTGTAATTTCTTTTTATATCACTTGTAAAATCTTTTCGTAATTCGAGCGGTTGTGAAGTTACCGGATCTAAATAATATCCCGAAACTGACATTTCTATAAAATCTTTCCTCTGATAAAAAGAGTAATCGGCATAAATATTCAACTTATTATGGCGAAAACTCAAGGATAAACTCTCATTCCACCCCATATGTCTCCCTTTCTCCAATCCGGAAGATATGGCAAGATTGATGCCTTGTTCTTTTATTCTCTTCTTCTGAATATTTATAATACCCGAACTACCCGACGCATCGTATTTAGATGATGGTTGAGATATCAATTCGATATTTTCGACGGACTCGGTCGGGATAGAGCGCAGATAGTTGATCAGGTTTTCTCCCGACAGATAAGTTACTTTATCATCGATCAAAACATTTGCTCCTGATTTACCGTTCAAGATAACCGTTCCATCATTCTGAACGATAATTCCCGGTAGCTTCCTCAATGCGTCCAACACATTACCATCTGTACTTAATAATGCAGACGAAAGGTTAATTGTCATTTTTCCAGGTTCGACCTTCACCGGAGGACGCTTACCGGTTACTATTGCAGTAGATAACAGATAAGAATCTTCTTCCAGAACAATATCACCTAATTCATTATTTCTGTTTTGCCCGACTTGTTGCAATAGGTTGATCTTTTTATACCCCATCATCGAAAATGAAAGGATGTAGTTATCCGGTTTGAGGTTTGAAACGGCAAATTGTCCGTCCATATCTGACATAGTGCCTGTTATATATGTAGAATCAGTATGGCTTAATAACGATATAGTTGCACCTGCCACAGGTATATTGTCCTTGTCGATTATTTTCCCTAATATTACCGATTGTGCTGATATACTGATTGAGCCAACCAGCAATCCAACCAAGATAAACACTTTAATGTATGTCATAACTTTACTATTCTTTGATTTCAGGTTCAAAACTAATCTGAAGTAATAAGGCTTTCAAATTAACCTGACGAATGGAATAATTTACTTGATGAATGAAAAATGCGAAGATATAGCATCTAAGACTTGAACTTTTTTTTGTGAGGATTGAGAGAAAATTGTTAGCTTTATGAAAACTAACAATAATGTAACAGCTTGTATGATAAGATTTTTTTGTATATGTTTCGTTTTAATATTGTTGACCTCTTGCGATGTTTGGCAGAGGGTTCAATGTACAGTGTTAGATAAGGATACTAATAAGCCGATAAAGGATGTGAAGGTCTTAACACTGAGAAATGAGGTACTTGCAAATACTGATTCTACAGGTTATTTTAGTATCTTAAATTCTAAAGAAAATTATGCATTCAAAAAACTGAAAAATGTTTATTGGTCACTAAAATTTGAACATGAGGATTATATAACATTAGAAAAGGATATGTATGCTCAAGAGAAGGATAGCATTATATACTTGAAAAGAAAATAAGCAAAAATTCCTGCACTTTTTTTAATGTAGGGATTATTTATTTCGTGGAGCACAACACCAAGGTATCGAACTCTTTTTATGAGGATTGGGAGAAAATTACTAAGTTTATTAAAACTAATAACTGTGACAAATGAAGACTGAAATAGATATTACATTGGATTATATAGATGCTATTAATACGTCTAATATTGATGAATTATATACACTAATGACAGAAGACCATTTATTTATAGATGCTCACAATAATAATGTCAAAGGTAAAGAGAACATGAAACAATCATGGATAGATTATTTTATCATGTTTCCTGATTATAAAATTGAAGTCAATGACATTCTTCAAAAAGAGAATTTGGTCTGTATACTTGGATATGCAAGCGGAACGTATAAGAACCTGAAAAATAAAGAGAATAGTAATTATTGGAGAATACCTGCTGCATGGACAGCCATCATTGAAGATAATCAAGTAAAACAGTGGCAGGTCTACGCTGATAATATTATCGTAATGGACATAATTAATAGAGTGGATGGCAATAAATAAAATCCCCACACTTTTCAATGCAGAGATTTATTCTCGTGGGGCACAGCACCAAAGTATCGAACTCTTTTTGTGACGATTTTGGAAAAATTATTAGCTTTATGGAAACTTTTTAATTTTAACATGTATGTCTGATTGGTATAGGAAAAAGACATGGACAAAAGAAGATGAAGAATATTTTTATCAAAAGCTTAAAAGAGCAAGAGAGTATGGCCGTCCCCAATATTTAAGAATTCAAGCAATAACACTGATAGATACACATGAAAACGATTTGTTAGATGTTGCAGAAATCTTACTTAACAAAATATTGGAGGATTATCCCGAAAATAAACTTGAAAGAAGTTCTGCTTTCCATTCTTTGGGTGATATTTATAAATTACATGAAGATTATGCGACAGCAATCAATTACTACAAAGAGGCTATTGATTTTGAAAAAAAATTTCCTAATGTGCGTACAATGGCATACTTGGATTATTCAGAATTAATCATAAAAACAAATCAAGAGAATAAGTACAATGCCATAGAAAAACTATTAAAATCGAAATTGTTGGAATTAGTTTTTCCCATTGAAAAATATAAAGTCTGTTCTATTTTATCAATAATAAATAAGCATAATGGAAAACTAACTCAGGCTAAAGAGTATGCTGTATTAGCAGAACAATATGCAAATGAACAAACCTCAGGATTTAGGTACCATAAATATTTAGGAGTTGTTAAAGAAAGAGATAATTGGTTAGACCAACTTGTAATAGATTAAATAAAATCCCCGCATTTTTCAATGCAGGGATATTTATTTGTGGAGCATATCGGACTCGAACCGATCACCTCAACACTGCCAGCGTTGCGCTCTAGCCAGATGAGCTAATGCCCCATTTATCAGTTTACAAAGATAAAGTATTGCACATAATTTGAAACATTTTCTAAAGAAATTTTTACGCGAAAAATAAAAAAGTATACTCCCTTGATAGTCAACCTTAAGAATTGTATCTTTGCACTTCACTGAAATATTATACGATGATTATTAAAGATGCACAATTCGTAATTAGCAACACCGATTATACGAAATGTCCTCAGGATGGAAAGCCGGAATACGCTTTCATTGGGCGTTCCAATGTTGGCAAATCATCTCTTATCAACATGTTGACTAATCGGAAAGGATTAGCTATGACATCATCTAAGCCGGGAAAGACGCAACTTATTAATCATTTTATAATTAATAATGAGTGGTATCTGGTCGATTTGCCAGGCTATGGTTATGCTCAACGGGGAAAAGAAGGAAGGGAGCAAATACGCAGCATTATAGATAGCTATATTATAAATAGATTTGATCTAACCAATTTATTTTTACTTCTTGACATACGTCATGAACCCCAAAAAATAGATATCGAATTTATGGAATGGCTGGGTGAGAATGATATTCCATTTGCAATTATTTTCACTAAAATAGATAAAATAAGCAAATCGAAAATAAAAGATAGTGTTGACTCATATAAGGATAGGCTTCTTGAGAACTGGGAAGAGCTTCCTCCTATTTTTTTAACATCATCCGAACATCATATTGGTGCAAATGACATCCTAGATTATATCGATAGTATAAATAAAGAATTAAAACATAATAAGATATAATAGACATGAGGGAAGATAGTAATAAGTATATGCAACGAGCCATTAAACTGGCTGAGATAAGTGTAGAGAATGGCGGCGGTCCTTTCGGTGCAGTAATAATAAAGGACGGGGAAATTGTAGCAGAAGGATCAAATTGTGTAACACTTAACAATGATCCCACAGCACACGCAGAAGTATCGGTTATCCGTAAAGCATGCTCTATACTCAATACTTTTGATTTAAGTGGATGCGAGATCTATACTTCATGTGAACCTTGTCCGATGTGCCTCTCTGCTATTTATTGGGCACATATCGACTATATTTATTATGGATGTAGTAAAGATGATGCTAAAGATATTGGTTTTGATGATTCATTCATATATGAACAAATAGCATTAAAACCTGAGAATAGGAGCATACCTGCAAAACAAATTTCACATAAAGAGGCACTGTCCGCTTTTCGTATGTGGGAACAAAAAGATGATAAAATAGAGTATTAAACATAAAAAAATAGCAGCAAATATTTGCTGCTATTTTTTTATCGTAACGACTATCTATTGTTTCTTATTTTTATCAACACTCTCAACCACTTTCGAATTATTAGTCTGATCGCTCTTCACTCCACTTCTCTCCAGCAAAGCATCGATAGTAGGCTCCTGACCTCTGAATTTAACATACAATTCCATCGGGTCTTCCGTATTCCCTTTTTCTAGTATATACTTTCTGAACGAGTCTGCTGTCGTCTTATCAAATATCCCGGCTTTCTTGAAGGCAGCGAAAGCATCTGCATCTAATACTTCTGACCACTTATAACTATAATAACCGGCAGCATATCCCCCTGAAAAGATATGACCAAATGCTGCAGACATGTTGGCTTTCTCTACTACCGGAAGCAGAGCCGTACTAGCCATAGCCTCTTTTTCAAATGATTTTACGTCTCCCTCATAAGGTTTCTGCAAAGTATGCCAAGCCATATCCAGATATCCGAAAGATAGCTGACGATAACACAAATATCCGGCGTTGAAATTAGATGCATCCACTAATTTTTGTACTAATTCTCCCGGAATTCTTTCCCCTGTTTTATAATGTTTAGCAAACCTGTCGAGATACTCTTTTTCTGTCAACCAGTTTTCCATTACCTGAGAAGGTAGCTCTACAAAGTCTCTTGCTACATTTGTTCCCGACAAGGTCTCATAAGTACAATCTGTAAGCATACCATGCAAAGCATGACCAAATTCATGCAAGAAAGTTTCTACCTCGTCAAAAGTCAAAAGAGCAGGCGTAGTCTCAGTCGGACGGGTAAAATTCATTACTATAGACACATGAGGTCGAGAATCTTCATTATTCCTTATATACTGCCCTTTATATTCGGTCATCCATGCGCCCTGACGCTTTCCTTCACGAGGATGAAAATCCGTATAAAGTACCGAGATAAATTTACCGTCTCTGTCAAAAACATCAAAAGCCTCTACCTCCGAATGGTAAACCGGAATATCAGTATTCTTCTTGAAAGTTATTCCGTATAAATCTGTTGCTAAGTCAAAAACTCCTTTTTTTACGTTTTCCAGTTCAAAATACGGGCGTACCATTTCTGCATCCAAATCGTATTTCTCTTGTTTTAGTTTCTCAGAATAAAATGACCAATCCCATGGTTGCAATTTAAATTGTTCTCCCTCTGCTCTCTGTGCATATTGTTCAACTTCCGCAACATCTTCATTTGCTTTAGCCTTATATGCATCATGCAGACTATCTAACAACTTATATACCCCATCTTTATTTTTAGCCATTTTATTTCTCAAAGAGAAAGTCGCATAGTCAGAATATCCCAGCAGATTAGCTATCTGTAAACGTGTATTAACAATGCCTCTTACATTATCTTGATTATCAAATTCCCCTCCGGCTATACACTTAGTACTAAAAGCCATATAAAGCTTTTCGCGGAGGTCTCTATTCTCCGAATAGGTCATAAAAGCAATATAACTTGGTGCTGATAAATCGAATAACCAGCCCTCTTTACCTTTCTGTTTTGCTTTTGCCGCCGCCGCATCTTTTGCGCTCTGAGGCAAGCCGGCTAAATCTGACTCATTAGTCAAAAGCATTTCAAATTTATTACTTTCTTTAAGCGCATTTTGACCAAAATCAAGTGTAAGTTTACTCAATTGACCGGATAACTCCCTATACTTTTCCTTGCCTTCCTTCGAAAGAGTTACTCCTTTGTTTTCAAAACTCTCATATATTTTTTCTGTCAGGCGTATTTGCTCAGGAGTCAATCCTGATTCTTTACGCTTATTATAAATGGTTTTTACTCTCTCAAAAAGCTTTTCGTTCAACCCGATATTATTAGAGTGTTCTGATAATTTAGGAGAAAGCTTTTGAGAAATTTTCATCATTTCATCATTACTTTCCGCACTCAGCAAATTAAAAAATACGGGACTAACTCTTGATAATAATCCTCCCGACTTTTCATATGCAGCGATTGTATTTTCGAAAGTGGGAACTGCCGGATTATTCACAATAGCGTCAACTTCGGCTTGTTGCTCTTTGATACCTTTATCAAAAGCAGGTTCAAAATGTTCGTTTTTTATCTTATCAAATGGTGGTGTACCATGAGGTGTATTGTATTTTGTAAAAAATGGATTTTGAGAACTCATATTTATAGTCATAATAGTTGAAAATAAAATTATAAATGGAAACTTTCTCATATAAAAATTAATCTATAACAGGTTAGCAATTCTAATATCAAAAAACATACCGTTTTGACGCAAAGGTCTCTTTTTTTCTTTATAACTACAAATTAAAACATGTATTAACTTATATAATCTTGAAAATAAGCAATAATAAACTTACTTTTGCAAATCTTAGAAATATTGTGCGATTTAGTTATAGCAAACAAATAAATTCGAAAAAAAGCACTAGATATCTAAATTTATAATCATATTTTTTTACAGTCTATATCAGTTAATTATGATAGATTACATAAAGGGAGAAATAGCAGAACTAACACCGGCATCCGTAACTTTAGAAACCAATGGTATAGGGTATCTTATCAATATATCACTGAATACATATACATCATTAGAAGGTAAAACATCTTCAAAGCTGTATATATATGAAGCTATCCGCGAGGATGCTTATCAGTTATTCGGATTTCTTAACAAACAAGAAAGAGAACTCTTTCTGCATCTGATAAGTGTATCAGGAATAGGAGCAAGTACTGCCAGAATGATACTTTCATCTATGACAGCCGCGGAGCTTGGAGTCGTTATCTCTTCGGGGAATGCCGATATACTTAAGACTGTCAAAGGTATAGGATTGAAAACCGCACAACGTATAATAGTAGACCTGAAGGATAAAATAAAAGTATCTGAGGACACAAAAGAAAGCGCTATCCTAAACAATCAGGCTGCCAATGAAGCAGTATCAGCATTGATTATGCTTGGCTTTGCACAAGTACCGTCTCAAAAGGCGGTTTCGAAGATACTGAAAGACAAACCGGATAGTACTATAGAACAAATAATAAAAACGGCTTTAAAGATGCTATAGATAATAAAATAAGGCTAAGATAATTGAAGCAAATTAGTAAATATTTTATTCTTACACTTTTACTTATTACAGGTATCAGTTTATTCTCCAGCACAATATGGAGAACTGATATCAGTCTATCCTCTACTCTTCTAGCCGACCAGGACTTTATATTGCAGGACACCAGCACTTTGTATCCGGTAAAAAAAACACAGATAACAGAATATGAAGACCTTACCAAAAGCAATCCGATAGATTTAAGAGACCCCTCAAACGTTAAAACCGAGATCGAATATGATCTAAAAAACAATATCTATTTATTTAAAACAAAAATCGATAATGATGAATGGATAACACCATTCACTCTGAACCCTGATCAATATTCTGAATATTCATTAAAGAAATCGATGTCAGAGTATTTTAAACAAAAAAATACGGAAGCATTTGCAAAAGGCACGGACAAAAATGACTTTTCATTAAGGGATATACGTGTAAACACAGGAGCCTTAGAGCGTCTGTTTGGTCCGGGTGGTGTACAAGTAAAGACTCAAGGATACATAGAAGTAGGAGCAGGATTAAAACATACAAAATCCGATAACCCGACTATCCCGCAAAGAAATAGAAGCCGTTTTATGTTTGATTTTAATGAGAAAATCCAAATGAATGCAACGGCAAGTGTGGGTAGCAAAATCAATTTCGGACTCAACTACGATACAGAATCGACATTCGACTTCGATACGAAAAGAATAAAACTAGCCTATCAGGGAGAGGAAGATGAGATATTGAAACATCTGGAGGCGGGAAACGTCAGCATGACTACAACCAACTCTCTTATCAACGGAGGTAGCTCTCTTTTCGGGATTAAGGCTGATCTTCAATTTGGTAAGTTAAAGATTAGTACTGTAATTTCTCAACAAGAATCCGAATCACAAACAGTCAATTCACAAGGCGGTGTACAAACTATACCTTTCGAATTTAAAGCCGATGAATACGACGAAAATCAACACTTTTTCCTAGGATATTATTTTAGAGAGAACTTCAACGATGGAATGAAGAGATTACCTTATATCAGTTCCAAAGTATTGATAAATAAGATCGAAGTCTGGATAACCAACAAACAAGGAAATTTCGACAATGCTCGCAATATCGTAGCATTCTCTACACTGGCAGAAGGAAATAATCCTAAAAATAATTTACCTAACAATAATGTAAACTCTTTATATAACGAACTTAATACTATATACAGTGCCGCACGGGATATAAAAAGTACTTCGACCGTATTATCTGGTTTTGAGAACGGGGTCGATTACGAAAAGTTAGAGAGTGCCCGTATGTTGGAGGCTTCTGAATACAGTTTTCATTCCCAATTAGGATATCTTTCCCTCAATACTCCCCTAAGCCCCGATCAGGTATTAGCTGTTGCATATAGTTATACTGTAGATGGGACAGAATACAGAGTAGGTGAATTTGCAGCTAACATCCCATCATTATATGTAGAAGGAGAAAAGACAGGTGCTCTTTTCTTAAAATTATTAAAACCCGTATCAATGTCCCCTTCAACATATACATGGGACTTAATGATGAAAAACATATATAAACTGGGTGCTAATCAAATACAGAAAGACAAATTCCGCCTGAATATTTCATATCAGAGTGATACATTAGGAACATATATCAATTATTTGCCCGAAGGAAAAATAAAAAATAAATTACTACTCAAGGTGATGAACCTTGACAGACTCAATTCCCAAAACAAAGAAGTAAAGGACAGCGAAGGAAACGAAGGTGATGGAATATTTGACTTTATCGAAGGAGCAACTATACTACCGGAGAACGGACGCATTATATTCCCTGTGGTAGAGCCTTTTGGAACTCACCTTGCCGAAAAGATCGGAGATCCTGATATAGCCAAAAAATACGTTTATCAGGAATTATATGACATGACTCTGACAGCTGCTCAACAAGTAGCAGATAAAAATAAATTTAAGATAAGCGGTAGTTATCGGGGATCTACATCCAGTTCGGTACTCAGCCTGAATGCTATGAATGTTGCAAGAGGTTCTGTAAAAGTCACAGCTAATGGGACAACCCTGACAGAGAATGTTGACTACACAGTCGACTATACATCAGGAGAGGTTACGATCATCAACCAGTCTTTAATAGATGCAGGTACACCCATCAGTGTTTCTCTCGAGAACCAGTCTATGTTTAACATGAAAAGAAAAACCTTGTTAGGACTGAATCTTAGTTACGATTTTTCAAAGGATTTCACAATAGGTGGTACCATCATGCACATGTATGAGAAGCCTCTCACGATGAAAACCGGAATAGGCGAAGAATCTTTAAAGAATACATTGTGGGGGTTAAATACATCTTATCGTACATCTTCACAATGGTTGACTAATCTGGTTGATAAGCTTCCTTTTGTCAACGCAACAGCCCCCTCACAAATATCCTTTAATGCCGAATTTGCCCATTTAATCGCAGGACATTACGAAAATGAATATGCAGGGGGTTATTCTTATCTGGATGATTTTGAGTCTGCCAAATCCCGTATATCCGTACTTCAGCCTTATGGATGGAAGTTGGCTTCTACTCCAAGCCTTTTTGAAGAATCGAAACTCATTAATGATCCAAAATACGGGAACAATCGCGCCCATATGTCGTGGTTTACGATCGACAATATATTTAACCGAAGAAGATCCTCTACAAGACCGACTTATCTTAATAATGACTCGATATCGAACCATTATGTCAGAGCGATAAACACATATGAAATATATCCGAATCGGGATGTCGTCTACAATGAATCATCCTATATCTCTACCCTCAATTTATCTTATTACCCTAATCAGAGAGGACCTTACAATCTCTCGGACACTATAGACTCGGAAGGTAATTTCTTACATCCCGAATACAAATGGGGAGGTATGATGAGAAAGCTGGATAATACTAACTTCGAAACCAGCAACATCGAATACATTGAATTTTGGCTAATGGATCCGTTTGTATATGGTGAATATGAAGGAGGAGAACTACACTTCAACCTAGGTGAGGTATCCGAAGACATCCTTAAAGATGGAAAGAAATTCTATGAGAACGGACTTCCTACAGAAGCTAATTCTACAGATGTAGAATATACTGCCTGGGGAAAAGTACCAACCCGCCAATCGACTGTATATGCTTTCGATAATTCCTTGTCTACGGCAGACAGAATAAAGCAGGATGCAGGTCTTAATGGTCTTACAACTGAAGAAGAGCTACAATACGGACCGTATGTCGAATACATAAACAAGCTCAACACAAAACTTTCGGATGAGGCACAGCAAAGAATGCAAAATGACCCCTTTTCACCGTTAAATGATCCGGGCGGGGATAACTTCCATCACTTCCGGGGGGCAGACTATGATAACAATCGGGTAAGTATATTAGACAGATACAAGTATTACAACGGAACGGAGGGTAACACCACTTCTAATGAAAATTCTAACGATACTTATTCTACAGCAGCATATGCTTCGCCTGATGTAGAAGACCTGAATCAGGATTATACAATGAACGAAAATGAAAACTACTATCAATATAAGGTAGAATTGAGACCTGAAAAAATGGTAGTAGGAAAGAATTACATTGCTGATAAACGTAGTATTTCTGTTGATCTATTTAATGACACTAAAGACTCTATTACATGGTATTTATTTAAAATTCCGTTAAAGGATCCGCAGAATGGAGAAAAACCTCAAGGAAACATTAGTGATTTCAAAACTATACGCTTCATGCGGATGTTTATGACAAAGTTCCAAAGACCTACTTTCCTACGTTTTGCAACATTAGACCTTGTTCGTGGAGAATGGCGGACTTATACCCGTACTAATTCGGACGGAATAAATGTGGGATCAGGATCACTCAATCTTTCTACCGTAAATATCGAAGAAAACGGAGATAAAGAACCAGTCAACTATGTTGTGCCTCCCGGAGTATCCCGTATTGTAGATCCCAACCAGGCTCAGTTAAGACAAGACAACGAACAAGCATTGTCTCTTCAGATATTGGATCTGGAACCCAAAGACGCAAAAGCAGTTTATAAAAATACAAACTATGACTTACGCCGGTATAAACGCCTGCAGATGTTTACGCACGCCGAGAGCCTTATTAATGGACCTGAGTTACAAAAAGGAGAAATAACCGTATTTCTTCGTTTAGGGTCCGATTATATAAATAATTATTACGAATACGAAATTCCTTTAGCTATTACTCCACCTAGTACTCAGTACAACTCGAATAGTAGTTCAGACAGGCTTACTGTTTGGCCTCAGGATAATATGTTTGACTTCCAATTGGAACTGCTTACCAACCTGAAACTGGAACGCAACAGAGAAAAGAGAAAAGGAAATACAGAGGCAGAATACACTAAGGTTTATTCTATCTACGACCCAAACAAAGCACAAAATAAAATCAGCATAAAAGGAAATCCCTCTTTATCGGAAGTATCTGTAATGATGGTCGGTATACGAAATAACAGTAGTACCAACAAATCGGGAGAAGTATGGGTTAATGAACTAAGGATGACCGACTATGACGAAAGAGGAGGTTGGGCTGCACAAGGTAACCTGAACATTTCGCTGTCAGATATAGCAACTTTCAACTTCACAGGTAGGAAAGAAACTGCCGGATTTGGGGCTATAGACCAAAGTCTGCAAGAACGTCGGAGCGACGATTATTCAACATATACAATATCTACAAATGTGGATTTAGGTAGATTTTTACCGGAAAAAGCAAAAATATCTGCCCCACTCTACTATTCTTATTCCAATCAGACTACAACTCCCGAATACGACCCTCTCGATCAGGACATAAAATTAAAAGATGCATTAAAAGTTGTAGAGACCAAAGCGGAAAAAGATTCTATCAAAAATCTTGCTCAAGAAAAGACTACAACCAAAAGCTTTAGTTTAACAAATGTGAGGGTCAACATTGCCAGCAAGAACCCGATGCCGTATGATCCGGCAAACTTTACTTTCGGGCACGCATTCAGTAAAACTGAAACAAGTAACCCAACTACGACATATGATTTGACTTATAACTCAAAATCATCATTAAGCTATTCTTATTCTCCTATCGTAAAACCGTGGGAACCCTTCAAAAAGATAAAAAGCAATTCAGGGTGGACTAAGTATCCAAAATCTCTCGGTATAAATTTATTGCCTAACAATATATCATTCAATTCGGTTCTTACACGTTACTATACCGAGACACTCATACGTGATATCGAAAGCTATACTTTGGGAGGAGACAATAGCAGCAATCAGTTCTTGTCGTGGAGCCAGTCTTATTACTGGGATAGAGATTTTAGTATCACATGGGATTTATTGAAAAACCTGAAAGTAAACCTTCAGACGGGAACACGGGCTGAAATAGAAGAACCTTATCTGCAAGTAAATAAAAAACTGAATCCTGATGATTACGAGATATGGAAAGATTCGGTATCGCGCAGTATCCGAAACTTGGGTACTCCTCTTTCGTACAGACAAACGGCACAGGTTACGTATACATTACCTACTCAACAAATTCCTGTATTAAGCTGGATCAATTCGAATGCCAGCTATATGAGTAACTATACTTGGGATAGAGGTGCAGATATTGACGATGTCGAAGTAGGGAATACTATTACAAACAACATGACTTTGAATATAAATAATAGGTTTGACCTCACTGCTTTATATAATAAGTCTTCTTTCCTTAAGACCGTCAATCAGAAATTCGATACGCAACGTAACCGAAATACAGCCCGAAGACAGGCTCAACGTCCTGCTCCCCGCCGCAAGCCATTCGAAATAGAAGTTAGCCTGGAAAGTGATACAGGAACCATTGTCCGCCATGGATTGAACACTAAGAGAATTATAGTTTCGGCAAAAGAAGGAACTAAAATCAAAAATATAAAATATAAGCGTATTGATGCAAATACAATCCGCATCACAACTAAAGACTCGACCCGAGTTAAAATAAATGTAGTAGCCAAAAGCCCATTAGAGGAAAATACATGGTATCAAGTAGCACAATATGCAGCCAGAGGACTAATGTCTGTCCGTTCGGTATCTTTCAACTATTCAAGTAGAAAAGAGACCTCCATTTCCGGATTCCAACCAAGTATAGGGGATGCTTTTGGACAAGGACGTTCCGATTATGGTTTAAGTCCCGGATTAGGATTCGCGTTTGGCTTTGATGGAGGCGAAGATTTCCTTGACAGAGCATTGGACAGAGGATGGATGATTATGAACGAAGAAAACATTAATCCTGCAGTCTATAATTCTATCAGAAAGATAGAAATGGAGGCACAATTAGAACCTATCAGGGGACTAAAAATCAGGCTAAATGCTCTGCATGAGAAGAATGACAGAACTTCTATACAATATAACACAAGCAATAAGCTTCGTACACTGGGAGGAAGTTTTACTATGACAACAGTAGCCCTATCTTCTTCTTTTGGCAGTGGAAATGCCGGAAATAATTATCAATCCTCTGCTTTCGATAAATTTATCGAATACAGAAATACTATTGCAAATAGATTACAAAGTAAATACAACACAACATATTATCCCAACAAAGGTTTTCTTGCCGGTAATGTAGGAGGCTCTGAGTATAATCCCGATAAAGGTCGTGTAGATGCTAACTCTGCGGATGTACTTATCCCTGCTTTTCTAGCTGCATACACAGGAAAAAACGTAAATAAGATATCACTTTCGGCTTTTCCGGCTTTAACATCCATGCTGCCTAACTGGACAATCAGCTACGATGGTTTGACCACCCTACCCTGGTTTAAAGATAAATTCCGTAGTTTCAGATTAATGCATGCCTATACTGCACAGTATAGAATAGGTTCGTATTCCTCTTTCACAACATGGGTCGATGCCGGAAGCGGACTAGGATTCCATCAGGGACTAGATGCCGGCGATGCATCCGGTGCTGCTATTCTCCCTTCTTCTCCTTACGATATTTCGAGTGTGAATCTCATTGAACAATTCAATCCGCTCATTGGGGCAGACGGTACGATGAATAACAGTCTTAGTATCCGGGCAAGGTATAATTATACCAGAGCTCTAAACCTCAATATAACAGCCTTCCAGCTGGTAGAAACCCTGCAAAAAGATCTTGTCATCGGAGCAGGATATACGATCAATGAATTTAATAAAGTAATAGGATTGCGTACAAGAAATGCGACCGGATTCAATAACGACCTTAAAATAAATGCAGATTTATCCAGACGTACATCCCAATCTCTTATTCGTAAGATAGAAGATAAATTTACAGAAGCCACATCCGGTAGTACTGTTCTGACACTAAAATTGTCGGCAGAATATACTTTAAGCAAATCTTTATTACTCAGAGGATTTTTTGACAGAGTTGTTAATACTCCTTTAATTTCTTCAACCGCATACCCTACGGCAAATACCAATTTCGGTGTAAGTATCAGGTTTACACTGACACAATAGATTTTATAGAGATATATAGAATTTAACATTTGCAGCCTGCTCTTTATTACTTTTAATTTAAGAGACCTAATAAATCAAAAAAAATCGTATCACTTATTTTTAACCTCAAATGTTAAACAAAAATACTCTATCTTTGTTAAAAAGAAGATAGATCGTTAAAATTCATCTGTTCAAAAAAAATTCGGAAGTAAAGTAAAAAATGAAAAAGTCTACAATATGGTTACTTGCAGGAGTCATGGCAATCACCTTTTTTGGGTTGTTGTATTTGCAGATTAACTACTTCCGCGTATCGTTAAAAATGAGAAACGATCAGTTTGATGAAGCGGTTAGCAGAAGCCTGTATCAGGTCTCTAAAAGCCTAGAATTAGACTTAACAAAAAAATTTCTGGATCAGGAAATATTAGACTTTCAGAAAAAGAATAATTACAGGGATCCTTTAGCAGGAAAAAAAGGTGAGAAAACAATCACCCATACTCAAAGGTTTAAGTTTACAGACCCAAGTGGAAATCCACTGATGGACATGGAATATAACATAACTGAAACCACGGATATAAAATTACCTAAGTCTTCTCAGCCAAGGCAAGGTTCCAATGCTGTAGCTCAGGCATCATATAATATGCAGGAACTCTTCAAGCAAAGGTATGAATATCAGAGACAATTGCTAGACAATGTTATGTATAAGCTGATGCAAACATCGAGTAATCTGCCGATCAATGAAAAAATAAATTTTAAGACATTAAATGATAATATAAAAGATGAACTCCGATACAACGGTATCGATCTGCCTTTTCAGTACGAAATAGTAGATAAAAATGATAAAGCAATATATGCACAAGAAGGGTATACCGAACCTGACAAACATGCATTATATACACAAGTTCTTTATCCGAATGACCCAATAGATAAACTCAATTACCTGAGAGTATCTTTTCCCACTAAAAAAGATTATCTCATCAATGAGGTTTCCTTTCTGGTTCCGGCATTCGTATTCACACTGATCTTATTAATCACCTTTATCATTTCTATATATTTAATATTCAGACAGAAACGTCTTTCTGAAATGAAAAGTGATTTCATGAATAATATGACCCATGAGTTAAAGACACCGGTTTCGACCATTTCTCTGGCGGCTCAGATGTTAAAAGACCCGGGTATAATGAAGTCTCCCGAAATATTCAACCACATATCGAGTGTTATAAATGATGAGACCAAACGATTGAGTTTTCAGGTCGAAAAGGTTTTACAGATGTCATTATTCGAAAAACAGCAGGCGACTCTTAAGTTTAAAGAGATCGATGTGAATGACATTATTGTAAACATCGCTAATACTTATCAACTGAAGGTTGAAAAATTCGGAGGGAGCATAGATATAGATCTGGAAGCTTCGGACACTACTGTAAATGCAGATGAAATGCACTTTACGAACGTATTGTTCAATCTTTTGGATAATGCACTCAAATATAGAAAAGAAGATGTGCCTCTGGAACTAATGATTAGAACATGGAATCAGAACAATAAGATATACATAAGTGTTGAAGATAATGGAATAGGTATCAAAAAGGAAGACACTAAGAAAATCTTTGAACGTTTTTATAGGGTATCTACCGGAAACAGGCATGATGTAAAAGGTTTCGGACTGGGATTAGCATATGTCAAAAAAATCATAGACGACCATAAAGGAACTATAAAAGTAGAAAGTGAAGCAGGACGCGGTACAAAATTTATAATAAGTTTATTCAATATAAAGTAGAGATATTATGGAAGAAAAATTGAAATTATTTTTATGTGAGGACGATGAAAACCTTGGTATGCTATTAAGAGAGTATCTCCAAGCTAAAGGTTTTGACACAGATTTATACCCTGATGGAGAAGCCGGATACAAAGGTTTCGTTAAAGAAAAATATGATTTATGCGTATTGGACGTAATGATGCCGAAAAAAGATGGTATTACATTAGTAAAAGAAATCAGAGCAATAAATCCTGATATACCTATTATCTTCCTTACTGCTAAAAATATGAAGGATGATATTCTGGACGGATTTAAAGCCGGTGCAGATGACTATATCACAAAACCTTTCAGCATGGAAGAACTCGTTCTTCGTATCGAGGCTATTTTCCGCCGCGTGAAAGGTAAGAAAGGTAAAGACCAACAGGTGTACCATTTCGGTAAAATGATATTCGATACACAGAAACAAATCCTGACAATCAATGGTGAAAGCACTAAGCTCACAACTAAAGAGTCGGAATTATTGGCTTTGTTATGTGCTCATGCTAATGATATACTGGAGCGTAATCATGCGTTAAAACAAATCTGGGTAGACGACAACTACTTCAATGCAAGAAGTATGGACGTTTATATCACGAAGCTGAGAAAACTATTAAAAGCCGATCCTGATATTGAAATTATTAATATTCACGGAAAAGGTTACAAGCTTATCGCTCCTGTAATGGAAGACGCAGAAAACACTGAAGAATAAATCTTCTCTATATTTAATAAAAAGCCATCTTTAAAAGGTGGCTTTTTTCGTAGATATAAAACTGTTTTTAGTATTTTCGATAAAATTTTAGTTTGAAATGAAAAAGATATTGTTGCTTACCATCATATTGAGCCTGCTAAACAGCTGTAATTTAGACAATAACACTAATCTACAAGTATACAAAAGACCATACAAACAATCTTTAGCCGGGAAGAAAATACTTCTTTATGGAGACAGTATCTCCTCTACCGATTATGTCTGGTACAAAGAATACATGGAACTACTCACAGGAGCAGAAGTCTATAATGCCGGATTCAGCGGATTTAACACAGCCCAACTAGCTAAAAATGAGCAACTGCAACGTATCTGGGACTATAATCCTGATTTAATAATTTGTCTGGTAGGTGGAAACGATTCGGGTACTAAAGGAAGTGTAGGAAGTTTCGGAAACACTCAAGAAACAAGCGTGGACGAAACTGATATTGATGAAGACTACTTGGGTACTCATTTCATTCAGGCAGCTTCTCACATTATGAAAAAAATAGAGCAATATTACAATCTACAAAATACATCTTGCGATAGTATATGCAAACCTTATCTGGTATTTTGTACACCTCTTCCCCAAAAAAGAGAAAACGATTCGAACCCCTTTTCCCAAAAAGAAAACTGGGAAAGAAAAAGAGATGCTATTGTTGAAGTCTGTTCTAAATATCAGGTACACTGCATAGACCTCTACAATTACTGCTCCTGGGATTTTTCACAAGAGCCATACTGGACCTCGCCAACAGACATGACTACTAACAGAGGCGTATACACCATGGATGGCCTGCATCCTAATAAATATGGATATGAATATATCGCACGGGTTATATGCGGAGATTTAGCTATTTAATTAACAATCTCGAAGCGTGCAAACTTAAGTAAAAGTTGCTTAGTTCCTGAGTTCTCAAATTCGACTGTGGCTTTTCTGCTGGATGCATCACCTTCAATGGATACGACCTTACCAATTCCAAATCTTTCGTGTTTAATGATAGAACCTATCTGAACCCCGGAAACATCGCTACTCGGTGCACTTTTGGGCTGCGCACTACTCACCTTTACAAAATTAGATGAAGCAGGAACTTCCTTCTTTTTATTGGAATAGCCTTGTGGCTTTTCAAATATATTATTATTTGTTTCTCTATCTTCTCTATTTTTACGGACTGTATCCCAAAAGCCACCTTGCGAATACTGGGTAAAACCGCCGATTCCACCGTCTAATACTCCTGCATTTGCTTTCAAGAAATTCTCATCTATGTCTTTTAAGAAACGACTGGGATTACAAGCATTCGTCTGCCCGTTTCTAAAACGGCTTTTTGCGTATGTCAACATACAAAACTCTTCGGCACGGGTTATAGCGACATAGAACAGTCTACGTTCTTCTTCCAATCCTTTCAGCTCCGATTTTGCCATTGCCGATGGAAACAAATCTTCTTCAAGTCCAACCACAAATACATTCCTGAACTCAAGCCCCTTAGCAGCATGAATAGTCATCATGGTTACCTTCTCCACATCTTCTTCTTTATCAGTATCCTGATCACTTAATAAAGAGACTTCGGAAAGAAAATCGACCAATCGGATATTTTCTTCACCTTCTTCTATACGGGTCTCACAAAACTCATGAATTCCCCCTAAAAGTTCCTGCAAATTCTCCTGACGGCTCATGCCCTCCGGTGTTTGATCCTGATATGCTTCACGGGCAATACCACTCTCCTTTACTATTCGCGAAGCCAATACATAAGCTGTGGAAGAATCCTGATCTTTGATAAATCCTTCGATCATTTCCCTAAAATCTTTCAACTTTTTGGCTGTACCTGCATTCACATTCAGATTATAGCCCAGCGGATCTCCAATAATTTCCCACAAACTTATATTGTGTAAAGCTGCTGCGTCTACAATTTTACCTACTGTCGTATTTCCAATACCACGGGTCGGATAATTTATGATCCTCTTGAAAGCTTCTTCATCTTTAGGATTAACCACCATTCTAAAGTAGGCGATTACATCTTTTATTTCTTTTCGCTGATAGAACGAAAGCCCTCCATATATACGATAGGGAATATTCTTTTTACGAAGAGATTCTTCGAATACACGAGATTGTGCATTGGTTCTATATAATATCACAAAATCGCTATATGGAATTCCTTTATTACGTCTTAAATCCTGAATCTTATTTGCAACGATTACACCCTCTTCAAAATCAGAGAATGCGCTCACAACTTCTAATTTCTCACCTTCCGGATTTTCAGAAAAGACATTTTTGTGAATCTGCCCTTTATTCTGTTTTATAAGGCTATTAGCTGCATTAACTATATTCTGAGTAGAACGATAATTCTGCTCAAGCTTAAAAATACGAGCTTCGGGATAATTACTCTTAAAGTTGAGAATATTATCAATATTCGCCCCCCTGAAAGAATATATACTCTGTGCATCATCACCTACCACACATACACGATGATGTGCTTCTGCCAATTGCTTTACAACAAGATATTGAGCAAAATTAGTATCCTGATACTCATCTACCAATATATACTGAAATCTACCTTGATAGGCAGATAGTATATCGGGATTATCACGGAAAAGAATATTTGTATAATAGAGTAAATCATCGAAATCCATCGTATTCGCCGCTTGTAAACGATTGTTGTACGAGCGGTAAATATCTTTTACCATAGGGATTTTCGATTTCATATCATACTCCTGCACTTCGCGGCTTTGTGCATATGCTGCCGGAGACACTAAAGCATTCTTTGCATTGGATATAATAGCTTGGATCTTAGCCGGCTTGTATATTTTATCATCCAATTGGTATTCTTTGATGATAGTCTTAATCTGGTTACGCGAATCTGCTGAGTCAAATATGGTAAAATTAGAGGTAAAACCAATCTTCTCGGCTTCACTTCTCAATATTCGGGAAAATATGGAATGGAATGTTCCCATCCATAGACGGCGAGCTACATTTTCGCCCATAAGCTGCCCCACACGATTCTTCATTTCGCGAGCTGCCTTATTCGTGAAAGTAAGCGCAAGTATATTTTGAGGAGGTAGACCTAGCTTCAGAAGATAAGCTATCTTATATGTGAGCACACGTGTCTTACCAGAACCTGCTCCGGCAATCACTAAAGATGGGCCATCGTTATATTCGACCGCCTCACGCTGAGATTTATTTAATTGTTGAAGTAAACTATCCATACTATATACAAAGATATACAAAGCAATAGTCTCATTGAAATAATTCGTTTCTTAATTATCTCAACAAAACATATTATTGTATTCTATAAAATCAGGCTATCTGCGCTTGTAAATAGCAGCCATCTCTCGCAGGAAGGAAATATCTTCACTTGTAAGATCTCGTTTGGGAAGTATATTGGCACTTCTTTTTTGCTGCCATATAAAAAAACTTCTCTTGTTTTCCGAAACACCGTATGTTTTATCCCAACTAAATGTAGAATCGAAAGAATCTCCTTTTACACGAATATCCTGAGTATTTATCTCGTAACAAAGTGTCTCTCTTAAACGTTCGTTATTCTTAAAAGATCTTCTTCCGGCGTAATAGTACAAAAGAGGTATATACACCAAAAAGACAATGAATACACAAATAATAAACAGATTATCGGTTATTCCGCTTATTCCTTTCTGTGATACTGAATCGACAATGAAATACAAGGTTATACATACATATATGGAAGCTATAATCCACAATGCTTTTCTTGTTCTTGCCATATACATCATCAGGTTGGTAATATCCTTTTGAGTAAGGTTTACCTCAAACCGAATAGACCGGGAATCGATATCCATCAATATTTCTTATTTAAATCTACTTTTCCTTATACTTCTGACTTTCTCTATTTCGTCGGGAGTCATATCACGTTTCGGTACAATCTGAGCCGAACCTTTGCTGAACCATATGAAGAAACTCCTTTTACTTTCAGTCATATCATGCAATTTATCCCACTGAAAAATAGTATTAAAAGGTCCACCCTTTATATGAATAGAATCTTCGGTAATGATATAGCTATGTGGTTCATGAAGCCGGGTATTCTTTTTAAATTCTTTCTGAGCATTTCTCTTATTGGAATAATGCATGATGAAGAACAAAGCAATAACTGCCAGAAGCCACTTCCAGCCCCCATCCTCCAGTGCTCCGGGCACCATTGCTATACGTACCAGTTGAGAGATAAAAATCAATAATGCACATGCGATCAACATTTTCATGACAATGCTTCGACGTGCATTATGATAATAAAAATCTTCCAGATCACTGGCTGTAAGGCTCACATTTACTATTATAGCCGAATTTTCCATATACTACTTATAATGATCCAAAGATAATAAAAATAGCAGGAAAACAATCTATAGAAGTTTATCGGTGAAACCAGATGGGCAATCAAAATAAAGAGTTATTCCATCTTCAATTTACCCGAACCTGTGGCTTTATTGTCTACTCTTTTTGGCTTTCCTTTACAGAATATATTTCCGCTACCCGAAATACGAGACTCCAGATTATCTGTCACATATATTTTTGCCGAACCGGAACCAGCGACTTTACAAATAGTATTTTTAGCTTTCAGGGAAAATGCGTCTATCTCTCCACTCCCACTCACTTTCAATTGACTATAATATGTTTCTCCATTCAGAATTGTACTGCCTGAACCCGATAAAGAAACATTTACACTATTACATTTCAGTTTATCTGCTTTTACTCTTCCCGAACCGGATATAAAGATATCTAATTGAGATGTATTCAACGTCTTCTTAATAGTAGTATAAGAAGAACCTGTCAGTTTTACCTCTTGCAAATGAGAAGAATTTGTATACACTTTAAACTTGGATACTTTCGAGAAAGAACCTTTAGTTCCAATTATCAACTTATTGCCTTTGACTTTTATATTTACATTGTCTACCAGATTCTGGTCTATCTCGTATCGTAAATAAGGTTTCGAACTCGTTTTCTGTTCATAAACAACTTCACAGGAACCATTGACGATCAGCTGCGAATAATCATTTATTCTCATTTCGGTAGAGACAACCTTACCGTTTCCTTTTATAACATTAGTAGAATTAGACTTACAAGAGATAAGGAGTAAAGCACTCAGAATAACAATTAATGAAGATTTCATAACTTAATTATTTTATCATTTTATATATAGACGAAATATAACCCTATTTTGTTACACATAAAAAAATAAGGGCTACCTTAAAGATAGCCCTTACTCACTTAAATCAATTCATTATTCAACTTTTAAAACTCCATTGGAACCTCTATCAATAAAATGCGACCATTTTCGCTCAGCGATTTTATTTGAACAGAGTCTATATCCCATATTCCGATGCCATCTCTATGATGAAGTTTTTCATTACCGATCTCGAATTCACCTTCTATCACCATAGCAAAGACGCCATCTCCTTTTTTCTTCAGTTTATATTCGGCTTCAGCATCTTTATCGAAAGTTCCTAAATGGAACCATGTATCCTGATGCAGCCACAAGCTACCATCTTCTGCGTCGGGCGATACTACCTGAACCAAAGAGTTTTTCTTTTCCAGAAAATCAAATTTCTTCTGGTCATATCTTGGCTCTACGTTCTGTTTATTCGGAAACACCCATATCTGAAAGAAATTCAAAGGTTTATCCGGATTCGAATTGTATTCGCTATGGTAAAGTCCCGAACCGGCACTCATCACCTGAATTTCGCCTGCGTGTATTACACTTGTGTGCCCCATGCTATCTTTATGTTCGAGATCACCATACAACGGTATCGAGACTATTTCCATATTGTCGTGAGGATGTTTTCCAAAACCTTCTCCTCCTTCTACAATATCGTCATTCACAACCCGCAAAGCGCCAAAATGCATCCGTTCCGGATTATAATAACTTGCAAAGCTAAATGTATGATGTGTATCAAGCCAACCATGGTACATATGACCTCTTGTCGAAGCTCTGTACATAACTGTTTTCATAAAAATATTTCCCTTCTTTAAAAAAAATTATTCACTTTTTATTACTACTGATATAACACAAATATCGTGCAGAATGTTCCATTTATACTATAATAGAATCAATAGGTATCTATCAATAAATTTATAGCTACAAGAACCTTTCTTTATCAATAGTTCAGCTTAATTCTGAGGATGGGCAACTACTACAATTTGTAGTTCTATATCATCATGTATAACCTTGTCTTTCAGGTTTGCAAAAAGGCTTTTAGAACCATACTGAACATTCCATTGAACACGATTTATCGTAAAAGGCACTGATACTGCCTTATAGGCATTACCCTCTTTTGTTATATTTGCCCCGAAGGTTATATTTTTCTCTACATCCTTCATCTTTAGATTCCCGCTTACATTATATGTTGCAGAACTATCACCTGTTACAGGCTCTATTTTGGTAATGCTAAAGACAGCTTCCGGATATTTTTCTACATCAAAAAAGTCTGCACTTTTCAAGTGATTGACCAACATTTCGTTCATCCCTTTATCTGTCAAGTCTTCATTCACAATAGAATTCATATCTATCACAAATTTTCCGGATGTAACATCTGTTCCTTCGAGCGTTAGTTCTCCTTCTTTTATTTTCACAGTACCATGATGTCCTCCTCCGGGTTTAGTACCTTTCCAGTTTATAACTGACGCGTCCTTATCCACGACTAATTTCACACCACCTCCTGCAGCCACCTCTTGCGAGTCTGTAGCTTCTATTTTATTCTTTGCACTGTTACTACATGCCATTGCCAATAAGGCAACCGATAATACAAGTAAATATTTTTTCATAATCTTTTATAATTAAAATTTCAAACTAATTTTCAGCAAAGTTAGACCTCCTATTCCTATTAACAAAATAGATATTTTTATCATTATTCATAAATATTTTTATAGATTTGCAAATAAAAACAAAAACAATGGTCAATCTTGAATGGTATCGTACATTTAAAGCTATATATCAGAACGGCACTTTAACAAAAGCTGCCGAAGAACTATTGATATCACAACCCAATGTTAGCATTCAATTATCATCCTTAGAAACATATATAGGGCATCCGTTGTTCATTAGACTTCCCCGAAAAATGGAACCTACTGAATATGGCAAACGACTTTATACGCAAATAGTAGAATCTATAGACAATCTGGAGAGGATAGAATCGGAATTTAAAAAAAATAATCTTAATAAAGCACCCACGGTCCGCCTCGGCACTCCGCCTGAATTATTTCTTAATTATATGGCTCCCAATGTCCATAAACTACAATCGACAATCGATATAAAATATGGTATGGCGGAAACTCTGACTGAGATGCTTTTATCTAACGAACTAAACATTGCGGTTATAACTAAACAAGATAAAAGTTCTACAATCCTGACATACGAGCCTTTAATCACCGAAACTTTCATGATAACCTGTAGCTATGATTTCGACACAGAAGAATTTGACAATATAATTAAAGAAGAAGATATTGACGGAGCAGAGAAATGGCTAAAAGACAGAGATTGGTATGCCTACGGAAATAACCTAGTATTGATAAGAAGATTCTGGCGAGAAAATTTCAAGAAGCGTCCTGTATTAAAACTAAAAGCTGTAATACCTGACAATAACGCATTGTTAGAAGCGGTTTCCTTTTCTGACACTTTGACAGTATCGTCCGATCTGATAAGCCACAATAAATTAAGAGAAGGCAAAGTCAAAGTCTTATGGAAGGGTATCTATCCGGCAACTAACACGCTTTACCTTGCATACAATAAGGCTAAAATATCGGCAGAACAAATCCGTGAGATAAAAGACCTTCTTGATATAAGCCTGCCTCCATTAGGATAATATTATTAATCGAAAAGTTTCAGGAAGTCTATTTCTGCCCAATATATATGAGTATATCCCGCAAGGGTATTCTTGTATCTCCATAGTTTGGTGTCCACCTCTATTCCTTTCGCGTTATAGATCCTTGCAACAGATAATGCCTGAGAATTATCTCTGACAGATGAATAATGAAACTCATGTCCATTAATTGACTGTCCGTTATACTCAAAAGCCCTGTATCCTAATTTCAGTTTCATGTCTTTCATAGATGCTACCTGGTCAAAAATCCCCACCATCGGAAATTTCGTTCCGGATGAATCTTCAATCGACGAGCACAGGTACATCATTCCCCCACATTCTGCCAACAATTTTCCGTTACCCTCTACATATTTTCGAATAGCTTGCTGCATAGATTTATTTTCGCTTAATCTCGACAAAAATAATTCAGGGTATCCTCCCGGCAAATAGACAATATCTGCATCGGGCAAAACGGCATCATCAAGAGGGCTAAAATAAGTAATCCGTCCTATTTTCTTTAAACAGTCTATATTCTCACGATAAGTAAAATTAAATGCCTCGTCTTTCGCTATAGCAATATTTAATGAAGTGGAATTTTGGCTCTCTGATTCAAACTCAACATCGTTTTTCTGCGGATATTTGGCGGTTATATCCAAAAGCCTGTCTATATTAATATACTTCTCCACCAGAAGAGAGGCTTCATCTGCAAACTCCTCAAAACAAAATTCCTTATCCAAGCTCAATCCCAGATGTCGGGAAGGCACTGCCAGATTTGCTTGCTTAGGCAAATAACCCAAAGACTCCAGACCAACATCTTCACAAGCCTCTTTTAAAAATCTGTAATGGGATTCCGATCCTACAAAATTGAAAATAACCCCTGCTACATTCACCGATGTATTGAAGTTCTTGAAACCATATAATATAGGTGCTACGGAATATGCCATAGATTTGGCGTTTATAACCAATATAACAGGAATATCTAACAGTCCTGCCATATCGGCACTACTACCCTTCATCCGATCAAACCCGTCAAAAAGCCCCATTACCCCTTCGGTAACACAGACATCAACATTTGCCCCATATTTTGAATACAGGTGTTGTACATGCTCTCTCGACGACAGGAAAACGTCCAGATTCACAGACTCATTGCCCGATGCCAGATTATGATATTGGGTATCTATATAATCCGGTCCACATTTGAAAGGTTGCACAAACAACCCTCTTTTTACCAAAGCCTTTAATAAACCCAGAGTCACCATTGTTTTACCCGAACCGGAAGAGGGCGCCGCAATCAGAAAACCTGATGTTTTTTTTATCATAAGTTATTTATAAGGAATCAACAATATCTCTTTGCTTCTTGAAAAACTGCATCCGCTGCAACTCTCCACTCTGAGAGATGAGTGTTGACAACCTTCTCAGAGATAGAACCCATCTTTTCACTTTTTCATAGTTCTCTTCATCCAATGATGCAGCAGCATTCAGAATAAAAGCCTCGATCAAACTAATCCTGTAATTTTGTAAGCGCACATAAGTATATGTACTATCAAAATTAATATTCGACACATAGAAATAGACACTATTTCCATTATCATATCTGGCTGTCGCTGCTATTTCTTCCAATTCGTTAAGAAACAAATGTAATTCTTCTTTCAATAGTTTTACACTTTCCTCCGAAATGAGACGTACACCTACAAAATATTTAATATCATTTATCAAATACTGAGTAATCATATTATCGAAAATGAAACAGCTTGTCTTAAGATTCCGATGTTCAATTAGCGACTCCATCTGTATTCTTCTCATCCTATCTATAATAGTAAGCTCCTCGAACGAACGAACCAAGCTATACTGATTATGATACAACCACTTAAAGTGATAAAACTTTGTGATAAGTTCGTATCTGAGATAAAGACATTGAGGAAAAGTATTTGCCGCGGTAGCCAGTTCCGAATATGGGTCATCCCTGCTTATCCTTAATATATCTACATAGTTTTGCAACATAGCATAGTCTATCTCCGTAGGTTTTGCATATTCTACCAGCTTCATCTGGAACGGACGGCTTTTTTGTGTATTAGATCCGATTATGACATCCAGCGAAATACCCAATGCTTTCGCAATACTGCCGGCTTCCGAAAGTGTAAACGAAACTTCGCCCCTAAGACGCCTATAGACAGCCTCTTTTCCAATAAAAAGAATATCCATAAGTACATTTGCAATATTGGTTCCTTGAGGAATTCTCTCTTTTACTGCACTTAATAAAGCATTTTGCAACACCTCTGCCTTCATAGATTATAATAATTTTTTCTCTCCTAAAAATATCTAAAAAACAATCTTCCTTCGGATTTTGTTTCGAAAATCGAAAAAATAGCCCTTCCATTTGTTTTTATTCTGAAAAACGAGTTTCTTTTATTTTTCTATTACTTCAATAGAAAATATAGGATAAACAAAAACTTGGAGAAAGCCACAATTTAACAAAATACTAGCGATATATTTACAACAGAAATTAAGACTAATTATTTATTCTTCTATTAAGAATGAATCTTAGATACAAATTACGTAAAAAAAGGTTATAAATGAAAATATCTACTTCCATAATGAATAATAACCCTGTTTTCGTAAATAGCAAATACGAGGAACGCAGGATATGGAACAGTAGAATTACAAATAGAATACACGCTTTTAAATCTAATGTATACGACAAGGTAATGGTCACAAGAAAACTCAGTCTGCGGAATTCTTCTATGGTGGTTCGAGAGCTAAAAACAAGGTATAGTAAGTTTTCCAATATTATTGAGCTTATTTCTAAACACTACTATGAGAACTTTGATATTCGTGTCAGTTTCCACCATTTGCAATTTTATCTTTATGGAGGAAATAACAGATTCTGCTAAGGTTATTTAGACACTGCAGAAACCACCCTGCAGTTCTAAATAATTTTCAAAAAAAAGAAAAAAACATATGAAAACTTTATTAAAATATTACATATTAAAAAAAATACATGTTTTAGGTTATTACTAAACTATTGCATACTCAAAATGTAATAGTATTTACCTCTTCTCTATTCATTCTCATTAATCGTTGAGATCTAATACCGGAAAAACACTCTTAACTTTAATTTTTAGTACTACTACACTAACAATAGACCGTTTCTCACCCCGGAGAGGCGGTCTATTAATTTGTATCAAAACTATTTGTACCTTTACTGTCCATCTAATTAATACAAGAAACTATGCCTACTGAGCTAATCAATAATATAAAAGATAAGGTAGCAAAATACCATAACGAAACCATCGATTGCTATAAATACCTTCACCAGCATCCCGAATTATCTTTTCAGGAAGAAAAGACATCCAAGTATATCGAAAATAAATTAGAAGAATGGCAAATAGAATATAGAAGCAATATCGGAGGCTTCGGCATTCTGGCCTGGATAAAAGGAAATAAGAAAGATTCTTCCACCAAGACAATAGCACTACGTGCCGATATGGATGCCTTACCCATCGTGGAACAAAATAATGTTGACTATAAATCCAAGAACGATGGGGTGATGCATGCTTGCGGTCATGATACACATACAGCAAGTCTTCTAAGTTGTGTCAGAATCATTAATGAAATGAAAGACTCTTTTGGCGGAACCATATTATTCATTTTCCAACCCGGAGAAGAAAAACACCCCGGGGGTGCCTGCCTTATGCTGAAAGATGGAATATTTGACACCTATACTCCCGATGTAATTATCGGGCAACATGCTTATGTCGATTATCCTGTAGGAACCGTAGGATTCCAAAGTGGTGTCATTATGGCATCAGCAGATGAAGTACACTTAAAAATATACGGAAAAGGAGGACACGGTGCAATTCCTCACGAAGTTAATGACACAGTATTAGCCGCATCGCAGGTAGTTGTATCCATGCAACAGGTCGTAAGCAGGCGCTCAAACCCATTCAAGCCATGTGTATTATCTTTCGGGAAATTTATTGCGGATGGTGCAACCAACATCATACCCAACGCTGTTACTTTAGCAGGTACACTCCGATGTATGGATGAAGAAGAACGCTACAGATTCAAACCTATTATCCGCGATATTGCAATCAATACCGCCAGAGCATACGGATGTGAATGCGAGATAGAGGTGTACGACGGTTATCCATGTGTTATGAATGATGATAAAGTTACAAAGCTAGCCAAATCATTTGCAACAGAATATCTGGGAGAAGACAATGTAAAAGGATTACCACAGAGAATGACTGCCGAAGACTTCGGTTTCTTTTCTCAGCTTTATCCTTCTACTTTCTACCGATTCGGGATAAAGGGTAAATATGAATCTACAGGTCTGCATACTCCAACCTTCCTGATAGACGAAGATGCGCTTCAAACATCTGTTGGAACAATGACATATATCGCATTGAAATACTGTACAACAATATAAAATAAAAAGCCTTGAAGAAATACTCCAAGGCTTTTATTTATCATGTATATATTTTTTCTATAATAATAGCTGCTTAGCTACTTCGTCTCTCGCAGCTTTCCCTTTCAGAATTTCCAACAACTGAAGTGCAAAGTCAAAAGTCAGTCCGGGACCTCTGCCTGTCACGACATTTCCCTGAACAACTACCGCCTCCTGAGTCTTCAAAATGGCTCCATCCAGATATTTTTCAAATCCCGGATATGCAGTAGCTTCTTTTCCTTTCAATATACCTAAACCTCCGAATACCATAGGTGCAGCACAAATGGCAGCTACATTTTTTCCGGCATTATAAAACTCCATTACTTTTTCTTTCAACCCGCCATGCTCATCTATTTTAGGAGTTCCTCCGGGAAGAATCAGCATATCGATATCCGAAAAATCAGTCTCCGAGAACATCAAGTCTGAAACAACAGGTACACCATGACTGGCTACAACAGTTTTATCGTCAATCAGTGATACCGTCTTAATATCAACATCACCTCTCCTTAGAATATCTACTGTAGCTAATGCTTCTATTTCTTCAAATCCTGTAGTTAAGAAAATCAATGCTTTTTTCATACTCTATTTTGTTAGTTTAGGTTAAACTTATATGTTATCGTTCCTTTTTGGTTATTGGAAGTATTGACTACACTAAACTTCGTCTGGCGGGCAGCCCGTAATGATTCGTTTCTTAGTGTAGCATTAGTCGTATTAGTACCACGACCAATAGTCGCTTCTATTACGTTTCCTTTGGGGTCTACGATTATATCCACAACCACTGTACCATAATCATCGACATTATAAGAAGGCAGTTTCAGTCCTCCCGAACCAACTCCTCTTCCTCCCAAATCATATGTACCCATACCTCCGACACCCGATACTTTACCCGTACTTCCGTTTCCGGCAGGAGAACCCTGAGTTCCTGTACCATGAGTATTTCCACGGCTTCCACTACCCGATCCGTTTCCGAATAGCCCTGCCATTTGGTTATTGATATTTTTTTTGCGGGCAGCTTCCTCTGCCGCTTTACGAGCAGTTTCAGCTTCTGCTGCCTTACGTTTAGCCTCTGCCTCAGCAACAGCTTTCCGGTTAGCTTCGGCTACTTCCGCGTCTTTTCTTTTCTTCTCTGCCTCTGCTTTTTTAGCTTCATTTATGGCTATTGTCTTCTCCATATCTTGCGTAGCAGCAGGAGAATTCTGAGAAGTTACCGGTTTGGTCGAAGTCTCTCGCGATGAAGTTACTTCAGCCGGTGCAGATACGATTTCCTCAGTAGGTTGGGCAGCATCTTCTCCCAAATAGTTGGGCATAGTGGGATCAGACTCTATAGGCTCAGTAATATCCTCTGTCAGCCCATTTCCTCTACCAAATGGCTCATCATCGCCAAAGGCATCTGCCACATTGCCAAACATTACAGGTACACCACCCTGTTCGGCAGTGAATCGTTCTTTACTGGTTGGCTTAATATAATAAAGCAACAAGAAAATAATAAGAACTGCATGGACAGCCAGCGTTCCTACCATACTTATTCTTCTTTCTTTAGACATAGCCATACCTTAATCTTATTTTAAACAATTTTTGTAAGCCTCTATTGTCTTTTCCAATCCCATATACAAAGCATCGCTAATAAGGGCATGCCCTATTGATACCTCATCCAGATATGGAACATTTTTATAGAAAAAGTTCAAATTCTCCAGACTCAAATCATGTCCTGCATTTATCCCCATTCCCAACTTATGTGCAATGGTTGCAGCTTCCGCAAAAGGTGCTACTGCTTTTTTCGGATCTACCGGATATTGCAGCGCATAAGGTTCGGTATACAATTCGATACGATCCGTACCTGTCTTAGCAGAATATTCTATAATCTCGGGGTCTGTACCAACAAATATTGATGTACGCACTCCCATAGATTTAAACTCATCGACCAAATCACTCAATAGTTGCAAATGCTCTTTTGTATTCCATCCCGCATTAGAAGTTATCGCATCCGGTGCATCGGGAACCAGAGTCACCTGTGTAGGTCTCACCGATCTTACCAACTCAATAAACTCCGGGGTAGGATTACCTTCTATATTAAATTCTGTTTTTATACGAGCCTTTATGTCAAACACATCCTTGAAACGGATATGACGCTCGTCGGGACGCGGATGTACAGTTATCCCTTCAGCCCCAAACTTTTCGCAGTCGACTGCTACCTGAACGACATCCGGCACATTACCTCCTCTGGCATTTCTGATAGTAGCAACTTTATTGATATTTACACTTAATTTGGTCATCTTTTATCTGATTATTTAAAAGTAAATAAAGCAAAACCAATAACTTTATAAAAGTTTTTTACCAACTTTGCATTACATACTGTTACGCAAATTTAATAGTAAATACCGAAAAAGAATATTATTTCATTATTTTTAGCGCAATAGGATGCATAATTATTCTTAACAGGATCAATTATTCTTTCAAATTTTATTCGCAATGAAAATAGGAGTATTCAGTAACCAATATCAGAATAAAGATATAATAGAGAAGGTCTTCCGGCTACTTATCAATTATGATACAGAAGTTTTTGTACAAAAAGAATTTCTGGATTACCTTATTTTTTCGACAAATGTCGAAACCGGTAATTTAAAAACCCTCGATGATCCGGAATTCGACCTTCATATGGCGTTTAGTATAGGCGGTGACGGAACCTTTTTACGGACAGTATCTTATCTACACAAAAAGAACATACCTATATTGGGTATAAACACTGGTCGTCTTGGTTTTCTGGCTGATATTTCCGCAGACGAGATAGATACTACTCTGGACGAAATATTAAACGGACAATATACAGTAGAGGAACGTACGCAGATAAAGCTTTCCTCAAACAACAAAGAAGAAACTCCGGAATATGCCCTGAATGAAGTTGCTATCTTAAAACAGGATCTGGCTTCTATGATAACAGTAACTATGTATATCAACGGTGAACTACTATCTTCGTACGAAGCCGACGGCATTATAGTTGCCACACCTACCGGTTCTACAGCCTATTCATTAAGTGTAGGAGGTGCTATTATGGCTCCTGATACTCCCAATTTCATTATAACGGCAATTGCACCACATAGCCTTACATCGCGCCCTTTGGTAGTTGGTAACAGCAATATTATAACATTGGAGGTTAAGAGTCGTAGCGGATGTTTTCTTGTTTCAGTAGATGGGCGCTCAAAAGTTATTCCGGCAAACGGAACATTATTAAAAATCGAAAAAGCGAAAGTACCCGTCTTTGTCGTTAAAAGGCTAGGGCATACATTTTACAATACTCTCCGAAATAAACTCAAATGGGGTACCGATCCCAGACAAAACTCATAATTTTCTTTCAGAAGAAATATCATAGTCCCTTTATCTTATTAGGATTCTTATTGATAAAATCCTTCCAGCTATTGAATTTCTTATCCTGAGAGGGGTTATTTGTCTGATAGTAATGGCACAAAGCAGCGGCAAGCCCATCTGTGGCATCAAGCTGAGGCAACATATTTTCATCCGGTATTTTCAACGTATGCTGCAACATGTAGGCAACTTGCTCTTTTGCGGCTTTTCCATTACCGGTTATAGACATTTTTATTTTCAAAGGCGCATATTCAAATATAGGTATATCACGTGATAATGCAGCAGCCATAGCAACTCCTTGAGCTCTTCCCAATTTCAACATACTCTGCACATTCTTTCCAAAGAACGGAGCTTCGATAGCCAATTCGTCAGGCAAATATTCTTCAATAAGACCTATTACCCTTTCAAAAATACGGCGTAACTTAAGGTAATGATCATCATATTTACTCAATTGGATTACTCCCATCGTTATCAATTCAGGCTTATTCCCAAGTACACGCAACACCCCGTATCCCATCACCTGAGTTCCGGGGTCGATTCCCATTATTATACGTTCCTTTATTACTTTATTCTCCATTTCAGATTATTGAAGAGGGATTTCCTCTAATAAAGTGGCAAAGCCGGTAACTTTATTTCCAAATTTCTCGACTAGCTGTTGTTGAAGATACTCACCTATCTCATCCGCCCACTTGTTCAGAGAATCAATATCATGAGTTTTAAATTGCATGGCATAACTAATGCCGCTTTCTTCGTGCTGCCTTTCTATTCTAGCCAATGATGGTTGTTCCAACAAATTACCGGACAATGATTGAGGTATATACACCTGTATCAGATATTCCAAACATTCGTTATGTATAGAATCTTCGATATGGAGAGTAGTATTAAATATTAACATTTCTATGATTATTTACAACAAAGATATACAGATAAATTCACATCCCCGAAAGGATATGGATGATTTAAACATTTATTCTAATTTAGCTCTATTTCAAAGGGATATTTCCAAACCCTTTAGAATCAAACTGAAAAGACATCAATTTTAACTATAATAATTTTTATTTATCTAATAAGATTATATATCTTTGCAGTGTTAATATGCTTTAAATAAACGAGGAGAAGAGAAGTTATTTTACTATAATACAAATCTATATAAGTATTAGAACAATAAAAATATTCATAAATATTTTTACTATTCTCTTTTTTACTTTTATCGCATTGATAATGGGAATTAAACTAGGTGTACATGAGAAAGAGAAACAATTATTCATTGAAAATTCGTATAGCAATGTTTTTTACAGCATTGATACTTACACCTGGCGCATTGGGCATCGGAGTATTGATCAAACACAACATTCTTAAGGATTCTGATAAAAAGATTGAAATATCTCCTTGCACGGAGAATGACAATCGGGATCAGAAAGAAAAAGATTTATCTGTTAGGGAAAACAGTATAAATCTAAATTTAGAGGGTTAACTAAACATATGAGCGGAGAAAAGCTTTAGAGCCAAAAAGCGGGGAAATTTTCCCCGCTTTTTTTATTTCTGTAAGAATATTACAATCAATGAGATAAAGACTAAATGTTAAAAAAAGAGGCTTTCTGTAAATCTAAATAGCTTCATTCCGTGTTATACAAGTAGAAAAGCTTAAAGAAAAACATTTATTATGGCTAAAAAGAAGAATTTTGTTCTCGATACCAACGTCATTTTACACGACTATCGTTGTTTATACAACTTTGAGGAGAATGATGTATATATCCCCATTGTAGTTCTTGAGGAACTCGATAAATTCAAAAAAGGAAATGAGCAGATCAACTACAATGCGCGCGAGTTTCTACGCCAGTTAGATATAATATCCGACGATGACATGTTCGGCAAAGGGGTATCTATCGGCAATGGGATGGGAAAATTATTCATCGAAACAAATACAAAGATTCAGGAACGTGTAGCGGAAGTATTTGTAGAGAAAATTCCGGATCACCGTATCCTTTCTACCGTACTCGACATAATAGATAAGAATCCCAAAACAAAAACAATTCTGGTCACTAAGGATATTAATCTTCGGATGAAAGCCCGTTCCATCGGACTAATGGCGGAAGATTATATCAATGATAAAGTGGCTGATATTTTTCTATATGAAAAACAACACAAAACATTCTCGGGAATAGAATCATCAGTAATAGATAACCTGTATGCCAGTGCAGACGGATTAGATTTCAAAGAATTTACTTTCGAAGAAACTCTTAAACCTAATGAATGCTTTATTCTTAAAAATGGCAAGAAAAGTGTTTTGGCGCGATATAATCCTTTTACCAATAAAATAGTAAAAATAGAAAAGCAAACTTGTTTCGGCATACAACCACGAAACGCAGAGCAGGCTTTTGCATTCGAGATACTGACAGATCCCGAGATCAGTTTGATAGCATTAACAGGGAAAGCCGGTACAGGAAAAACCCTACTGGCGCTTGCTGCTGCCCTCAAACAACATACGATATATGACCAGATAGTATTGGCGCGTCCGATAGTTGCCCTTAGCAATAAAGATCTAGGATATCTTCCCGGCGATGAGAAAGAAAAAATAGCGCCTTATATGCAGCCTCTTTATGATAACCTGAATGTTATCAAAAACAACCTGACATATGGGTCGGCTGATTCCAGAGCATTAGAAGAAATGCAAATAAGTAAGAAGATAGAGATAGAAGCTCTGGCGTATATCAGAGGTAGGAGTTTGTCCGATACTATTTGCATAATAGATGAGGCTCAGAACCTAACACCTCATGAGATAAAAACCATCATTACCAGAGCAGGTGAAAATACAAAAATGATATTTACCGGAGACCTTCAACAGATAGATTCTCCTTATCTCGATTCTCAATCGAACGGATTAGCTTACACAATCGATAAAATGAGTGGGCAGGAGATATTTGCCCATGTAAATCTCCTGAAAGGGGAACGAAGTAAATTATCGGAATTAGCCAGCATTTTATTATAAACAAAAGCCGGAGCAAATAATAATCTCCGGCTTTTTCTTTCATTAAATAAGGCGTTATTAATAACCTAAAACATATTTTTTTTCAGAAAGCCTCTCCACGAGTCCACGTAGAAGTTCCATTTTCATTGATAGCTTCTATTGCAAAATAATATGGTTTTGTCTTATCCATACCTTTGTAATAATATTCATTGACATCATACACCATTACAGTGCTGTATAGCTTATCAGGCTCTATCCCTATATAGATATTATAACCATAAGCATTATCTACCGGTTTCCATTTCAGCCATGCACTACGCTTGTCTGTTTCGGTACGTAATACGATGAACTGTTCGACAAGAGAAGGCTTTTGACCTTTACCTAAACCAAACACACGAAATCCCGAAATCGCAAACTTACCTGTTGGCATATGTAGATTTTCCATCTTCAGAAAACGAGCTTCTACGGGCTTCTCTAATTCTACATAATCGTGAGGAACATCTTTGGTATTTTTGCTTTTATCTATCAGTGTTTTCCAACTCTTGCCATCTATAGAATAATATACTTTATACTGATGATATTTACCTATACTTTTTCCCATAAATTCGACATCCTGATCGGTATAATTTATTTGTACTGCATACACAGTCGAAACATCTCCCAAATCAGACATAAGCCATTCGCCCTTATTGGCAGACTTTGCACTCCAATAGGTTTTCACATTTTCATCAACTATATTATTAGCCGTGAAAGCCCCTAAGGTCGAAGATACCTGTACCGGTTTATTATAATTCAAGAGCATCCATCCGGTAAATCGGCTATCCAGATGATTCGTCTTTCCATCAGGCAAATAATGAGGATAATCCCCGAAAGCCGTATTACAATACATCACACCTTCGTTATCAAAGCCGGCAGGCCACAAGCCAATACGCCGTTCAAAATTATTTCTCACATTAATAACCATTGTCGATGTATGCCAGTAATTATTCCAATTATCCTGAAAAGTTGCACCATGCCCTGCCCCACGGATAAAACCTCCGGCTTTCATACTCAATGGTAAAGAGGCATGTTCGAAATGACCCAACGGACTATCTCCAATAGCTACTCCATCTGCATAATGACTAAATTCTGTTCCGGGACCACCCCACTGCAAATAATATTTACCATCGTGTTTTGTCATCCATGCACCTTCCATAAAAGGTTTAAGAAAAGTATTATCCATATATTCACCGAAACGATGCCATCCGATTTTTTCATAATCAAGCAGAAGCATTTCTTTGCGCGTACCTATCGGTTGAAACGTCTTCCTGTCCAACTCTATCCCATACAACGGATAAACATTACTGCTACCATTGTACATATAAAGACGGTTATCATCATCTACAAAGAAAGCCGGATCCCAACCTCCGATGTCGAAATGCTCCACAGCTTCTTCCCATTTATTTCCTTTCGGGTCAGTACTCATCCAGATCGGAAAAATACGCGAATAAGTAGAACCAAATACCAAGAGGGTATCGCCCTGTACCCACGCTGCCGGCGCACATAGGTCGTCCCATTTGTTAGGTGTAGTTTCTATCGCTTCCTCTGTAAGAAATCGTCTGGAAACAAAGTGCCAATCAGACAAATCACTACTCCACCAATAACCGGTCTGATTTGTGGAAAATAAATAATAGTCTCCTTTATAATTTACAATCACAGGATCAGCCGACGTGCGATGCTTACCCCATGTCACAAAGTTAGGGATAGGAGCATATCCGTAATCCACATTTATGGGGTTGCAATAGGTTTTCTGCTGTGCAAAAGAGGTATTATCCAATACAAGAAAAACGAACAATAATATCAAACAGATTCTATTCATTGTTTCCCCTCTTAATTATAATATTTATTTTCGAAACCTAGTTTCTTTAAGCCATTCTGCACATCAGGATGGCTCATAAATAGTTTCCACAACAACTGTGAACGATAATTTTCTATCATCACGGCAATAGGTCCTTGGTCAATTGCCAGATATCGTTGAGGATACCAATTATCAGTCACACTGAATGCATCATAAAAACCATACTTCCCCCACAATTTATCTCCTTGACTGTAAAGATGTCTCATCACTTGCATAGATTCCTCCGGAGTATATACAATCGAAGAAAGGGCTGCCGTAGGAGCGATCACTCCAAAGTCGTGACCTTCTGATGGTTCATGTGCAGCATATCCTTTTACCGAATAACTGGCTGTCAATCCCCAACTGTTTTCTCCATATCCTTCAAATCCTTTTGGATTACGAATACAGTATGCCCTGTTTATTAGTGTATAATTTTTCATTTCCTGAAAATAGTCTGCATATCTGTCTTTCAATCCGTTCGGATCTAAACCTAAGAATGAATAATGCGCCCAGAACAGAGGTCCTGCCTGTGTTCCCTGATAACGCATATTCAGATTATAACCTTCCACTTCGTGTGCCCCGATAATAGCTCCATTCTCAGCCCATCCTTTATGATATACATCGGCAGGTACTCCATGAGTCGGAGAACAAGCTGCCAGAATATAAGTAATCAGGCATTCGTTATATCCTCGAATAGCAAAATTCATTTCCCACGAATGCTCGGGACTCCAATGCCAATAAAGAACATCTTGCCCGTTGCGATGCCAGTTCCAGTCTACGGCACGCCAGAGGACATCTATACGTTTTGCTACGGCTTGTTCCGCTTCCGATCCATTTACATAATACTGATGTGCTGCCAACAGACCTTGCATAAGGAAAGAAGTTTCGACCAAATCACCACCATTATCTTTTTCGCTAAATCCCCTTACTTTACCCGTTTCGCCGTACCACCAATGCGGGAAAACACCATGGAATGAATCTGCTTTCTCCAAAAAGTTTACAATCTTGGTCAGTCTTTCCAATCCGGCTTCGCGAGTCACATATCCGCGGTCTATACCCGCTATGATTGCCATTATCCCGAAACCACTGCCACCGGAGGTTACTACATTTTTATCATTCTCGGGATAATCACCATCTACATGGAATCTCTCTCTTGCCATACCACTCACAGGTTCGGCTCCATCCCAAAAGTATTGAAACGTACGATATTGTACACTATCCAGTAAAGCCTCATCCGATATTTCCGGAGAAACAGAAGTTTCGCTTTTATTTTCACCTGTATTACTATTCGTACAATTTGGCAGGAATAATAAAGAACCTAATAGTATAGAAGATATGATAGTCTTTTTCATATTCATTATATTTAATGCATTAATAAAGAAAGAGATTGACGTTGTAATGACAATCTCTTTCAACAGTGTCACTTCCGGATTTAATCCAAACTAAACTTTGCTTTTTTCAGATCCCGGCTATTACCTCCGATCATTACATCAAAGTCTCCGGGCTCAAACACATACTGTAAATCGTAATTATAAAACTTCAATAACTCAGGGGTTATTTTGAAGCTTACTGTTTTTGATTCTCCTGGTTTCAAGTCTATCTTCTCAAAGCCTTTCAATTCTTTTACAGGACGAGTTATACTACCCACAATATCGCGGATATACAACTGTACGACTTCTTTTCCTGCAAATTTACCCGAATTGGTAACAGTTACGCTCGCCGTTATTTCGCCATTACTGTTCATTCTACCTGAGCTCAATGATACATCACTATAAGTAAATTGAGTATAACTTAATCCGTATCCAAAAGGATAAAGAGGTTCGTTGCTTACATCTAAATAATTACTACGGAACTTTTCGAACCATTTTCCTTCGGCTAAAGGACGACCTGTATTTTTATGATTATAGAACAAAGGAATCTGTCCTACATTTTGTGGATATGTCATAGGAAGTTTTCCACTTGGATTCACATCTCCAAACAGCACATCCCCTATCGCATAGGCAGCCTCTGTTCCTCCAAACCATACATTAACTATAGCCGGTACATTTTCCTGCTCCCAGTTCAATGTCAAAGGACGTCCGGCAAAAACAACCAATACTACGGGTTTGCCTGTTTTCATCAACTCCACCAATAATTCTTTTTGTACATCGGGCAAATCTAAATTGGTACGGCTACTTGCCTCTCCACTAAATTCGGAAGACTCTCCCAACGCTGCCACTATTACGTCCGCACTGCGAGCAATATTCAACACCTCATTCAGTAGTTCTTCTTTAGAACGATTATCCCGATTGAGCTCACGACCAAACATAGTAACATGTTTCTCCAATGTCGCATCTGTCGTGAGGTTACTACCTTTTGCATATACGACTTTAGCACTGTTTCCTGCTACCGCCTGAATACCTTCTACCACAGTCGCAGGCTTTGTCAGGTCTACTGCAACACTCCATGTTCCCGGCATGTTAGAACGGGTATTTGCTAAAGGACCAACCACAGCAATAGTTCCCTGTTTCTTCAGCGGTAAAGTGTTTTTCTCATTTTTCAGTAAGACAAAACTTTCGGATGCAACCTTACGAGCTATTGCCCGATTCTCTTTCGTAAATATTTCTTTTTTAGGTCTCGATGCATCCATATATTTATACGGATCTTTGAACAGACCTAATTTATATTTAGCCTCAAGAATACGGCGACAAGCCATATCTATTTCCGCCATTGTCACTTTACCTTCACCCAACGATTTTTTCAACGTAGAATTAAATCCTTCCGATACCATATCCAAATCGACTCCTGCATTTAATGCTCTGGCTGAAACAGTCTGCAAATCACCAATCCCGTGATCGATCATTTCGCTCATACCGGTATAGTCCGTCACTACAAATCCATCGAATCCCCATTGCTTACGCAATACATCGGTCATCAACCAACGATTAGCTGTTGCAGGTATTCCGTCCACCTCATTGAACGAAGCCATCACACTACCTGCTCCTGCATCGACTGCCGCCTGATAAGGATACATATATTCGTTGAACATACGAAGACGGCTCATATCCACAGTATTATAGTCACGCCCAGCTTCACCTGCCCCATACAGAGCGAAGTGTTTCACACAAGCCATAATATGATTATTATCCGAAAAAGTATTATCACCCTGATATCCCTTTACCATTGCTTTGGCAATCTCTCCTCCTAAGAAAGGGTCTTCGCCCGAACCTTCGGAAGTACGTCCCCAACGAGGATCACGCGAGATGTCTACCATCGGGCTAAATGTCCAGAATATACCATCTGCACTTGCTTCTATAGCCCCGATACGAGCCGATTGCTCAATAGCCTGCATATCCCACGTAGCAGCCAGTCCTAAGGGTATCGGGAATACAGTTTCATATCCATGTATAACGTCCATCCCAAAAATCAAAGGAATCTTCAGACGGCTTTCTTCGACTGCAACACGTTGCACCTCTCTGATCTTCTCAACTCCTTTTATATTGAAAAGACCTCCCACCTGTCCACTTTTAATTTTTCCGGCAATGTCACTGCTTTTTGCCTGCCCTGTAGTAATATCTCCTGCACTTGGCAAATTCAGCTGACCGATTTTTTCTTCTACGGTCATTTTACTCATAAGACCGGTCACAAATTGATCCATCTGAGCATCTTTTACTGTAGATTTTTGTGCTGAAAGACAGATTGACGAGAGACAAAGAAGTCCTAAAAATATCTTTTTCATATTTTACTTTTTAATCGGTATTGCACTCGAAATCAAAGTGCAATACCAATATTATTGAAACCTAAATTCTTATTTTAAACTCTAATAGCCAATTACCATTGAGGGTTTTGAGTAATTGTTGGGAACTCCAGAATTTGTTTATTCGGAATAGGGAATAAATCGTGTTTTCCCTTCACGAAATTCTTTCCTGCTTTTTTCATAGCATCTTCTCCTTGTCCGGTACGGATAAGGTCTGCCCATCTATCGTGCTCAAATGCTAACTCTAAACGGCGTTCATCCCATATTTTCTGGCGCAACTGCGCTTGGTCATTGATAGTTACATTTGCCAATTTCACTCTATTCCTCACTTTATTAAGCGCCGATAGAGCTTGGCCTGTATTCCCTAATTCGTTCGCAGCTTCTGCCTGTATAAGATATATTTCTCCTAAACGAAGAATACGAATATTTTTATCTGTATCGTCAGAGCCTGCATTGGCACTCGAATAGGCTTTGTAGTTATACATTGCGTTCTCAGTTGCGCCTACCACACGCCCGTCCCATAGTGTAGAATTTCGGAAAATGATAGTAGCATCTCTTCTTATTTCATCTCCTTCTGCATTGAATGCGTTCAACAAGTTTTCCGACGGAGTATTAAAGCCCCATCCCCATCCGGTATCTCCGCGAGCACCCTGAGTCTGACAATATTGTTGTACACCATGAGCAATGGATTCGCCTCTACCCTGTATTTCGAATATGGATTCAACACCATTATCGGCAGAAGCGCGCCAGATCAATGCATAATCAGATTCCAGATCGTACTGTCCCGAACCAATTACAGTAGTTGCATAGTCATAAGCCTGCTGCCATTTACTCTGATATAGGAATACCTTAGCTAGAAGCGCTTGTGCAGCACCTTTCGTTGCACGCCCTAAATCTCTAGAATCATATTCGCTCTTTTCAGGTAAAACATTTATTGCATCTTGCAGATCCTGCTCGATAAGTGCATAAATATCTTCTTTAGGAGCACGCATTGTAAGGTCTTCGTTCTGAACAGGAATATCGCCCCATCCTCTCACTAAATAGAAGTAGCACAGAGCCCTCAGAAATTTTGCTTCGCCTATCAGACGATTTTTATACGTATCATTGGTCAAACCGTATGATTCGGTATATTCTATTGCCTGCTCTGCACGCCCGATAGTTTTATACCATCGTTTCCACATTGCCTCTAACGAACCTGCAGTACTGGTGAATGTCAGATTATCGAAAAGCTCTTTATCACCTCCCGGGTCTCCCGGAGAACTTCCTTTTTCTGCATTATCAGATATTATTTCTGTGATTGCCAGATAGGAGAATGCATAATCCCAATCGGTAAACATTCCATAAATACCATTAATAAACATCTCCGGAGTATACACCTCCTCACTATCTCCGGCTTCAACTTTCTCCTGAGACTCTACATCTAAGAAATCGCTGCAAGATGAAAGAAATGCCAGTGATAAAATGGATATAATTCCTATATATATTTTTTTCATGATTCTATGATTTTTCTTATTTATTAGAATGACAAGTTAAGACCGAATATAAAATTACGGGTAGTAGGATATGCAGCCAGTTCAATACCCGCAGTCCGGCTAGGATCTCCGTTGGCAACTGTAGGATCGGTAGAATATCCTGATACCTCAGGCGAGAAACCTGAATAACCTGTAAAAATAAACGGATTCTGAGCCGTAAAATAGAGTCTTAATTTAGAACCGGTAAATACCAGATCATTAAGGGTGTATCCTAAGGTGATATTATTGATACGGAAAAAGGCTCCGCTCTCTAAGAAATAACTGGATGAATAAGAATCCCTGTTAGGTCCGGGGTTTGAGTTTGTTGATCCGGCTCCTGTCCAACGATCTTTGTAAGTATCGTAAGAGATATTTTCTCCTCCATCTATTCTTCCGTGTTTCAGTCCATTATAGATTTTATTTCCGGCAACACCATAACCATCCAGGCTAAAATCGAAGTTCTTATATCCTAATCCCAGGTGTATACCATAATTAGATGTCGGAAGATATGATCCAAAGAATTTTTTATCCCGGTCATCGATCACTCCATCTCCATTCTGGTCTTTATATCTTATATGTCCGGGTTTAGGACTTCCTATCTTCGCGTTATTCGGATCGTCTATTTCACCCTGCGTCTGCCAAATGCCGTCTGCTTCAAACATCCACCATGCATAGATAGGCTGTCCTTCCTGCAAACGCTTTGTTATCTGCCCGTCACTTAAGCTTCCTCCTGTTGCACCATCGTAAGTGGGAACTACATTGGTTACTTTATTGGAGTTATACGAATAATTAGCCCCGATCTCATAAGTCAAACCATTTGCCAATTTATCACTCCACAATAAAGCCAATTCAATACCCCTATTCTTAACTTTCGCTCCATGTGCATAAAACTCATCCTCATATACAGAGTTCAGTGTTGGGTTCACTTTCAGGATTGTATTCGTGTTTGTTTTATCATAATAATCAATATTACCTGTAAGCCTGTCCCTGAACATTGCAAAATCGAAACCAACACCCCATTCACGAGTTACCTCCCATGTAAGACCAATAGCAGGCGTCCCGAAAGCCGAACCATATACCATAGTCTGATCAGGTCCGAATACATAATTATAGTTAGAACTATTAGGGCTTGTCATGATCTGAGATACATTCAATGGTACATCCTGATTACCCAGTTTACCCCAAGTAGCCTTTAGTTTCAGATAGTCTAAAAACGTCACCCCACTCATGAAGTTCTCACGTGAGATAGTCCACCCAATACCTACAGATGGGAATGTTCCCCAGTAATCGCCCGTCTCTCTAAATATACTTGTACCATCGCGTCTGATCGTTCCCGAGAAGTAGTATTTATTATCAAAATTATACTGTACACGACCAAAGTAAGAGGCTAACGCCCTAGGAGTATAGCTATATTGCTCAACTTCTGTTGTATATGCATCAGATCCCATACCAATGTTCCAATATTGACTCTTTGCCGGAACATCATATCCTTTCAATACAGACCTGTCACCAATACCTGTTTTTTCGCGAGACATACCGGCTACAGCCTGTATATTATGTTTATCGATTTTTTTATCGAATGTCAAGAATCCTTCCCATATCCAACGATATGTTTCCAGGTCTTCAATTCTCAAAGAGTTATTCGCATATTCTGTCGAAGATGGATTCTTCGTTTTCTCCTCATCAAATTTAGTTTCCGTATTACTCGGATCTTTGTTTAACCATGCTCTCTTTATATCTGAGAATTGGCGATCTTTCATGTAATACTTAGTAGCACCGAAACGAGAATTCACTTTCAAGAAATCTGTTAACTTGAATTCTCCTTCTATACCACCTTGTATTGTAACAGTCTTCCGTTTCTGATTCGCATTATCCAATGTGAATAAAGGATTACCTATCGAATTCAGTTTTCCAATATTTCCGGTTATATCGTCCCCGTATTCCACGATTCCGTTATCTTTATTCACAAAGGGTAATCCATACATACCATTTGCGGTTTTTACAGGAACCAGTGGTGACTGACGGAATGCTTCATTAAATGCTCCGTAAGGCTTGATATCTTCATTTGCAAATGAGATATTCATATTCTGGCTGAATTTCAGCCTCTCGTCAAAAAATTTATATACATTATTATTTCTGATAGTAGTACGCCTGTAACTTTGGTCTTCGAGTATACCATCTTCATCATAAAAGTTATAACTAAAGAAATAATCAACGACTTTTCCGCCTCCTGACAAGGATACCACATTATTAGTCGTGATACCGGTTTGGATCAGTTCGTCATACCAATCGGTATTATAAGCCTGCTGTGATGCATCTTTCAGAAAATATGTACCGTCTGTTCCAGAGTCTTTTAGTATCTGCTGATTCTCATTGAAATATTGGATATACTGCGAAGCATTAGCCATCTTCACTTTTTTCAGGATATTCTTTATTCCAAAATAAGACTCGACCCCGATACGAGCTTTACCTTCCTGCCCTTTCTTCGTGGTTATAAGGATCACCCCATTGGCAGCCCTTACTCCATAAATAGAAGCAGATGAAGCGTCTTTCAAAATATCCATAGATACAATATCGGCAGAATTTATATTCTTGATATCATCTACAGGAAATCCATCTACAATATATAACGGATTTCTTCCCCCTAATGCAGTACCCAGTCCGCGAATGACAACCGAAGGTGTAGAGCCCGGAGCGTCATTACTTATAATATTTACACCTGCAACTTTCCCCTGTACAGATTGCACAGCGTTCAACGACGGCTGCTTCATAATCGCGTCTGACGATATACTGGCAATAGAACCGGTAAGGTCTGCTTTCTTAGCTGTACCATAACCAATTACGACCGTCTCGGCTAACACCTGCGAATCTTCCTCAAGTACTACGTTTATAGTATTTGATATACTGACCGTAATATTCTGAGACCTCATTCCTAAATAAGTGAATACTAAAACATCACCCCGATTTGCAGCAATAGAATAATTTCCATCGATATCCGTGATTGTTCCTGTAGTACTCCCCTGTACCGCAACGCTAACCCCCGGAAGAGGTTCCTTTGTTACATCAGTTACAACACCTGTGATGGTATTTTGAGAAAAGGCATGAGAAATGCCTAGTGAGAAAATGAAAAAAAGTAAAAGAAAGAATCTCTTATACATTCTTTTCATAAAAGTTAAACCGTTTTCTTTCATGGAGTTCTGATTTTTTGTTTGACATGGTTTTGTAAATCCAGAGCAATAACACAAAAAGGATGTTTGTACACATTAACATACTTTTCATTTTGCGGTAATAGATTCCTAGCAAATGTAAAAATTGATCGAAACCAGACAACAGAAAACACATCATAACGAATACACCAGACCTCATTTAACTATAACACCCCACCTCACAATCACCTCTCAAACAGAAATAAAAACCTATTAAACAACCAATTAACAAAACCCAATAATATAAAATCAGAATTGAAGAAAAAACTCATTTAGTCTTTGGTGAGATGGAATATCTAATTTTTTACGTAACCGGGAACGGCTATTTTCGACAGAACGCACCGAGACATTCATTAATGCTGCAATTTCTTTAGAATCCAAATTAAGACGTAAGCAAGCACACAAACGAAGATCATTTGATGTAAGCTGAGGATACAGCTCCATCAATTTTTTAAAGAAATTGGTATGTTTCTGCTCGAAGTTAATCAGGAATCTTTTCCAATCTTCCTCTATATTCATATTGTCATTCAACAACATATTGACTTTATGAAACAATGGAGCCAGACTTTTATTATTCTGCTTTTTGTAAAAATCCTCTAATTCGGATTTAATTTTCATTATCAACTCATTTCGCTGTACGAGAAAAGAAGTTTGAGAGAATAGTTCTGCATTTTTTTCTTCAACAACCTGTTGCAATTGTTTATTTATTTTCTTTAATCTTTTCTCTTCCCGAAGCCGGACTTTCAATAAATGAGCATTCCTATACTTTCGTAAAATAATTACCCATATGACAATTAATATGCTTGTTATTAATATCAAATAAGCAATATATGCCCACACTGTTTTATACCACGGGGGCAGAACTTCAAATTCGTATTTAATCGGAACTGAAAAATTCCCCAAATTATCTGTGACGCGTACTTTAAAGACATATTTACCTTTGGGTAGACGGGCATATGAAACCGAGTTAATTTTTTGCGGCGTAGACCAATCCTCATCCATCCCCTCCAACCAGTATTGAAAATAATAGTTTGAGGCTAACACTCGATTTGCAGCAAAACGAATTGTAACGGAGTTATACCTATTAGAAATTTCTGCAAATTGGCTCAAATCCTGATATTCGAAATCTTTCTCATTAGCACCTTTTACAAAAGAATTAAAATATGGAATTTCCAGACCTGTATTTTTCTGAGACACAGAATTATTCGTATTATAGATGAGGAACCCATTATCCAGACAAACAAAATTCAGAGAATCATTCAGAATAGAAACATTCTCATATGCATTCACAAATGACAAATACTGCACACCGATATCATATGATTCGAGAATATTTGCATTATAACCATCATAAAAGAATTTATAAAGGGACGAACTGCCTGCTAATGCCCAAAACTGGCTACCTTGAATATGAATTATCTTCTTCAGATCAGTCACATTACCAAAGCATTCGTTTAATTTCTCATTTAATATGATTTTGTCTTCAATATCATCATAAGTATAGAATTTACTATCCCCTAGAAAGACAATGCGCCCTCCCACTTTAAATATTTTCAATTTATAAGGCAAGCCGTCCCCACTATCGCCCCCCATATATTCATAGGACTCTACTTGAGTTAAGTCATCATTTAGGCGGCATCTATATACGCCTTTATTAAAATGTTCGAGCCAGATATTATCCAAATGATCTACTTCTGAATGAATAATAGGCTCATCTTTGAAGTTTAGGTTAAGAACATTCTTCGTATTCTTATCAAGAAACTTCAAAGAAGCATACGTAGATAATAATGTGACTTCTTTATTCTTTATCCTTGCCTCGCCCATCTGATAAACGCCTGTCCCTACCTGATAGGGATCCGATACAGACAAGTCTTTATTTATCACCTTCAATCCTCTATTATGGCAACAATACAACTTCTCCCCATCTATATAAAAAGACCATACCTGCCCCTGTGTATTTTCAATCAGCCTCATCTTATTTATTGGCGATGTGCTCTTCAAGTCGGAAAGACCGATATAAAATACGCCCTGATTAGTTCCCAAAAACAATTTATTATCCCATAGAATAGCTCCGTAGACAGAACCTATATTTCCTCTGGGGTCTGAAAAACAACTCATTCGGGGCAAATACTGAATATAAGATATCCCCCTATCTTGCCCCACCCATATATTATGGGAATTATCTTCATACAAAGACAATATCGTATTATTTTGTAAAGTATTAACAGTCGATATATGTTCGAGAATATTCCCTTTATGGTCTATCTCATACATTCCGTTTAAAATAGTTCCCAGAAAATAAGTCCCACGAGAAGTCAGAATACCACAATTCAGATCTTCCGCACTCAAAAGCTTCGACAATTCACGATTCAGTTTTTTAAAGGAACTGCCATCATATATATATACTCCGTCCGAAGCCGTCCCTATTAAATACTGATCATCTAAATAAGGAAGTATGATACGCACATCCATATTTTTAAAAATATGGCTTCCTCCTACTTCCTCAAATTCCCGTCCCTTGAGCCTGTATATAGAGCCTTTCATCTCCTGTACCCAGAATTCATCTTTCACCATCATCAAAAAAAGGACAGGACCTAAAGAATCTAGTTTCTCTATTTTCTGATAGTCATAGACATAGATAGAATTAAAGGACTGAAAATAAACACATTCATCAGTCGACCATATTTTCCAGAAATCATCATTGCGAAAAGTAGATTTATCGAGATTAGCGCTTAGAGAAGTATATTTCAGACGACCTGTTATATCCCGATCCCACCGTCCGAATTCTTCATAGCTACCTGTAAATACAGTATTGTGTGACAACACAGATACAGACCTCACGGTTAATCCATTTGGCAGAGAATTTAAAGTCCAGTCAATACCATCGAACTCTAACAGTCCCACATCGTTACCAAAATAAACTACTCCTCTCTCATCCTCATCGATAGACCAATTCTTATTATCGGCACCATATGCATCTTTTGAGAAATTAGCTATATAAGGTTTATTATGAGCATAAGATGTATTTACAAAACTTAAGGTTAACAGTAAAGACCATAGAATCTTTATAAAAAGTCTCATCAAAACCACTATTTATAAAAGGTTATTCTCTTTCATAGATATGAATAAGCCGGCTAAGCTACTCATTCAATATCTGGATTGTATTACAGGCAACCAATGCTGCCGTCTCGGTACGAAGCCTGCTATTGCCCAAGCTTATCGACTTAAATCCATTCTGTAAAGCATCCTCAACTTCCTGCTCACTGAAATCTCCCTCAGGTCCGATCAGAATCAATACATTCTCTCCCCGCTTATATATAGATTTAAGTAATTCTTTATCCATCGGATAACAATGAGCTATAAACTTTTGTCCGTCAAAAGGCTGCTTCACAAATTGTTTGAATGGGATCATTTCGTCCAATTGAGGAAGAAAAGCCTTTTGGGATTGCTTCATTGCCGATACCAATATCTTTTCGATACGTGGCAATTTAATTTCTTTTCTTTCCGAATATCGGCAAAGCAAAGGTGTTATATGATCTATTCCGATTTCAGTCGCTTTTTCGGCGAACCATTCTATCCTATCCAGATTTTTGGTAGGGGCAAAAGCAATATGCAGATAGCCATTCCAAGGCTTAGGAACATCTTGTTTTTGTAGAATACTAACTTCGCATTTCTTTGGATGAGCAACTGCGATCTCCGCATCAAAGAAATGACCTTTGCCATCTGTTATTAAGATCTCATCTCCTTCTTTTTTTCGTAATACTCTTATACAATGAGCAGACTCTTCTTCGGGCAAAATAGCATTTTCTAAAATATGAGGTGTATAAAAAATAACTTTTTCCATAATTTATCTCTTAGGCATCTTCATTTTTTGTTCTTTTATCAAGTTCATCTCTCAATACCGAAGCCAATTCATAGTCTTCTTGTTTTATAGCATCATGCAGCATTGCTTCCAACTCTTCCCGACTCAGAAGAGCATATGTATCTACATATTCCGTACTATCATTACCTTTGATAAAATCATTAGTTTCTATATCTTCATCCGTAGAAGAAAATACTACGGCTAACTCCTGCATAATTTTTTCGGTAGTATATATATTCGAATGGCTACGTAAAGCAATCCCTATCGCATCAGAGGTACGTGACTCTACTGTCACGATCAACTCCCCTTGCCGGAAAACCAATTGAGAATAGAATACCCCATTCTCATATTTATAAATAAAAACTTCCTGTAATATTATATCGAACTTAGACATGAATGAATAAAACAAATCATGTGTAAGAGGACGGGGCGGCTCTGTATTCTGGAGCTTAAAAGCTATAGACTGCGCCTCAGGAGCACCTACCACTATCATTAGACGACGTACCCCACCTTCTTCAGCCAATACAAGACCATATGTCCCTGATTGTGTCTGGTTAAAAGAAAACCCTAAAACCGACAATTTTACTCTTTTTTCTTCCATTTCTGAACTTTTGTAAAGGTACTATAATTCAAAAATAAGTATTTTTTACCGTATTTAAAGAGAGACAATCCAATTTTTACTTAATATTTCCGTCAAAAAGTCAAAAAGTCAAAAAAATAAAGCCTTATCTTTGCTCATCTAAAATCAGAAGAATGAAACAATCATACAAGGAAGCTCTCAAATACGGAGCGGTTGGTGTGATAGGACTGGGTGTTGAGTGGGGCGCATTTTTTATTTTCCGGGATGTATTCAATATTAATTTCGTACTATCTCACATTCTGGGTTCTATATTAGCTATTTTCAACAATTTTATACTTAACAGTTATTTCACATTCAAAGCAACCGATAAAATAGGCAAAAGAGCCATATCTTTTTTTGGTATTGCAGGTTGTGGACTAGTGGTTAGTTCCATACTGCTTCCTATCCTCGTTAAAATGCTGAACTTTTGCATAGACTATACACAGATAGATATTAACCAAAAAATAATCCAAAATTTAGGTAAGCTAGGCGCTACCGGAATTGTTGTTATTTTACAATTCTTTTTGAATAAATACTTTACGTTTAAGAAACAGAATGGTTAACTTTATCCGTTCTTAACTGTTATTGAAAAATGAGTTTAAAAGGTAAACATATCGTTTTAGGGATCACAGGAAGTATTGCCGCTTATAAAGCTGCTTCATTAGCCCGGCTTTTTGTAAAAGAAGGAGCAGAAGTTCAGATTGTAATCACGCCTGCCGGAAAAGAATTTATCACTCCTGTTACTTTATCTGCTTTGACCGGTAAACCTGTTGTTTGTGACTTTTTCGGCGCAAATGATGGTACATGGCACAGCCATGTGGATTTAGGGCTTTGGGCAGATTTTATGGTGATCGCTCCTGCCACAGCATCTACATTGGGTAAAATGGCGAATGGTATTGCCGACAATATGCTGGTTACGACTTATATGTCGATGAAAGCACCTGTTTTCATTGCTCCGGCAATGGATTTGGATATGTTTGCACATCCTTCCACCACGCGCAATCTATCTATATTACAATCATACGGAAACCATATTATAGAACCTGCTTCGGGCGAATTAGCCAGCCACCTGATAGGTAAAGGCAGGATGGAAGAACCGGAGAACATCGTAAAATATATAAAGGAGTATTTCGAAAAACAGGAATCTCTTTCAAAAAAAAAAGTCCTGATAACGGCAGGACCTACGTATGAAAAATTAGATCCTGTACGGTTTATCGGAAATTACTCGTCCGGCAAGATGGGATTTGCTTTAGCAGAAGAATGTGCGGAACGGGGTGCAGAAGTTATCCTTATTGCAGGACCTGTTTCTCTAAAAACTCAACACTCAAATATAAAAAGAATCGATGTGGAGTCTGCTGAAGAAATGTATGAAGCAGCCACCAAAGAGTTTCCATCAGTAGATGCAGCGATACTATGTGCTGCAGTTGCCGATTATCGTCCCAAAACGCAGGCGGACACCAAAATGAAACGGACAGAGGGAGAAAATCTCACCTTAGAGCTCGTCCCGAATAAAGATATCGCAGCATCGTTAGGCAAATCGAAGAAAGATAATCAGATGCTTATCGGATTTGCTCTCGAAACAAATAATGAGGAGCAAAATGCGTTAAGGAAGATCGAAAAAAAGAACCTCGATTATATTGTACTAAATTCGTTGAACGATGCAGGTGCAGGGTTTCAACATGATACGAATAAAATATCTATTATAGATAAAAAGGGGAATAAAACAGATTTTGAACTAAAAGATAAAAAGGCAGTTGCCAAAGATATAATAAATGCAACCTTAGCCGGAGGAGAGTAGAATAATGAGAATAGTAATTACATACTTGGTATTCCTATTAAGCCTAAACAGCTTTTCGCAGGAATACAGAAGTCCTTTTGATATACCTTTATTCATGAGTGGGAATTTGGGAGAATTGCGAAATAACCACTTTCACTCGGGAATTGACATTAAGACACAAGGCGTTACAGGCAAACCTCTGTACAATATAGCAGATGGTTATGTATCTCGTATATCTGTTGCTCCGGGAGGATATGGGCTCGCCCTATATATTACACACCCATCGACAGGGCATACCAGCGTATACGGACATATGGACGGATTCAATAAAAATATATCCGAATATGTAAAAGACAAGCAATACGAACAGGAAAGTTTCAGAGTCAATCTGTTACTTCAATCAAATGAGATACCCCTCAAAAGAGGCGAACTCATCGGATATGCCGGCAATTCGGGAGGTTCGGGAGGTCCTCATCTACATTTCGAGATAAGAGATACTAAATCCGAAAAAGTATTAGACCCTCTGGTTTGGTACAAACACATGATAACGGATACACGCTCTCCCGAAATAAGAGGGATAGCTGCCTATCCGGTACCGGGAAGAGGTGTTGTGAATGGCATGGCTCTCCCCCTACGTCAGTCTATCTCTTTACTAAAAAGCGGAATATATTCTGCCCCTAAAGAAAATATTACGGCTTGGGGAATGATAGGACTAGGTATAAAAGCATATGACCGAATGGACGGAGCCAACAATATATATGGTGTGAAAACTATCATCTTATCGGTTGATGGTAAACAGGTATTTAAATCGACCATTGATAGTTACAGCTTCGACCAGACAAGAATGCTCAATACATTTACCGATTTTGAGGATTGGCGACTAAATAAGTCTTTCTTCATGAGATCATACATCGAACCGGGAAATACTCTTCCTTTCTATACCTCCGAAAATGACGGTTACATTGATATAAACGAAGAACGCACCTATAAAATAGCATATGAGTTGTTGGATATATATGGAAATAAAACCACATATAATTTTTCTATCATAGGTAAAAAGCAAGAGATTCCTGTTCCATCAGGTTGTTCTCTGGTTATGGTGTGGAATGATGATAACAGATATATAAGCGAACCATTCAGCCTCATTATTTCAAAAGGAAATCTATATAATAATATTTGCTTTACACTTTCTCAAAGTAAGTCAGCTGAATACTATTCAAATATTTTCACGGTTAATAATACTCCTGTACCACTCGACAAATCGGGAGAAGTAAAAATACAAATGACATCCGACCCCTTAGCTAATAAAAAACAATACGGGATTGTACGAGTAAACGGAAGTAAACAATCTTGGATTGGCGGAACCTATAAGAATGGATACATAGTAGCATCGCTAAGGGAATTGGGTATGAAGTTAGCAGTATCGTCAGATACAGTACCTCCTGTGATAACGCTCGTTACAGCTAAACAATCGAAAAGTAAGAAACAGGCTAAACCTGCAAAACAAAACGAAATAAAACTGAGAGTAACAGATAACCTAAGTGGGATCGCTTCTTTCAGAGGAACAGTCGATGGTAAGTTTGTACTCTTCGAACATGATGTCAAATCACCTGTATACACATATAAATTTGACCCGTCTCGCTTGAAGACAGGTCAGACTCATCAACTTATATTTACAGCAACGGATGCTTGTGGGAATACTAGTGAATACCGCACTGAGTTTGAGTTTTAAAAGTGGTTCGCTTTATTATTCTGTCATTCTGAGTGGAAACGAAGAATCTTCTTGCAGATGCTTCCTGCCGTCAGGATGACAGAAAACTAATAAGCCAACACTTTTTTATTTTACAACTCTACTTTTACAGCATCTTTATATTCACCCTTCATCTCAGTAGGAGTGTATATATACAGGATATTCCCGATAGGATCGTTTATCGTAAATGCCCTACAGCCCCACTCTTGATCCTCAAGTGGTGAAACGACTTTTAAACCACTATCTGTTACAAGTTTTTTGTACATTGCATCTACGTCTTCATAATAAAAATTTAATGTAGCTCCACCATCTCCATACAATGGTTCTCCAAATTGTGGCAACATAAATTGCAATGTAATCATCCTTTCTTTATTGAAAAGTACAGTGATATACCAATCGCACTCAAATGTAACGACTGCATCGAAATACTTTACATAAAAATCTTTACACTCCTGAACTTTTTTCGTGTGGAAACACACTGATAAATCTTGCAATGTCATATTCTTAAAATTAGATATTCGTTATTGCAAGCAAAATTAATCAGCGTCGAAATCAAAGTATTGTAAAAATCGGACATCTTCTCCTAGATCAACCTCCGAAGGTTTCAGTCCTGTATACAGTTTGAAGTTTTTTATAAAATGAGATTGGTCAAAATAACCGTCATAATTCGACTTGTCTTGCTTTATTAGAGACAGGACATTCTTAAACTTAATAATCTGGGCATAATCTTTTGCCCCTATTCCTATCAAATCGGTCGTTTTCCGATGTATCTGCCGTGTACTCAGTCCTACTGTTCTGGATAGTTCCCCTATCGAAATACAACCGGATGACTTCTCTATGAGGTTGAATAACCCGTTCACTCTATTATCTATTTTCTTTGAATTTAGCACAAAGAGTAAATGTGTATCAAAATATTGCTTTATTAAATACGGATCGTAAGATGTATCATTTTCCAACAGGCTTTGGTTAAACTTCCAGTCCCTTAAATCCACAAATGACCCGCTATCCAACAACTCTTTTATACGAATATCAAGCAAAGACAATAAAGCAGGAGGCTTGAAGCGAATGCCAATCACCTGAGTATCTTCCGTATAATCGACAGTTACTCTTTTACTCCAAATACCAACTAAACGAACCTGATCGACCTGATCATTTTTTAGGGAAATAATCATATCAAAGTATCCATCCGGCAGAACCTCAAACGTTCGAATATCTTTTACTCCGAAGCTAAAGAACCAATACGTCTTTACATAATCCTGCAATAAAGGATGTGGCGGAATCTCCTTATATTTTACTTCTCCATCATTCATCGGCAGGAAAATGTACGCCTAATTGCCTGCGTATCTCATCTATAATCTGTATTGTGATCAGAGAATTTTCATGGCTATTGATAACTGATTCTTTTTCACCTTTCTCTACCAGATCAATAAATTCGGCTATTTCATGATAATAGTCATTCGGATTTTCAGATACGGTTAAATCTTCTGTTTTTCCGTTTCGGTATTTTAAGGTCACATTATTGATTATATTAATTCTATCCAAAGTCAGCGTTCCATCTTCCCCCTGTATCTCTGTTGGCAAAGCAGAATCCGCTATTTTAGAATAAAGAACAGTCGCATTCATACCATCATACTCAAAGTTTATTGCTCCTTGCCCATCTACACCCGTGCTTAGCAACAATCCTGTCGCATCTATTTTTTTAGGCTTTCCGAAAAGTACCACCATCGGATAAATTGTATAAACACCCAAATCCATCACTGCACCATTCGACAGTTCCGGCTTAAATGCATTCAAGACCTCACCGGCTTTCAATTTATCATAGCGAGATGAGTATTGGCAATAACATGAAAAATACCTGCGTATAACACCTAGTTCCTTTATATTCGCTATTACATTCCTGAAATTAGGCGTCAATGTTGGCTTCATAGCCTCCATCAGCACAACATTGTTCCGCTCTGCTGCACCAATCATCGAGCGCACCTCTCTCTCATTCGAAGCCAAAGGTTTCTCACATAGGACATGCTTTCCGTTTTGCATAAACAAAATGCTCTGCAAAGCATGTAAAGCATTGGGAGAAGCAATGTAAACAGCATCTATCAGGTCACTTTTTGCCATTTCGGACAACGACACAAAGGTGTGAGGAATATTATGCTTTCGTGCAAAAGAGTCTGCCTGCTCCTGAGTCCTTGAAAAAACAGCAGTTAGTTCGAACCGTTTATCCAACCGTGCAGCTTCTATGATTTTATCAACTATAAAATTTGTACCTATTATCCCGAAACGTAACTTAAACATATTTTTTCTTATTCATTTCAATTTCTACCAAAAATAGGAATAAATAATCAACATAAAAAGACAAAGAGCCCATCCAAATCGGATGAACCCTTCATTCTAATCTAAACAATTGAGTATATTAAAAAATGACCTGTTCTGACATTACCGCTTGTCGGATATCAAACGATTCCATTTTTTGTTTGAATATATTTTTCTCAAACTCATCATTTCCTAAGAATACTTTTAAAGCTCTCATCTTAGCACCATCGCTAAAGCCATCTAAAATCTGAGAATAAAAATCTTTTTTCTCCGGATAGCTCACAGTTTGATAAGAGTCTAAAGCAGCCTCTTCTGCAGCTAATTTTATAGCATCATCAATATTTCCCAACTTGTCAACCAATCCGATTTCCAAAGCCTGATTTCCTGTCCACACTCGTCCCTGACCGATAGAATCAATCTGCGCTTTAGTCATAGAGCGCCCATCTGCACAACGCCCAATAAACAGGTCATATCCTCTTTCCACATAATCCTGTATCATTTTTCCTTCTGCATCTGTTAATCCTCTCGAATATGCACTTGCCAAGAAAGGTATACTAATTATAGTTCCACCAAATCTCCCATGTTTATTAGTTTTCACTTCATCAAAAGTTAGTCCTATTTTTCTAGCTAATTCCTCTCCCTGAGGTACAGCTCCGAAAATACCAATCGAACCTGTAAGAGTCGTTGGCTCTGCTATAATCGATGTAGCTGCACAAGATATATAATATCCTCCCGAAGCGGCATAGTCTCCCATAGATACAATAACTGGTTTCTTCTCTTTCAGCTCAACTACAGCTTTCCATATCTGCTCTGAGGCGTAGGCGCTTCCACCTCCCGAATTGACTCTGAATACAACTGCCTTTACATCCTCATCATCTTTCAGTTTCTGAAGTTCTTTTACATATTGTTTTGCCGTGATAGTAGCTCCGGATGAGAAAGGTAAATCCTGATGATCATCTCCAACGATGCTACCCTCTGCATACAAGACTGCGATCTTCTCTTTAGATTCATTCTTCTCTTTCGATGCTACAGATGTCATATTCTCTACAGTAGCCAGCCTTAGTTTTTCTTTTTGGTCTGTATTTGTAAGCCCTTTCAAATATGTTTCTACATCTGTTACATACATTAATGTATCTACCAGATTATATTTAACAATAGTCTCAGCCTCTACAAAGTCAAGGTATTCATCCGCATATCTGTTAAGAGTGTCTACTGGTATATTACGACTTTCCGAAATATTCTTTAATAAATGACTCCATATATCATTCAAATAAGATGTTGTTTGTAGACGGTTTGCGTCACTCATTTTATCCTGTATGACAGGTTCTACTGCCGACTTGAATGTCCCTACCTTGAATATCTGATACTTTATTCCCAGATTTTCATAAAATCCTCTGACAAAAACAGGAATCATACTTAATCCATGAAAGCCAACAGAACCTTCTGGATTCATTATAATCTTATCTGCAACCGAAGCAACATAGTAAGTACTTTGGCTATAATCATCACCATAAGCCACAACAAACTTACCAGACTCTTTAAAATCCACCAACGCACTTCTGATAGGGTCGAGTGTGGCTATGCCACTACTTAAAGAACCAGCCTTTACGTATATACCTTTAATCTCATCATTTTCTTTTGCTTTTTTTATAGCATCCAGAATATCATCCAGTCCCACCTCAGAGTGTCCACCTAATATAGATGAAAAAGGATTGGAAGTCGCCCTGTCATTTATGGTTACCCCTAAATCCAAATTCAGGACAGTTTTATCTTCGAGTTTATACGAAGAAGAGCTTTTCGATGCAAGAATACCTGCAAACATCATTATAGAAAAAATCGAAATGATAGTAAGCCCAATAATGACTCCTAATGTCGAGGCAAAAAGTGTTTTAAAAAAGTTTTTCATAAGATTGCTGTTTACTTGTGTTTATTGATAATTACTACTTGTCTTCTATATATTCTAATATATCCCCGGGCTGACAGTCAAGCTCTTTACACAACGCTTCGAGAGTCCCGAACCGTATAGCTTTTGCCTTTCCGGTTTTAAGTATCGATAAATTTGCCGGAGTAATGCCTACCTTTTCGGATAACTCATTCAATGAGATTTTCCGTTTAGCCATCATTACATCCAAATTTACTATTATGGGCATAGCAATATATTATTTATTAAATAGTCAGTTCTTGTTCTTCTTTCAGGTTCAGCGATACACGGAGTATTTCGGAAAGTAATAAAGTCGTTACCCCTAAAATGAGGAATGGATAGTTGGAATAATCCATTACCATTCTGTAATTCTCTACAGCCAGTATTTCCTGAGCGCCCACCACATTGATAACACCTCCTATAGTTTCTAAAAGGAAAAAGATTATAATAACCCATCCCATTCTCGATATTCGTGAAATCATCTTACTTTCAATAATATTTCCCTTAGTCACAGACCGTATAATTTTAATGAAAAGAACAGGCAGATAAATAGTGATACCAATGAATAAAAACGACATTATTATTTTAAATACTTCTATGAAATTATACAAACCGGAATGTAAAACATCTGCATTCTCAAATAACATAATCTTCAGTTCCGAAACCTCTGCATTCATTTCTTTTCCGGTTAATGTATTCATTATCTTTTCAGGATAACTAAATGCTCCGCTTTCCGGAATTACTTTCAGATGGAAGACAGACAGATCCCGGTCCGTTTTTGCAGACTCCCTTCCCATATCCACACCAAACTTAAAAGCTGATACGTATGACGAAAGATTATTAAATACCACTCCTACATAAATGATAGAAATTATTATACAATAAATTTTAATTCTTTTATTCATAAGATTCCCAATTCTCTTTATTTTCTCTTGCAAAAGAATAAATATTATTTGAAAAACACAAATAATTTATCGAAAAACGATAAATATTTTTCGATTTACAAATCCAAGACTAATATTCAATCTAGGTTATAAAAAACCATGTGTTCCTCTTTTCAAAAAGAAATGTACCAAATAATGCATTTCATTTCGCTCATTATTATCTAATAGGAAATCAACTTACAATTACAAAAGTCATACTATATTAGGCTGTAAACTCAGCTATGATAAAAAGAAATGGTGAGGATATAGATAAAAAAGACAGAATGCTTTCCACACATCTTCTTCTATTTTTTTCTTATTTTTTTATATTCCTATGGTAATTCGACGCTCCAATTTTATCTATATTATGTAACACAAAAGAACTTTATAATATAAACTTGCAAGTCGTTCTGGGTAGGTTGCATATCATTTTTTTTAAACCTTATTTTATTATGAATCTTTGTAATTATTCTGATTTTAGTTCAAGTGTAAATAATTGTCGCGAAATTCGTAATCTTATCTCTGAGTATCGAAATGTGATAGAATATCCTCGATTTATCGATGTATATCTGGAGTTCCTTGATTTAGGTCTAAAATGGACAGGAGAGTCTATATCAAGTGAAATAGATTTATTAACTACTGATACCGAATTTGCGTATCAAATATGTAATTGTATGAAATCATTAGCTAAATTTCCATATTATGGAGTGGGAGCACATCCTATTAATGTACTAATGAAAGAGAATGGCAATTACCATTTAAAAATTACATTTCCACAAGTATAATAAACTTCTATTAAGGCTACCTTTTCAGGTAGCCTTTTTCTAAGGATAAAAACAATATACCCTATAATTATCGCATTGAATTACTCAAATAAAAACGGTTTTGTTATCTGAATTTTCTTTTTGCTTTCTTCAAAAAAGAATTTCTCTTCACCAAAAGCCGGTTTCAAATCGCTGAACCAAGTAGCCTTCGGATTGTATTCTGCAAAGAACGGTATATCTACCCAGTTAGGATTTCGACCTTGTATAAATCTCAACACAAATATTTTTTCTCCTTTGATTTCCTGCACACCTATCACCTGTATCTTACCCGCATGGTCACTCATACTAGGTCCTCTCACCGTACGGCAAAGACCACTCACCTGACGATAAGCCCTGCGGAATATTTGCCAACATTTTTCTAATGGAACTTCAAAGTATCTTTTAGCTCCGGTATCTCTGGCTATAAACATATAATACGGGATACAGCCCAAATCGACTTGTTTACGCCACATCTGAGACCACAACTCCGGCTTGTCATTGATATGTTTAAGCAGAGGAGATTGCGTTCGTATTTGGGCTCCGGTCGATCTGATACGCGCAATGGCTTTTTGTACCGCCTCCGTTGATAATTCGACCGGATGATTGAAATGAGCCTGAATAGAAAGATTCTTTCCTGCTTTAATTATCTCTTCGAATAAAGATATTACTTCATCACTATCTTTATCCGTGAGATAGCGGTAAGGCCAATAAGCAAGAGATTTTGTCCCGATACGGATCGTATGAATATGCTCAAAATCAGGAGCAAGGAGCGGACGGATATAGGATGCCAATGTCTGTGCATTCATAACCATAGGATCACCACCCGTGAAAAGAATATCAGTTACTTCTTCATGTACCTTCAGGTACTGCAAAAGCAGATCGGCTTCTTTCATCGCAAACTTCAGCTCACTCATCCCTGAGAACTGAGGCCAACGGAAGCAAAAAGTACAATATGCATGACAAGTCTGTCCCTGACTAGGAAAGAATAAAACCGTCTCCGGATATTTATGTTGTATTCCCTTTAGTCTTATTTCTCCCAGATAAGGCACATTATGCTCCTGCCCTGCCGGATTTGGATTCAATGAAAGCCGGATATCCTGTATCTTCTGACTCAATACCGATTTATCTGCATTTTCATTCAATAACCTTTCTATTGCGTGATAATGCTTCTTTTCGAGCATCTCTCTTCTGGGAAAATTTAATGTGAAAATAGGATCAGTCTCTACATTCGACCAATCAATCAGCTCCTCTACTACATAATTATTGGTCTTGAAAGGCAGCACGTGCCCTACGACTTCAATATCCTTTCTTATTTCATCGGGAACGGATGAGAATTGAGGAATTGTTTCATAGTTGTGCAACGTGTATGATTTTAGTGTTTTTACCATCATAATTATATATTAGTGTTATTTGTTAAAATCGGAGGCAGGTTAACAAATATACAAAAAATATGGCAAAAAATGAAATCCTGTAATCACAAGATAGTTTGCAATATCATTTTCCTACAATAACTAATATAAATATGACAGAGCTTGCCCGCTGATCTGTAAAAGTGATATCTCACAAAGTTTTGTATTATATTGCGCCTGTACCAACCGCTCTTCGGCTTCTAAAAGGCTATTTTGTGCTTCACGCAATTCTATACCTGCCAATTCTCCAAGCTTATACCGCTCCATTGCTATTTCATAATTATCATGGGCAGTACTAAGATTCTCTTTTTCAAGATTAAGCAAATCCAGATTATTCTGATAAGCCATCCACATATTCGCAAAATCAGCCCTTACTGATAACTGTAATTGCTCATACTCCAATTCGCGGTTACGAACTTCAAGTTTTGCATTTTTTTGACGCCTGTTTTTATTAAAACCATCAAAAAGGTTAAACCCTACTGTGATTCCATAATTCAGACCTAAGTTTTGTTGCCAGTCATAGTTTCCTATTTCATACATATTACGAGTATACCCATAACCGGCATTAATACGGACATACGGGTAATTATCACTTTGAGCTATTTTCAAATCCATCAGACTTACATTCTTTTCTTTCTGAGATATCAACAGATATGTATTACCTGTCAATGTCTTATCCCATAAGTTCTCTTTTCCAAATAAAGCATCATATCCTATAATCGTATCATTCAATATTAGGTTTTGTTCTATATCAGATACAGCCATCAATTGATTAAGTTTGATTCGGGAAGTAAACAAAACTTCATTCTGCTTTATCAGTTTCGAACTATCACTGTTAAAATCCACCTTAGCTTGTTGTAATTCTAATCGCGAACCAGCACCAATACTATAACGGGCTTCTACAATACGAAGCCTTTCTTTTGACAAACGTACTGCATATTTCAGATTCTTATAACGGATATTCTCTTGCACATAATTATAATATTCGGCAGACAAATTAGCTATAAAGTTCTCAATAGTAACACGGGTATTTAACTCACCCATATCTTTCAGTTCTTTCAGTTTCTTATAATTTGCCTGAATATTCAAACCGTCAAAAACAGTCCACCCAATATTCAGTCCCGCATTTAAAGTCTGATTATGAATTCCGTTATTTGAAATTGTTTCACCGGATGTTTCTTTCTGTTTATTATTATTAAGAGTACCCGAATATCCTGCACTCAAGTCGGCAGAAGGCAGATATCCCGCATTGCCTATTGTATAATTATTCTCTGCAATCTGTTGATTATTTCGCACAATACGAATAGAATAGTTTTGCTCCAACCCTGTTTGCAGACAAGTCTTTAAATCAATAACCTCTTGTGCAGTCACAGAACCGGAAAACAATAACAGAAACAATATAATAATATGATTTTTCATAATAAAAATAAACTCTTAATCAGAAAGGCTATCTTTCAATTTTCAATTTTTTCTCTTTCAAATCCGTCGAAATAAACATATACATTGCAGGTACAACGAACATTGTCAACAGAGTAGAAATCAGCATACCACCAACTACTGCCACCCCCATTGCTATACGCCCGTTAGCACCTTCGGCACTGGCAAAAACCAATGGCAACAATCCCAGAATCGAAGAAAAAGCAGTCATCAGAATAGGTCGTAGACGTTGTATCGATGCTCCTTGTATTGCTTCGAGTTTACTCATGCCCTGTTCTTGTCGCTGATTGGCAAACTCAACAATCAATATACCGTTTTTGGCAACCAGTCCGATCAGCATAATTATACCTATCTGACTAAATATATTCATCGTGACATTGCCGAAATACATAAAAAGTAAAGCCCCTGCCACAGCTAATGGTACTGTAAGCATTATTACGAATGGGTCTTTGAAGCTTTCGAACTGTGCAGCCAATATCAGGAAGATCAGTAACACAGCCAATCCGAATGCAAACATCAGACTGGAAGAACTTTCACGGAAATCTTTTGACTCTCCTGCCAATGCTGTACGGAAAGACTCATCAAGTGTCTCAGATGCTATCTTGTCCATTTCGTCCAGAGCATCACCGATTGTTACACCGGGAGCCAATCCGGAAGACACCGTCGCAGAATTGAAACGATTATAACGGTATAAGGTAGGAGGAGCAACAGTCTCTTTAAGCTCAACTAAGTTGTCCATCTGAACCATATTTCCATTTATACTCTTCAGATAAATAGATTTCAAGTCCAAAGGAGTATTTCTTTGCTGGCGGTTTATTTCGGCAAGTATCTGATATTGTTTTCCGTTCATATAGAAATATCCCATACGCTGACCACTAAGTGCATATTGCAAAGTTTGTCCTATATCACGCGTACTCACACCCAATACGGCAGCTTTATCCCTATCGATAAGTATCTGAGTCTCAGGTTTAGTGAATTTCAGATTCACATCTGCCATCTGAAATTTTGGGCTTTCCTGTACCTTTCTCATAAAAACAGGTATATACTCTTCTAGTTTTTGAAGATTAGGAGCTTGCAATACATATTGTACTGGCATACTTGCCCTTCTGCCTCCAAATGTAGATTGCTGCTGAACGAAAGCACGAGCTTCCGTCTCAGGTCGCAGGGCGGCAGACAAGCCTGCGGCGATTTCCATCTGGCTTCTCTTGCGGTCTTTTATATCAGGCAAGACAACTGTGATAAAACCGGATCCCGAACGTGCCCTAACCAGAGTAGACTCCCGCTCGGGAGCTACAGAATCTGAAATATTCGCTACTCTTTGAGTATAATCCCTGTAAAACTCATAGGTAGCTCCTTCGGGACCACTCGTACGGACTGTTATTCGGGAACGGTCTTCTAATGGAGCCATCTCTGAAGGTATATTGTAAAGCAAAAATGCAATTCCGAAAATTGTGACAGCTATTATAGGCCATGTGATCATTTTATGCCCCAGAAAATACTTCAACCCTTTAGTATATACATTATTCATGCCTTCGAAGAAAGGCTCGGTCTTGCGATAAAACCAGTTTGGTTTATCATTTCGCTTCAATAGTTTAGTAGCCAACATCGGGGTAAAAGTCAAAGCTACAAAGGATGAAATTATCACCGCCCCCGATATCACAATACTAAATTCGCGGAAAAGCCGACCTGTCATTCCTTCAAGAAATACTATCGGGAAAAACACCGCCACCAGTGTAATTGTTGTTGAAATTACAGCAAAAAATATCTCTTTCGACCCTTCTATTCCTGCTTCCCGCGGAGACATTCCACCTTCTATTTTAAGGTAAATATTTTCTGTAACCACAATCGCATCATCTACAACAAGCCCTACAGCCAACACGATGGCAAGCATAGATAGTACATTGATAGAAAATCCTGCAACATACATTATAAAGAAAGAGCCTATCAGCGAAATAGGAATAACAACGCAAGGAATCAAGGTTACACGCCAGTTCCTCAAAAAGAAGAAAATAATGAATACAACCAAGAGAAACGCGATATAAATAGTCTCTTCTACTTCTGCAATAGAAGCCCTGATAAACTTGGTATTATCAAATGCTATTCCCAGCTTCACATCCTCGGGCAAATCTTTTTCCATTTGCTTCATACGGATAGCAACCTCATCCGAAATTTCTATCTGATTAGCTCCCGGCTGTGGAATGATAACAGTACTGACCATAGGCACACCATTCTTGCGCATATAGTTTCGTGGATTTTCAGCTCCTAACTCAGCAGTACCTATATCCTGAAAACGGACAATATTATAGTCATCTTCTTTAATTATCAGATTATTAAATTCCTCAGGAGTCTGCATCAATCCCAAAGTACGGATGCTCAATTCAAGTTTATTCCCTTCAATGCTTCCGGAGGGCAACTCTACATTTTCTTTATCCAATGCGTTTTTTACATCAATCGGTGTAATCCCATAAGCCGCCATTTTTCCCGGATCGAGCCATAGTCTCATCGAGTACCTGTGTTCTCCCCATATCTCCACTCCACTTACATTAGGAATGGTCTGGAGACGTTCTTTTACGGTTAACTCTGCTATTTCACTCAATTCCAACAACGAGCGTTTTGGACTTTCAATAGTAATCTGGATGATAGGATTTGCATCCGCATCAGCTTTAGAAACTGTAGGAGGGTCAACATCGCGCGGCAAATATCGTTGTGCTCTGGAAACCTTATCACGCACATCATTAGCAGCAGTTTCCAGATCGACGCTCAATTCAAACTCAATCGTAATCCAACAAGACCCCTGACTACTCGAACTTGTCAGAGACCGTATTCCCGGAATACCATTTATATTTTGTTCTAGAGGTTCTGTTATCTGACTTTGAATAATCTCGGCATTTGCCCCCGGATAAGAGACAGACACGGAGATTATGGGATTATCAATATTCGGATATTCCCTCACCCCGAGATAGGTATATCCGACCATTCCCAGAAGACAGATTACCAGTACGAATACGGTAGATAATACCGGACGATTTATACTTAATTCTGATAAAGTCATAACTATTCTACTATATTATCTATCGTTATTGGCAGACCGTCTCTTAGTTGCATTACGCCAGTTGTCAGCAATGTATCTCCTACTTGCAGACCATCTACAATCTGTACCGACGATGCAGTTCTCATCCCCTTTGTCAGCGTCACCTGATGTGCCCTGCCCTCTTTATAAATATAAGCGATATCGCGTCCCATTTCTGCAATAGTAGACAAACTGGGAATAACTAATGTATTCTTTATTTCTTCTAACTTTATTTCTATCCTCGCCGAACGCCCTGGTTGCAGCTTAGCTCCCGGATTGGGATACAGTGCTCTTGCTCTCAAGGTAAGTGTGCTACCATCCAGACGAGATTCTACGGCGAACACCGATGCCGAATAGGTATTCAGGTCATTGTCGACATTAAATTTAACAGGAGTACCTACCCTCAATGTGTTTGCCTGTGATTGATTGACTGCAAACTCAATTTTCAGAGGTACTATTTTTGTAAGTTTAGATATAATAGTCGTAGGAGAAGCATATGTACCCTCACTCACCTGGCGCAAGCCTATAACTCCATCAAACGGAGCTCTCAATTCTGTCTGAGCGATACGGGCTTTCACAAGTTCAATATCTGCTTTCAACTTTTCCAAATCCGTATTTACAGACTCATAAGCTTCCTGACTGACTGCATCTTTTGCCAATAAAGATTTTTGACGAAATACCCTGTCTTGTGCTAAAGGTAATTGTGCTTCCAGCTTCTTCAATTCCGCCTGAAGCGTGTTATCATTAACCTTAGCCAACAAAGTTCCTTTACTGATATTCGTCCCTTCTTTGAAATAAATTTTAGTGATTTTACCTGAGGTTTCAAATGATAAGTCAACCTCTTCATCAGGGATAAGCACCCCTGTAGTTATCAGAATGTCCTCCAGATTTTCATACTTCAAGATTTGGGCATTTACATTCAGAGGCTTGTTATTTTGCCTGCTCACTGTTGTAGGACGAGATTCAGGTGCAGACTCTTCTGCGGAAAAAAAATAATTCTTTATTGTTGGATAAAAAGCCATTCCTCCAACAAAAAGCGCAATGGCAATAATAAGTATAATTCTGGTTCTTTTCGTCATGATATTTTCACTCGGTGGTTAGTGTACACGTAATAGCATCTTAGTAAAGACTAAAAAATCGTAAAAGGTTTAATTGGCAAACACATTTTTTACATTTATTTGCATACATAAATATATATTTCGAAAACTATATTAAACCATATTATTTTACTTAAAAGCAATTCATTTATTTGCTAGTATCAAATAAATATATTTCCTTTGTAAATATTTCATACTAGCAAATATATTATGGAAGCAATTTGTAAATTAAAAGATATATACAAAGCCCTTTATCATTTCGAGAAAGAGTTTGCAGAAAAAAACGGTATCACGATCAATGAAGGCATGGTATTATGCTGTCTTAAATCGGGTGAATCTAAATCGGCGAACGAATTGTGTGATTTTGTAGGGTTATCTAACTCGCGAGTATCAAGAGTTATCAATACAGTTGAATCGAAAGGATATATCATTCGCGAAATGGGTGCAAAAGATAAAAGACAGATGATCTTTACTTTAACCGAACTGGGAAAACAGAAAATATCAGAGATGCTCTCAAAAGATATGGATTTATCTAATCTCGCATCTCAGTTAAATAAATTGATTCAATAGTCAATTTTTTATTTCAAAATTAATTGCCAATAGCAAATATAAATAATAACAAATTATGAAAATATTAATTATAGGAGGTGTAGCAGGAGGAGCAACAACAGCCGCACGATTAAGAAGATTGGATGAGAATGCTCAGATTATTCTCTTCGAAAAAGGGGAATATGTATCTTATGCCAATTGTGGGTTGCCTTACTATATAGGAGATACGATATCGGAAAGAGAAAGGCTATTTGTACAGACAGCAGAAGGCTTCAAAAATCGATTTAATATAGACATCCGTGTAAAATCGGAAGTTATCAATATTGCTCCGGCAAATAAAACGATCAGCGTACATAACCTGCAAACAGGAGAAAAATATGAAGAAACCTACGACAAACTAGTTATATCGACAGGAGCAGAACCCATCAAACCTCCTATTCCGGGAATAGAAGATGAACGCATTTTCTCATTAAGGAATGTGCCTGACACTGATAGCATAAAAGAATATATAACTAAAAATAGAGTAAAAAAGGCAGTTGTCATTGGTGGCGGATTTATTGGGCTTGAGATGGTGGAAAATCTGCACGATGTTGGAATTGAAGTTTGCTTAATCGAACGCTCCAATCAGGTAATGACTCCTATCGATTTTTCGATGGCTGCTATGGTACATCAACATCTCAAAAATAAGAACATAGGGTTGTTATTAGAAGAAAATGTTATTGGCTTCGAAGCCGAAGAACATCAATTAAAAGTCCAGCTAGAAGGAAATAAGGAAATCCCGACAGACATGGTTATTCTAAGCATTGGTGTCAGACCTGATGCCAAACTGGCTAAAGAGGCTGGCTTGGAACTCGGTAATAGAGGAGGAATCAAAGTCAATGAATATATGCAGACTTCCGATGAAGATATCTATGCTCTCGGGGATGCTGCAGAGGTTTTCAATCCGGTAATTGATAAATACACACTGATACCACTGGCAGGTCCTGCAAACAAACAGGGACGAATAGTTGCAGACAATATAACAGGAGGAAATAAACATACCTATAAAGGGACTATCGGCACATCTATTGCGAAAGTTTTCGACCTGACGGTCGCTGCTGCAGGAGTTTCTTCTAAAGTACTGGATATGGAGAAAATGCCATATACAAGTTCATACACCCACAGTAGTTCTCATGCAAGTTATTACCCTAATGCACTACCACTATCAATAAAAATAGACTTTTCTCCCGAGAACGGAAAGTTGTTAGGGGCACAGGTTGTGGGATATGATGGAGTAGACAAGCGAATCGATTTACTGGCACAAGTCATCAGAAGCGGAGGAACAATTTATGATCTGCAAGAAATAGAGCAAGCCTATGCTCCACCCTATTCTTCGGCAAAAGACCCTGTCAATATAGCAGGTTTTGTGGCGGAAAACATTCTTACGAAAAAAGTAAACACAATACAGTGGAATGAAATTGCGAAATTAAATCCGGAAGAAAGTATTTTGATTGATGCCCGTACACATGCAGAATACGAGATGGGAAGTATACCTAGCTCAGTCAACATTCCTGTAGATGAGATACGAAGCCGTTTATCGGAAATCCCTAAAGACAAGAAGATAATAGTCTATTGCGCTATTGGCTTAAGAGGTTATCTGGCTGCACGGATATTAATGCAAAACGGGTATAGCGATGTACATAGCCTTTCGGGAGGATATAAAACATATTCAATATCAACCGTAAAACAGACATCAGATTATCCCTATTCCACTCTTAACTGTCCAATAAAAAATGAAAATAAAGAGATGCAACAAGATAAAAAAATTATAAAAATAGATGCTTGCGGCTTGCAATGCCCGGGACCAATCATGCAGCTAAAGAAAAATTACGATTTGGTGGAAGAAGGAGACCAGCTTGAAATAAAGGTGACTGATCAGGCATTTGGAGAAGACTTACATGGATGGAGTAGAATGATGGGAGCAAAGATTGTGAATATGGAGAATAAAGCAGGTGTAATAACTGCACTAATAGAAAAAGCACCTTCTACAGATGTTCATGAATCTTCTTCATTGAGTCTAAAAGACAATAAAACATTAATCGTTTTTAGTGATGACCTTGATCGGGCACTCGCATCATTCGTCATTGCAAACGGAGCTGCTGCTTCGGGTAAAAAGGTAAGCATGTTTTTCACATTTTGGGGACTAAACGTTATAAAGAAGCAAAGTAAGCCCAAAGTTTCGAAAGACATAATGGGCAAAATGTTTGGTTTCATGCTCCCATCCAGCAGCAAAAAACTAGGTCTCTCACAAATGAATATGGGAGGAATGGGTGGCAAAATGATGCGCTACATCATGAAACGAAAAAACATTGACAGTCTTGAAAACCTTATGCAACAAGCCATTGACAATGGCGTAGAAATGATTGCCTGCTCTATGTCTATGGATGTTATGGGGATCAAACAAGAAGAACTAATAGATCATGCCACTATCGGAGGGGTTGCGGCTTATCTGGACAGGGCTGATAATGCTAATATGAATTTATTTATATAAAATATGAGGAGAAAGAGTTATGATAAAAAGAATATGGCAAAAAAACTGGACATATATATTGGGTAGCACCTTAGGAGGATTAGGAGGTTTTTCTTATTGGTATTTCATTGGTTGCACGACTAATACCTGCCCGATAAAGTCATCTCCTACGCTAATGATAATATATGGCATCATTATTGGTATATTTATATTCAGGCTACTAAAAAAAGAAGAAAAATGAATAAATTAATTGTCGGAACAATAATTGGTCTTAGTGCGTTATCTCTATCATGTACTAACAGCACTAAGCCCAATGAAGATAATAAAACAATAATAACAAAGACAGAAGAAAAAAAGATGAAAACTATACAATTGACTAAAGCTGACTTTTTAGAAAAAGTGGCAAACTATGAAACAAATCCGGAGGATTGGAAATATCTGGGAGATAAACCTGCATTAATCGATTTTTATGCAGACTGGTGTGGTCCATGTAAAGCCATCGCTCCTGTTTTGGAAGAACTAGCCGGAGAATATGAAGGCGAAATATATATCTATAAAATTGATACTGAAGAGGAAAGGGAATTAGCCGGCTTATTCGGTATCCGGAGCATCCCTAGTTTATTATTTATCCCAATGGGAGAAAGCCCTCAGATGGCACAAGGAGCAGTACCCAAGCCTGAGTTGAAAAAAGCTATTGATGAAATACTACTAAAAAAATAACAATCTATATTATAACGAGAAGCTATATCAGACAGATATAGCTTCTTTTATTAGAAGAGGTTTCTTAAACTATTATAAAGTATCCTATTTTAATGAAAGAAATAAAAGTAAAACTAGAGTGAAGAAAAAGAAACATTTTTAACTTTGACAAAATTTTACTTCATTATGAATAATGACAAAATAAATAAGCTGGAGAAAAACGACAAACTTAAAAAGAAAGTTTTCGGCAAAAACATATGGAAGAATTATGCAATGCTTCCCCCTTCTCTTTTACTCTTCATCGGAATTTTCGGATTGATTTATCTTCTCAATCTGGATTTGCTTATATCACTATACAGTATCCCTTTTGTTATTCTATTCATATTAGGTACTATATGGTTCAAAGCAACTAAGAAGTATTTGATCAATAAAAAAATAGCAGAATCTCAGATATTTATTGTTTGCTTGGCCATCCCCCTAATTAAAGAAAGGAAGAGAACCATTTTAGTATTTTCTACCGGGAAAAACAGAAACAATAAATACTATCTGGAAAAAGAAAAGAAAGATTTGTTAGAGCAACAGACCGATTATATCAACATAAACGATATAACACCTACGGATAAAGATGACATTCTCTTAACGCCTTTACCTGCAACAAAAAAATTTCAGGGTACGAACTCTACAGATGAATATTGGCTTATCTATACAGGTAATGAAAAGCCTTATTTCCTGACATCCGAAAACTTAAGAAAATATTAGAAAAGAATACATTAACAATCCATTTTAACATAAAAAGCTTTCATTTCATTGTTTTATTTATTTTTAATTTTTAACTTTGCATCATATTTAGAGGGTTATAATTTTTTTTTAGAATAAGAGAAGAGCATATATATGCAAAATTTAGGTTGTAAGATAAAAAAAACAATATTAGTCACTATTACCGTATTATTTTTTCCATTTTCAGGTATTTGTGAGCCCGTGAGTTTTCTCCCAATGGAAGATTCTATGTCTGCGGCGCGTACAGTAAGCGAATTTACAAATGACAATATCAAGCCTTATCGGCAGTCTTTTAGTCTTAAGACAGAAGATGCGAGTAGCAAAAGCTTACTAAACTTTTCGTCTACCGATATTTGTGCATTCATTCTTTTAGCTGGTATATACATAATGTTAACGAAAAAAAGTACGGCAACAAGAAACAATGGTTTCTAATACACCGGATTGATCTTTTTAAATACCCATAATAGAAAGCAGTAGCTATAATTAAAGCTAACTGCTTTTTTCTATTATAATTTGAAAGTAACATCAGATTATTTCTTATTTTTGTATATATCACAATTATTAAACACTTATACAATTCTTTTCTATGCAAACTCAATTAACACCTCAAGACATACAGCAACTAGAATCTAAAGGAATATCTCAGGCAGATATAGAAAATCAAATATCTTCTTTCGAAAAAGGGTTTCCATATCTCGAGATCATCAACACTGCAACCACAGATAAAGGAATCACAACTGTTACAGCATATGACATTGACAAGTATACTACAGACTGGAATCAATATCTCAATTCCGATAAAACTATAGTAAAGTTTGTCCCTGCATCAGGTGCTGCCAGCCGTATGTTCAAAGATTTGTTTGAGTATCTGGATGCGATTGCCGATTTGCCGGAAAACGATTTTACCAAAGCATTTTTTATAAATATACATCGATTTGCTTTTTATAGTGAGCTCAATGATAAATGCTTACAAAATGAAGAAAAGAGTATAGATGAACTAATTGAAAATAATCAGTTCAAGGCTATCATTAGAAACTTACTTACAAGTAAGGGGTTAAATTATGGTAGTCTTCCCAAAGGACTATTAAAATTTCACTCCTACAATAATTATAATCGTACTCCTGTTGAAGAACATCTTTCGGAAGGAAGCATGTATGCAAGAAATAAAGAAGGGAAGGTCAATATCCATTTTACAGTATCGAATGAACATCGCATATTATTTGAGTCCCTGATAAAGAACATACAAGGTAAGTATGAAAAAGAACTGGATACAAGATTCAATATAAGCTTTAGTGAGCAAAAGCCCAAAACCGATACAATTGCAGTAAATATAGACAATACGCCATTCAGAGAAGATGACAAATTGGTATTCCGTCCAGGAGGGCACGGATCCCTGATAGAAAATTTAAATGATATACAGGCAGATATCGTTTTCATAAAGAATGTAGACAATGTAGTGCCTGACAAATTGAAAGAAGAAGAAAGTAAGTATAAGAAATTACTAGCAGGTTATCTTATCAAAACTCAGAAACAAATTTTCGATTATTTGAACCTTATAGATTCCGGAGAATACAACAGAGATCAGTTATTGGAAATGCTTCATTTCCTTCAAGACATTTTAAATATAAAAAATCCGGATACCAAGTATCTCGAAGATGCGGAACTTGTTCTTTATTTAAAAAAGAAACTCAATCGTCCTATCCGTGTATGTGGAATGGTTAAAAATATAGGAGAACCCGGAGGAGGACCATTTTTTACTGTAAATGCAGATGGAACAATATCTTTACAAATATTGGAAAGCTCTCAAATAGATCTTGACAATCCTGAAAAAAAAGAAATGTTTGATAATGGTACCCATTTCAATCCTGTAGATATCGTATGTGCCATAAAAGACTACAGAGGCAACCAATTTAATCTGAAAAACTACGTAGATAAGAATACCGGATTCATCAGTAAAAAATCGAAAAACGGAAAAGAATTAAAAGCTTTGGAGTTACCGGGTTTATGGAATGGCGCAATGTCTGACTGGAACACGATCTTCGTCGAAGTTCCACTAAGCACATTCAACCCTGTAAAAACTGTAAACGACCTATTACGTAAAGAACATCAAAACTCTTAAGACGCAAAATATCTACTTCAATATACATGCACAATTTTTAAAGAGTTTTCTCGTTTTTAAGCTTTACGACAATAAAAACATATATCTTTATCCATTATGAGTAAAATTGCTTTAATAACAGGTATAACAGGACAAGACGGAGCATACTTATCCGAATATTTAATAAAAAAAGGATACACTGTACATGGTATTAAGAGAAGATCATCTCTTTTTAATACAGACAGGATTGATCATTTATATCAAGATCCTCATGTAGAGAATAGAAACATGATCCTACATTATGGAGACATGACTGACAGCATGAATATAACCCGAATTGTAGGTGAAGTTCAACCTGATGAAATATACAATTTGGCAGCAATGAGCCATGTAAAAGTTAGTTTCGATACACCCGAATACACAGCCAATGCTGATGGTATCGGTACTCTCAGGTTATTAGAATCTGTACGACTACTAGGACTTACAACAAAAACCCGTATATATCAAGCATCTACATCCGAATTATATGGTTTAGTGCAAGAAATCCCTCAGAAGGAAACTACACCTTTCTATCCACGAAGCCCATATGCCGTTGCTAAACTATATGCATACTGGATCACAGTAAACTATAGGGAAGCTTATGGGATGCACGCCAGCAATGGTATATTATTCAATCACGAATCTCCACTGCGAGGCGAAACTTTTGTTACAAGAAAAGTAACCCGAGCTGTTGCCCGCATTGTTTTAGGATCACAGAAAAAGGTGTACATGGGTAATCTTTCCAGCCAAAGAGACTGGGGACATGCAAAAGACTACATTAAAGCAATGCACCTGATCTTACAGCAAGATACACCTGATGATTATGTCATCTCAACAGGGGTAACCACAACAATCCGTGATTTTATAAAAATGTCTTTTGCGGAGGCTGGAGTTACGATTGAGTTTAAAGGAGAAGATGAACAGGAGGAAGGATATATTTCCTCTATTAATGAAACTATTTTTGCACAAAAAGTAGGCGAAGAGTATTTATCTGCCTTTAAGGAGAGAATCGGAGAAGCAGTAGTAGGCGTAGATCCATCCTATTTTAGACCTACAGAAGTTGACATCCTCATTGGGGATAATTCAAAAGCTAAAGCTAAACTTGGTTGGGAGCCTTCCTACGATTTAAAAGGACTATGTGAGGATATGATGACTCATGACATAGTACTTATGAAAAAAGAAGAGTTCTTGAGAAAAGGCGGATATAAAATTTTGAATTATTTTGAATAAAATGATAGATAAAACATCTAAAATATATATAGCAGGACATCGCGGTCTCGTTGGTTCTGCTATATTAAAAAACTTACAAAGTAAAGGTTACACAAACTTTATTACGAGAACACATGCCGAGTTGGATTTAACTAACGGGGCAGCTGTTGCAGATTTTTTCAACAAAGAGCAACCCGATTATGTGATACTAGCAGCTGCGAAAGTCGGAGGTATTGTTGCAAACAATAAATACAGAGCAGATTTTATTTATGAAAATCTGATGATTCAAAACAATGTCATTCACAATTCATATCTGCAAAGAGTAAAAAAGCTGATCTTTCTTGGAAGTACTTGTATCTATCCTAAAGAATCACCACAACCAATATCGGAAGATGTTTTACTTACAGGTCCATTAGAATATACTAATGAACCATATGCTATAGCAAAAATAGCCGGTATAAAGATGTGTGAAAGCTATAATATACAATACGGGACGAATTTTATCTCTGTTATGCCAACAAACCTTTATGGCCCGAATGACAATTTCGATTTGGAAAAATCACACGTTTTACCCGCACTCATTAGGAAAATACATTTAGGAAAATGTTTAGAAGACAATAATTGGGAAGCGATCCGTTTAGATTTGAAGACACGCCCAATAGAAAATGTAAACGGAGAATCTTCAACAGAAGATATTCTAAACATCTTAGAAAAATACGGTGTAAAAAAAACGGATGATAAGAACACCAATGTAGAGCTTTGGGGAACGGGAAAACCCATGAGAGAGTTTCTTTGGAGCGAAGATATGGCTGACGCAACAATATATATCTTAGAAAATGTGAACTTTTTTGATCTAACAAATGTTATTAATAACAAAGAAATCAGGAATACGCACATTAATATCGGGACCGGAAAGGATATTTCTATTGAAGATTTGGCGTTTTTAACAAAAAATATCATTAACTTTGACGGTCAATTTGTATTTAACGTAAATAAACCCGATGGGACGTTTAGGAAGCTAACAGATGTTAGAAAACTGAATTCTTTAGGATGGAAACATAAAATAGAAATTGAAGATGGTATTAGATTAGCATATAACTGGTACTTAAATTACGATAAAAAATAATTAAACTGTTTAACTATAATTAATTGATTATGAAAAAGGTAAGTTTACTATTGTGTTTAGCTCTAGCTGGCTTAACTGCGTCTGCTCAGACAAGCGTAGAAGCCGGAAGAAAAACTACTTTTGCACGTAACGGTTTTGGTGACAACTGGTTCATCGGTGCCGGTGCTGGTGCAAGCATGTACTTTGGTCCAAATGACCAACACGCAAGCTTCTTAGATCGTATGACTGTAAACCCTCTATTTATGGTGGGTAAATGGTTCAACCCATATCTAGGTGCTCGTTTAGTTGCTCAAGGTGGTAAAATCCACTCATTTGATGGAAACGAAGCTCAAAGAATGTATAGCATGACTCACGTGAATGCTCACGTAGACTTCATGTTTAACGTAACTAACTACTTTCTAAAGTACGATCAAAATCGTCTTTATAACTTTATACCTACAGTAGGTATTGGTTATGATCGTAGATCTAGTCGCGCATTTTTCAAAGGACGTGGATTCAATGGTCCAACATTCAATGCAAGTTTATTGAATACATTCAGAATCAACGACAGATTATCATTCTTCGCTGAAGTAGGTGGTTTCATTGTTGAAAACAGATTCGACAAAGGTCCTAAAGGAAAAACTCACTGGAATGGTATTATGAATGGTAATGCTGGTCTTATCCTTAATGTAGGTAAAGTTGGTTTCACAGAAGCTGTTCTTATGGATGAGAACTTAATCAACGATTTGAATAGCCAAATCAACAGATTAAGAGGTGAAAATGACGAACTGAGAAAACGTCCAGTTTCTTGTCCTCCTGCTCAAAAATGTCCAGAAGTACAAGCTCCTACAGTAGTTAAAGACGGTACTTACGTTCCTAACGTAGTATTCTTCCGTCTTAACAGTGCAGTTATCGACAACAACCAAGAAATCAGTATCTATAACACAGCTGAATACTTGAAAGCTAATCCTAACGCTAAAGTTAAAGTTGTTGGTTATGCTGACAAACAAACTGGTACTGCTGCATACAACATGAAACTTTCTGAAAAACGTTCAAGAAACGTTGCTAAAGTTCTTGTAGACAAATACAAAATCAGCAGCGATCGCGTACAAGTTGAGTGGAAAGGTTCTTCTGAGCAACCATATAAAGAAAATGCTTGGAACCGTGTTGCTATCTTCTTCGCTGAATAATATTAAAGCTTAGATAAAAAAAAGTAGCCCTAATTTAGGGCTACTTTTTTTATATCCTGTCTCATACTACAATTAGATGATATATCCACATATCCGATTCCTAAGTCTAGCCTATAAAATTAAGAGCTTTCTTCACTAATATAAACTCTATACTTCTTAGAGTTGACTTTCTCCTCCTTCTAAAATGCCAGTCCATTTTAGATTGAGATAACCTTCCTCTATGTAATTTATTATTTCTGTCTTATTGATCATAATATCACTTATGGACATAAAAAATATGGTAATTAATATTACCATATTTCTATTATCAATATAATATTTTAGAATTATACTATGCCACTAAATCCCATAAATGCCATTGCCAAAATACCGGCTACAATTAGAGCAATCGGTGTTCCTTGCATTCCTTTCGGAATATAAGTCAATGATAATTGCTCCCTTATACCCGAAAATATAATTAAAGCCAGACCAAAACCTATAGCCGTAGAAATTGCATAAATTATAGAAGTTAGTAAATCATAGTCTTTTTGTATCACGATGATAGCCACTCCCAGAATAGCACAATTGGTTGTAATTAAAGGCAAGAAAACTCCTAAAGCCTGATATAGAGCCGGAGAGACTTTTTTCAGAATGATCTCTACCATCTGCACGAGAGCAGCTATAATCAGGATAAATGTAATAGTTTGCATGAATCCAAGTCCATTTGGATCCAATACAAGCTTTTGTACCAAAAACGTAACTAATGTAGCGATTGTCATTACAAAAGCTACAGCAGCTCCCATACCTATTGCAGTCTCTACTTTTTTTGAAACGCCCAGAAATGGACATATTCCAAGAAATTGGGACAGGACAATATTATTAACGAAAACAGCACCTATAAATATCAATATATATTCCATAAAAATAGTATTATCTTCTATTTAGACTTTGCTTTAAGTTTATTCATTATGGCAATTAAATAGCCCAAAGCAATAAAAGCTCCCGGAGCCAATACAAAAATCAATGAACCATAATTTTCGGGATAAATAACAAAATTGAATAACTTTCCGGTTCCTAAAAACTCTCTTACTGCTCCTAGTAATGTTAAGGCAAGAGTAAAACCAAGCCCCATACCCATTCCATCAAAAATAGAAGGTACAGGTCCATTCTTAGCCGCAAACGCTTCTGCTCGTCCAAGTACAATACAATTAACAACTATCAACGGAATGAATAGCCCTAAGCTATCGTATAATGCAGGTACATATGCTTCCATACACATCTGTATTACAGTAACGAAAGTCGCTATTATCACAATAAAAGCAGGAATACGAACCTGATCGGGAATTAAATTTTTTAACAGGGAAATAACCAAATTGGAACATATCAGAACGAAAGTCGTAGCCAGTCCCATTGCCAGTCCATTAATAGCAGAAGATGTCGTACCTAAAGTAGGACACATACCTAATAGAAGGACCAAAACCGGATTTTCATTAATTATCCCATTCAATAAGATTTGTATGTTTTTTTTCATGTCAGTCTTGTTATTTTGAATTAGAATAAGTTGCATATGCTTTATTCACAGCATCAAGGAAAGCACGAGAGCTTATTGTTGCAGCTGTGATAGCATCAACGTCTCCTCCATCTTTACTTACAGATAATTTGCTCTGTGATAAATCCCGTCCAAGAATATTCTGATTATTTTTTTCAGTCCTGAACCATGGATCCATTTTATCTCCTAATCCGGGAGTCTCTGCATGCTGCAATACTGCATAATCAATTATTTTTCCTTGAGGAGTAAGCCCCACAATAATTCTGATCTCACCACTAAAGCCACTCATTGTAGCACTCTCTATTGCAATACCAATAAGCTCACCAGACTTCTTTGCCGGATATATTGTCAATGAATCACCTTCATTACTAACAAGCTTGTAAGATTCGCTTAACGGAGAATTATCAAAACCAGGCACGACCTCCTGAATAGCATTTTCCAACTTCTGTTTTTTAGAAGCAATAATCGATGGACTTGTCTGAATATTTACAAATGCCAATACAGCGGCAGCCACTATAGATATAATAAATAAAGACAAAAACATATTGAGTAAAGAAGATTTCAACTTAGCCATTTTGGATTACCTCCCCGAATCTTTTAGGTTTTACATAAGTATTAATTAAAGGAGTAAAGGCATTCATAATTAGAATTGCAAAAGAAATACCTTCGGGATATGCTCCAAAGAGACGAATAACTGATGTTATAAGCCCAATACCAACTGCATAGATGATCATTCCATTCTTACTCATCGGAGACGTCGCATAATCTGTAGCCATAAATACTGCCCCCAATAATAATCCTCCCGAAAGTAAATGAATAATAGGATCAGCATACACAACCGGATTCACAAGATGCATTATGCCTGTAAAAACGACAACAGTCAATATTAAATAAACCGGTATATGCCAGGTAATAATTTTTCGCCAGAGCATAAATAAAAAGCCGATAATCAAGGCAATGGCACTGACCTCGCCTATACTTCCACCCCGTTCTCCTAACAACATAGAGGTATAAGAAAATATCTTATCCGAATTCTCCTTTATAAGAGTCAAAGTAGTAGCACCTGTTGTTGCATCTGTATAATGAAGCGGGAAAATACCCGGCTCCGGCCAAACTGTCATCTGGGCAGGAAATGAGATAAGTAAAAATACACGCCCAACTAAGGCCGGATTAAATATATTGTTACCCAATCCTCCGAAGGACATTTTTCCAATACCGATAGCAACCAGTGCGCCTATTATCACTATCCACAAAGGCAAATTCGATGGTAGGTTAAAAGCTAACAGAACTCCGGTTATTATTGCAGAACCATCCTTAATTGTGGGTTCTCCTTTAATAATATACTTTTGAATAAGGAACTCAAAAAGAACACAAAAGATAACAGCCGAAATTGTTACCATAAGCGCTCCTAATCCAAAATAGATAAGAGAGACAATAAAAGCTGGTATAAGGGCTATAAGAACCCCATACATATTTCTTTCGACAGAGTCTCCACTATGGATATGCGGTGACGGCGAAATAGTTAATTTACTCACCATGGTGTGTTTATTCTTTATTTAAATATGGTATTAAATATTCTATTTAATTAATTACGAGCCCTAATGGCAGCCATGACACTCTTTTTGCCCAATCTGATATAATCGAGCAGAGGACGATGAGCCGGACAAATGAAACTGCATGAACCACATTCTACACAATCTGTTATATAATGCGACTCAGCTTTGTCCCAGGCTGAAAATTCAGCGGCTGTCATCAAGAAATGAGGCGTTAAGCCCATACAACATATACTCACACATTTTCCGCATCGTATGCAGTTTTGCATTTTCTCCCGTTGTGCTTCCAATGTCGGGATAATCAATATCCCTGAACTACCTTTAGTTACACGAACATCGGTACTTGTCAGCGCCTTTCCCATCATAGGACCTCCCCCTATTATTTTCTCCGTATCTTCAGGTAGTCCTCCAGCCTGTTCAATCAGCTGGCTAATAGGCACACCTATTCTGGATAAAATATTTGATGGTTTCTCTAAATGTTTTCCTGTGATTGTCACGACCCTTTCAACAAGAGGCTTATTTTTCTGAACAGCTTCATACACAGCAAAGACCGTTGCAACATTTACAACTACAGCCCCAACGGAAATAGGTAGAGCCCCACTCGGAATACATCTTCCAATAGTAGCCTCTACAAGTTGTTTCTCTGCTCCTTGCGGATATCTTACTTTCAGAGATACAACCTCTATTCCTTCATATTTTTTCGACAAGTCCGAAAGCTTTTCTATCGCATCCGGCTTATTCATTTCTATTCCTATCTTGGCTTTATCTACTCCAATAGCTTTCATCAGAATAGCTACACCTACCAATATCTCCTCACCTTTCTCTAGCATCAACTGATGGTCACATGTCAGATAAGGCTCACATTCCACTGCATTTATAACTAAAAACTTAGGGCTGCTTCCCGGTGGAGGACTAAGTTTGACATGAAGAGGGAAAGTAGCTCCCCCCATCCCCACAATGCCCGCTGCAGATATCTTGTCTTTTATCTCCTCCGGAGAAAGGCTACACTCTGTTAATAGATTTGGGCTTCTATCAATATTTTCTTCCCAAATATCGTCCTCCACATCTATAAATATTGCAGGTCTCTTATATCCGCTAGAATCAATAGCATCATCTATTTTTGCAACTTTGCCTGAAACAGAAGAATGAATATTAGCAGAAATAAATCCATCTGCTTTTGCGATCAGAGTACCTACCTTTACTTCATCTCCCTTTTTCACAGTAGCAACTGCCGGTTTTCCAATATGTTGCGATAATGGAATAACCACTTGCTTGGGAATAAAAGTCTGTTCGATCTTTTTATTTGCAGACAGTTTATTTTCGGTAGGATGTATCCCACCCTTTCGGAATGTTTTAATCATATCTATGATAGTACGTTTTGTTTCAACTTATTCTACAGCAACCACTTCTTCCTCCTTTATCTTTTCTTTTCGGGGAGGAAAGTTCAATTCTGTAATCGCAGATGTCGGGCATTCAGTCACACATTTGCGGCATAGGCGACATTTATCATCATCTATAAATGCCAAGTTATTCTCGATCGTGATAGCCTCAAATGCACATGATTTCTCACACTTTTTACACCCAATGCAAGCTACCGCACAAGCTTTCTTTGCAATGCCTCCCTTATCCTTATTCATGCAGCTAACAAAGATTCTTCTGGATTTTGGCCCTTTCTTTCTTAACTCTATAAGCATCTTAGGGCAAGCTTGCACACACGCTCCACAACTTGTACATTTCTCGTCGTCAACTTCCGGTAGTCTTGTTTCTGCATTTATCTTGATAGCATCAAAATCGCAAACCGTGACACAGTCTCCTTGTCCAAGGCACCCATAACTACATTCTGTTTCCCCGCCGTATAACGATGCAACCATAGCACATGAAGGAGCACCATCATAATACGTTGTAGACGGACGGTTTTCACAGCTACCATTACACCGGACTACTGCAATCTTAGGCTCGGTCTTTTCGACCACAAGCCCTAAAATAGCTGCAACTTTTTCCATTGTAGCCTGTCCTCCTACCGGACAACTCAATCCGGACAACGTTTCGGCATTTACACAAGCTACAGCAAAACCGCTACATCCGGGAAAGCCACATCCTCCACAATTTGCTGCAGGAAGAGCATCCTGCACTTCTGCTATTCTGGGGTCTTCGATAACTTCAAATTTCTTTGAAACAATATAAAGAATTATAGCACCCAAAGCGCCAATGATTCCTAAAGATATTACAGATAGTAATATAGTATCCATATCTAGTTCTAGTTTTTTGTCAATGTAAATACAAATTGTGTTTTGAACTTATCTTTAAAAAGATAGATAATAAAGTAATACACAACAAGGGATAGTATAGAAAATAATGCACTCAAAGATTCAGATTTTAAGTTATATATGGTAACAATTAATACCAATGTAATAATTAGTAATGGTAAAACAAAAGCATAGAAAACGGCTTTGAGCCCTAATGAGGCTGCTCCGATTATTGTTACCTTATCTCCTATGTTATAATTTTCGCCTAAACACCTTGGAATTTCTATTATCTTTTCCTTCTTCTCCGAAAGATTACACATTCCTTTTGCGTGACAGTCTGCACATGCTGAATATTGTTCAATATTAACAAAAACAAAATCATTACTGACTCGAACAATGACGCCCTCATGTTCTATTTTACGACCATTTTGCAACATCAACTTTACAATTTAAGGCAAATATAAATCAAATAAGTGAGATAAAAACAAAAATATTCGTTTTTATTTATTAAACATAGAGGATATTTATTTAAAGAAGTTTTTTCCTTGTCAATGGCATGTTTTCCACCATAGCATCACAGAGACAACAACTATCGCTAAAATAAGAAGAAATAAGAAGAACCTCAACCAAGAATAACTTCTCTCCTTTGTTGAAAAATTATTATTTCCAGAACCTTCGTTATCCAAAATGTATCTGGTCGTATTAGAACCCGACATATCAAACATCTCTGACAATCGGGGAGGAATGTCTGATCGAATATTAGTCTTTTCGCTAGTAAGTTGCTGCATCATTTCTCGAAAGCCAGATTTATCTTTAAGAAGAATATTCCCTAAATATCCTGCTAAAAAAGAAGCCAATACAGAAATTAGCTGGTCGGAATTCTTCATTGATAATCCTGAATGAGAAGAAATAAGAGAAATAAAGGTATTTATTCTATCATTAAATAATTCATCCAAAAAACGCGCACCCAAATAATAAATTCTTTCCTCCGATTTTCCTAAAAATAATTCATGAAAGTGTTTTTCCATTTCGGGATATTCTTTCCCCGATTTTTTCAATATAGATTCTATACCTGTCGCATTATGCCTTATCAATAATGAATATAACAATCCAGATATAGTAGAGGTTATTGCCACCTTCACGGACGAACGATCCTCTTTATAATAAGAAGATAACTCAGAAACAAGATCAGATGTTATGATATGCCGTATAGAATTATAAATAGCCATAACCATATTATATATAAGCTTATAACAACAAAGTGACTTTATAGTTTCCTTTAGCTCCTGGAAATACCCAATCTACCAAATAATAAAAATTTAAGAAAATGAATAAAAAAAGATAAATTATCGAAAAGACGTACCAATTACTATCCTTTTTAAGGTTACTTTGCAATTTTAAATCTAATTGTTCTAGTTATCACTACAAAAAATCACTATGAGGAAACTATTGGTCTCTTTCGTTTTCATCTTTTTAAGTACATTTTACTGCATATCACAAACTTATCTAAAATGGAATGCTGCATACTGGATACTAGGTATCACTAATATGTCTGTAGAAACAAAACTTTCTAATAAATGGACATTCAACACAGATTTGGTTGTATCCCCTTGGGAAAGTGTAGATGGTAATCCGTTTCTGTTCGGCATGATAATGCCTGAAGCACGCTTCTATCCTAAACAGGCTTTCAATGGTTTTTATATAGGAGTTTTTGGTGTAGCCCAAATATTTAAAATGACAAAATGGAATTATATAAATACAGGAAAACATCAAAAAGGAAGGGGTTTCGGAGCCGGATTATCTTTAGGGTATGAGATCAAAATCAATGAAAGATGGGGAATTGATGCATTTGGTGGATGGGGATGGCAAAACAGCCAATACTGGGGATATTATACTCAAACGAACGAAAAATATAAAGAATGGAATGGCAGTGGAGAATGGATGCCATACAAAATAGGATTTTCACTCTCCTACAAATTAAAATAAAAGCGTTTCTAATGAAACGCTTTATTCTTTTATTACTTAGTCTCGAATCCATAGTCCTGTCCTTTCCGAATCGCAGGCACACCTTTCCTCATCCATACAGGCATAGGCTCACCTTTAAGATAATGATCGAAAAACTGTTGCAAACGAATACTCAGATCCTTTGTATTTCTTCTTTCTTTCAAATTATGGGCTTCATTGTTATATTGAAGCAACCAAACAGGTTTCTTTAACCGACGAAGCGCCATAAAATATTCTATTCCCTGATACCAAGGCACTGCTCCATCCTTATCATTATGCATGATAAGAAGAGGAGTCTGCACTTTATCAGCAAAGAATACAGGAGAGTTTTCCTTATATAATTCCGGAGCTTCCCACATCGTAGCACCTAAGCGCGACTGAGTCTGCTCATACTGATATTGCCTACTACGTCCCGTCTCCCAACGAATCCCTCCATAGGCGCTGAACATATTAGAAACAGGTGCGCCTGAACCTGCCGCTTTGAACATGTTAGTTTGGGTTACCAAATAAGCCACCTGATATCCTCCCCAACTCTGCCCTTGTATAGCCATATTATCTTTGTCTACCCAAGTATTTTTCGCCAACATCTCTGCTCCGGAGACAATGGAGTTATATGCACTTTTCCCCGGATGCCCTGTTGTATACTGAATATCGGGAGTGAAAACAATATATCCCCGACTACAATAAAAAGGAATATTAATAATGGAACGACTCGGCGCAGGAGGAAAGTATTGATATAAATTATCTGAATGCTTTTCATAAAAATATATCATCACCGGATATTTTTTATTAGGATCAAAATCTTCGGGCTTGTATATAATTCCCTGTGTTGGTCGCCCATCAAAGGTTGTCCATGATATTAGCTCCGCAGTCCCCCAATTATACTCTCTCATTTGAGGATTGATATCTGACAGAGCCATTTCAGACTTCCACCAATCTTTGGTTACATATAAATCGGGCGAGGTACTGAAATTACTTTTCGTAAATGCAAAAACATCCTTGTTTTTAGCCTTTACAGGTTTAGCATATGTATATTTATCTAAGACCAATAACTTCGGTACAGATTTATTTAGCTCATAAAAACCATACTCTTTTGTATCGTTATTAAATGCCGATAATAACAATTTCTCCTTATCCTTTATAAAACGGCTTTCAATATCTGTTTTTATATAACGGAAAGTGATCTTCTTTGCGCGTCCTAAATTATTTGTCAAATTTGTGGGCTGGCTCTGTCCAGAGGGATCAAGTCTCCAAATATCATAAGCATCATAAACAAATATAGCCTTATCATTTTCTAGCCATGCAGCAATCCCATAATTATCAGGAGGTGAAGGCATATCGTATTTCTCATCCCAAAAATTCACTTCTAAATTATCTGTCAAACAAATTTCTTTCCCAGTTTCAGTAGAGTAAGTATAATAATTACGACTCGTATAATCATACCACGCTATATATTTCCCCAGTGGTGATATCTGTATATCAGAAGCAAGATTAGCCTTAATCTGTTTCGATGTCTTTTTGTGTAAATCAAAAACCCAGACATCATATGTAGTACGAGCCCTCAAATCCCATTGAACTTCAAATTGATAATTCAGGTTCGATTTCCCAATTGCATATCTTCCATTGTTTTCATCCGAGATGATAACATCCGGTATTTCTTCCGTCCCCAGTTGATAGACCCTTCCTAAATTTTCTAATTCAACATACGAAAGATAACTCTGTTTTTTCTTTTTCTCCAATTCAGCCAATTGCATAGGCTGAATTTGCGGTTCTTCCCAATGCCAGAGATCCAATTGAGCCTTTTCGAAGTCAGGTATAGTTGTATCTTTAGGCAAAGGAGCAGGAGCTATACCAAATAGCAGCCTTTTCTCATTTTTACTAAATACAGTAGTATAATTTTCACTCACTATCCAATTCTGAGGTATTCCTGCTGTTTCTTTTCCAACTATAGGCTTTGCCTCTTTATAATCCGCTTTGTAATCATAATAATACAAAGAGTAGTCTTTTATCTCCTTTTTCAAGCTATCCTGAGAAGCAAGAAAAGCAACCTTCTCTCCAGATTCTGACAGACAGATATTTTTATAGATAGTCTTTTTCTCAGACAAGTACTTTTTTACGTTCTTTTCCAGATCAATATATACAACATTATTTCCCTGTAAACTATCATTTTTATTCGATTTAGAGATAGCCACAAATGCTTTTCCATTAACACTAAGTGCATATTCAGTCACATTCTTTATCGTATCTTCTTTTGCTGATAACAAGTTGCGTAAAACGAGGGTATATGGTTTTATATCTTTTTTATCCTTAACTTTTATAGTATCATCCAAAGTGTATGCAATACAGTCTGTATAGTCTTTTCCTATTTTAAAATCTTTTACAGTTGCTATTCGAGTTATAGAAAAATCAAACAAGGATACGATAGCCAATGAATCTTTCGGTAACTTTTCATCAGGAGTCTTTTTTACCCTTGCTTTACGTGTATCCTCATAAGGAGGCTTAATCAACGCTATTATATATTTATCATCAGGTGTTATCTTATATTTATATCCTCTCTGTATGATTTTCTCCTTACCAGAAACAACTTCTTTTATTAACAAATAACCATCCCCCTCCTGAGCAGCCACTACTCCTATCGTATACCTACCATCGCTTGTTAAACTTATGTCTAAAATACTTTTCCAAGAATCATATACAGAATGATCCATAACTTTTTTTTGAGCAATAGTATTCAACAGAGGAAAGAAAGAGAGGCAAAAAATTAAAAATCCTTTTATACACATAATTATTTCGAGTAAGAATTATATTACAGAACCCAAAAATACAAAAATTCTATCAAGATAGTATTGCATATATCAAACTAACAGAATTCGGTAATTAAGTAGAAGTTATAAACATAGGCAAATACTATAAATCAAAAAATCTCACTCTTAGTGAAAGAACTATTCCATATTAAGCCCTATAAGAAAAAAATAATTTTTTAAAACTTTAATATAAAAAATTTGTTTATTTGTTAATTTTATTAATTTTGCACTGAAATACTTAGAGGAAAAATAATGAGAGGAGAAAAGTCTTTAGAGTCAATTAAGTTTGTCTTAATTTTTCTTGTTGTGTATGGACACAGCGTTCAGCATGATATGAAAGAAGATAGTTTTAAAATGTTCCTTTTTTGTTCATTTGCAATCTTTGTCATCCCTTTATTTATAATGATATCGGGATTTCAATCAAAGAAATTAAATTGGAAAAAATATAAGAGGACATCTATAAGTCTTTTAATAACATACTTCTTCTTCCAAACAATCTACTATTTACCCTCTATGACAGAGGCTGTACTAGGTTTTACGCTTGTACCGAATATAATGGGGGAATTTAGCCTTTTCGATTTTCTTTTTATACCAACAGGTTCTTTATGGTTTATTTGGGGACTTCTGGTATGGAGGACTTTTATTTATTTCATTATAAAATACAAAATCAATTTCACAATATCCATGTCTGTTTCCCTTGCCATATCTTTTGCTCTGGGATTTATAAGAATTGAAATACCTAGTTCCCGAATATTGGTCTTCTTTCCATTCTTCTTACTAGGATACTTCTGCTCTAATGAGATATATCAGAAAATAAAAACAAGCAAGCTTATATATTCATTACCTGCACTTCTACTAATCCCGATAGCAGTATTGCTTCATAATGATTCAAAACAGTTTTTCTTTATTGTTTTCGGCGAGACTCCATACTCCAGCTACGCTAGTATGCTCTCCGGATTATCCTATCGGATAATATTTTATCCAATAACTGTAATTTGCTCATTAGCCGTGTTACGAATACTTCCCGATTATTTTTATAAATGGGGTAATAAAACCCTAGGGATTCTTTTAATACATCCGTTACTGGTATATCCTATCTATCATCTAATAATACGTATCTATAATTTAGAGCCCAACCTGATTGTAGATTTAATAGCTGCGACAATCATTACAATCATATGCATCCTCCTTCAAAAAGTTAAAATGATGCAATATATTATCTATCCTGCCTTTCTGCTACAGAATAGAAAATTAACTTCACCAATTACAACAAAAGATTCTTTATAAAATATAAGGAGGAAATATTAATTATATTTCCTCCTTTATATATGTTTAATATTCAAATAATCTATACTTTTTCTACAAACTTCTTTTTAGGTGTCACTTTAACTAACTTAAATAGCTTGTCTGAGGGACGTATTTTGTCTGCAACTTTTATGGAGAATTTTTCTCCTTTGACTGTTTCCTCTACAGATTTCAAATCTACACGAATCTCTTCTACGATTTGAGTAACTGCTCCCGTAGTAGGACCTGTTATCAATATTTCATCTCCTACCTTAAGAGATTGGGTTTCCATTAAAAATTCTGCAACTCCCAGATTAGAGAAGTATTTAATTCCTTTTCCTATATATACTTTCCTTTTGGTAGCTTCCGAACCATAGTTCATTGACCATTCTCCCAGCTTTTGTCCCAGATAATAGCCATCCCAGAATCCCCGATTAAACACAGTCGCCAAACGGGTATCCCAATCCTCTATTTTTTCTTCTGAGAAAGTGCCTTCACAATATGCTTTCACAGCTTCTTTATAACATTCGACAACAGTACGTACATACTCAGCCCCACGTGCACGGCCTTCTATCTTAAATACTCGTACACCGGCATCCATCATCTTATTCACAAAATGAATGGTTTTCAAGTCCTTAGGAGACATGATATACTCATTGTCTATTTCCAGTTCTATCTCGCTTTCTTTATCTTTAACGATATATCCTCTGCGACAAATCTGGTTACATGCACCTCTATTGGCAGATAAGTCTTTTTCGTGAAGGCTTAAATAACATTTTCCGGATACAGCCATACACAATGCTCCATGCGAAAACATCTCAATACGAATAAGTTCCCCACTAGGTCCTTTTATCTGCTGCTCAACTATATCTTTATAAATTTCTGCAACTTGATCCAATGTCAATTCGCGAGCCAGTACAACTACATCCGCAAACTGTCCGTAAAATTTTAACGATTCTGTATTCGTGATATTAAGCTGAGTTGAAAGATGAACTTCCACCCCTATGCTACGGGCATACATCATCACAGCAACATCTGCAGCAATAATCGCAGACAAATGAGCTTCTTTGGCGGCATCCACAATCTGGTGCATCAAAGCAATGTCATTGTCATAAATAATCGTATTAACAGTCAGATAGCTTTTTATATTATTTTCCCTACATATATTGGCAATATTCTTCAAGTCCTCAACTGTAAAATTATTAGAAGACTTTGCCCTCATATTAAGTCCTTCTATTCCAAAATAGATGGAGTCTGCACCGCCTTGTATTGCTGCTGCAAGTGAGTCGTAAGACCCTACAGGTGCCATAATCTCGAAATCAGCAATATTATTATTCATGTGAAACAAACGTATTTAATAGTAATTGATTACAAAGATAGATATAAAATAATAGTTGAAAGATTTACTTCCAACTATTATTCTTTATTTCAAATAGATGCAATCTATATTATTTCTTTAAAAAACAAGTTTTCAGGACAATGCTCGAACCTTCGATTTTACAATCAACTTCCTCAGGATTTTCTGTAAGTCGAATACTTTTCACTTTAGTTCCTCTTTTGATCACCATGGACGATCCTTTCACTTTCAGGTCTTTTATTACAGTCACAGCATCACCATCCACTAATTCTGCTCCATTGCTATCTCTTGGTGTATTGTCTGCTTCCGTATCATTTGCATCTCCTGTCCATTCATTACTACAATCAGGACATACGAACAAAGTTCCGTCAAAATAAGTATTCTCCATGCCACATTGTGGGCAACTTGGTGCTTCTGCCATTCTCTTATCTTTTTTTGTTAATAAGCTGCAAAGGTAGTAAAATTAAGGCGAGATGCCAACTCTGCCACATTATAAGACTTAACTATAAACCTTTCATAATTATTGAAATAAACTATTAAAATCAATACTATGTATTTTATAGCTATTTTCGCAGGCTTAATTTAATTTCAGAAAATGGAAACAAAAAATGTGAAGATAGAAGTGGCTGATCCTACCACTCTTGGCTTGTTTGGTCTGGCAATAGTAACTTTAGTTGCTTCATCCCAGAAATTAGGATTGACTGACGGACTTTCGTTCGTGTTGCCTTGGGCAATATTTTTAGGAGGAATGGCGCAAATTATTGCATCAATATTCGATTTCAAACACAATAACCTATTTGGAGCAACGGCTTTCAGCGCTTATGGACTATTCTGGATAGGTATGGCGATGAGCTGGCTCATCAAACTGGGTTGTTTTGGAGAGACTTTAGCATCTGCAGTAGACCCCAGACAACTAGGATTTGTGTTTCTTGGCTACATGGTACTAACAATTGTGCTCACTATATCGGGGCTCAAAATGTCAAAAGCCATGTTTTTATTGCTATTTCTTATAGTAGTTTTGTTCTTAGGCTTGGCTTTAGACTCATTTGGCTGTGGTCATGTATGGCACAGTGTAGCTGCATACTCGGAACTAGCAATTTCTATTATTACTTTTTATGTACTTGCAGCTAAGTATCTAAACAGCTTCTTTGGTAAAGAAATAGTTCCTGTTGGTAGCCCGATTCTAAAATAAGAAATCTATCATAAAGCTAAAAAGCCGGTAATTTTATAATTCCCGGCTTTTCTTATTAATTCAGTTTAGTATTTCATCTACTATGTTGCAAATATCGACATGATATTCGATCTATTTTTTGCTCTTTCTTCTATAAATATATACGCCTGCTACAATTACAGAAGTTACAATAATAATTATTCTATTGGAGAGATCTTTTGAGGCTTGTTCTTCTTTAAAAACATTCTCTAATTGTTTACTACTCTCTACATAGCCACTTGTATTAGGATGAATAGAATCAACAAGAGCCAATCTTTCTTTTGCAGATAAGCTACTATCATTCAGTAACTGCTGGACAATCATATCTTGACTTATCAATATATTACCAAATTCATCTCTGGGACAATCTTTTTTGATTTTAATATTACCATTATCATCTCTGTAATAAAATGGTTCATCAGAGTGTATTTCGGCAATACTTATATTTAAAAGAACAATAATTAGTAGAATATATTTAAGCAACTTCATTATGAATTTATTGAATATATGAAATAGTATGGATTATATTACAAATAAACGATATAGATTTTTTATCTATATCGTTTATTATGATATCATTTCCAAAATGATCTTCCTATTTTGTATAATAAGTTATTGTTTGCCGCTTGTTGCAACTTCTTTGTTGATCTTCTTCACCAGACCTTGTAATACAGAACCCGGACCTAGTTCTACAAACTCAGTTGCTCCGTCTGCAATCATATGTTCAACAGATTGAGTCCATTTTACAGGAGCAGTTAACTGAGCAATCAGATTTTTCTTAATCGTCGCAGGATCAGTCTCAGCGACTGTCGTTACGTTCTGGTATACAGGACAAATCGGAGCCGAAAATTCAGTTTCATTAATAGCCTTTTCTAATTCTTCTTTAGCAGGTTCCATCAATGGAGAGTGGAATGCTCCACCCACACTTAGTTTAAGAGCACGTTTTGCACCTGCTTCTTTCATTAACTCACATGCTTTGTCTATACCTGCATTTGAACCGGAAATTACGATTTGCCCCGGGCAGTTATAATTGGCAGGAACTACAACCTCGTCTGTAATAGAAGCACATATCTCTTCTACTTTCTCATCAGGCAGACCCAATACAGCAGCCATTGTTGAAGGATTTAACTCGCATGCTTTTTGCATCGCTAAAGCACGTTTATAAACCAACTTCAAGCCATCTTCGAAAGAAAGAGCATTAGCTGCAACCAACGCTGAAAACTCACCCAAAGAGTGACCTGCAACCATATCAGGCTTGAATTCTTCACCTAAAGTTTTAGCTAAAATAACCGAGTGTAAAAATATAGCAGGTTGGGTCACTTTTGTTTGGCGCAAATCTTCATCTGTACCGTTAAACATCAAATCCGTAATGCGAAAACCAAGAATTTCGTTCGCTTTCTCAAACATTTCTTTTGCTACCGGAGATGTTTCATATAAGTCTTTACCCATTCCTACGAATTGAGCTCCCTGACCAGGGAATACAAATGCTTTCATATTTCTTATTTTGTCAATATTTTATATTAAGGCTGGCAAAGTTAATAAAAAAGGACTATAATTATTTAGAATATACCTATATAAAACAAAACAGGCTTCTAAAAAATAATTAGGAAGCCTGCTTATATATTTACTTGATATTTTTACTGTGCATTCTCAAATTGCTTCAGGAAACGTACGTCATTTTCAGAGAATAAACGAAGGTCTTTTACCCTGTATTTGAGATTTGTGACACGTTCAATACCCATACCTAAGGCATAACCTGTATATTTTTTGCTATCTATTCCGCAATTTTCCAACACATTCGGATCAACCATACCACAACCGAGTATTTCTACCCAGCCTGTATATTTACAGAAAGGACAACCTTTTCCGCCACAGATATTACAAGAGATATCCATTTCGGCACTAGGTTCTGTAAATGGGAAATAAGACGGACGAAGACGTATTTTAGTGTCTGCACCGAACATCTCTTTTGCAAAGAATAGCAATGCTTGTTTCAGGTCGGCAAATGATACATTTTTGTCAATATATAAAGCTTCTACCTGATGGAAGAAACAATGTGCACGATAAGATATTGCTTCGTTACGATACACACGTCCCGGACAAATAATACGGATAGGAGGTTCTTGTTTCTCCATAACGCGCGTTTGTACCGACGAAGTATGAGTGCGAAGCACAATCTCCGGATTACGTGCAATAAAGAAAGTATCTTGCATATCGCGAGCCGGATGATCATCGGCAAAATTCAAAGACCCGAATACATGCCAGTCGTCTTCTATCTCCGGACCTTCGGCAATAGAGAAACCCAGGCGCTTGAATATGTCGCATATCTCTTTCTTCACTAATGATAATGGATGCCGTCCTCCCAATGGTGTAGGATATGCTGTACGTGTCAGGTCGATAGACTCTTCGACCGTATTCGAATTTTCAAGATTTTCTTTTAATTGTGAAATCTTATCCTGAGCTTTATTTTTCAGCTCATTCAATTTCATTCCCAAAGATTTTTTTTCTTCCGAAGCCACGTTCCTAAAATCATCCATCAATGATGATATAGCCCCTTTCTTACTCAGGTATTTGATACGTAACTCTTCCAGCTGCTGATTATTGGCAGCTTTAATATCCTCGATCTCTGCAAGTAGCTTATTTATCTTATCAATCATCTGATTATAACTTTGTCTGTAAACGAAACACAAAAATACATTTTTCTTTTGGAATACGAGAAATATATTCTCTGACAAAATATATATTGACTACCCAACAGTGAAACATTATTCTTCTAAAACCTCGAATTATTTTTCACGGATCAACCAATACCAATGAGATGCTATAACCCTCCTCCTGCTAGAGTTAGCTCTTTCTAAGCGAAAATACCCTTCAAATAATTGCCTGATATAGTCCGGAGAAAGCGGTATATCACTCGGCGAATTATCCAACGCCCAGATCAGATGAGTTGAACCGGATTTCGATAAACGAAATATCTCCGACACATATTTCTCTTGCTTCTCTTTATTCAAACAATGAAAGCAACCAATATCAAATGACACATCGAATGGTTCTGAAAAGAGATCCAGGTTAGTAACATCCCCAACAAAATACGCTGGTTTGATATTATTTTCTGAAACCCGTTTATTTGCTTTATCGATCGCAACCGGCGAAAAATCTACCCCTGTAGCTTTTACACCCTGATCTGCTACATACTCCGAAAAGAAGCCAAGCCCGCACCCTAACTCCAATGAGTTTTTCGGATCATTCATACTTATCAGTTCTTTTAATTCTTTAGGAATACGAAAGTCACTCCAAACCCAATGTTTTAATGAACTATATTCTTTATCAAATTCCACACTTGTCGATGGTGCACCAGTCCTGTCATTCATATCATTCATTTTTTTTAATTAATACTTCTTTTATTGTAGACTATTGAGGAGAAAAAATATTCTAAAACAAAAGTTAATATCATCACTTACTTATTTAATAGATCAGCAATTTATCATTCCGGATTGTTTATTAGAATAAAAGCTATTCAAGATTCTTTCGTAATTTTGTAACCAGAATGAATTAATATATCAATTAAAAATGGACGAAATAAAACCTCGTTTTTCAGCATTATTCCCTTTACTATTCTTTTTCGTATTATATATAGGAACATGGATTGCGACAGGTGATTTATCGAAATTACCGGTTTCTGTTGCATTCTTATTGGCAATAATAGTTGCTCTTTTCACTTTCCGGAACGTATCCATAGGCGAACGAATAGAAATATTCTGTAAAGGAGCGGCCAATGAGACCATAGTGCTGATGGTACTGATATTTATTCTGGCAGGAGCTTTTGCCGGTACGGCGCGCGCTATGGGTGCAGTAGATGCGACGGTAAATATGGCACTAACCCTACTGCCATCCGATTTACTGATTGCCAGTATCTTTATTGCAGCATGTTTTGTTTCTATGGCTATGGGAACTTCTACCGGAACTATAGTTGCACTGGCACCACTGGCCATCGGATTGGCTAATCAGACAGGATTCAATGTTGCATTCATCTGTGGCGTAGTTGTCGGTGGGGCTATGTTCGGTGATAGCCTTTCTTTTATTTCCGACACTACCATCGTAGCCACAAGAACTCAAGGAGTTAAACTGAAAGATAAATTCAAGGTCAATATAAGAATCCTATTTCCTATTACTATTTTACTTATTGCCATATATATTTATATAGGATGGAACACTCAGGTAAATGTGGTTACAACGGAAATAGAATGGCTGAAAGTCTTACCCTATTTTATTGTACTTGTAGCTGCTATAGCTGGAATGAACGTTATTTTGGTACTTATCTTAGGAACTATCTTATCAGGGTTGATAGGGCTTTATTTCAATAGCTTCTCCGTATGGCAATGGGCAGAAGCTGCACAAAAAAGCATCGTTGTAGACATGGGAGAATTGATCATAGTATCTCTTATGGCAGGTGGCTTGTTCGAAATAATCAGGAGAAACGGAGGTATAGACTGGCTTATAAATAAATTATCTAAGAATATAAAATCGAAACGGCAAGCCGAAGCCAGTGTAGCAGGATTAATCTGTGTTACAGATCTGTGTACAGCAAACAACACGGTCGCCCTTATAATTACAGGACCAATAGCTAGAAAAATAGGAGACCAATATGACATTGACGGACGCAGAATGGCGAGTCTGATAGATACTTTTTCATGTTCTACGCAAGGACTTTTGCCCTACGGAGCACAACTTCTGATTGCCTCGAGTTTAGCAGGAGTATCTGCTGTATCCATTTTACCTTACTCCTATTATCCCATGCTGATGGGTATTGCCTCTATTGGTGCAATCATATTGCAAAGACCAAGAAAATATACAAAAGGCTTGCCTTTAAAATAATTACTTTGTAGATGTAGTCCGTTTCCTGTAAACTCTATCCAATAAATTCCGACTTCGCTCCGAGCCATGTGAGGGTAAAAAAACAGAACATTCTGTCATTAACAGTTTGCCCCAACTTCTTATCAACTCTTTTTCGTCATCGGCAAAAGGAGGGAATATTGAATTCGGGAAAACACCAAACAAAGCATCTCCCACTATTGCAACTTCATTATCCACAATTATACTTATCGATCCCGGTGAATGTCCCGGAGTAGGTAGCAGATATACATTGCTGTAACCCAAATCATCTAAAGGATAGCATGAATCTATGGCAATATCATATTCACAAGGCGCAAAATCGAATTTATGGACAACTTTATTACCTATTCTCTGAATTAAATTTCGTGTAAAAACATTCGTTCCTTTTGGCAAAACGGCTTTTCCTGTTTTAAGGAAAGAGCTTTCAGAAGCATGAACAATAACCCGAGAGTTAAATTTCTCTTTGATAACACCAGCACTGGCCGCATGGTCAAAATGTGTATGGGTCAGTATTAGATAATCAATACTTTCTATTCCCAGATTTTCCAATTTTCTAAATAACTTTCCTTGATTCTGAGCAATACTCGTATCTATTAAGATGTTTGTATCCCCATTAGTTAGCAGAAATACATTACATCTTCCCGAAAGAACCTGTAAAATCTCATAATTACTTTTTGTATTCCAAATATTCATTCTTTAAATCAAAAGTACAATATAATACTAAATAATGAATTATTTTGATATTTTCGGTATAAACGAATATATTTAGAAATATAATTACTAATTTTGGGATTCATCCGCAAAATCATTAAATATTTCACATATGAAAAAAGTAAACTTTAGCGCGGGACCTTCTATACTACCGCAACAAACTATTGAAGAAACAGCAAAAGCAATTTTAGATTTCAATGGCTCTACATTGTCACTTATGGAAGTGAGTCACAGAGGTAAAGACTTCATCGCAGTAATGGATGAAGCCATTGATCTATTCAAAGAACTTTTAAATATTCCTCAAGGGTATTCGGTTGTGTTTTTAGGCGGTGGTGCGAGCCTTCAATTCTGTATGGTTCCTTTTAACTTGTTAGAGAAAAAAGCAGCCTATCTAAATACAGGAACATGGGCTAGTAAGGCTATGAAAGAAGCAAAATTCTTTGGCGAAGTCGTGGAGGTAGCATCTTCTAAAGCTGATAACTTTACATATATACCTAAAGATTATACAATCCCAACGGATGCAGATTATTTCCATATAACAACAAATAACACAATTTTCGGAACAGAGTTACATACCGATTTAGATTCACCGGTTCCTTTGGTTGCGGATATGTCTTCCGATATATTCTCCCGCGTAATAGATGTTTCTAAATACGGATTAATATACGGAGGTGCACAAAAGAATCTGGCTCCAGCCGGTGTTACATTCGTAATCGTAAAAGATGAATTACTAGGTAAGGTATCTCGTCAAATACCTACAATGCTTGATTACCGTACTCATATCGAAAACGGTTCTATGTTCAACACTCCTCCTGTAGTTCCTATCTATGCTGCAATGCAGACTTTAAGATGGCTAAAAGCAAATGGAGGTGTACCTGCAATGGAAAAAATAAATAAAGAAAAAGCAGCTTTATTATATGCAGAAATAGACCGCAACCCAATGTTTAAGGGAACTTGTGCTGTTGAAGACCGCTCTTTAATGAATGTTTGTTTCGTAATGGCAGATGAATTCAAGGATAAAGAAGCTGATTTCTTAGCATTCTCAAAAGAGAAAAATCTTGACGGTCTGAAAGGACACCGTTCGGTAGGAGGTTTCCGTGCCTCTATTTACAATGCTATGCCCGTAGAAGGGGTACAGGCGCTTGTAAATACAATGCAAGAATTTGAAAAGAAAAACGCTTAAAATCATAAATAAACATGAGTGTAAAAGTTTTAATTGCAACAGATAAACCATTTGCTGCAGAAGCTGTAAATGGTATCAGAGAAGTTGTAACTCAGGCAGGATTCGAACTGGTATTACTGGAAAAGTATACAGAGAAAAAGCAATTGTTAGATGCTGTTGCAAATGTAGATGCTGCTATCATCCGTAGTGATATTTTTGACAAAGAAGTACTTGATGCAGCTAAACAACTAAAAATAGTTGTACGTGCAGGTGCAGGATATGACAATATAGACTTAGAGGCTGCCACAGCTAACAATATATGTGTCATGAACACTCCGGGACAAAATGCCAATGCAGTTGCAGAACTTGCTTTCGGGTTGGCAGTATATGCAGTCCGTAATTTCTATAACGGTTCTTCCGGAATAGAATTAGGAGGCAAAAAGCTGGGAATTCATGCGTATGGTAATGTCGGTAGAAATGTTGCCCGCATAGCTAAAGGTTTCAATATGGAGGTTTACGCTTATGATCCTTTCCTATCAGCAGAAGCGATAGAAAAAGAAGGAGTGAAGGCTGTAAAATCAGTTGAAGAACTTTACTCTACATGTCAGTTCGTTTCTTTACATATACCGGCAACAGCAGAAACTAAGAACTCTATCAATTATGAGCTACTTAACAAAATGCCTAAAAAAGCGGTGCTTATCAATACTGCTCGCAAAGAAGTTATCAATGAAGCAGAGATGGTTAAATTAATGTCTGATCGTACAGACTTTAAATATGTAACAGATATATTACCGGGCAATCATGCCGAAATGAACGAGAAATTTGCAGACAGATATTTCTCGACTCCTAAAAAGATGGGAGCTCAAACAGCAGAGGCAAATATCAATGCCGGTATTGCAGCTGCAAATCAGATTGTAGATTTCATTAAGAACGGAAACGAAAAATTCAGAGTTAATAAGTAAAACTTCGAATAATCTCAAAATAAAAAAGCAGTCTTTAATAAGACTGCTTTTTTCATATAGTTAGATATAAGTTATTATCTTATCCGGTTCAATGATTGAACCAGTTTCTCATCTTTCTTTATCTGTAAAATAGCCAAGACATTACAGATAAGTGCAATGAAAGGCAAAATAATACCATATTTCGCATTCACTAAAACTAAACTATTTTCTCCCATTATAGAAAAAGCATATACCCCGATTGTAACATACAAGAATAGTATGAAAAGTGTAGTTATATTACCAACTTTGATCTGGAGTTTACGGTTCTTGAAAAGAAAGATATTTATAAACAGGAGGATTGCACATATCACAGTGAAAGTTATTACACCCCACGTCTTAGAAAATGCTTCTCCTACTACCGATTCGAATCCCCATGTGTAATAAAAAAATTCTTTACCTATACCTTCCGCGACGAAAGTCGCCAATGGGCTAAATACAGTTACAGCCATAAGAATGGCTGCAATTAGTAAATATATAGTCTGTAAACGTTGTACCATTTAAAAGTTCTCTTTATCCTTGTTTGGATTTCTGTAATAAACCTTTCCTTCCCCATATTCCTGAGCTGCAATCAAAGATGGCTTAGGAAGTTTCTCATAATAACGAGAAATTTCAATTTGCTCACGGTTTTCGAATACTTCTTCCAAGTTATCATTATAAGAAGCAAATTCTTGTAGTTTTCTGTCCAGATCCTGCTTCATTTCCACAGCTATCTGATTTGCTCTTTTACCTATAATGCGTACAGTTTCATATACATTTTCAGTATCTGCAGACAGACTCATCATATCTCTTGTCACTGTATTACTTGGTGCATTGCTTTTTTTGTAATCCATAATTATTTTATCGCTATATATAATTGAATGTTTTTTATTTTGTATCCGCTGCTGCTTCTGGTACAGCATCGACGTCCTGCCCTAACTCACGAAGAGCACGGCGGTTGTATCTGTCAGCCTCCCTTTTGTATTTCCCTTCAGGAAACATATTCAGATAGTTAAAGTTTTCATCTATCACATGTCTGAATCGCTCAGGTTTACGTTCATCCACACTCTTTACTGCTAATTCGTATCTTGAACGAAGAACCATTATCTGAAACTCTTCAGTATATTTAGAGAATGGGTAGGTTTTAAGGGCTTCACGTGCAGTCACTACACATGATTCATAATTGTTACCCATATAATTCCCTAAATTAAAATATAAACGGCAAGCCAAAAGCTCCTTCAATGCTAGTTTTTCCTGCATCTCAAATAGATAATCCTGAACCAGAGGTGTCTTATCGCTTTGAGGATACATCTCCATAAAATTCTGGAACTGTTGCATAGATTTATAAGTACTTGACTGATCCAGTCTCGGATCGGCTGAATCTAAATACAAACCATATGCTCCATTAAAACGGGCTAACTCTGCATATTCCCCTTTAGGATAAGTATTATAATATGCGGCATAAAATTGTGTCGCCGTTGTATAGTCTTTATCATAGAAATAACTCTGTGCCAGCAGGAATGCCGACTCTTCGGCATGAGAAGTTCCCTTGAAAATAGGAACCAATTCTTCCAGCAATGTTATCGATCTTCCATATTTCTTCTCATCGAAATATTTCTTCGCATAAGTATATTTCAACTCATAATCGGTACTTTTCAGTATTTTATTATACTCACCGCACGAAGTGATAAGCAATGTAAGAAAGAATATAAGTAAGATTCTTATTTTCATCATTCCAAAACATGATTTAGATCGCAAATTTAAGGAAAGCTTTTTGATATTAAAAAAAAAGCTGTTTTTTTAAGTTATTTTGAGATACAATATTACAAATAGCTAATCTTTAATCTGCCTTTATTTCTCTCAAGCTTTATCAATCACGATAGATAAAAGCCAATAATTTGTCCATATAATCCCGATTATTAGACAATCTAGGGATTTTATTCTGCCCACCTAGTTTATCAATAGATTTCAGCCACTCATGAAAAGTACCGGCAGGAACGATTCGAACCACAGGGGCTTGTAAAGAAAGATTATAAGAACGTTTAGCTTCATAATCCGAATTTACCTTTTTCAAGGTATTATCCAGTACTTCTGTAAACTTCTCGATATCCGATGGAATTTTTTCAAACTCAATAAGCCATTCGTGGGCTCCCGCCGAGTCATCTCCAAAGTAAACAGGAGCTGCCGTATATTCAGAAATTTCCGCTCCGGTAGCTCTACATGCCGCCAACAATGCTTTTTCTGCATTATCTATTATAATCTCTTCACCAAAAGCATTAATAAAACTTTTAGTACGCCCTGTTATCTTAAACAGATAAGGCTTGGTTGATGTAAACTGAATAGTATCACCAATCATATATCTCCACAACCCTCCATTCGTTGTAATAAGAAGAGCATAATTCTGTCCGGCAACCACCTCATCCAAAGTCAAAGTCTTTGGATTATCAGAATCCCATTCATTCATGGGTACGAATTCATAATAGATACCACTATCCAACATGAGAAGCATATCTTTCGAGGCTCCTGAAAACTGCACTCCGAAAAATCCCTCCGAGGCATTATAGGTTTCCCAATAAAGCATCGAATCTTTAGGTATGATCTTATTATATTGTTCTACAAAAGGACTAAAGCTAACCCCTCCATGAAAAAACACTTCCAGATTAGGCCACAAATCAGTTAGTTCCTTACCTGTATCGGCTTTTATTTTTTTCAAGAGAACCAAAAGCCATGATGGCACACCCATAAAAGCCCTGATGTCTTTTTTTATTGCATAATCTGTTAGAGCCTGTAGTTTTGTTTCCCAATCGGGCAACAAAGCAATGCTTTCGGGAGTACGGCTCAACTTAGCCCAGAAATAAAGATTCTTTATTAAAATAGCAGAAATATCACCTGTATAAGCACCATCACCAATACTATTAATTTGTTTGCTTCCTCCCAAAACCAAAGTTTTCCCAAAAAAGAATTTTGCATCCGGATTACTTTGGCTGTATAAAGCCAACATCTGTTCTCCGCATTTATAATGCCCATGTGTAAGAGACTCCTTGGTTACGGGGATATATTTACTTTTATCCTCGGTTGTACCCGAAGACATAGCAAACCAATTTACAGGAGTATTCCAAAGTATATTTTGTTTTTTCTCAATCAGGATTTTATCCAGATAAGGACGAAGGTCTTCATATTTAAAAACAGGTACTTTTCTACGAAAATCATCCATATTCTGAATGGATGAAAAATTATATTGTGTACCTATCAGTGTATTCTGACCTGACTTGATCAGAGAATCAAATACTTCTTGTTGAGTCTCGACCGGATGATCTATGAATCTTGAAACCTCCTTGAATTTGTAGTCAAAATATTTATGAACAATAGATGAGATCATCCTATTTTACTTATTTTACGGAGTCTTGTTTCATCAATAACCTTTATTTTGCGTCCATCCAGAGCAATAATATGTTCATCGACAAATGTAGAGAGTGTCCGGATAGCGTTTGAGGTAGTCATATTAGATAAGTTTGCAAGGTCTTCTCTCGAAAGATAAATACTTATAGTTGCACCATCTTCCTCCAACCCGTAACTTTCCAATAAAAAGACAAGAGACTCTGCCAGGCGTCCGCGTATATGTTTTTGTGTAAGATTCACCACACGTTCATCAGCTATACCTAGATCCGTGGAAAGTTCGGTAATGAAATACATCGCTAACTTTGTGTTATTCATCAGCAACTTTTCAATCAAACCCATAGGAATAAAATAAATAGTGCACGATTCGAAAGCAGAAGCACTGGTGACATAAGGTTCTCTTGCAAAGTATGCCCTATAGCCAAAGTTTTGCACAGGACGGATCATACGTATAATCTGACTACGTCCTCCGACTCCGTTCTTAAAGATTTTGACTTTACCTTTTATAAGGCACATCAAATCTTTAGGTTCTTCCTCTTCAGCATATATTATGTCATTCTTCTTAAACTCAACGATTCTGATATTTACCTTAATAATTTCTCGTTCTTTCTCGTCCAATAGTGACCAAATATCAGGGATATTTTCAGCAAAATCAACGCTCCCTCCCTTACCTTTAACCATATTATTTATTTTGATTCCTAGAATACCTAAATAAAACGTAAACTTATATAAGAGCAAATATAAACATTTTTACTGATTTTATGATATTTTTTCGGAGAAACCGTCTATGCAGACTATCACAAATTATATACATAAAAGGCTATTTATCCCACTCTACCAGTTAACTATCTATCAAAAAACAATTTACCCCTGTTTAGTATATTTAATTGTGAAAAAGAAAAATAAATTTGAATTTTGGAATAATAAAAACTATTTTTGCAGCGCTTAATAATTTCTATGAAATACATAATACATAGATTTATAAGTCGTACAACCCGAATTAATTACATATTTAATATATAACAGAACTTCAAGATGGATACATCTCTAATTAATGTAGATAGCGTAAACGCTATTCTCAAAGTAGAAGTAAAACAGGCTGATTATCAAGAAAAAGTTAACGAATCAATCAAAACTTTCCGTAAAAAAGCCAACGTACCGGGATTCCGTCCAGGAACTGTTCCTGTGGGAATGGTAAAGAAAATGTATGGAAAATCAATACTTGCAGAAGAAGTAAACAAACTTGTAGGAGAAGCAATATATAATTATATACAGGAAAATAAATTAAATGTATTGGGCGAACCTCTCCCAAATCAGGAAAAACAGCAACCTATAGACTTTGCACAAGAAGCCGACTATGAGTTTTTCTTTGATATTGCCCTTGCTCCGGAAATCAAGCTTTCGTTAAGCAAAAAAGACAAAATAGATTACTATAAAATAGCTGTAGATGAAGAAATGGTAGATAAGCAAATCTCATCTTACAAAGCAAATTATGGTAAATATGAAGCTATAGAGGAAGACGCAAAAGAAACAGACCTTCTGAAAGGTGAAGTTGTAGAACTTGAAAACGGAGAGCCTAAAGAGGGAGGAATCGCTGTAACAGATGCAGTCTTAATGCCTTCTTACATGAAAGATGAAGAAGAAAAGGCAAAATTTGCAAATGCAAAAAAAGAAAACACTATTGTTTTCAATCCGGGAAAAGCATATGACGGAAATGAAGCTGAAATAGCATCTTTCCTACATATCGAAAAAGGTGAGGTAGAAGCAATAGCACCAGAATTTCTTTTCACAGTAAAAGAAATTACCAGATATAAAGAAGCAGACTTAGACCAAGAATTATTCGATAAAATATTCGGTGAAGGAGTTGTATCAACAGAAGCAGATTTCAGAGCAAAAGTGAAAGAATTCATTTCTGTTCAGTTATCTCCTGACAGTGATTATAAATTCTTATTGGATGTTCGTGAATTGCTAGAGAAAAAAGCAGGCGACCTTGAGTTCCCTGATGCATTCTTGAAAAGATGGTTACTAGCATCGAATGCTGAAAAATCTCCGGAATCTGTAGAGGCAGACTATCCAAAGATTATCGAAGATCTTAAATTCCATCTTATCAAAGAACAGATTGTCAAAGAAAATGACATCAAAATCGAGGAAGAAGATGTACGCGTAATAGCATTACAAGCAGCACGTGCTCAATTTGCTCAATACGGAATGGTTGGCATACCAGAAGAAATGGTAGCAAACTATGCTAATGAGATGATGAAAAACAAAGAAAATTCTCGTAACCTTGTGGACAGAGCAATGGAAGAGAAAATCACCGTTTATCTGAAAAATACGCTTGGGCTGAACGAGAAAGAGGTAACTCTTGACGAATTCAAGAAATTTTTCGAGACAGAAACCGAGGCAAACGCTGAATAAAGGTTCTCTTAGAGAAAACTCTATAATACAGTAAGAGACCTTTGCTCTTTATAGTTTAAAGAAGACAAAGTTATAGTTCTTAAGATTTGAATAAATATCATAACTTTGTTAAATAAACGATATAAAGCAAAGGTCTTTTTTAGTCCTTATATCTTATATTTGTAATTAGGCACAAATTTTGTATCTGCCATATAGTTATTAATTTAAAAGAAAGAAAAAAGTTATGAATGATTTCAGAAAATACGCAACCAAACATCTAGGACTGAACGGATTGGCTTTAGACAAATATATAGATATAACCAGTAGTTATATCTCACCTACAATTATTGAAGAACGCCAGTTAAATGTTGCGCAAATGGACGTGTTCTCACGTCTGATGATGGATCGCATCATATTTTTAGGTACGGGAATAGATGATTATACTGCGAATGTTATTCAAGCTCAGCTATTATATTTAGACTCTGCAGACTCGGGTAAAGATATATCGATATATATCAACTCTCCGGGCGGCTCAGTTTACGCAGGATATGGGATATATGACACTATGCAGTTTATCTCGAGCGATGTTTCTACAATCTGTACCGGTATAGCAGCATCTATGGCGGCGGTTCTTCTTGTTGCAGGACAAAAAGACAAGCGATTTGCTCTCAAACATTCACGCGTGATGATTCACCAACCTCTAGGGGGTGCGCAAGGGCAGGCTTCGGACATCGAAATTACTGCACGCGAAATTGCAAAAGTAAAACAAGAACTTTATCAAATTATCTCGGATCACTCGGGGCAGTCAATAGAAAAAGTTGCACAAGACTCTGACCGTGACTACTGGATGACCTCTTCGGAAGCGAAAGAATATGGAATGATTGATGAAGTTTTAACTAAGAGTAAATAAGTGATACATAATACAAGTATCTATAAATACTGATCTGTTGACCATTTACAACAATGTTTGTAAATGGTCAATTATTGATTAAAAGAATAAAAGCACTAAGCAAGAATGTCAAAAAAAAATACAAACGATTTCTGTAGCTTTTGCGGAAGATCTAGTAACGAAGTCAACCTTCTTATTTCGGGAATCTCTGCTCACATATGTGATAAATGCGTAGAGCAAGCACATATTATAGTTAAGGACTCGTTAGGAAGTAGTTTAAACAACTTAAGTGAAATTCTGGATCGTAAGTCTTTACCTAATCCGAAACAAATAAAAGAGTTTTTGGATGAATATATCATAGGGCAAGATGATGCTAAACGTTATCTATCTGTATCTGTTTACAATCATTATAAAAGATTATTACAGGAAACCGATAAAGATGAAGTAGATATCGAGAAATCCAATATTATCATGGTTGGACCTACTGGTACCGGTAAAACATTGCTAGCCCGCACTATTGCCAAGTTGTTACATGTCCCATTTGCTATAGTCGATGCAACTGTATTAACAGAGGCGGGATATGTTGGAGAAGATATCGAAAGTATACTTACCCGATTACTACAAGCAGCGGACTATGATGTAACGGCAGCCGAAAGGGGTATTGTATTTATAGATGAGATAGACAAAATTGCCCGTAAAGGAGATAATCCGTCTATAACCAGAGATGTAAGTGGAGAAGGTGTACAGCAAGGGTTATTGAAACTGCTCGAAGGTTCGGTGATAAACGTACCACCACAGGGAGGACGTAAACATCCCGACCAGAAAATGATCGCAGTAAATACCAAAAATATCTTATTTGTCTGCGGTGGTGCATTTGACGGCATTGAGCGCAAAATTGCTCAACGCTTGAACACACGCGTTGTTGGTTATGCAGCTGCTCAGAAAAATGCGGATATAGATCGTACTCAATTATTGAAGTATGTCACACCTCAGGATCTGAAATCTTTTGGTCTTATTCCTGAAATAATAGGACGTCTACCGATTTTGACCTATCTGAATGCTCTCGATAGGGATGCTCTAAGAAGGATTCTGACAGAGCCTAAAAATTCTATCATCAAACAATACTCCAAATTATTCGCAATGGATGATGTAAAGCTTACGTTCGATGAAGATGTATATGAATACATAGTAGATAAAGCTATAGAATATAAATTAGGAGCAAGAGGATTACGGTCAATAGTAGAGACTATCATGATAGATGCTATGTTCGAAATCCCATCAACAGGGGAAAAGGAGTTACATATTACTAAATCTTATGCATCGGAGCGTCTTGAAAACTCACATTTAGACCGTTTAAAGAACTCTCATGAATAATTCTTACTTTTTTAATATAAAAAGTAGTCTTTTTTTATTGGATTTTTGAGTTAAGGGATTATCTTCGTATGTATAAATCCATATCAGGTCTTATAATTTTTTTGTTAGTTATACAGGGCTTTTGATATTACGTTCAATGCGATCTAAGTTGTTATGTCAAAGCAAGAAGATTTATTAATACAAAATCTTAAGAAAAATTTTGGGTTTGATAAATTCAAAGGAAATCAGGAATCTATCATACGGAATACTCTGGCCGGAAACGATACGTTCGTTTTAATGCCTACCGGAGGTGGTAAATCTCTTTGTTATCAGTTACCCGCAATTTTAATGGAGGGGACAGCAATCATCATCTCCCCTTTGATCGCCCTGATGAAAAATCAGGTAGACGCTATGCGTAATTTTAGTGAGGAGGACGGAGTTGCTCATTTTCTGAATTCTTCTTTAAACAAAGCTGCCATAGAGCATGTAAAATCCGACATAATGTCAGGAAAAACAAAACTTCTCTATGTAGCACCTGAATCATTGACAAAAGAAGAAAATATAGATTTTCTCAGAAATATAAAAGTATCTTTCTATGCAATTGATGAAGCACACTGTATCTCGGAATGGGGGCATGATTTCAGACCCGAATACCGCAGGATACGTCCGATCATCAACGAAATTGGTCAGCGCCCCATCATAGCTTTAACAGCCACCGCGACTCCAAAAGTCCAAAGCGATATACAAAAAAGCTTGGGAATGCAAGATGCTTCTATCTTCAAATCGTCATTTAATAGAGAAAATTTATATTACGAAGTAAGAGCTAAGACCAACAATGTCGACAAAGACATAATAAAATATATAAAGTCTCAGGAAGGAAAATCGGGCATCATATATTGTCTAAGCCGAAAAAAAGTAGAAGAATTTGCTGAAATTCTTCGGGCAAACAATATAAATGCACTTGCCTACCATGCCGGACTTGATGCATCTACCCGGGCCGAGAATCAGGATGCATTCCTTATGGAAAGCGTAGATGTTATAGTTGCAACGATTGCTTTCGGGATGGGTATTGACAAGCCCGATGTAAGATATGTCATTCATTACGATATACCCAAAAGCCTCGAAGGTTATTATCAGGAGACAGGACGTGCAGGGCGCGATGGAGGAGAAGGGCGTTGTATAGCTTTTTATTCTTACAAAGACTTGCAAAAGCTGGAAAAGTTCATGCAGGGAAAACCTGTAGCTGAACAAGAAATAGGCAAACAATTATTGCTCGAAACTGCTGCATATGCAGAGACTGCAATATGCCGCCGAATCGTTTTATTACATTATTTTGGAGAAAAATATACTCAACATAACTGTGGAAATTGTGACAATTGTATAAACCCTAAAAAACAAGTGGAAGCTCAAGACTTATTATTAACAGCGATCGAAGCTATTTTAGCATTAAAGGAAAAATTTAAGACAGAGTATGTCATCAATGTCATCAGAGGTAAAGAAACTTCTGAGATAGAGACATACGGACATCAGGATTTGGAGGCATTCGGGTCAGGATCTGATACTGACGAAGACACATGGAATGCGGTTATCAAACAAGCCCTGATAGCAGGTTATCTCGATAAAGATATCGAAAACTACGGATTGCTTAAGGTTACCAAAAAAGGAAAAAGTTTTTTGAAAAAGCCTGCATCATTCAAGATAGCCCAAGAAGGGGATTTTGAAGATGATGCAGAAGACGATGTAGTGGTAAAGAGCGGAGGAGGAAGTTCCGCCGTCGATCCGGTTCTATTCTCAATAATGAAAGACCTTCGTAAGAAGATGTCTAAAAAACTGAATGTACCACCTTATGTTATATTTCAGGATCCTTCATTAGAGGCAATGGCAACTATATATCCTACCAGCATCGACGAATTGCAGAACATTCCGGGTGTAGGTGCAGGAAAGGCTAAAAGATATGGAGCCGAATTCGTAGAAATTATCAAAAAGCACGTCGAAGAGAACGAGATAGAACGTCCTGAAGATTTGCGGGTACGGACTGTGGCAAACAAATCGAAACTAAAAGTAGCGATTGTACAAAGCATAGACCGCAAAGTGGCTCTCGATGATCTTGCAGAATCTAAAGGCATTGACTTTTCGGAACTATTAAGTGAAATAGAAGCAATTGTATTTTCAGGTACAAAAATAAATATAGACTATTTCTTGGATGAAGTAATCGATGAAGATCACATGGCTGATATATTCGACTATTTTCAGGAAGCAGAATCGGATGATTTAGAAGAAGCTATTAAAGAATTAGGAATGTATACTGAAGAGGAGATAAGACTTGTCAGAGTTAAATTCATCTCCGATATGGCGAATTAATATTTATGAAGAAAAAAGCCATTTTCCCGGGGACATTTGACCCTTTCACTATAGGACACGATTCCCTGGTCAGGCGAGGATTGACTATTGTAGACGAGATCGTAATTTCGATAGGAGTTAATGAATCTAAGAAAACTTATTTTCCTTTGGAAAAAAGAATAGCAATGATAAAACAACTCTATCGGGACGAGCCTCGTGTTTCAATAGCTTCTTATGATTGTTTAACAGTAGACTTTGCAAATCAGGTAGGAGCAGAATTTATTATAAGAGGTATCAGATCAGTAAACGATTTTGAATACGAAAAGACAATTGCAGATATGAACCGAAAAATATCGGGCATCGAAACTTTTGTTTTATTTACTGAACCAGAATATACTCACATTAGTTCTACTATAGTTAGAGAATTGCTAAGATATGGGCATGATATAAAAGATTTCGTGCCTAAAGATATTGACATAAATATGGAGAAGTAATTTACAAATCCATATCTAATAAATAGAGATATTTGTTAAGAGTCAAGTAAATGAATAAATTTCTACTTGACTTTTTGCATAGTATAAATATGATGAATGATATGAAAAAAAATTTAGTATTTATCCTTTCAGGATTGTTATTTTTAATCAGCGATGTTTCGGCTCAATTCCAGATGAGCAAAGGAACGCGCAAGCTCGCAACGACCATGACTCTCATCGAAAAAATGTATGTAGATACAATCAATGATGAAAAAGTTGCAGAAGGAGCAATCGTAGCTATGCTGAAAGAACTGGATCCACATTCATCATATTTGAGTCAAGAGGCAGTAGCCGAAATGAACGAACCACTCGAGGGAAATTTTGATGGCATAGGCATATCATTCAACATGATGACTGATACACTTTACGTTATCGAAACCATAGCCGGAGGTCCTTCCGAAAAAGTTGGAATATTACCGGGAGACCGTATCTTAAAGGTAAATGATACTATAATAGCCGGAGTAAAAATGAGTACTCGGGATATTATGAAGCGCTTGCGTGGTCCTAAGGGAACGAAAGTGACAGTCGATGTAATGCGAAAAAATGTTCCGGATTTAATCAAATTCTCTATCACGAGGGCTAAAATTCCTATTTATAGTCTGGATGCTTCTTACATGATCGATGACAAAACCGGCTACATACGATTGAGCCGTTTCGGTGCAACTACCATGAAAGAATTTAAGGAAGCTCTAGAAAAACTGCAAGCACAAGGGCTACAGAACCTCATCCTTGATCTGGAAAGTAATGGAGGAGGTTATCTGAATGCAGCAACAGAACTAGCCGATGAATTTCTGGACAAGGATAAACTTATTGTATATATGGAAGGGGCACATCAGCCCAGAACGGAGGATCATTCGACTCAAAAAGGAATGTTCGAAACGGGTAAGTTGGTCATCCTTGTAGACGAAGGCTCTGCATCTGCCAGCGAAATTGTGTCCGGTGCTGTACAGGATTGGGACAGAGGAATCATTGTTGGTCGCCGCACTTTCGGCAAAGGTCTTGTTCAACGACAATTCCCCCTACCCGATGGCTCAATGATTCGCCTTACAGTAGCCCGTTATTATACGCCTACGGGAAGATCAATACAAAAGCCTTATGAGAACGGAGATCAGGAAGCATATGCAAAAGATCTTATAGATAGATACAACAGAGGAGAAATGATGAATGTGGATAGTATACATTTCCCCGACTCGTTGAAATATGAGACGCTGATAAATGCCCGTACTGTGTACGGAGGTGGTGGCATCATGCCAGACTACTTTGTTCCTATGGACACCACTTTCTACAGTGAATATCTCAGGAAGATCACGGCAATGGGGATCGTTTATCGCCTAGCTCTGAACATAGTAGATACGCAAAGGACAGAGTTATTATCTCAATACCCGACAATAGACGAATTTAAGACAGACTATGATATCTCTGAAACCACTTTAACGAAAATGATAGAGATGGCAACAGAAGATAAGATCGAATATAATGAAGAAGAGTACTTAAGGTCTAAAGATTTTCTCAAAAGACGAATAAAATCTTATATTGCAAGAGATTTATATAATACGGAAGCATTATTCAAGATTTACAACGAAGACAGCGAGATCTTCAAGAAAGGATTAGAAATAATCAATGATGATAAGGAATACAATAAACTTCTTCATAAGAAGCAATAATAAGGGAAAGACTAAATAACTAAAACTGAATCGACTATGACAACAGAGAGAGTAATCATCGAGATATCAAAAGCATTTAATGAAGCTATTGATTATCTGACAGAGTCTTATCAAGGAAGCTCTTTAACCGATATTTTTTTCGTTATCGATCGTGAGAGTGCAGAGCTGTCGATATATGATGATGAAGAAAATCTTTTGTCGCAAAGAATTATCGATGCGTGGATCGATGCAGAGGATAAACAGATTTTCTCTCAGTTAAGAGAAGTGGTAAATATATTTGACAATGAGAATAAATTTGACAAACTAGATGTTTATAAACCTTTCTCGATCAATATCAGTGATGAAAATTTTATAGTTCAGGAAGAACTACTAACGATAGAAGATGATTCTGTTATTAAATTAGACAATAATTTTTTAGACCGGATGGATAAAGAATTCGACGAATTCTTAGACAAGTTATTGAAAGAATGAAACAACCCAATATAAATATTAAAAATAAAAGGGCAACATTTGATTATGAGTTGCTCGAAACTTTTACTGCAGGGATAGTATTGACCGGAACCGAAATAAAATCGATTCGTTCGGGTAAAGCTAGTCTTGTGGATACTTTTTGCATATTCGAAAAAGATGAACTCTGGGTGAGAAATATGAACATATCCGAATATTTCTATGGTTCATATAACAATCATGTGGCGCGCCGAGACAGAAAACTACTTTTATCGAGAAAAGAATTGAAGAAGATTCAACGAATGGTAAAAGAAACGGGATATACAATTGTTCCGACACGTTTATTTCTCAATGATAGAGGACTGGCAAAGTTAAACATTGCTGTTGCAAGAGGAAAGAAACAATACGACAAACGCCAATCGTTAAAAGAAAAAGACGATAAAAGAATGATGGGTAGAATGATGAAGAAGTAAAATTCATCCATACTTAAATACTATTAATCGTGAGATTATACGAACCATTATTCTAAATCTTATAAACAAAAAGTCAAATGAGTAATATTGAAAATATACTAAAACACCGCATACTCATCCTCGATGGAGCAATGGGATCTCTTATTCAAGGATATAAATTAAAAGAAGAAGATTTTCGTGGAGAAAGATTTAAGGATGTAACTATTCTGCAAAAAGGGAATAATGACCTTTTATCTTTAACCCGTCCCGATATTATTGAAGCTATTCACAAAAGATATCTGGATGCAGGAGCCGATATTATCGAGACTAATACATTCAATGCAAATGCCATCTCGCTCGAAGATTACGACATGGCAGACTTGACAAAAGAAATAAACATAGCTGCTGCACAGATAGCAAAAAAAATAGCAGAAGAGTATACCAAAGCCAATCCTGATAAACCTCGTTTTGTTGCCGGTTCTATTGGACCAACCAACAAAACTGCCTCTATGAGTCCGAGAGTAGAAGACCCCATGTACAGAGCCGTTACATTTGACGACATGCATAGAATCTACAAAGAGCAAATAGAAGGACTGATAGATGGCGGCGTTGATGCATTACTTATCGAAACTATTTTCGATACACTTAATGCAAAAGCAGCTCTTTTTGCAGCAGAAGAAGTACGAAAAGAAAGGAATATCCATATACCTATCATGATATCGGTAACGCTTTCTGATAAAGGAGGGCGTACTCTATCAGGACAAACAATAGGTGCATTTTTGGCTTCGGTAAGCCATATCGATTTTCTTTCCATTGGTCTTAACTGTTCTTTCGGAGCTTCTGACATGAAGCCGTTCCTGAAAGAATTAGGAAAAATGGCTCCATCTTACATTTCTGCATATCCTAATGCCGGGCTGCCTAACCAATTTGGGGAATATGATGAGACACCCGAAATCATGGCAGGACAACTCAAAGAATATATCGGCGAAGGATTAGTAAACATTCTGGGAGGTTGTTGTGGTACAACTCCCGAACATATAGCCCAATATGTAAAGCTGGTGGAAGGGGCAACACCCCACAAACCTGCCGACAAGCCTCAATATATGTGGCTATCGGGACTAGAGCTATTGGAAGCTAAACCTGAAATCAATTTCATCAATATAGGAGAAAGATGTAATGTAGCAGGTTCTCGTAAGTTTTTGCGCCTGATCAAAGAGCAAAATTACGAGGAAGCCCTCACCATTGCCCATAAACAGGTAGAAGATGGTGCACAAATCATAGACGTAAATATGGACGAAGGCCTACTGGATGGAGTAAGGGAAATGACAAACTTCCTCAATCTAATATCCTCCGATCCCGATGTTTCGCGAGTTCCGGTGATGGTAGACTCTTCTAAATGGGAAGTTCTTGAAGCCGGATTGAAATGTTTGCAGGGAAAAGCTATAGTAAATTCTATATCCCTGAAAGGTGGAGAAGAAGAATTTCTTCGCCACGCAAGATTAGTACACCAATACGGAGCAGCTGTCATCATAATGGCTTTTGACGAAACAGGTCAAGCCGATACTTTCGAACGCAGAATAGAAATCTGTGGACGTGCCTACAAATTACTTGTAAATGATGGTTTCAACCCAAAAGATATTATTTTCGACCCGAATGTATTGGCTATAGCCACAGGGATAGAAGAACACAGAAACTATGCTGTAGACTTCCTGAAAACGATAGAATGGATAAAGAAGAACCTTCCTCATGCAAAAATCAGTGGAGGAATCAGTAACCTTTCGTTCTCTTTCCGTGGTAACAACTATGTACGCGAAGTAATGCACTCTGTATTCCTATATCATGCTATACAGAAAGGAATGGATATGGGGATCGTGAATGCGGGAGAAGCTGTGCTTTATGAAGATATACCTACCGATTTACGTAACTTGGTAGAAGATGTTATTTTCAACAAACGCGAAGAGGCTACCGACGAATTAATTGAATACGCCGAAAAGATCAAAGATGAAAAATCGAATCAATCGGAGCAGAAGGTTGAAGAATGGCGCTCATTTTCTTTAGAAAAGCGAATTGAGTATGCATTGGTAAAAGGTATCGGAGATTATCTGGAAGAAGATTTGCAAGAAGCATTACAAATATATCCTAAAGCTGTTGACATCATAGATAAGCCACTAATGGCAGGAATGAACAAAGTGGGAGAGCTATTTGGTTCGGGAAAAATGTTCCTTCCCCAAGTGGTAAAAACTGCACGTACAATGAAACGTGCAGTAGCAATTCTGCAACCTACATTAGAAGCCCAGAAAGACAAAGGAGCATCCAACAGTGCCGGAAAACTGGTAATAGCTACAGTAAAAGGTGACGTACACGATATAGGAAAGAATATTGTATCCATTATTCTGGCTTGTAACAATTACGAGGTTATTGACCTTGGTGTAATGGTTCCGCCCGAAGTGATCATACAGAAAGTAAAAGAAGAACAACCTGACATCCTGTGCCTTAGCGGATTGATCACGCCTTCGTTGGAAGAAATGAGCATCGTAGCACATGAAATGGAGAAAGCAGGTTTCTCTATTCCACTTTTAATCGGAGGGGCAACGACCTCGAAGTTACATACAGCGATTAAGATAGACCCTAAATACAACAATGGTTCTGTTGTGTATGTAAAAGACGCTTCACAAGCACCTGCGGCAGTGGCAAGCCTCATCAACCCTAATTTTAGGAAAGAATATATTCAGGGAGTTAAATCCGAATATCAGGGATTAAGGGATTCGGCAGGAGACAGAAAAGTAGAACTTGTCCCTCTTAAAGAAGCTATTGATAAATCTTTAAAAATCGATTGGAACAATTATACAGCTCCTCAACCCAATAAAAAAAGCAGACAAGTTATTTCACACATCCCGATAGAAGATATTATCCCTTACATAGACTGGAAATTCTTTTTCCATTCATGGAATCTTTCGGCAAGATATCATACCGTACAACATATCGATGATTGTCCGTCTTGCAGCGCATCATGGCTGAACTCTTTTCCCGAGAATGAAAGGGAAAAGGCAGAAGAGGGAATGAAGCTATATCGTGATGCACGCAAAATGCTCGATAAGCTTGTATACGACAAGGCTGAATACATAAAAGCTGTTTACGGGATATTTGAGGCTTATACAGAGAATGAATCTGTTTATATAAACAACATCAAGTTCCCGATGCTGCGTCAGCAGAAAAAGAATGAAAAAGACCAATACTTATCATTGTGTGATTTCGTTCGTCCTAAAACAGAGGGAGCAATAGATTACGTTGGAGGCTTCACGGTAACCGCAGGCGTAGGAGCAAACGAATTGATGAGTGACTATGAACGTCACGGAGATGAATATAATGTATTGCTTCTCAAATCGGTATTAGATCGTTTGGCTGAAGCGGCAACAGAATACCTGCATGCTAAAATCAGAAAAGAATACTGGGGCTTCTCCGTTGAAGAAAATTTGACGGCAGAAGAGATGTTTACTCTCAAATATCAAGGGATACGTCCTGCCGTGGGTTATCCTTCTATTCCCGATCAATCTATTAACTTTTTGCTAAACAATGATCTGTTACAGTCTAAAGAAATAGGTGTAGAATTAACTGAGAATGGTGTCATGATACCTAATGCATCGGTCAGCGGACTAATCTTTGCTCATCCCCAGTCGAAGTATTTTAATGTGGGGCAGATATCGGAAGAGCAAGTCGAAAGTTACATTGAGAGAAGAGGCGAGTCTACAGAGCTTATACGTAAGTTCTTAGCAGCAAATATTATATAGTTGAGAAAGTTTATAACATAAATGTATCAGATATGAGTAAAATTATTATCAATTCTCTTCAAGAATTCGAAGCGTACGCCGGAAAAGAATTAGGTGTTTCGGAATACCTGAAAATTACACAAGATCGTATCAATCTTTTTGCTGATGCGACATTAGACCACCAATGGATACATACCGATCCGGAAAGAGCTAAAGTAGAAAGTACTTTTAAGAATACCATTGCGCATGGTTACCTTACAGTGTCTTTACTTCCACATTTCTTAGATGAAATTATTGAAGTGAGAAACCTGAAAATGCTCGTTAATTATGGGATAGAAAAACTTAAATTTAATCAGGCTGTAGTAGTAGACAGTGAAATTAGATTAAGATTGCATCTTACGTCTCTGACCAACTTGATGGGCATTGCAAAAGCAGAACTAAAAACAACTATTGAAATAAAAGATTCTCCGAAGAGTGCACTGGAAGCAACAGTGATTCTTCTATATTATTTCAACAAACAATAATAAAATAGCAAAGCTTGTCGATAATCGACAAGCTTTTTATTCTTTATATCAGTACACAAACCTATCCTAAACTACAAACATCAAATTTTTCATTGTAATCTTCTATCGAACGGCGTATTACTTCATAAGCCATTTCCACATCATACACATGTGTTAGTTGACATTTCTTCTCTGTTTGTCCCGGAATATCCTTATAAGTCGTAAAGTAATGCTTCAATCGTTCTATTACCGGACGGGGAACGTCACTTATATCATTGTAAGCACTATAAATAGCATCATTATCCAGAACTGCAATCAGTTTATCGTCGGCCTGTCCGTGATCTATCAGGCGAAATCCACCAATCGGGCGTGCATTTACTATAATATCACCATGCGTTATGTCTTTTTCCGTAAGCACACATATATCTACCGGGTCATTATCTCCTACGATATCCTGCCTACCCAGCCTCACATTACTCAATTCTGCAACTCTGGCTCCACTCAATGTCTGCGGAAGGAAACCGTATAATGCAGGAATAATATTCGAATATTTCTGTGGTCGGTCTATACAGAGATAACCGGTATTCTTGTCTATTTCATATTTTACAGTATCAGTAGGTACTATTTCGATAAATGTCCTGACAACTTCAGGCACTTTATTCCCCAAACTAATCCCATGCCAGGGATGTGCTTTGTATCTTTTTACCATTCCGTAAATAAATGTTATTTATTTGATCGCCCCAAAATTAGAAATTATCTACATACATTTCAAATTTTAGTTACATATTTTCTTTCAATTTCTTTCTTTTTATTTCAAAGTGTTTCTTTTATCCATATTTCGGGGGTGGTGTTCAATAATTTCCTGACGCAGATACTCCCTATCCATATGGGTATATATCTCTGTGGTAGTTATTTTCTCATGACCTAACATCTGCTGAATAGCCCTGATGTTCGCTCCTCCTTCCAACAGGTGAGTCGCAAAAGAATGCCTGAAAGTATGAGGACTGATATTTTTCTTGATTCCCTCCTTCGCAGCATACTCTTTTATGAAATGAAAGATCATAATTCGTGAAATAGGAGTCCCTCTTTTACTCAGAAACACGTAGTTTTCAGAACCCTTCTTCACTTCCATCTGCTTTCTGTCCATCAGGTATTTATTAATCTCTTTGATGGCTGTATGTGAAATAGGCACAAGCCGCTGTTTTCCACCCTTTCCCTCTATACGCAAAAATCCCTCGTCTAAGAACATATCAGAAAACTTCAAACCGATAAGTTCAGAAACACGAAGCCCACAACTATATAATACTTCAATAATGGTTCTATTGCGTTGTCCTTCTTTTGTAGAAACATCAATTGATTTTATCAGGTCTTCAATTTCCTGTAAAGATAAAACAACAGGAAGTTTCAGCCCGATCTTAGGAGTCTCAAGCAATTCTGTCGGATCATTCTGTATATATCCATCCAGTATAAGATAGTTAAAAAAAGACCTTACTCCTGATAGTACACGAGCGACAGAGCGGGCATTGATACCCAGATCATAAAGTTGGGCAACAAATTGTTGCAGATGATCCAGTGTAATCTCCGTAACCTTGAGGTTTTCCGTATCAAAATATCGGACAAGTTTATTCACATCATCCATATAAGCTTCTACAGAATTAGCAGATAACCCTTTCTCAAGCAATAGGTAAGATTTATATTTAATGAGTATATTATCTTGTATAGCCGGCATAACCAATCTTTATATCACCTACAAAATTATACTTTTTAATTTCCATTCTCTAAAAAACGCAAACATTAACTTCCTTCTTACTAAATATAGCTATATTTGTATATCATATCTTGCAGAGTCTGATGGAAATACTCAAAAAAATATACAAATACATTCTTAGCAGGTTCACCAAAGTGCAACTCGCTGTTATTCTTGTCATTCTTGTTTGTGCTTTTATCATTAGCGACAGCAATATTTTTACGCGTATAAATTATGATCTGGAAATACATGATCTGAAAGGTCAGATAGAATATTACAGGGAAAAGACAGAAGAAGATAAAAAGAAGATAGAAGAACTCAATTCCGACAAAGACAATATCGAGAAGTTTGCCCGTGAGAATTATAAAATGAAAAGGGAAAACGAGGAAGTGTTTATTATTGAAGAATAAATAACAGAATGGGAAAATTACTAGACGATAAAAAGAAAGATTTTGTTTTCAAGGCTTCTGCTATTTTAATTCTAATCGCTGCGTGCGTTTATCTATTCAATCCTCTTGTCGCTTCCTTTATAATGATAATTGGTGTAGTAGGATTTACCATTACAACCTTTCTTACTCCCTACCCCGGGAAAAGCCTGAGAGGGAAAAGGCTATATAACATCAAGATATTTGGTATTATTTTTATGGTAATGAGTACTTACCTGATGTATGTCCGTCGAAACGAATGGGTCGTACTGATGCTAATAGCTGCATTCCTCACTCTATACTCTGCAATTCTACTGCCTAAGGTATATCAACAAGAATTGGATAAGGACAAGAAATAGTTGAGCCGAAGAATATGGCTCTTCTATAATACCAATTCTTCGAACAAATCATCGAAAGTTTTATCCAAATCCGAAGAAAATCCCGAATGAGGTCGGGAAGTTTGAATAGATGTACTTCTCACAGCAGTCAGCCACCTGAATCGTTCAGGAATATCCAATTCCGCTATATTACCGCCCTCCTTATTACCCGAACAGATTTTATCAAATACATTCAGGTTTGCATACAACGAATCCATATCCAATTCGGTAGAAAATAGCCGAAGTTTATTTTCGTCTAACCGGTAACGGGCTCTAATATATTTTGCTCTCTTAGAAAACATAATGATCCCTACATTTATAAACTCCTCGCGCTCCACTCTGGGTAAGACACGAATCACTGCATACTCATATAAGTGCTTTCCTTGCATTTAGAATTTCTTTTACAAAAATATCAGAATGAGCTAATCTCTCGGTAAGGAACTGAATATATACATCCCGCAAATCTTGCGGCGTTTCTTCCTCTGTATTCCAATTCAACCAATCATCAGGAATAAGATTTACGATCTCCCTCACCTTATCCGGTGTCAATATCTCCTTTAATTTTTTATCTGCTTCTTCTATCTGAGACGCCCGAGGCAGGAGTACATGATCTTTTATTTGAGAAAAAGGGCTTACTGCATATTTTTCCCAATTCACCCATGAATGCTGAAAATAAAGTGATGCTCCGAAATCTATCAACCACAATTCTTTGTGCCACATCAGCATATTCGTATTCCTGTTTGTCCGGTCTACATTCGTTAATAATGAATCCATCCAAACAATTTCCGAAGCCAGTGCGCAATCGACTTGCGTAACGACTGGATCGAAGGTTAGCGCACCCGAAAGAAAATGATATCCCATATTGAGCCCCCTGCTTGCCTGCAACAGATCTTGTATCTCCTCATCCCCTTCGGTACGTCCGAAAGCTTCATCCAGATTCAGAAACACAATTTCCGGAACTTTAAAGCCTAATGTCTGGGCAATAAGCCCTCCGATCAACTCAGAAACAAGAACTTTTGTTCCGTGACCTGAACCTCTGAACTTCACGACATATTTGAAATCATCGTCGGCTTCCGCCAAAGCAGGTAAAGATCCTCCTTCCCGCAGAGGCATTATATATCGGGTTACATTAACAGTGCGCAGTTCCATTGCGTAGCTTCTTTATAATTATTGTGGATGCCTTATTCGATGCTCCTGGTGCTCCCAGTATCCTTATTATATTCTCATAATTGTCAAGCATATTATAGCGATAGGCTTTATCATTCAGTAGTCTGTCAGTCTCTTTTCTGATATTTGCTATAGAAAAGAATTTTGCAAACAGTTCTTTTACAACCTCTTCTCCTGCAATTAAGTTCACAAGAGAGATATATTTCGTATGAAGAATATTTTTATATGCCCAATAAGCCAAATGAGGAACGGGCGTTTTGTAACAAACAACCTGCGGAACTCTGAACAAAGCCGTTTCAAGTGTAGCTGTACCCGATGTTACGAGTGCCACCTCAGAGTAATTAAGTAATCTATAGGTCTGATTAAAAACAATATTGCAACTATGATTTCCGATATACTCCTTATAGTAATCGGGGTCTATACCCGGAGCTCCTGCAATTATTGCCTGATAACCAGTTATATCCTTAATAGCCTCCAACATTGGAGGTAAATTATCTTTTATCTCCTGTTTACGGCTTCCAGCCAAAAGGGCTATAATAGGTTTATCCTCCAAAGAATTTTCTTTTATAAACAAATCCTTTGTATCTGCTTTATTTTTTTCTTGATAATCCGAGACCGCATCTACTGTCGGATTACCTACATAATCTACATGATAATTATGCTTCTCGAAAAAATCAATCTCAAAAGGCAGTATGCAGAGCATTTCATCTACATACTTCTTGAAAGATTTTACTCGATACTCTTTCCATGCCCAAACTTTGGGAGAAATATAATAATAGACAGGTATCGACGTATTTTGTTTTATATATTTAGCTATCTTCAAGTTAAACCCTGGATAATCGATCAATATTACCACATCGGGCTGATACTCAATGATAGCCTGTTGACACATTTTCATATTGCGTAAGATAGTCCGCAAATTGAGCAATACAGGAATAAATCCCATAAAAGCCAATTCACGATAATGCTTTAGCATTTTGCCTCCCTGAGCCTGCATCAAGTCTCCGCCAAAGAAACGAAAATCCGCATCTTTGTCCTGAGCCTTCAATGCTGCCATCAGATTAGACGCATGCAAATCGCCCGAAGCCTCTCCCGCAACTAGAAAATATTTCATATAACCTGATTTACCAATATATTTTCAAGAGATTTCATTTTCTCGACATGAGCCTCCGCAGTCATATCCACATTGATAGGGACAATAGAGGCATAGCCATTTGCAAGTGCCCATTCGTCCGTCTCTTTATCGTATAAGTCGTCATTCTGAAAATATCCTGTAAGCCAGTAGATATCTTTATTAGCACCATCTTTCGATTTCTTGAACTCCTTCACCCACTGTCCTGTAGCCTGCTTACAGACTTTTACTCCTTTCAGTTCATCTTTTGCGTGAGGGATATTTACATTTAAGCAAACACCCAGAGGTAGTCCTGTTTTAAGTATTTTATTACTTAATTCTCTCACGATAGGCGATGTATGAGTGAAATCTGCATTCTGATCATGGTCTAACAACGAATATCCGATAGAAGGAACTTTAAATAATGCACCTTCAATAGCAGCTCCCATAGTACCCGAATAAAGAACACATATAGATGCATTCGAACCATGATTGATACCCGAAACCAATAAATCGGGCTTACGTCCAATTATTTCACTTATTCCCAATTTTACACAATCGACAGGAGTACCCGTACAGGAATAAATAGTTATATCTTTTTCAACATCCTTTTTTACCAACTGATAACGAATAGGGGCTATAGATGTAATAGCACTCGACATACCCGAACGAGGACCATCTGGCGCAACCACAACAATTTCTCCCAAACCAACTAAAGAATTAACTAACGACTTTATACCTTTTGCTTGATATCCATCATCATTTGTGACAAATATCAGCGGCTTATTTTGTGACATATTTTTATTCTCCATATTCTTAATACCAAAACAAAGATACACATTTATTTTCGTGTTTATATTAACAAAATTCTTGCCAAAAACTTACCTGCAAAGTAGATATAAAAATATACCTTTGTGTTCAGGAAACGTATAAGATAAGCATTATGAAAAAAATATTTTTAGCATTATTTCTGATTATTTCATACTCTACCATATGGGCACAACAATATCATAAACCAGTAAAACCCGTCAAAAACGTAATACTAATGATTCCTGATGGCACATCTATGGGAGTCGTTTCTGCTGCCAGATGGTATCAGATTTACAACAAATTGGGCGGAGAAAACTTAAACATAGATCCATATATTTGCGGAACAGTGAAAACCTTTTCATCAAATGCTCCTATCGGAGATTCTGCACCTACAACCTCAGCATATATGACCGGTATGCCACAGCAAACAGGAAATGTGGCTATCTATCCACCTGCCGATCCGGATAATGACCTGATATATGTAGACCCTACCAAAGCATATCAGCCATTAGCTACAATTTTGGAAGCTGCACGAATAGAAAAAGGAAAATCTACCGGACTAGTTGTCACTGTCGAATTTCCTCATGCTACTCCTGCCGACTGTTCGGCACATTATCATAAAAGAGGCGAGTACAAATATATAGCATCGCAAATGGCATACAATCATCTGGATGTAGTATTTGGAGGAGGAAATAAAATACTAACCGATGATATAAAAGAACATTTCAAAACATACGAAACAACCCTCATACAAAATGACATAAATGCTTTCCGTAATCACAAGTCCGGTAAAGCATGGGCGCTTTTTGCCGATATGGATTTGCCTTACGATTTAGACAGAGACCCCGCAAAAGTTCCATCTTTAGAAGAAATGACAAAAAAAGCAATTGAACTTCTATCTCAGAATGATAATGGATTTTTCCTGATGGTAGAAGGTAGCAAAGTCGACTGGGTAGCACATGCCAACGATGCAGTAGGTTGTATTACCGAGTTTTTAGCTTTCGACAAAGCGGTAGGAGCAGCTTTAGAATTTGCCAAGAAAGACGGCGAAACAGCAATAATTATACTTCCCGATCATGGAAATAGTGGCTTCACAATAGGGCGACGCGATTTAAAAAGTTACGATAAAGCAAGTATCCACAAACTTTTCGCGAATGTATCAAAATACAAAAAGACTGCAGAAGGGCTGGAAAAAATACTACTTCAACACAAGCCCGAACAAATCAAAGGGATCATTAAAGAATATACGGATATCGATATTACAGATGAAGAGTTTGATCAATTAATGAAATCGAAAAACTATCATGAAAGTAATTACATGAAAGTCAGTGATAGTCCTAATATGACAGCAACATTGATCGATATAATGAATAAAAGAACTTATTTCGGATTCACAACAGGTGGACACACAGGTGAAGAAGTCTTTCTTGCAGCTTATCACCCTCAAGGAGACATACCAACAGGAATGAATACAAATATTCAGATTAACAATTACCTTTCTGATGTAGTAGGTCTAACCAAGCCATTATCTGAACTCACGCAATCAATTTTTGCTAAACATAAGGAGGTATTTGAAGGACTAAATTATTCCATAGATAAATCTACAGACTTTCCGACCCTCGTTGTGAAGAAAGGGAAGAATATTTTGAAAGTTCCAGCCTTCAAATCCATTGCCTATATAAATAACAAAGCCATCGACTTAGGTTCTGTAACAGTATATATCGATAAAAATGATACTTTTTATATCCCTGCATTTCTTAAAGACTATATTTCAACAATAAAATAGCTCCAAAAACAAGAAGAAGAATAGAACAAATTTACATTGCATAATCTATATGTATAAAAACTACATTTTTTATATAAAAAAATATAGTTTTTATTAAATTCTCTCTATTTTTGTAAACAAGAGAGAAGGAAAAATGGATTTAGCATTAATTAGTAAATATCGAACCCAATTAATGGGGCTCGCTATTCTTTGGGTGATGTTTTGCCACTCCCATATAGACGTAAGTTCTTCAAATTTTTTATCAGCAATCAAATGGAGCGGCCCCATGGGGGTAGATATTTTCATGTTTGTCTCCGGATTTGGCATATACTATTCATTAAGCAAGAATAGTTCTTTAAAGACTTACTACAAAAACAGAATATTACGTATAATCCCCTATTACACACCTATTGTATTATTATATTCCCTGTTTCAATACTCTCAAAACATATGGGGAGTTGACACTGTAATTAAAAATGTACTTACTATTAATTACTGGCTTGGAGCAGACTACAGCCATATCTTCGACTGGTATGTTCCCGCTATTATAGTAATATATGCATTATCCCCTTTGTTCTATAAGTTCTTCAAGAAGAAGAAAAACTTAACTACCATAGTCACAATAGGAATCTTTTATATTATTAACTTTTTCATAATAGGTACTAAATATACTTATTTAGGATTAGTTGTTATGCGTGTTCCAATCTACATAGCAGGATTCTGGATCGCCGATTATGTAAAAAATAATCAAAATACTAAATTATCACTTCTACAGAAAACAATAGCTATACTGGCTTTAATAGCAGGATTCAGTTTTATAGCATACCTAGGTATATTCCATCAGGACTCATATGTTATATACTTCTTATATGGAATTGGTCTTGCAGTTATTCCTTTTTGCCTAATATATTCATACTTATTTTCTTTACTCCCTAAGTTTAAGTTTCCTATACTTACTCTATGTGGAACCTATTCTCTTACTCTATACATATTTCACGAAAGGGTTTTAAATATCTTAACACTAAATAATATAATTGAGTATAAAGATATTATAGCCTTTATTATCACATTCGCTTTAGCTATAAGTTGGCCCAAATTTGTAGATTTTATATTGGCAAAGACTATCCAGCCCAAAGTGTATTCAGCATAAAAGACAGTTTTTTTAACCTTATTAGATTATACTTATAATACAAGGAAACCTATGTATCTAGACTTAATTAGTAAATATCGGACTCAATTAATGGGTATTGCAATTTTATGGGTAATGTTTTTCCATTCCTATTTGGATGTAAGTGCATATCCATTACTCAACATCATAAAACAGACGGGTTATGTTGGTGTAGATATCTTTATGTTCGTATCCGGATTTGGTATATACTATTCATTAAGCAAAAACTCTTCCTTAAAAACATATTACAAAAACAGGATATTACGTATCTTACCTTATTATATCCCAATAGTAGCAATCTACTCATTATCTTTATATTCGCTTAATATATGGGATATAGGCACTGTAATAAGAAACATTCTTACCATCAACTTTTGGGTAGAAAAAAATATCATTAAACTTTATGATTGGTATATACCTTCCATATTAGCTATATATGCGCTATCTCCCTTATTCTATAAATTATTCAAGAAAAATAAAAACATTACTTCAATATCCGTCATCATATTTTTCTATGCCCTCAGTTTAACTGGAATACACTATAAGAGTCATCTCGATCTATTCCATATTCAATTACTGATATTACGCATACCAACCTATATAGCAGGCTTTTGGATTGCCGATTATATAAAAAATAATCCAAATACTAAGTTAAGTACTCCAAAGATCGTTTTTGCTATATCTGCTCTTATTATAGGCACAACTACTTTAACTTACTTAAGTCTCTTTCATTTCACAACGTATATGACTTATTCATTATTTTTTATGCCAATAGTTGTACCACCTTTATGTTTATTATATTGTTATATATTTTCTTTACTTCCCAAATATCGTTTTCCTATTCTTACGCTATGCGGGACTTATTCACTAACCCTATTCATTTTTCATGAAAGAGTTAGAAACTCATTGGTATTCCTCGGTATAGACGAATACATGGATTTCATTGCATTTGCAATAACATTTGTTCTTGCAATAACCTGGACTAAACTCGTAGATTATGTATTAGCAAAAATTTTATCTAAATTTGCACACTCTTATTAAAGAATTAAATTAATATATAATCATATGATAACTACAGACCAACTAAAAGATGTGTTGGAGCGCGAGCAAGCGCTGAGGGGGTACCTTTGACATCGATGCAAAGACTATACAACTCGAAGAAGAAGAAATAAGAACACAAGACCCGGCCTTCTGGACTGATAATAAAGCTGCCGAAGAGCAGATGAAAAAAATCAGGGAAATTAAAGGTTGGATCAACGGATATAATGAAGTAAAAGCTGCAATAGAAGAACTACAGCTATCTTTCGATTTCCTTAAGGAAGAAATAACTACCGAAGAAGAAGTAGATACAGCCTATGCGAACGCAATCCATATACTAGAGAACCTTGAGCTAAAGAATATGCTTCGCCGCGAAGAGGACAAGCTAGGGGCTGTTCTTAAGATCAATAGTGGTGCTGGTGGTACCGAAGGACAAGACTGGTCATCGATGCTTTTCCGCATGTATCAGCGTTGGTGCGAATCGAAAGGATACAAAGTAACAATCACCAACTGGCAAGATGGAGATGAAGCAGGAATCAAAACTGCAACTATGCAGGTAGAAGGTGAATTTGCTTATGGATATCTTAAATCCGAGAATGGAGTTCACCGTTTAGTCCGTGTTTCACCTTTCAATGCACAAGGAAAGCGTATGACTTCATTTGCCTCTGTTTTCATTGTTCCCTTAGTGGATGATTCGATCGAGATTGAAGTAAATCCATCAGATATAACATGGGATACTTTCCGATCGAGCGGTGCAGGTGGACAGAACGTAAATAAAGTAGAAACGGGGGTTCGTCTTCACTATAAATACAAAGACGAAGAGACCGGAGAAGATAAAGAGATAGTTATTGAAAACACCGAAAGCCGCTCACAATTCGGGAATAAGGATAATGCAATGCGCCTTTTAAAATCTCAACTTTATGAAATAGAGTTAGAAAAAAGAAGACGTTTACAATCCCAAGTAGAAGCCGGAAAGAAAAAAATAGAATGGGGTTCACAAATAAGAAGCTATGTTTTTGATGACCGTCGTGTAAAAGACCACCGAACAAATTACCAGACATCAAATGTGAATGCTGTTATGGACGGAGATATCGATGAATTCATAAAGGCATATCTGATGGAGTTTGGGGACGAAGCCTAAAAGCCATTCAAAATAAATAAATTACAACACATTATTTTCTTATTCACAGAAAGTAATGTGTTTTTTTATCAATAAGAATCTACCCTATCCGAAACAAAAAGAGAAGGTTTATTATATTACATCTTGTAAAGCTTTTTTCAAATCCGGATAACCAAAGTTAAAGCCTGATTCTTCTAATTTAAGAGGAATTGCTCTTTGTCCGTCAAGAACAAGAGTAGACATCTCACCTAATATCAGCTTAACAATAACAGATGGAATCCTAAACAAGCATGGACGTTTCAACACCTTTGCTAAGGTTTTAGAGAAATCTCTATTTGTGGCAGGATTCGGAGAAGTCATATTGAAAGCACCTTTGGCATCAGGATTTTCCAGAAGCCGGATTATTGCATTTACCATATCATCGATATGTATCCATGATATATATTGTGCTCCTGTTCCTAGAACTGCCCCAAGTCCAATCTTGAAAGGAAAAGTCATTTTAGGTAACATCCCACCCTTAGATGACAGCACAATCCCTGTGCGTAATAAACATACACGAGTTTTTTCACTTTCTGCATTTAGAGCCAAAGCTTCCCACTTCTTACATAACTGATGAGTTAGTCCATTGTTAGGGGCACTATCTTCCGTCAATAACGTATCATTTTGTGCTCCATAATACCCAATTGCCGAACCGGAAATAAACACATGAGGTGGATTTTCTCCATTTAGAATAAGTTCAGATAGCTTATGAGTAATACTCCATCTGCTTTCACATAATCGTTGCTTTTGCCTTTTTGTCCATCTTCTACTAGCCATGGACTCTCCGGCTAAGTTAATCACAGCATCATATTCATCCAAAGAGTTTTGAGCATCCAGAGAAGTATAGAACTTTACGATGTTTCCTAGTTTCCGTTCTGCCTTAGCTACATTTCTAGTAAGAACAGTTACATTATGACCTCTCTCATTTAAAAGAGGTATCAAAGCCCTACCAATTAATCCTGTACCTCCCGTAATAAATATCTTCATACATAAACATTTAGATAAAAAACAGTTTTGTAAAGACGAAAGTTTCTCTAAAATATATAAAACTTCATAATAAAGAAAAAGACAAGCCCCATAGAACCTGTCTTTTCCCCATTTATATATGCAATCACTTTATGACAAAAGCTTCTTCACTGTATCCGATATTGCTTTGCCTGCAGCCAAGCCTGCCAGCTCTTTCGAAGCAACTCCCATCACTTTACCCATATCGGCAGGCGAACTTGCTCCTACTTTTGTTATTATCTCTTTCAATTTAGCATCCAACTCTTCCTGTGTCAATTGTTTCGGAAGATATGCCTCGATAACACCAGCTTCTTCAAGCTCTTTCTCAGCCAGGTCTTCGCGTCCTTGAGTCTTGTATATTTCAGCACTTTCTTTGCGTTGCTTCACCATCTTTTGTAAAATCTTTGTTGCAACATCATCTGCCAATTCACCATCTCCGCCCTTAGCAGTCTTAGCTTCAAGAAACTCTTTTTTTACTCCGCGCAGTGCTTCCAATCTCACTTTATCTTTAGCACGCATTGCGTCTTTAATATCTTCGCTTACTTTTTCAAACAAATCCATAGTAAATCTTATATCGATTAATTAAACAAGTCTGTCGGTTTTTTAGTATCCGGCTTATAATCATTCGGGTTGAATTTCTCATCCCGCTTAAATACCGGAGTATTTTCTAATGCTTCTACTATCTTATCATCATCTAACTCTTCTGTCGAAAGGATCAGTGGACGAGGAGCAAAAAATGAACGGGTTTCCATCGTCTTAACGCCATCTTTTCCATAATGTTGTTCAATCATAGCATTGATCCGGCGTTTCTCATCTTCCTCTTGTCTCATGCGTTCTTCCTCTTCGCGCTGTTCCTCTTCCGATAATTCCTGAATGTGTTCATCAATACCCGGAATACTTGACATACCAAATCCGGTTGCCAAGAGAGTTATCTTTATTTTATCTCCTAAATCTTTCTCTGTAGCTGTACCCCAGATTACTTCTATTTCAGGTCCAAAACGCTTCATAAAGTCAGCAACAGCTTCCATCTCTTCCACAATAAGCGGATGATCTTCTCCTGCATAGATATTGAAAAGAATTTTCTTAGCATCAAATACATCGTTATTATTCAATAACGGAGAATGAAGAGCATTTTTAATAGCCTCATCGACACGATATTCACCTTCGCCCGAACCACTACTCATAATCGCAACTCCTCCATCCTTAAGGATAGTTTTCACATCGGCAAAGTCAAGATTAATGTGTCCGTGTACAGTAATGATCTCAGCAATCCCTTTGGCTGCAATAGCTAAAGTATCATCTGCTTTCGCAAAAGCATTCGGAATTGTCAGGTCAGAATATATATCTATCAGACGCTCATTATTTATTACTAATAGTGCATCTACATTTTTTGCAATATCCTCCACTCCGCGAAGTGCCTGAATGATCTTTTTACGACCTTCGAATACGAAAGGTATGGTAACAATACCGACAGTCAGGATTCCCATATCTTTGGCAATACGGGCAACAACAGGTGCTGCACCTGTTCCTGTGCCTCCTCCCATACCGGCAGTGATAAACACCATCTTGGTACCATCATTCAGGAGTTCTTCTATATCTTTCCGGCTTTCTTCGGCAGCCTGACGGGCTACTTCCGGACGGTTACCTGCACCTAAACCTTCTGTTGTACGACGTCCCAACTGAACACGTGTCTCTACAGGAGATTCACTTAAAGCCTGATTATCTGTATTACAGAGAGCAAACGAAACATCATGAATACCCTCGTTGTACATATGGTTAACTGCATTACCACCACCGCCTCCGACGCCAATTACTTTAATAATCGTTTGTGTACGGCGGGGAAATTGAAAATCTAATATATCATTGTTCATATGGTCTGCACTTTATTTCGTTTCTGTAATGTAAAGACAATCAGTCTTCATCTTTAAACATTGTTCCACCCAAGTTCTGAATTTTTCCGAAAATATCAAAAAGACCGGGCGATTTTTTATCCTTTTCGCGCCTTGTTGGTCTTTCACGTATATCTTTGATCGGCTCAATTCTTCTTTTATGCGTAGCTTCTACCTTTTCTTCTATTTCGTTTTCATAGATTTCTTCCTGTTGAGGCTCCGGATGTTCCTCATAATATCTTTCGGGACGGCGATAAGTCGGAGCTGTCTCCTCCGGATCTTTCTCTACATTTCTTTCCGAATAACTATTCCTGTAAGAAGGTTGCTGATTAGGATTTCTGGAACCTGACGAACCTGCACCCGAAGATGGAGCTCCGTTGTAATCAAAATAGTTAATTGTATTTGAGTACTCTTTTCTTTCACAATTTTCATTAGCAAAGAGTAGCAATCCTAAACATTGAGTATAAGCAGGATTCTGCAAAAGATCCGATACATTGTTTATATACAATCTCTTCGCTGCACCCTTACGCACCTTCATTTGAATCTTTTCCTCCAAAAATTCTGCCAATCCATTTAGTTGGCAAGCACCCCCTGTCATTATAATACCAGCTTCTAATTCTCCAGCAAAACCGGATTCCTTTATCTGGTTAATAACATTCAGTACAATTTCTTCTTCCCGAAGTTGAATTACTTTATTCAATTCTTTTACATCCACTTCGGAGGTAGTAGTAGCTTGTTTATTTTTATCCTTACCTACCCTACCGTATTTTATTTTATAAGATTCTGCCGCATTATCGACAAAACCTAACTCCTGCACATCTTTCGTAATAGTTCTTCCTCCAAAGGGGATAACTATCATGTAACGAAGCAATCCTTCTTTATAAATAGACAGCGTAGTAGTTCCTGCTCCAAAATCGATCAAAGCACAACCAGCTTGTTTTTCCGATTCATCCAGAACAATTGCACCTGCAGCTACAGGCCCTACAATAAATCCGGCTATTTCGAGATTATTCTTTTCTGTAATAACCTTCGTCAAGCTACTTTTTATGTTCGGACGCCCTACTATAAGGCGGTATCTTCCTTCGACAACAGAAGCATTCTTCCCGATCGGATCCTCGTCATATCTGCCATCTAGAAATATTTCAGGAGCAACGACACTGTAATTTGTAAGAAATTCAGGTCTTATTTGACGAGCCTGTTGTTCCATCTGATCAATAACAGAAAAAGTTATTTCCGTTTCACTACCTAAATCTTTAGAAAGAGTATGCTCAATAGCTCTCAATGATTTTCCCGCGACCGAAATATATACTTTACCGATCTTACGTCCCGATTTATTTTCAAGCAGATTGATTATTTTTTTTATCTTACCTGCGGCTTCATCTATATTATAAACGACTCCGTGCTTTACACAATTGTCTGATGGAATGGATTCGGATGCAAGAATAGATATTACACCCTGTTCATTTCTTCTTCCCATTAGCCCTACTATCTTAGAAGTACCAAGGTCCAGTGCAACTACAAATCCCGATTGTTCCATATTTTTTGCTCCATATTATGATATTATGAGACTAACTGATACTCATAATGTCTAATTAACGTTTTGTACCTACGACTTGTTTGTCATATTTCAAATTAATCTTAGAATACCTGTTCCATCCGGTTTCAGGTAACACCTTAGCATAAAAAGTCTTCAATTTTTCCAGCTTAGTTTCATAGCCGTCCAAAGACCCCATTAATATTTCATGATCTCCTACCCTCGAGATAAGACTGACATCAGTTTCTGTTTTAACAACAATCTGCTCTATCTGAGCATCCCAGAATTCGTCTTTATGCAAAAATAATGCAAATTTATATAAATCGGTGCATGCAAACTCTTCTTTTATATTTCCTGTGGCAATTGGCAGATAAACTGTGTTTAAATGAGATACCGGCATTGCCTGCCCCTCTTTATCTATATAATAGTTTTCTCCTTTCGAAGTCATCACACGCAAAACCGGAATTCGTTCTTTAATCACCGCCCTTATTCCGCCACTATTAGTGATAAATACTTCAGCCGACTTAATCAACTTATTGGAAAGGATAGCATCCTGTATTTCGTACGTATTTATTTCCTTAAGCTGTTTACCATAAGGATTTAAGCCTTGTTTATCAATAAATTTTTCTAAATCTGCAACTTCAACAAATCGGTCATTAGAATCGTTTTCGACTACAATCTCAAAATTATTGCATACCTGTTCCAACGGCTTTTTCTCAAAGAAAAAAGCAGCAAAAATCAGGTATCCACCCAATAAACAGAGTCCGGTTATAACTAATATCTTTTTCAGCATAAACTTATACTAACCGTTCCTCTAAAAGATTCTTAATATCCGGCAAAAGTTGATCTATATCTCCTGCACCGATGGTTAATAGTACTTCTATATCTTTTTTATCTTTCAGAATATTCAACAATTCATCCTTACGGCAAAGAGTTTTTTTACAAGTTACTTTATCAAAAATAATATGTGAAGTCACTCCCTCAATAGGTTTCTCACGCGCCGGATAGATATCGAGCAAGATCAGTTCATCCAATAAAGACAGGCTTCTGGCAAATTGATCTGCAAAATCGCGAGTACGTGTATACAAATGAGGCTGAAAAACTCCTAATACTTTTTTATCAGGATATAGTTCTTTCACAGACGCAATGCTAGCAGACAATTCATCCGGATGATGAGCATAATCATCAATCATCACTAAATTACTTGTTTTTATCAGAAAATCAAAACGGCGCTTTGCTCCCTGAAAAGTCCTCATGCCATTTCTTAACTCTTGTGCTGTTGCACCATTCAGCCATGCCAGAGCCATTGCTCCCACTGCATTTTCTATATTTATTCTTACCGGAACCCCCAGTTCTATATTTTCAATGACTTCTTTCGGAGTAACATAATCGAAACGAATCGTACCATCTCCGACCTTGATGTTTTTGGCATGAAAATCGCCTCTATCCATAGAATAGGTATAAAGCCTTACATCCTTATCAATCTTAGGTGAAAAATGAATATTATGCTTCATCACCAATGCACCTCCTGCCCTGATCAACGAAGTAAACTTCTCGAAGCTTTTAAGATATTCTTCTTCCGTTCCGTATATGTCTAAATGGTCGGGGTCAACAGAAGTTACAAGAGCTATATAGGGATGTAACCAATGGAAAGAACGGTCATATTCGTCAGCCTCTACGACTGTATACTCACTGTTGTCCGATAACAGAAGATTTGTCCCATAATTTTTCAGAATCCCTCCTAAAAAGGCATTCACTCCCAGATGAGAATTATTCAAAATATGAGCCAACATACTTGAGGTTGTTGTCTTTCCGTGAGTTCCAGCACAACACAAAGCCTTACTATTTTCGGTAATAAGTCCTAAGACCTGCGCTCTCTTCTGCATAGTGAAATTATTTTCCGTAAAATATTTCACTTCATTATTTTCGGCAGGTACAGCAGGTGTAAAAACAACCAAAGCACTTGTTCTATCTTTACAGTATGCAGGTATTAAATTCACATTATCTTCATAATGAATGTCTGCACCTTCTTTTACTAAAGTTTTAGTCAGTTCAGTCTCAGTCTTATCATAACCTGCAATTTTGATACCTTTCGACATAAAATAGCGTGCAAGGTTACTCATTCCGATCCCACCTATTCCTAAAAAATATATTGACTTTATATTTTGCATAAATTTTCTATTCTTGCAATCTAAAAAACATTTTGGCACACAGAAAACACAGATCGTACAGATTTCTTTAATTCATTCTCTCTTGCTATCTGCTAATTTTGTGTCATTAATGTTCTATTTCTACCTGTTATTTAATGCAACTAATCGCTCTATTTCGTCGACTATCTTATTGGCAGAGTCTGTTAATGCCATCTTTTTGACATTGTCTGACAATTGGATAAGCCTATCTTCATCTTCCACCAAATCTAATGAAGCTTTCAATAATGTAGATACTGCGTCCACATCTTTTATCATTACAGCTGCATCTTTGTTGACCAATGCCATTGCGTTTTTTGTCTGATGGTCTTCTGCCACATTCGGAGACGGAACCAATATAGATGGCTTTCCGAGCACACACAACTCTGAAATAGAACTGGCTCCTGCACGGGAAATAACCAAATCTGCGACTTTATATGCTAAATCCATTCTATTTATAAAATCATATAAATGAATATCTTTTGCTGCTTCTTTTTCGGAAAGAGTGAGTACCAATTCAGAATGATATCTTTTCCCACACTGCCAAAGAATCTGAACATTCGAATTTTTTAATAAATTCAGATTACTCAAAATACTTTGATTAATAGTAAGAGCACCCAAGCTTCCTCCAATTACCAATATTGTTTTTTTATCCGGATCTAGATTAAAAAATGAATATGCTTCTTCTTTCAAAATATCAGACTCTAAGTCCTGACGAATAGGATTACCCGTCAAAATCAATTTCTGTTGAGGAAAGAATGTTTCCATCCCTTCATAGGCAACACAAATACTATCAGCCCGTTTAGCCAACAACTTATTAGTAACCCCTGCATAAGAATTCTGCTCTTGTAGCAAAGTAGGTATTCCTCTTTTCGAAGCTATTTTCAATACAGGTCCACTAGCATATCCACCGACACCTATCGCAACATCAGGCTGAAAATCTTTTATTACTTTTTTGGCTTTCGACAAGCTTTTAAAAAGCTTCATCACCACCTTTACATTTTTCAATAGATTCTTACGGTCAAAACCTGCTACAGGCAAACCGACTATATTATATCCTGCTTCAGGGATACGGCTCATTTCCATACGGTCTTCTGCCCCCACGAAAAGAATCTCCGCATCAGGATAACGTCTTTTTACAGCATTGGCAATAGAGATAGCAGGAAAGATATGCCCTCCTGTTCCACCTCCGCTTATTATAACTTTCAATGGTTTCATACTGTTTCTGTTTCAGGATAAACCGACTCGGGATTACTAAAATCAATATTAGCTATACTTTCATCGACAGGCTCATGTACATCTTCTTTAGCATTCGAGCAAGCTAGCATAATTCCAAAATATACACAAGTGATAATTGTAGATGTCCCTCCCCTACTTATCAGAGGCAAAGGCTGTCCGGTAACCGGAATCAGATTCACGGCAACCGCCATATTTGCCAAAGCCTGTACAGTAATTATCAAAGAACATCCTAATAACAAAAAACGGGGAAATAGCTTTTCTGTCTTGGATGCCAACATTCCTGCTCTGACCATCAGAGCCACATACAACAGAAGAGTAATTAGCCCTCCAATAAGTCCCATTTCTTCGAGAATTATGGCAAATATGAAGTCAGAATATGCTTGTGGAAGGAAATCCCGTTCCGTACCACTTCCCGGAAGCCCTATTATATTACCATTAGCAATAGCTATTTTAGCATGGGATACCTGATAGTTTTCGTCCGTAATTTTATATTCTGCTGTAGGTGCACCACTGCTTGTTTCTTCGCCTTGCGATGAATGGCGGTCTATACGGGCTTTCCATGTAGCAAAACGATCCGGTAAATAATCCTTCGCAACAGAATCAGGAATCAATGTAAGTGTTCCGAATAACAGTACTCCTGCTACAACCCCAGATAGAGCTATAAGCCCTAATTTTTTCATCGATATCTGTCCGATAAACATCATTAAGTAGCAAACAACAAATAACAAACAGGCTGTAGATAAGTTTTCCGTAACAATAAGTCCACAGGTAATCAAAATACCTGCCATAAGCATTTTAAAAATAAACGACTCATTGTCATTCTTCAACTTACTTAAGAAAAAGGCTACGAAACCCACCAATGCGAGTTTGGCAAACTCGGAAGGTTGAATCGTAAAAGCACCAATACCCAGCCAGCGCTGCGCTCCATTGACATCATCCCCGATAAACATCGTAACTACAAGAAGAAGCCACGATATAGGCAATACCAATAATAATGCAGAAAGATAACGAGTCTGAACTCTTTGTAAAAACATCACGGAACCAAAACCTATCAGCAAAAATACAGCATGCCGCAATACGGGTCCCCAGTGACTCTGCTGACGGTAAACTATTGTACTGGAAGCACTAAAAACTTCCAGCAATGATATGACACACAACGCTATGAAAATACACCATATCGTTCGGTCTCCCCTGAATATTTTATCAAAGACGTTCATTCTATAAATTAAAAATTAAGAATTAAGAATGAAAAATTATTTGCATCAACTGATCATTATTAACTGACTATAATTTTCTCACCCAATATTTAAACTGGTCGCCACGATCTTCATAACTTTTAAACAAGTCGAAGCTCGCACAACAGGGAGATAACAATACAGAGTCTCCTTCATTTGCCAGTTTGTATGCCTTAGCTACCGCTTCTTCCATCGAAGAGGCATCTTCTATATTTTCGATTTTATCATCAAAGAATTTGTGAAGTTTAGAATTATCCACCCCTAGAAAGACAAGAGCATGAACTTTCTGTTTCACTAAATCTTCTATTTCGGTATAATCATTCCCTTTATCTTTTCCTCCCAGTATAAGTACTACTTTGGTTTTCATACTCTTCAAAGCATACCAGCACGAATTTACATTCGTTGCCTTGGAGTCATTCACGAACTGAATTCCACGTACCATCGCAACCTTTTCCAAACGATGTTCTACTCCTTTAAAATCACTCAATGACTGGCGCAGACGTTCGTCTGATATATCGAGCAGCTTTGCCGCAATACCCGAAGCCAATGAATTGTATAGATTGTGAGTTCCTGTTAAAGCTAATAAATCTTGTTCCATTCTAAATTCAGATTTAGGTGTGTGTATTACTATCTGATTGTTTTCGGTATAAGCCGATATATTAGATTCTCTATTTTCTGCAAATGTGTAAAGCTGAGATTGAGGCTTGAGTTTTTCTACTTCTTTCAAGATCAAAGGATCATTCGCCCAATATATGAAAGCATCTTTCTCTGTCTGATTCTGGATAATACGCATTTTTGCATTTACATATTTCTGCATATCATGATCGTATCTATCCATATGATCGGGAGTAATATTCAGGAGAATAGCAATGTCTGCTTTAAAGTCATACATATTATCCAATTGAAAACTACTCAACTCTAATACATAATAATCATAGCTATCTTCTGCAACCTGACGGGCAAAGCTTTTACCGATATTTCCTCCTAGCCCGACATTCAGCCCTGCCGATTTTAGTACGTGATAAAGAAGGCTTGTAGTAGTAGTCTTCCCATTACTTCCTGTTATACAAATTTTCTTTGCATCGGTATATCTTCCTGCAAATTCTATTTCTGATATAACCGGAATATTCTTTTCCCGAGCAGATACGATTAAAGAAACTGTATCAGGAATACCCGGACTTTTAATTATTTCATCTGCAGAAAGGATTAATTCTTCAGAATGCCCCTTTTCTTCGAAAGAAACTCCTCTTTCAACGAGTTCCTCTTTATATTTATCCTGTAATGCTCCATTATCAGACAAAAAGACATCAAATCCTTTTGCCTGAGCCAGTATAGCTGAACCAACGCCGCTTTCGCCACCTCCGAGTATTACAATTCTTTTCATCTTTTTCTAATTTACTTAACGCATTTTCAATGTAATAAGCGTCAACGCTGCCAATAAGATTCCTATAATCCAGAAACGCACTACAATTTTAGACTCCGGTATCGGATTAAATGGTTTCTGTATTCTTGCAACTATATCTCCATTGCCTGCTTTCTGGAAATGATGATGCAAAGGCGTCATCTTAAATACGCGTTTGCCTTCTCCATATTTACGTTTCGTATATTTGAAATAACATACCTGTATCATTACCGAAAGGCTTTCTACAAAGAACACCCCACATAATATTGGTAATAATAATTCCTTATGAATAATAACTGCGAATACACCAATTATCCCCCCTAAGGTCAAACTTCCTGTATCGCCCATGAAAACCTGAGCAGGAAAAGCGTTATACCATAAGAATCCGACAGTTGCACCAATGAATGCTGCTGCATAAACTACCAGTTCTTCACTACCGGGAATAAACATGATATTCAGATAAGAGGCAAACTCTACGTGTCCCGACACATAAGCCAGAATACCGAGCGTAACCCCTATTATAGCAGAGCTTCCGGCAGCCAGACCGTCCAGACCGTCGGTAAGATTTGCACCATTTGAGACGGCAGTTACGATAAATATCACTATAAAGACAAACAATATCCACGCCGCAGGCTCCGAATAATCGCCAAGGAAAGAAACAAAAGATTCGTAATCCAAATTATTATTCTTCACAAACGGAATTGTTGTCTGCGTAGACTTGACTCCTTCGACTGCATAGCTTACACTTTCGATTACATTATTTTCATTACGGAATTCTATATTCTCACGTACAATAACAGAAGGACTCAGATAAAGAGTTAAACCAACAATAAGCCCCAGACCTATCTGAGCTATTATCTTGAATTTTCCCCTCAATCCTTCTTTATTTTTTCGGAATACCTTTATATAATCATCCAAAAATCCTAATGTTCCTAACCAAAGAGTAGTTATCAACATCAAGATGATATATATATTTTCCAGTTTTGCCAATAATAAAACAGGAACGATTATAGCTATTATTATAATTACGCCCCCCATAGTAGGAGTTCCCTTTTTACTTAATTGCCCTTCGAGTCCTAAATTACGAACAGTCTCTCCTATTTGCAGATATTGCAAACGATCTATAATACGACGCCCGATTACAGTAGATATAAGAAGAGCCAGAATAATCGACATTGCAGACCTGAATGAAACATATTTAAACATTCCCGCTCCGGGAAAATCTAACGTATCGAGATAATTAAATAAATAGTATAACATTAGCTGATAACTGTTTTTTCTTGTGTAACAAATTCCTTCCTTTTATAACCCCAATATTTTCTCTACAATTTCTTTATCATCGAAATGATGTTTCACACCCTTCACTTCCTGATAATCTTCGTGTCCTTTTCCTGCAATCAGTATAACATCGCCCGGTTTTGCCAAAGCACAAGCCGTCTTTATAGCCTGTTCTCTTTCGACGATGGAAAGGGTCTTTTTCAATTGCTGAGCATCCAATCCGGCTTCCATATCCTGTATTATAGCTTGTGGCTCCTCGAAACGAGGATTATCTGATGTAAGTATGACCTGATCGCTCAATTTTACAGACTCTTGTGCCATAATCGGGCGTTTCGTTTTATCCCTGTTGCCACCACAACCAACTACAGTTATAACCCGACCGCTTCCGTCCAAAACTTCATGAATAGCCTCCAATACATTCACTAAAGCATCAGGAGTGTGTGCATAATCGACAATTGCTGTAAAACCGTCCTTGGAACGAATAGTCTGGAATCGACCTGCGACAGATTTTAAAGTACTCAAGACTACCAAAACATCATTTATTTCTTGCCCTAGCAATACAGAAGCTCCATATACAGCCAAAAGATTGTATACATTAAATACTCCTACAAACTGAACCTCTAGTTCGCGACCATTAATCTCAATAGCTGTACCATCAAAATGCTTTTCGATAATACGCGCTTTGAAGTCTGCCATAGCCTTCACGGAATAGGTATATTTTTTTGCTTTTGTATTCTGGAGCATTACCATTCCGTTTTTGTCATCCACATTAGTTAATGCAAAAGCCGATTCAGAAAGATTATCAAAAAAAGCTTTCTTTGCTTTCAGATATTCCTGCATCGTACTATGGTAATCGAGATGATCTTGTGTCAGATTCGTAAAAATACCTCCGTCAAATTCCAGTCCGCTGATTCTTTTCTGGTGTATCGCATGTGAACTTACTTCCATAAAAGCATATTCGCATCCTGCATCTACCATTTTTGCCAGAAATTCATTTAACGATACAGGGTCAGGCGTTGTATGAGTTGCCGGATACTGTGTTTCATTCACGTAATTACAAACCGTAGACAACAAACCTGCTCCATATCCTAATCTACGGAACATATTATATAGAAGCGTAGCTGTAGTAGTTTTTCCGTTCGTACCAGTCACTCCAACCAGTTTCAGTTTTCGGGATGGATGCCCATACCATGCCGAAGCAACTTTTCCGATAGCATCCGCAGCATCTTTGACCTTTATATAAGTTATATTTGAAATGAAGTCCTGAGACAAGTCTCCATCATATAAAATCGAACTTGCACCGGACTCGACTGCTTTATCAATAAATTGCTTTCCGTCAACTTGCACACCTTGTAAGGCAATGAACAGAAAACCTCTTGAAACTTTTCTGGAATCCGAAGTTATCCCTGAAGCATCAATATCGCGATTTCCCGATATTTCTATTATATCGGCTTGTATGTCTGATAATAGTTTTTGTAATTCCATGATTTGCAAGTTTTATTAAATCCAAACTTTAAAAAGTTACTTCATTTCCAGTGTTACCTGAGATCCTCTCACAGCACGGCTGCCTGGTGGTATAGATTGTTTCGAAACCTTACCATATCCGTGTATAACTACACGCAAACCTGCTTTTTCAAGAGCATAAAGCGCATCTTTTGCACCCATACCATGTACATTAGGCACTAATCCTGCCTGTATCGTCTTTTTTTGTAATTCTATATTACTATCATGCGTATTCGTCTGCACCCATTCGGCATCCATTTCGCTCGTTATATAAGGAATTTTCAATTCTGTCAAAACAGTTAACAACTTGTTAGAAAGACCACTCTTTGCATAAGGAACTTTAGTCAATAGTGAATCTACCCTACACTCCGAAGGTTTCAGATAGGTATTTTTAGAAAATATTTCTTCTGCAATCTTCTTAAAAACTCCTCCCGGCATCGTTCCTCCCGATGGTATCCCTTTCGGCTTACGGATTCCTACAAAGCAGGTATATTTAGGTTTATCAGCAGGAAAATATCCGCAGAACGACACAAAGTGTCCACTATATCCACCACCGGAAGCGATTTGCGCTGTACCTGTTTTTCCGGCAATCTGAAAATCATCTACTCTCACTGCTTTTCCTGTACCTTCGTTCACCACGCCAATAAGCATCGCTTTAATCTCATTCAGAGTACGTTCCGAACAAAGAGAAGGATTTATCACCTCTGTTTCAAATTCTTCCAACACTTTACCATCTTTCATAAAGGCTTTAGTTGTAAATGGTTTTATCATTTTACCATTATTAGCTATACCATTATAAAACATCAATATATATATAGGAGGAATCTGAGTTTCATAACCAAATGACATCCAAGCCAAAGTCGTTTTTGAAAAAGGAGAAGATTTATCGTTGGGAAAACGGATTACAGCTGTACCTTCTTTTCCTTTCAGAGGAACATCCCAATCTATTTTTCGAGTGATCCCGAAATCATGTAATCGTTGAACATATTTGGTAGGATTATCTTCATATCCTTTCAATATCGTTTTAGCCAATACTATATTAGAAGAAATGTACATCCCCTCATTTACAGTAATATCCCCTCTGTCCTGTCCTTTTTGCCAGTAATGGTCTCTCACCCATTTACCTTTATACTGATAGAGTCCCGAGCCTACATGGAATTTATCTTCCGGACGCACAACACCATCTTCCAAAGCAGCCATCATAGAGATAGTCTTAAAAGTCGAACCCGGTTCATTCATATAAGAGAAAGCATTCGGATTACCTTCTGCATATACACCCTTCGATTGCCTGTCGAGATTAGAAATAGCTTTTATTTCTCCTGTTTCAACTTCCATTACAATGGCTGTGCCGGATTCCGCATCCGTTTCCACTAATTTAGAATAGAGAGCTTGCTCCGTAAGATCCTGTATTTCGACATCCAGAGTAGTAAGAACATCACATCCATCTTCTGCCGGAACTTCTATAATATCAATCCATCGTCCTTGTACTTTCTGACGGCTTTTTACACCGGGTTTACCTCGCAGCAGAGAATCATATTTCAATTCGACACCACTGGCGCCTCCCATTGCTACATCTTTATAGATAGAACCCACCGTACGTCCTGCCAGCCTTCCAAAAGGTTTTTTACGCATAGTACGTTCTTCAACAAACATTCCCGATCTATTGGAACGCTGATTAAAGAACGGATATTTGCGTATCTCTTTCAGTTCTACATAATTTATATCCCTTTTAATAATACGTACATACCGGCTTCTGATTTTCACTTTCTTGTTCGAGCCACTTTCTTTATTTGCAGCTATCTGAGACAACTCTTTCCGGCTCAGATTCCACCCATCCATAATTATTTTTTTATATTGGGTAGCATTCCTGTCCGGAAACTTCTGAGCTAAAGCTACAGAAAGATCGCCTACATATTTCATCAAAGTATCCTCACGAATACCATCAGCCATAAAATCCATATATACGCCATACAACGGCTCACTGGTAGCCAAAAGACGCCCATCATAAGCATATATATTACCTCTATTGGGTGCTATTTCCCTGTCTTTTTTTACAGTTTCCTGAATCCCCAATGCCCGCCACTGTTCGCCTTCGACAAACATGATGCGAACTATATAAACAAAAATAGTAATAAAGACAACCAAAAATCCAAACACCAGCAATCCATAACGGTTTACGATATTCTTTTTTCTTTGACTTATACTATTGTTATTCCCAGACATATCTAATTAACACTTTTCCTTTATTGCTCTACTTTGTATGAGGGATCGGATGGAAAATCCAGATCCAACCCATTTCTTTCGACTAATGAACGCACTTGTGCCTGGCGGCTCAACCCCGTTAATTCCGACGAAATACTCAGGGATTCGAATTTGGCATCTTTCAATTCCCTTTTCAAAGATTCTATTTCCGCCAATTTGGATATACAACTATACCGGTTACTTATATAAAACACCATAATTATGAATACGACCAGCATGAAACGAGTATTCTTTAAGAAGAAATCTTCCGTAAGAATTGTCCCACTTAGAACATGCATTATATTCTTTTTTATGTTTTTTATACTGATATTCATATCCAAATGAATTGATAAGATTATTTTTTTTCTGCAATTCTCAACTTTGCACTTCGTGAACGGAGATTAACCTCTTGCTCTTCCTGAGACGGCACTATTACTTTATTGTTTACAAGATTAAATGGAGTAAGTACATTTCCATAAAAATCCTTTTCGGTCTTCCCTTCGAAATTCCCTGTCTTAAAGAAATTCTTAACCAAACGATCTTCCAAAGAATGATACGTAATAACTGACAAACGCCCTCCCGACACCAAGACATCCTGAGCCTGCATAAGCATTTCCTTCAACGCATCCATCTCCTGATTTACCTCAATACGCAATGCCTGAAATGCCTGAGCCAATGTCTTCTTCTCTTTACCCCCCTTTGTATAAGGAGTCAAAATATTCAACAAATCTTTGATTTGTCCAAAAGGCTTATTTTTTCTTTCTTTTATTATATTCGATGCTATTTGCCTCGATTGTTTTAACTCCCCGTACAGATACAAAACATCGGCAATTTTTTCTTCAGGATATTCATTCAATATTTTAGATGCTGTCAAATGACCTTTGCGATTCATCCGCATATCCAATGCTCCATCTTCGAAACGAAAGGAAAACCCTCTTTCATCATCATCAAAGTGATGCGAAGAAACCCCTAAATCCGCCAAAACGGAATTAACACACTCAACATGATAATACTTCAGAAAAGTTTTCAGAAAGCGGAAGTTACTACGAATAAACGTCTGACGCTTATCATCAATTATATTTTGTATTGCATCTTCATCCTGATCGAAAACATACAGATGACCACCCTCCCCCAAACGAGACAATATTTCACGTGAATGCCCACCTCCCCCGAAAGTAACATCCACACAAATATCCGAAGGTTGTATATTCATACCATCTACGCTTTCTTTGAGCAAGACCGGTACATGATAACCGTCAGCCACTACAGGCTCGTTTTTTTTCTTAATCATTCAGCTCTCCCGTATTCATTACACGCTGAATCTCAGCTGCAAAATCTTCCGGAGCAATCAAAGACTCATTCAACTGATTCCTACCCCAGATTTCAATCGTATTATCAACCCCTAAGAATTGAATATCCAAGTCTGCACCAATCATTTGCAGGCAACGTTTGGGTATCAATATACGCCCGTTTGCATCCAATTCGAGACGCTCTGTGTCGACTACAAACTGGCGAAAAAGCTGTTGTTGAGCCTTATCCCATCTACTCAATCGAGAACGTAGTTTCTGTATTTCAGCCTCCCATACACTCTCCGGATACAAAACAAGACAATCCTGAAAGATATCTTTACGCATTATCAGCACAGACTGTCCCGAAGCCAACAAAACTTTTCTGAAATTTGCCGGTACAAACACACGCATTTTAGCGTCTATTTTTGCATCTATGCTTCCTAAAAATTGCATATTTATCGAGTATATCTTCCAACTCATATAAGTTATGAGAATGTAAAGTTATAAAATAATCCACTTTCCCCCACTTTTAAACACAAAGTTTTACAAAAAAGTTTTCAACATAGTTAAAAACATAATAACCAAATAATTAAAAACAGACTACAATACTTCATTTCTGCCACATAACATTTCTTATAATTTTCAAATTGAGAATTAATTAAATTATCCAATCAATTATTTCATAGAAATAAGCTATCTTTACAATTCAGGAAATCATTATCAAGTAATGAACGAAGCTAACAAGAGTACGCCAAATCTTCTTGACTTAGATAAAGTCTTCAAAGAAAAAGCCCCTAAACTCTATAGTAAAACTCCTCGTTTTGTCATCAATTATATAAAAAAGAAAGTACATGTTGATGAACTTAACGAGATACTCACAATATATGCTGACAAATATGGGGTTGATTTTATGGAAGCTGTTGTCGGATATTTCGATTTACATCTAGATATTCATGGACTGGAAAATATAGATACATCCAAAAAATATGTTTTTGCCTCTAACCATCCATTAGGTGGATTGGATGGGATATGCTTATCTGCTATCATCGGAAAAAAATTCGACAAAAAGATTAAGTATCTGGTAAATGATGTCCTCTATTTTATAAAAAACCTACAACCTATTTTCATTCCTGTCAACAAGTACGGTTCGCAAGCAAAAGAAAAAGCACAGGCTTTGAACAATGCTTATGCCTCAGAAAATCAGATAATAACTTTTCCTGCCGGTCTTTGTTCCAGAAGGATTAACGGAAAAATAGAAGATTTACCATGGCAAAAGTCTTTTATTATTAAAGCTATAGAAAACAAAAGAGATGTAATTCCTGTGTATTTTGAAGCTCATAATTCAAAATTCTTTTATAGATTTGCAAATTTGAGGAAACGCATAGGCATTAAATTTAATATTGAGTTGTTCTTTTTGCCTGATGAAATGTTCAAGAACAAACATCAGACATTTAATGTTTATTTTGGAGAGCCTATACCTTGGACTTACTTCGACTCATCAAAAACTCCCCAACAATGGGCAAATGAGGTTAGAAGTATAACTTACAATTTAGTTACGACAGAGAATACGAAATAAAACATATGGAAGAAATTATTTCGCCAATCAACAAAAAATTATTGAAGGCTGAACTTACTAAAGATAAATTTCTACGTAAGACCAATAAAGCCAACAATGAAATATATATCATTACGCATCACAACTCTCCGAATGTGATGTGTGAAATTGGCAGATTGCGCGAAATTGCATTCCGTTATTACGGCGGAGGAACAGGAAAATCCACTGATATAGATGAATATGACACAATGGATAATCCGTACAAACAATTAATTGTATGGAATCCGGAAGCAGAAGAAATATTAGGAGGCTATCGTTTCATTTGTGGTCCCGACATTGTATTTGACAAAAACGGAGAGCCGGAATTGGCAACATCTCACTTATTTCATTTTTCGCCCAAATTCGTCAAAGAATATTTGCCCTACACCATAGAACTTGGAAGATCCTTTGTCTCTCTGGAATATCAAAATACAAGAGCTGGATCTAAAGGCATTTTTGCTTTAGATAACCTTTGGGATGGTCTTGGTGCACTATCTGTAGCCGAGCCCAACATGAAATATTTTTTCGGAAAAGTAACCATGTATGATACATACAATTCTCAGGCAAGAGACATGATCTTATATTTCATGTCAAAACATTTTCCTGATCCCGATAGGCTTGTGTATCCTAAACATGCATTACAAATCGATACTGATCCTAAAGTCTTAAAGAAGCTATTTACGGAGAGTGATCTAAAGAGAGATTATAAAATTCTAAACACTTCTGTCCGAAGGTTAGGAATCAATATTCCTCCATTAGTAAATGCATATATGGGATTATCTCCCGAAATGAAGGTCTTCGGTACTGCCACAAATGATGAATTCGGGAATGTAGAAGAAACAGGTATTTTAATAGACAGAGACGAAATCCTGGAAGAGAAACGCAAACGGCACATCGAATCATACATATTAGATAAACCTTCGAAACGGTTTCTTAAACGGCTCCGACAGATGATAAACTGGAATTGGAGTTCGTACCGGACAAAAAATACCAGAAGAAATTAACCCTCACACTATACAATTTACAAAATACTTCCTTAAAGAAGTCTAAACTTTATTTTAACAACTCATTTGTCATATTCCTTTTTAGTATATTTGCATTATCAAAATAAAATTGCAAATGGAATATAAAATTTCAGCACCTAAAACGATATATACAGATATAAATCTGCCTTCTTCGAAAAGTATAAGCAACCGGGCTTTAATACTAAACGCCCTGAGCAAGAGTACATATCCTATTGAGAATTTATCGGAAAGTGATGACACGAAAGTTCTGATAGAGGCTCTAAGCACAAACTCGAACCTTTATGATATTGGCGCTGCCGGAACATCGATGCGTTTCTTAACCGCTTATTTCTCCAGAGTACCGGGCGAAAGAATACTGACAGGATCGAGAAGAATGCAGGCACGCCCTATCAATATTCTTGTAGAAGCGCTCAATACTCTAGGTGCTCATATCGAATATGCAGGAAATACAGGATTTCCTCCTCTCAAAATAAAAGGAAGCGCTCTGGAAGGTGGGGATATTTATTTATCCGGAGGGATCAGTTCCCAGTTCATATCTGCCTTACTGATGATTGCTCCTACAATGGCTAAAGGATTGACCCTTCATTTAGAAGGAGATATCATTTCCATTCCATACATAAAGCTAACCCTAAAAATGATGGAAGACTTTGGAGTAAAGGCTGACTGGGAGAATAATGTAATCAAAGTATATCCGAACGAATATCGACCAGTTCATTATAAAGCAGAGTCAGACTGGTCTGCAGCATCTTATTGGTATGCAATAGCTGCTCTCTGTGACGACGCGAAAATTGAACTGAAAGGTTTAAATAAAGATAGTGGACAGGGCGATTCTAAAGTTGCCGAATTATTTGTTGATCTGGGTATTGATACAGAATTTACTCAAGATGGAGTCATCTTAACTAAAAATGGAAGAAAAACAAAGAAAATGTTCTACAACTTTGTTAATCAACCCGACCTTGCCCAGACATTTGTTGTCACATGCTGCATGATGGGAATACCATTTCTATTTACAGGTCTGCAAACACTAAAGATTAAAGAAACAGACCGGATAGAAGCACTAAAGGTGGAAATGAAAAAACTAGGGTATATTATTACTGATAGTAAAGACAGCATCTTAGAATGGAATGGGGAAACGACTACCCCCGAAGTATCTCCTGTAATAGCAACATACGAAGATCACCGAATGGCTATGGCTTTTGCCCCTGCTGCCATTAAGCTTAATAATTTAAGAATCGGAGAACCAAATGTGGTATCAAAATCCTATCCCAGATTTTGGGAAGATTTAGAAAAGGCCGGATTTAAAGTAGAGGAATAAATATGGAACTATTTTTTATTTTTCTGGGAATTATATTATTCTTCGTTGTTTCATTATTTATCTGGAACAATTACCAACGCAAGATCGGGAATACTGAAAGAGAAGAAGCTATACAGGCAGACCCTGTTGATGGAACTTGTTGCGGACAACATAATACTTGCGAAAAGGATAGTCTGATTAATAGCTTTGTAGAGGAGCCCGATTATTTCGATGACGAAGAGCTTGATAAATACAAAGGCAGAGATGCCGAAAATTATTCGCATGACGAGGTAGATGAGTTTCGTGAAGTATTCTATACAATGGACGATGAAGATAAACCCCGCTGGATAAGAAGTTTACTTCAACGCCAGATAGATGTGCCTAACCAGATAAAGGATGAAATATTCATGATTATTAATGAATTAAGAGCTACACGGGTAAGCCATAGTTAGAATGAACTTTTTCGAACTTTTTCAATACAGTTTTTTTACAAATGCCCTGTTAGGAGGGTTGTTTGCAAGTATTGCATGTGGTATTATAGGTACTTATATCGTAATAAAAAGACTTGTATTCATTAGTGGAGGTATAACCCATGCATCTTTGGGCGGTCTTGGAATTGGCTTCTACCTGGGAATAAACCCTTTCGTAGCCGCAATGATTTTCTCTATTTTTTCAGCATTCGGAATTGAATGGCTTTCATCCAGAAAAGGGATCAGGGAAGACTCTGCGATTGGAGCATTTTGGTCATTCGGTATGGCAGTAGGTATAATATGCATTTATCTGAAAGCCGGATTTGCACCCAATTTATCAGAATATCTCTTTGGAAATATCCTCACAATAACTCAAACAGACATCTATTCTTTTATAGCTTTATCAATCACTCTTAGTCTTATCTTTTTCTTTTTCAGAAAAGAAATACTTTATGTTGCGTTCGATTCAGAGTTCGCACGTACACGCAATTTGCCTGTAAAGCTAATCGAATATGCGATGATGTTATTCATTGCTGTCACTATAGTTCTTACAATCAGGCTTGTGGGTGTTGTACTTCTGATGTCTCTACTCACTATCCCTCAAATGACGGCAAATTTATTTACAGCCAACTTTTCGAGAATGATATTTTTATCCATACTTTTCGGATTAATTGGATGCATATCAGGACTTATTCTATCAGCCTATATTAATGTACCATCCGGTGCTTTCATCATTTTTGTCCTTATCTCTATTTATTTTATATGTAAACTTATCAGCAAAGTTTTTTTCAGAAAAACTATAAATGCTTAAAATCTGTATACTATGTTAATCAGGCAATACATATCATCTGACAAAGAATCTGTATTACATCTTTTAAAATTAAATACTCCTCTATACTTTTCACCAATCGAAGAAAAAGACCTTATCTATTATCTGGATAATGAGATCGAATATTATTACGTTGCCGAAGAGAAAGGCAAGATCCTTGGAGCTGCAGGAATCAATCTGGCTAATGATAAAACTTTAGCTAAACTATCTTGGGATATTATCCACCCGGAATCTCACGGAAAAGGAATAGGGACAAAATTGACAAACCACAGAATCGAGGAAATAAAAAAGATAAATTCTGTCAATACAATCTCTGTACGTACTTCTCAGTTAGTTTATAAATTTTATGAAAGATTTGGACTAAAGCTGCAAGAAACAGTCAAGGACTATTGGGACAAAGGTCTTGACTTATATACACTAGCATGTAAAACTCAAGAAATATCTCCCCCTTAATTTTCCATCGCCTGCTACATTTTTCATTTTTTTTACAATTTTCCGTAAAATTTAAGAAGATATTGTGCGTAGAAACCACGCATATATAACAATTATTACACTAAAAAATCATTATTTTTGTAACGTTGCCTGATTACAATATGTAAAACAAAGATCAAAATGGGGAAAAATATATTAGCGCCATATACTTCTGAAAATATACATCCGGGGTTCTCTGTAGACTGTGTTATTCTTAGTTTTTACAAAAACAAAATAAGAATATTACTCTATAAATTCAATCTCGAAGATTATTGGGCTATTCCGGGGGGCTTCATGTTGAAACATGAAAATGCGGAAGAGGCAGCTTATCGTATATTAGAGTCGCGTACCGGATTAAAAGACATATATCTAAAACAGTTTCATTTGTTTAGTGATATTAAACGGACCATAATGAAACAAAATAAAGATTTTGTAAAGAAAAATGCTGCTACACCAAAAGATGGTGAATGGCTTTTGCAGCGATTCATTACTATGGGATACTATGCTCTGGTAAAATACGAAGATGTAGACCTCACATACGACAAAGGAGAAAATTACAAATGGTATGACATTCATCAACTACCTCATATGTACTCGGATCATGAAAACATTGTAGTAACAGCAATGAAAACAATCCGTACAATGCTTCCGGTAATCCCGATCGGTTACGAACTTTTACCCGAAAAATTCACGATGAGTGAACTCCGGAAAATATACGAAATCATCCTTGGTAAAACTCTAGACCGTCGTAATTTTCAACGAAAAGTATTATCGGAAGGAAAAATAATTCAACTGGAAGAACGGATAAGTAATAAAACTTACAATCCTCCTATACTCTATTCTTTTAACTTGCCCGAAGATGAAAACTCTGATTTTTTCATATAAACGTTCTTGAACCAATAACTCTTGTAGGCTATTCTATTGAAGGTAAGCTATTCAAAACATCTGTAAGAAAAGTATAAGAAGAATACAAAAACACTATTATAGACTAATATATTATTTCACTTTCAGAGGGATACCCGAAACCATCAGATAAACAGTGTCGGAATGGGATGCTATATACTGATTAACCCATCCTTGTAAATCTGTAAATAGGCGTTGAACTTTATTTTCCGAAGTCCCCCCCAATCCTATCTCATTAGTTACAAAGATAAACTGAGCATCCTGAAGTATAAGTTCTTCAAATTCTTCTTTTATTTGTGCCAAAGATAATTCTATATCAGTGTTATTATCAAAGAAAAAATTGGTAACCCACAATGTTACACAGTCTACCAGCACAACCTTATCTGTAAAGTTATACAAGCTTAATTTTTTTTCTTCTTCGATATTTGTCCACTCTTCACCCCTATCAGCCTGATGTTTTGCTATACGTTCGTGATGCTCTTCATCCCAAATACGTGATGTAGCCAGATAAACAGGACTATCGGACAATGATAAAGCCAGTTGCTGAGCAAAAGTACTTTTTCCCGAACGCTGTCCACCGGTGATTAAGGTTATATCCTTTGCCATAAGATTAAGTTTTATTCTTTCGTTTATATAAAAAGTCATGCCACCGCTCTTCTGCATCTCCCTCCGTAAACATCTCATAACGAGCCATAATAAACAACAAATCGGAGAGTCGGTTTATGAATTTCAATATAGATACAGGCAGTTCGTCTTGTTTGTTCAAAGTCCAGAGACGGCGCTCACACCGGCGCGTTATAGTCCTTGCCAAATGTAAGTGTGACGAAACCAGATTCCCTCCCGGTAAAATAAAATATCCATTTTCATCCATTTTACCGCTCAAATCATCTATTATATCCTCACAATATTTATCCAAGTCCTCACATAATACATTAGGGTTCTTATCACGGATAGCCGAAGGGGTAGCTACATGGGACATTACAACCATCATTTCAGACTGAATTTTAAACAGAATTTTCTGCCATTCATGTTCTCTAGGTAAAAAAGACCGAACCACCCCCAACATGGAGTTCAATTCATCGAGACATCCATTAGCCTCGATACGTATATCATCTTTATCTACACGTTGTCCGCCATGTATACCCGTTTTACCTTTATCGCCTCCTCTGGTATAAATTCTCATTTTAAAAAATATTATTAAATCAATGGAAAGACATTCAACAACCCGAATATTACAATGAGAACAATCATCAATATTTCAGTTTTCAGATTTATCTCCAAAGCTATTTCCATATCAGCAAATGTAATTATCTTATCCGTATCTCCAATGTAAGGTTTGTCTATAAGTTGTCCGAAATATGAGTTAGGACCGCCAAACCGACAGTTCAGTATGCCTGCCAAAGCCGCTTCAGGAAAGCCGGAGTTAGGACTGGCATGATTATGCCCATACTTTTTCACAAACGAAAATAATGATAGTTTGCCACTCACCAAAACCATAAGGAGGGCTGTCAACCGTGCCGGAATATAATTAGCAATATCATCTATGTAGGCTGCCCAACACCCGAAATCTTTATATCTATAATTCTTATATCCGATCATAGAATCAAGAGTGTTTATCATTTTATAAGTAATCATTCCCGGAATACCCAATATCAGATACCAAAAAAGAGGTGCAATCACTCCATCGCTCAGATTTTCCGCTAAAGTTTCCAGTGCAGCAGTCCTTATTTGTTGTGGCGATAATTTGGACGTATCACGTCCCACAATACGAGCAACCTGTTTTCGTCCTTCATCTTCCGACTTTTGAACCGCAATAAAGACATTCTTGACTTCATCCATCAATGTTTTTCCGGCTAAACAGAAAAAAACAAGTATAGCATTAAATATTATATACAAAGTGGATGATATTAATAATATACCTTTATCGAAAAAATAAAATAAGACAAAGCAACCGACAATCAGGAAAAGAGAAAACAAACCTCCTTTAATTAATTTATCCTTTCCCTTATTCAAAGCCTTTTCTCCTTTAGAAATTATTTTTCCAAAGAAAACTACCGGATGGGGTAATCCCGGAGGATCACCGAATAATCGGTCTGCAATCCATCCAAGCAGCAAAGGCACTGTTAATAAGAAAGTTTCACCCATTCGCTTATATTATCAATCAACAGGTTATTTTCATTCTTGCTTTGTACGGCTATACGAAAATAAGCATCATTTAACCCTCTAAAGTTAGAGGCATCCCTTATAAGGAAGCCATATTTTTCAGCCAAAAATATTTTTAACTCAGAAGATTTTTCCTTTTTCAACTCACATAAAAAGAAGTGCATATCTGATGGATATATGGTGAGTCCTTCTATTTTTTTCATTTCATCCTGCACCCTTTGAGATTCTTTCAGATAATCCGTATAATCATAAGACACATTCTCCAATAAATATTTTCCTGCCAACTGTGCCAACTGATTAACTGACCACGGCATAGAGTAAGATCTGATCTTATCAACCAGCTCTTTACATGCAGTAAAATACCCCAAACGTAAACCGGGAATAGCATAACACTTAGTCAGAGAGTGCAATAATATCAGATTCTTATAATTTGTAGCTTCTTCTATTGCTATAAAAGGTTTATCAGAAAAAGCTATGTATGAATGATCAATAATAAATATCTTCTCAGGATTAGACTCTATTAAGTTGCGAATACTATCAATATCATAAATTTTTCCGGTCGGATTATTCGGATTACACATCCAAACCAAATCCGTATTTTGTTCGATTTCATCGACAGATCGGGCAAAATGCAATTCATGTTCATGAATACGGCAAGCATCTTCATACTCTGAAAATGTAGGTATAAGAATAGAACTTCTCGATTTCCGAAAAGCCTGCGCTATTAAATAGATTGCTTCGATCGCACCATTTGTTATACAGATATTCTCGGGTTGCACATCAGATATCTCCGCTATTAACTGGCTCAAAGAATACGCATCCGGCTCCGGATAAGAATGTATAGAAGATATATTATCACACAAATATCTTTCCAGTTTCGAGGAATCTAACTTTGTATATACATTCGAACTAAAATTACTAACAATCTTAGATCCTAAAGAATATATATCATCACCGTGCCCGTTTATCATACTATTCGGATAGTATTTTATAGACCATATCCATATTCACATGACTACGGACATGATCCGCCAACTTATTATATTGTTCTTCCTTATATTTCTTAAAGTCAAATGGTTCATCACTTATTTTTTCGGCAAAAGGCTCTAATAAAAAATCCACAAAAGCACCATTATCCAGAATACCATGAATGTAAGTTCCAAAACATCTCTCATTCAAATAATACCCCTCAGCAGTACCGTCTTCCAGAATATTCAATGGTGAATGTAAAGAACCATTCACAGGTTGGGTATCTCCCATATGTATCTCATACCCTTCACAAATAGCATCAGAATTAAGAAAAGAAAACTTCACCTGCCTTGTAACTTTTTCACCCAGCATCTGCGTAGCTATTGGCAGGAGTCCCAATCCGGGTAGACGCTCTATTTCTCCTTCTACATGTAACGGGTCAGATACCTCCTGTCCCATCATCTGATATCCTCCACAAATACCCATCACTGTAGCCCCTGATTTATGAGCTCTAATAATACTTTGAGCAACACCATTTTTTCTTAGTTCGTATAAGTCTGATATTGTATTTTTACTTCCCGGAATGAGAATAATATCCGCTTTTTCTATTTCATCTGTATTATTTGTATAATATAAATGGACACGGGGATCTCGCTCCAATATATTAAAGTCCGTAAAATTAGAAAGATGACGGAGCAGAACAACCGCAATATTAACTTTTCCGTGAGAGGCTTGCACATTTTTTGATTGAAGCATTACAGAATCCTCCTCTTCTATATAGATATCATTATAATAAGGAACGACCCCTATTACCGGAATTCCACACAACTCTTCCAACATCCCCACACCACTTTCGAAAAGCCTGATATCACCTCTAAATTTATTTATCAAAATGCCCTTGGTATGTTTACGCTCCTCTTCGGTCATCAACATTATAGAACCATACACACTGGCAAAGACTCCTCCCCTATCTATATCGGCAACAAGAATTACATCTGCTCCCGCATGAATAGCCATAGGTAAGTTTACAATATCCGTTTCGCGCAAATTAATTTCAGACACGCTTCCTGCACCTTCCATTACAACAGGATTGAAACGGCTTCTTAATCTATCAAAGGCTGCATTTACCTCATTTCTGAAAAAATCACGTCCTTCCTTCTTAAAATACTGATACGCACTTTGATTACCGAAAGGCTTCCCATTCAGAACTACTTGCGCAACCTTATCTGTAGTTGGTTTCAGTAGCAAGGGATTCATATCTGTATGACAAGGTATACCGGCTGCTTCTGCCTGAACGGCCTGTGCCCGTCCTATCTCAAGCCCCTCGGGAGTAGCAAAAGAATTAAGTGCCATATTCTGAGCCTTGAAAGGAGCCGGAGTGTATCCATCCTGCAAAAAAATCCTACAAAAGGCAGCAGCAATCACACTTTTACCGACATCACTGCCTGTACCCGCAAACATAATAGGACGTAATTTTTCCATCAAAAAAGATAAATATAATTTACCAACAAAGGTATAAAATGAATATAACCTAAAGAATTATATATTTAATAATATGACCATTTTCTATTCTTTTACATCCTTGAACGGAATTCATCTGTTAAAAAAATCAAAACAGGTACAATATTCCATCTTTTTCACATGAGATATTCTTCTTTTGATACGTCATTACTACAAATTATCTTATATTGCATTCAATTATTTTTCAATCCTTTTTTGAAAATACAGGTGTATAGCAATATCATTTTTCAAGGTTAAAAGATTCAAAAAATCAGGATTTGACAATAATTAAATTAGAGCATATTACTTTTAATACTAATTTTACTATTGCTTAAATTGGATACTAAATACTAATATTAAACATAAAAAGAAAGGTAAAAATTCCATGGAAACTACAGCAATTTCAGAGAAGTTCAAACATTTATTTAAAGAAAAAGGTACAATGTATTCATCTCCGGGACGTATCAACCTGATCGGAGAACACACAGACTATAATGGAGGTTTCGTGCTCCCCGGAGCTATCGACAAAGCCATATATTGTGAGATAAAACCCAATGGAAGTAACGAGGTACACGTACACTCTATAGACTTGAACGAGTCTTCAACTTTCGGTCTGGAAGAAAATGATCTGCCAAAAGATATGTGGGCACGCTATATATTCGGTGTATGCCGCGAAATGATAAAAAGAGGTGCTGCAGTAAAAGGTTTCGATGCCGTATTTGCAGGAGATGTTCCTCTGGGCGCAGGCATGTCCTCCTCGGCTGCTCTAGAAAGCTGTTTTGGCTTTGCAATTAACGATCAGTTCAATCTTGGCTTTGACCGGTTCGAGCTGGCTAAGATAGGACAGGCAACCGAGCATAACTATGTAGGAGTGAAATGTGGTATTATGGACCAGTTTGCTTCTTGTTTTGGAAAAGAAGGATCGTTAATACGTCTCGATTGTCGTTCACTCGAATATGAATATGTTCCATTTAATCCCGAAGGGTACAGACTTGTGTTAATAAACACTTGTGTTGCTCATGAATTGGCTTCTTCTGCTTATAACAAACGTCGGGAATCTTGTGAGGCTGTAGCTGCTGCTATCAGAAAACATCATCCCGAAGTCGAATTACTGCGTGATGCAACAATCGATATGCTTCATGAGGTTGCGAACGAGGTAAGCGCAGAAGATTATATGCGGGCAGAGTTTGTTATCGAAGAAATTCAACGACTACTCGATGCTTGTGACGCTCTTAAAAAAGGAGATTATGAAACTGTCGGCAAAAAGATGTTTGAGACACATATTGGTCTGAGCCGTAAATACGAAGTAAGTTGTCCTGAATTGGATTATTTGAATGATATCGCTCGCAAACATGGAGTAACAGGCTCCAGAGTCATGGGTGGTGGTTTCGGCGGCTGTACTATAAATCTGGTTAAAAACGAATTATATGACAGCTTCATCAAGACAGCGACTCAACTTTATGAGCAAAAATTCGGAATAAAACCTAAGGTATATGATGTTGTAATCAAAGACGGGGCTCGAAAATTATAAACAGAGAAGTTTATATAATAAATTTATTTTATCATAAATTTTATTTATAATCTTCATCATACTTATTTAAATATTTTCTATTTTTGTTCTAGTAAAGGCTCTTTATGTTTATTCGTAATGCCATAAAGAGCCTTTAGTTATTAGAAAAGATATACTTAAACAAATATAATTTATGAATAATTGGTTTGAATGCAAAGTAAGCTATGATAAGACGTTAGAGAATGGTACACAAAAGAAAGTGACCGAACCTTACTTAGTTGATGCTTTGTCATTTACCGAAGCCGAAGCTCGTATTATTGAAGAGCTAAAACCTTATATAGCCGGAGAATTCACTATTGCTGATATAAAAAGGGCTAAATTATCCGAGCTATTTTTCAATGAAAATGGAGACCGCTACTTCAAGGCAAAAATTTACTTTATCACCTTAGATGAAAAAAGCGGTACAGAAAAGAAAACGGCTGCCCAGATGCTTGCTCAGGCCAGTGATATAAAAGAAGCACTCACTGTTGTAGAAAAAGGAATGGAAGGTACACTTGCCGATTATGTAATCGCTTCTCTTTCCGAAACCACCATTATGGATGTATTTCCTTATTCGACAGATGAAAAATCTAAAATTGAATATTTGAAAGAAGAGTAAAATGAGCTCAATAGAAAATCTTCAAAAGATCAAAGCCGATTTACCTCCACATGTAAAGCTGGTAGCGGTTTCGAAATTTCATCCAAAAGAATCAATTGAAGAAATTTATGAAACAGGGCATAACGTTTTTGGAGAAAGTAGAGTTCAGGAGTTAATGACCAAAGAAGAACAATTGCCTTCAGATATAGAATGGCACTTGATCGGTCATTTACAGACTAATAAAATAAAATATATTATTCCTTTTATTCATACTATCCAAAGCATAGATAGTTGGAAAGTTTTATTAGAACTAAATAAACAGGCATCGAAAATCAATCGTGTAATAAATTGCTTATTAGAAATACATATTGCACAGGAAGATAGTAAATTCGGTTTCACTTTCGACAGTTGCCGTAACCTTCTGGATACAGAAGAATGGGAGTCATTAGAAAATATCCGCATAACAGGGCTAATGGGAATGGCAACTTATTCGGATAATGAAACCCTTATCAGAAAAGAATTTAAATCACTAAAATCTTTTTACGAAGAAATAAAAGCAAAATATTTCGAAAAGAAAGATTATTTCAAGGAAATTTCGATGGGTATGTCCCACGATTATAAAATAGCAATCGAAGAAGGAGCAACCATTGTAAGAATAGGTTCTTCTATATTTGGAGAAAGAGAATATTAAGTTAAACAATCGTTTCCAGTACTAACTCTGCTCGAAACCTTACTAGTTTATTATGAATATACAACAGTTAGAATACATCATTGCTGTCGACAATTTTCGTCATTTCGCAAAAGCGGCAGAAGCATCTTTTGTAACTCAGCCTACTTTAAGTATGATGACCCAAAAGCTGGAAGAGGAATTAGGAGTAAAGATATTTGACCGCAGCCAACTTCCCGTTCAGCCTACACCTATAGGTGTCCAGATTATCAATCAGGCGCGTGTTATTGTTTCGCAAGTGAAGCAAATAAAAGAAATTATCCAAGAAGAAAAAGGAATTGTTAAAGGCGTATTCAAACTAGGTATTATTCCTACGATTGCACCGTATCTCCTGCCAAAGTTAATGGTGAAACACGAAGAGAATGGCTTTGATATAGAACTTGCTATCGAAGAGAGTCCTACTCACCAGATCATTGACAGCCTACTAAACGGAGCTTTAGACGGAGCAATATTAGCGACCCCATTGAAGAATGACAAAATAAAGGAACATCCGATTTATTACGAAAAGTTTTATGCGTATGTTTCCCCACGCGAAACGTCTTTATATGCAAAGAAAGAACTGGAAGAAGACGACCTGAATATCAATCGTCTTTGGTTACTGGAAGAAGTACACTGTTTTCGTAGCCAGATTCTTCGCCTATGTAATACCAGAAGACGTAAAAACTCTCATTCGCTATTTACTTATGAAGCCGGCAGCATTGGCACCTTAATCAATATTGTAGATAACAATAGCGGCTTAACAATAATTCCCGAAATGGCTATCGAACAATTGAACGATAAACAAAAACTAAATATTCGTCCATTAAAAGGAATATCTCCGGTCAGAGAAATAAGTTTAGTAACACGTAAAGAATTTTTGAGAGAGAGAGTTCTAAGTATAATTATTGATGAAGTCAAAAAAGCAGTTCCGGCTGAATTAACAAATCCGGACTTGAAAAAATTTGTGGTAGATCTTTAAATAAATAATTTATATATAACCGATAAATAAAACAGGCTTCTTATAGAAGCCTGTTTTATTTTATATTCATATTATCTTAATCTTTTCCTTTCAAAGACAATTCTTGATACAGTCCAATAAATGAACATACTCAAGAAACACAAAGCCGAAGCAACTAGAAACAGACCTTCGAAAGAATATATTCCTGATATATATCCACCCACCAGCATACCCAAAGCCAGTCCCAAATCAAAGCCTACTAGATAAGTAGAATTAGCAGTCCCACGCTGACTATTCTCTGCCATATTTATATATAATGTCTGCAATGCCGGAAACATCATCCCAAAACCAACACCGATAAATAACCCGGATACACAGAAGGCTATAATATTATGAATTAATGCAAATCCCATAAAAGAGAATGCAACTATCCCCATAGCAGTAAAGTTCACTAAATGGATATAGCCTTTATCAACCAATCGCCCTGCAAAAATCCTTGACAAGATTATTCCCCCTGCCCAAAACAGAAAAAATATACCGGCATTAGGAATAGATATTTCTTTTCCATATTGTGCAACAAAAGGTCCTATCGTCCCCCAAGCAAAACAGGGTAGCAATTGGTTCAAAAATATAGGCCATGAGGGAAGTAAGAAGAAACGGTCGAAGGATAATTTTTCTCTTTCAACCTTAGCCCTTTGAGGAGCCTTAATCAATGAAACCGCAATAATACCAAGAATTCCCATGAAAATAGCACACCACAATAACATATCAAATCCATACATTTGATATATATGGATAGCCACAAATGGGCCTATTGCCATGGCAACATTCATAAATGTACCATAGTAGCCGATACCTTCGGCTCTGCGTTCAGAAGGTACAAGGTCAATAGCAAGTGTACTTGAAGATACGGTAGATAGTCCCCATGTTATACCATGCAAAAATCGGACTATAACAAATACGAGAACAGCTGTTGCATAAAAATATCCGGCAAAAATAGCGACATAACATATAAAGCTGATTAATAAAACTTTCTTACGGGAATACAGATCTACAATATATCCCGAAAAAGGTCTTATTATCAATATTGCTATAGCATACGATGCCAATACGATACCCGTTCTTGTCTGCGGAACACCTAATTGCTCTGTTATATATAATGGAATAGACGGCATTAACAAATTGAAAGAGCATGCCATTAAAAAGTTTGCGATACAAACATTCAAATACCCATAAGTCCATAATTTGGGCTTAACCGAAGCCTCCATATCACTCTTATTTTTTAATAAATATTTTGTGCTTATTCCTAAATTAAAACTGTACAAAGGTAAGAATATTACCTGACAACAATAAGAATCCTATTTTGAAATTTAAGATAAAACAATACTTCTCAACGAATAGTTCCCATAAATTATACATTAAAAAAGTGTATTTTTGTAATTCATAATAAAACATCATGCCAGCATCATTATATCTTATTCCTGTGCCCCTTGGTGAGACCTCCATCGAAAAAGTCTTACCTACTCACAATAAAGAACTTATTCTCAAAATAAAATATTTCATTGTCGAAAATATTCGTTCGGCTCGTAGATTTCTGAAAAAGACAGACTCATCAATCAATATTGACGAACTTACCTTTTTTGAGCTAAACAAGCATACAGATAAACAACACCTAAGCAATTATCTTCTTCCCATTTCACAAGGATTCGATGTTGGTGTGATATCAGAAGCCGGCTGTCCTGCCATTGCTGACCCCGGAGCAGACATTGTAGATATAGCTCAGCGAAAGAATATTAAAGTAATCCCATTAGTAGGTCCATCTTCTATCCTTATGTCATTAATGGCTTCAGGATTTAATGGACAAAGCTTTGCATTTCAAGGTTATTTACCCATGGATAATGATGAGCGCATAAAAAAAATCAAACAGATAGAACAAAGAATCTATCTTGAAGATCAGACTCAAATATTTATCGAAACTCCTTTCCGCAATATTAAACTGGTCAACGACCTAATAAAAACATGTCGTCCTTCAACAAAACTTTGTATCGCAATGAATATAACGTGTGAGGATGAACTCATTAAAACGTTACCGATCAAGGATTGGAGCAAACAATTGCCCGATATGAATAAAAAGCCTTGCATTTTCCTAATTTATAAATGAGCTTTAATTTATATATCGTATTTTTGTAAATATGGAATTGAAAAATAACACTCCCATGATTGAGGTTAAGGACGTTACTAAAAATTACGGACAACTTCGTGTCTTGAAAGGAGTTAATCTAACGGTAAACAAAGGCGAGATCGTTTCGATTGTGGGTTCTAGTGGAGCCGGAAAAACAACCCTGCTTCAAATTATAGGAACACTAGACAAAGCTGATTCGGGTTCTGTGTATATTAAAGGCGAAGAGTTGACTAAATTAAATGACAATAGACTTTCTGATTTTAGAAATAAAAATATAGGATTTGTATTTCAGTTTCATCAGCTTCTTCCCGAATTCACAGCTCTGGAAAATGTAATGATTCCATCTTTAATAGCAAAAAACAAAGAAACGGACGCAAAAAAGAAAGCTAAAGAGCTATTGGATTTATTAGGGCTTAATAATCGTATGGATCATAAACCCAACGAACTGTCAGGTGGAGAAAAGCAACGTGTTGCCGTTGCTCGCGCTCTAATTAATAATCCGGCTGTTATCCTAGCTGATGAACCATCAGGAAGCCTCGACTCTGAAAATAAGATAGAGTTACATAAGTTATTTTTCGAATTACGGGATAATTTATCTCAAACCTTTGTTATCGTTACACATGACGAAGAACTAGCTCAAAATACAGACCGTATTATACACATCAAAGATGGCTTAATTATTTAATATTTATAATATATTCTCTAAACCATCAGACTTAGCTGTACATATCTGATTATAATGACAATTATTGATATGAGAATCTAGTTAAAATATCTTGCCTGTTTCTTCTAATTTTTGTTTTCTCAATAAAGCTTCGAGAAAATAATAATCAGCATAAACCAAAGGAGCATCTATTTCAAAATTACCGGGCTTGGAACCCGTACTATGTAAAAGTAAGAAACCTTTATCTTCTCCCACTTTTACTAAATAGTTTTTAGACAAATTTTCTAATATGATATCAGCCCAATGTACGTATTTCCGGGAATTCGCTTTATCATAGAGACTTAGTTCATACAATGCAGAAGCCGTTACAGTAGCAGCAGAAGCATCTCTCGGCTCGTTCGGAATCTCAGGCGCATCATAATCCCAATATGGGATAAGATCTTCGGGCAGATGAGGATGTGTAAATATATAATTCGCGACATGCTTAGCCTGCTCCAAATATTCAGGAATACCTGTTTCCCTATAACACATCGCATAACCGTACAGAGCCCATGCTTGTCCACGTGACCACGCCGATTCGTGCGAATATCCCTGATGGGTATGCTTATGTTTGACTTCTCCGGTTATAGTATCATAGTTTATAACATGATAAGAACTATAATCGTCACGAAAATGATTTTTCAATGTTGTATTTGCATGATTTACTGCGACGTCATAAAAAACGGAGTCTTTACTTTCCTTAAAAGCCCAGAACAATAGTTCGAGATTCATCATATTGTCTATAATAACCGGATATTCCCATTTATCCCAACTATGATCCCACGAACGTATTACTTTCATATGAGGCTTGTAACGGGTAATAAGTGTGTATGCTGATTCTAATAATATATTTTTGTAATTCTCATCACCTGTCAATCTGTATCCATTACCAAAACTGCAATAGACCTTAAATCCCATATCGTGAGTTCCTCCATTCGTTTTTTCACGTTCCAATGGATCGGTATATTTACGGGCAGCTTCTTCCCATTTTTTATCTTTGGTAAATTCATACATATACCAGAGTTCGCCCGGAAAAAATCCACTAGTCCAATCTCTGGATGGTACTAATTCCAATTTTCCGTCTTTATCTATCGAACGGGGATTGACTAAATCGCCCCACCCTCTTTTCTCTCTTTTTTGTTTATTTTCTTCCGATTCCTGTGTCTTTGCTATTTCGACTTCTTCCATAGCAAAGGTCAACTGCTCAGCAGCAAAGTCAAAATCTTTCTTCACCAGACTTTCTTTTTTCTCTGTCTGACATGAAGTATTTAATATTAATAATACAGATGCGAAAAATAGTATTTTTTTCATAGAACTATTAAATTATATATTGTAGGTTATTCATTATTTTCTATTGTTTTTTGTTGGTCACAGTATGCAAACAAAACAATCAATGTTAACGCAAACACAAAAACTGAATAAAAAAGCATGCTATAAATTTTCATGCCAGATAAAGATTCAAGAATATAAATGACAAAAACGCAAATTCATCGCTAAAATAATAAAATATATTTTAACTATAAAATCGATTTCTTCTAAAAGAACAAGGGATTCTTTTATAGAATCCCTTGTCTGATAAATAGGATAATTATTCAAATATTTATCAATAGCCTTCTAGTATTGAAGGGCAGCTTTTGTTGCAATGTCTTTCGTATTCGAAACAGGAATCAACGTAAATGCCCAATTATATTCACTATCCGAATATATTGTAGCCTCATATATAGGTCTTGCTCCCCAACTATCATATCCGGCAACACCTTGTTGTCTCCAGTCTAAACAAATCTCAACAAAGTCACGAGGCTTGATGTCATTGATATGGGTATGCTTGCGTAATATATTCTTGGCATCTGTTTCTTCGTTTCGATTAGCTATTTCTTCAGCCGAGAAATTCGTCCATTGATAAGGAACATCTGCCTCTTGTCCGTCAAAGTCTTCAATAGTGTTTCTTAATGCATTAAAACCAATCGGTTTTTCACCTTGAATCAGTAGCCCTTTACCTCCTTTGGTTAGAGCAGCTACCCAGCGAGTATCCGTGTGATGCCCATTTTCCTGAGGACGCACATATGCATGATACAAATCTTCGGCTTTTGCATTATACAAACCTACTAATGTTCCTTTATATCTGTCAATATAATTCTCTTCCGGCCCTCTTCCAAAATACTGGATATAATCCATATTTACAGGAACTCTAAAGCGCACACCTATGCGAGGTACTTCCAATATTGATTTTCTTCTCAAATCAGCTTTAGCCTGAGGAGAAAAAGTCGCCATAAGCTCAGCTTCCGATTTAGTTAGTTTTTCTTCTTCTTTCTTTATTGGCAAGAATTGAGCGGATACTTTCACTACCCCTGTCGGATAAATATTATATTTCATAATATAATTATTTCCGGCAGCCAGTAGATAGTTAGCCGTAAGTATAATATTGTTTCCTTCGGGTTGAACTTTACAATCTACAACATTAAAGTTCTTACTCGATTCTTTCCATATTTGAAGGCGCTTAGGTGCACCATTTCCATAATCGTTATCATTAGGGGCTCGCCAGAAATTAGGCTGGATTCCAAAACCTTCGTTGAAATATTCTGTGCCATCTACTTTATAAGAAGTAACTAAACCTGTCTTTTTATCAAACACGAAGTTTAACTTTGACGAAGACACGGTTACTAAATTGCCCGTCTCATTGACATCTAACTTCGGAGCAGAAGGAACTTTATAAACAGTTCTATCAGCTTTTATCGGTAACTCAAATTGGTCATAAGCTATTATATGTCCTGCCGGAACTAATGGTTCAGGCTGATTCGTTGTCACTTCAAAATTTACAAAATATTCTACTCCCGACTCAGCTCTTAATCCTGAAACAGGAATAGTTACTACTTTAGACTCTTGTGGGTTGATATTTAATGGTAAGTTGGTTTCTTTTATAACTTGTCCGTTCTTAAGTATCTTGTATTTAATCTGATACTTGGATAAATTCGTAAAATAGAATCTATTCTTAATCTTTATTTCACCTTTTTGTAGATCAACGGCTTCGAATCCGATATTCTGCATATTATATTTAACCTCTACCATTCCCGGATGAGGGTTACGGTTAGGGTCCACAATACCATCTGCCACAAAGTTTCCATCCGAAGGCATATCTTTACCATAATCACCACCATAAGTCCAGTAAGGTCTGCCATCTTTATCATGCTCAAGTAAAGCATGATCTATCCACTCCCAGATATAGCCACCTTGCAAATGCGGATATTTATAGATTGCATTCCATTGTCCATACAAATTACCGGTCGAGTTACCCATAGCATGAGCATACTCGGAAGGAACTATCGGACGGTCTGCACCGCTTTTCCCGATTTCTTCCAACCATGCTGCCGAAGGATATTGCGGCACATACATATCGGTATTCCATTCCCACAACGCACGCTCATAGCATACCGGACGATTCATCAGGTTCTTATCTTTTTCTTTCAGGAATAGGTAAGTCTGATAAAAATTATACCCGTTTCCGGCTTCATTACCCAACGACCATATAGTCAGGCAAGGATAATTCTTATTCCTTTCAAACATATTCTCCGTACGGTAAATATGATTTGTCAACCAATCGGGATTATTACCCAATGATCCTCCTTTTTTGAGATTATAGTACATACCATGAGATTCAATGTTTGCCTCGTCATAGACATATAATCCAAACTCATCGCACATCTCATAAAACTTCCTGTCTTGAGGATAGTGGCTCAAACGAACAGTATTTATATTGTTCAATTTCATTAACTCAAAATCCCTGCGCATCTGTTCAGGTGTAACATAATGTCCTGTATGTTGGCTCACTTCATGAATATTCACACCTTTCAGTTTGATAGGTTGTCCGTTTACATAAAACAAGGTCTGTTTTTTACCACCAATGATATAGTCGCTTTCTTTTATTTCTATTCTTCTGAAACCAACGTTGAAAGGTACGACATCAGTTGCCTGTCCGTTTTGAGACACAGTTATCAACAGCTTGAAAAGATTAGGATTTTCAGATGTCCATGTAGGTACGTTTGGCAATGTTTCTTCAAAATTAGCTGTCTGCATTCCTTTAGCGGGGATACTTATTGTTTCGGATGAAGTTTTTACAATATCTCCCTTACTATCCAATAACTCGTATTTTACATTTGCAGAAGAAGAACTTTCAGAAGTATTTTTTACATCAATACCTAATTTGAAGATTCCGTTTTTATAACTGTCGTCAAGAGTAGAAACTACACGAAAATCATTCAATGCCACTTTTGGCTGTGTCCATAAAAAGATATCACGTTCTATCCCACTGATTCTCCAGAAGTCCTGACACTCCAGATAGGAAGCTGTACTCCAACGGTATATCTTAATTGCCAGATCATTCTTTCCATCTTTTAGGTAAGGATTAATAAGGAATTCTGCTGGATTTTTCGAATCTTCACTGTAGCCAACCTGTTTTCCATTGATATATACATAGGTTGCAGAACGAGCACCTCCGATATGTAAATAGATATCACGGGTTTTCCAATCTGCCGGAACCTCAATGGTACGACGATATACCCCCATAGGGCTATAATCGGGTAAGTGAGGTGGATTCGGGTTACGAGGTTGGAATTCATATCCGTGATTTATATAAATAGGATGTCCGAAGCCTTGCACTTCCCAGTTTCCGGGAACATTTATATCAGACCAACCCGATATGTCGATACCGGCATCAGTCAGATTGGAAGGTGCAGTACGGTCATCTTCGGTATAATAGAATTTCCATTTCCCATTTAGCAATTGATAATATTTACTTGCTTCGTAATTCCCTTTCAATGCCTTTGCTTTATCTTCATAAGTCATAAAGGTCGTACGTGGTTTTTCCTTATTAACAAACAATACATTCATATCGCGCCAATAAGGAAGCTTGTCTTGTGCATTTAAGGTTAAAAATAAAGATGACAAGCAAACAAAGATTAGTTTTTTCATCATGGTTTTTGGTTTGAAAACTGATAACTATTATTTAGACTATTATAAATTTCGATAACGAACTAAGGCTTCCAGAAAATAATAATCAGCATATACCAGCGGTTTATCTATTTCGTTAATATGAGGTATACTTCCTACACTATGCATCAATATGAAATTGGCATTTTCACCCAATTTAGCTCTGTAAGCCGGTGATGCCAAACTTTCTAACATCATAATACCCTTATCTGTATATCCTTTATCTTTAACATATTCTCCTAATTCGAATAATGCCGAACATACAATCGCCGCAGCAGAAGCGTCTTTCAATTTTTCTTGGAATTCAACAGCATATGATTTTCCTTCCGGAGTATATCCTGCCTCCCCTACATTAAAGTCCCACAAAGGTACTAAATCTTCCGGCAAATTCTTCAAATAAAAGTCCATAGCTTTCACTGCTGCATCCAGATATTTAACATCTTTGGTTTCCCTGTAAACCATAGTAAATCCATAAGCTGCCCAAGCCTGTCCACGAGCCCATGTAGAGTTGTCGCTAAATCCCTGGCAAGTAGCCTGATCCAAAACCTTTCCTGTAATTGTATCATAATCTACGACATGATATGTACTGAAATCTTCACGGAAATGATTTTTAAGAGTAGCATCCGAATGCTTCACTGCGACATCATAATATTTTTTATTCCCTGATACTTTAGACGCATAAAAAAGCATTTCCAGATTCATCATATTATCAATAATCACCGGATAAAACCATTCAACTGTATCATTCCAGGCTTTGCGATAATTCCACGATTTTATATTTTGTGTGTTCTCTGTAAACCGGGAAGACAAAGATTCTGCACTTTGTATCAATATATCTTTATATCCGGGCTTAGGGGCTAGGCGCTCTGCATTTCCATAGCTACAATACATCATAAAACCCAGATCATGATGTCCCGTAAAAGTTTTCAGAGGTTCTAAGGAGTGTGTCCACTTCTCTGCCTGAACTTTCCATGCATCATCATTTGTCAATTCATACAAATACCATAACGACCCGGGGAAGAAACCGGGAGTCCAGTCATACATACCGGAAACAACTAGTTCTCCATTATCCTTCATCGTACGAGGATAATTATTACCAGTTGGTTCACCCACATTCTCCAGCATTTTTATTGTCTGAGCCGAAGCAAATTCTATATTATCACTTATAAATTGCTCTTTCCCTATATTCTTCTTGTCTTTACACGATAGCAATATAATAATACAGGAAAGAAACATAGCCAATATAATCTTCTGTGTATTTATATTCTTCATAGTCTTAATGAAAATTTATATTATAATTCTTCTTTTGCATACTCTCTGTCAGCTTACTTCATAATGGACTCATGATAGTCTTTGGGAAATGTTTTCCCATTCCAAGCTTTTTGTGATGTCCATTCTTCGGCAGGTGATGCCCAAAAAGGATGATCAGCAGGCACACCCAATGGCATAAAGACCAAAGATGTCATATAAAGGCTACCGTTATTTGTATAATAATCTGCCAGATTTGTCTGATGACCTACATATCCTAATTGAAGAAAACCTTCTTTACCAAAATTACCTTCTACAGAGAACATCCTTTTCATGACCGATGTAAGAGCATTTCGAACTTGTCCGTTCGTTAGATTTTTCGGAAAGCCATATTTCCATCCGGATAAAGCTAAAGTCTGAAAAGCTCCCATACGATATGTCACAGAACGCCCTACCGGAGGATACGTTGCTTCAGGAGAGATCAACCTCTCCAAAAGCTGATTATACCTTTGCATACGCCTCAATGCCAAATCGAAACTTACCGAACATGGAACTTTATGCTTTTCCAGAACTTCGATTATTTCCACGTACATCGGATGCATCACATATCCGTTATAATAATCCAAAGAATATTCAGGACCATCAGCATACCAGCCATCTCCCAGATACCATTCATTCATTTTGCGTGTAGCTACTTCCAATGCATAACCATCGTATTCTTCACCGATAGAAACAAAAAAAGTCTCGATCATTGCACGGAATAGTAACCAGTTATTATAAGCAGGCTTAATGGTTCGCAAACTCTTAAATTCTTTGATATATCTCTGTTTTGTTATTTCATCCAGAGGTTCCCACAACGCCTTGGGTGCACGTATAAAACTTTGAGCCAGATATGCTGCATCTACCAATACCTGCGAAGAACCTGTCCATTGTAGATAATCGGGACTATCGGGATTCACAGCATGAGTATAACTACTCAAAGCCCACTCTCGCATTTGTTTCCTTTTCTTTCCTTCTGCTGTATCATCGTCCGGAAGATTAAACCAAGGTGCAATACCTGCCATCAACCTGCCAAAAGCCTCCAGGTATGTCACATTTTTTGTACGTCCGTCCCATGTCGGACTTAGCTCCACGACCATGTTCTTTTTGAGTTCGCCTTTACTCATATTACTAAGTATAGGTTCTGACAGCTTACACAGCATCTCTACCCAATATTCCCTATCGGATACCTCTATTTGCTTTTTATTTTTCTGGGCATAGTTGTTCAGAGTACAGAACAGGCAAATTACCAGAAGGATAATTTTGGTTAAATGTGTTTTACTGGTATTTTTTTTCATCTTTTAGAGAGTATATAATAAAATCAAGTAATGTTCTATGAAACAGAGAACGAAATCCGCTTTAGTTATTGCAAAATCAAAGCATTTTCTTCTTTGTTTATACGGAGTAACCGTTTTGTACAAAATTAAAATGATGCAATAAGCAAAGATACCACAATCGTCCGCAAAAAGGGGTAAAATAGTCCATTCGGACAATTTCACCCCTTTCTTTGTATGAAATAATCCACATTTATTTTTAAGAAATTCAATATTTGTTTACATTTTTTTTCAAAACTAGCTGAGCCCTAGTTGACCTTAATAATATCAATCTACTTAAAACTAATTCAATTTATGGAAACAAAAAAAATTAGATTTTTCCACATTCTTATGTGCATAATCTTTCTTTTTATGATTGTTCCTCCGATAAATCTACTTGCATCAAATCATGAAACGCAACAAGGAACAATTACAGTAAAAGGGACAGTATCTGACAAACAAGGTGAACCTCTGATCGGAGTCAGCGTATCCGTAAAAGGAACAACACAAGGTACTCTTACAGACCTTGACGGACAATACTCTATAGATGCTGCACCCGGTGCCCTGTTATCTTTTGCTTATATAGGGTATACTACACAAGACATCAGCGTAGGATCCGATAGAACTATCAATGTTGTCTTACAAGAGGATAACCAAGTTCTTGACGAAGTTGTTGTCGTTGGATATGGTATACAAAAGAAAGTAAATCTGACCGGTTCTGTGGCATCTATCGATAATAAAGAAATAGCCTCAAGACCAATAACCAATGTATCATCTGCTCTGGGTGGCCTGGCAGCAGGTGTCGTAGTGAACCAAACATCGGGTAGCCCTACCGAAGATGGCGCAAAAATCCGTGTAAGAGGTACCGGTACACTAAATAACAGCGAAGCCCTCGTAATCGTAGATGGGATAGAAGGTTCTATGGATGCCGTTAATCCTCAGGATATAGAATCCATATCCATTCTTAAAGATGCAGCTTCTTCTGCTATCTATGGTTCTCGTGCAGCTAACGGAGTTGTTTTGATCACAACAAAAAGAGGCTCAGTCGGAAAAAATGTAATCTCTTTCAATGCAACTTTATCAGTAGCAAAACCAACCAAAAAGCATGATTTTGTTACAGATTATGCAACCTATATGCAATATGTAAATGAAGGTGCTGCCAATCTAGGTAACTCCCAGGCATTTCCTCAATCAGACATAGATGCCTGGAATTATGCAAAACAAAATCCGAACGAAATCAACGAGTGGGGGTATCCTCTTTGGTTGGTATATCCTAACACAGACTGGGGTAGCGAAGCCTTTGAAACGAAAGTGATTCAGAATTACAATTTAAGTGCATCGGGAGGAACCGAGAAACTTAAATACAATCTATCGCTAGGATATTTAAATAATCCCGGAGTAATGGTCAACACAGGTATCGAAAGATATCAGGCTCGTATAAATCTCGAATCAAAACTTACAAATTTCTTAACAGTAGGAACTCAAACATTTTTCTCTACTCAGAAACAAGATATAGGAAATGTAGATAATGCAATCAATTATCTCAGACAAACAACTCCCGGTTATACGAACAAGCCTTACGATGGAAAAATGCAAGCCCCATCTTCCTCCAGTGAGTCTACTATGGCAAACGGAGTTTATGACTGGCTAACCAGACTTGGAGGAAATGACAGGGTAAACAGAATCAACACCACATGGTTTGCCAAGTTTGATATCCTGAAAGGATTAAACTTCGAGACAAAAGTAAACTACCAAAGAAGGAACAAAGAGAAAAACGTGTATCCGACTCCTTGGGAACGTTGGAATTTTGCAACAGGTACGTTAGTATCAGAAAAAGGTTCTCCCGAAACATACGAAACTACCTATATGTACGAGAAAGACTATATGATAACTGTAGATAATGTATTGCGCTACAGTACAACAATAGCTAAAGATCATGACATCTCTGCACTGGTAGGTCATAATGAGTATTACAAGAAATATTACGATTTCTCATCTACCAAACGAGGTCTTATAGATGGTTCACTCCATTCAAATGACATGGCGAACCAAGTAGTACAAGCCGAAGGTAGAGAATATGATTTCGGTATGAGGTCATTCTTCGGACGACTAAATTATGCGTACAAATCCAAATATTTATTCGAAGCGAATATAAGAAGAGACGGTTCATCTCGTTTCGCGAAAGACAGCCGTTGGGGTAGCTTCCCTTCATTCTCCGTAGCATGGCGCCTATCGGAAGAAGATTTTGTAGGAGATAGTTTCCGCGACTTATTCCAAAATTTCAAACTGAAAGCGTCTTGGGGTAAATTAGGTAACAGTATCACCAAACTGGGAGAAAGTACCAGAACAACAACAGGAGGAATCACTAAGATAAACGAAAAAGAAGAATACTATGCTTATAGCAATAGTTACACCAACAAAGACTCCTATTATTCTTTTGGAGGTAATTCAGCACAAAGCTTGATAATCAAGTTACTTGGGAATCCTGATTTGAAATGGGAAGCAACCCGTGTATTGAATTTCGGTCTCGAGGCTGCAACTCTGAATAACCGATTAACAGTAGAACTGGAATACTATGACCGTTATACTGATGGTATCCTGAATACAATCGAAATACCCGGTGTTATGGGAACAAAAGATTCTCCCATATTCAATCTGGCAGAAGTAAGCAATAAGGGTATAGAAATGTCTGCTACATGGCGCGACAATATCCAAGACTTCTCTTACTCGATTGGTGGAAATGTTTCTTATAACAAAAACCGTGTTGAAAAATACAATGGTGCTTTTGAAGCTGGGTGGACGACTGATAGCAGCGGTAATCGTGTATGGACAACCAATATCGGTAAAACAGGTAAAAGCCTGGAAAATGGAACAGCTTATATTGTAGAAGGACACGAGATAGGAGAATACTATGTAAGAAAGAGATACAAAGGAGACGGCACATACTTCGACTCTAATGGCAATGTGAACCCTAACGGAGGTCCGAAAAATGGCATGATAAGAACCAAAGAAGACTACGAATGGGTAAAAGCAATGCAAGCTGCCGGACATAAGTTTAGTCCTAACAACACCTTAGGAGACCCTAATAATTCTAAAACTTATAGCCAGTTATATTATGGAGATTTCATATATGCAGACTTAAATGGAGATGGCATTTACGGAGACTCGTATGATCGTGAATTCATGAAAGCGTCAACACTTCCAAAATGGTCTCTAGGTATAAATCTAAGTGCTGCCTATAAAGGTTTTGACTTCTCTATGTTGTGGTCCGGAAACTTTGGAGGTAAACTATACGGAAGGAATGTTGGTATAAATACGAACAGGCTTATTCAAGGTAATGAAATCGGATTAGATGTTGCTAACGACCACTACTTTTTCGATCCTAATAATCCGGAAGACACGAGAACAAACCTGAACGGAAAGTATCCTCGTCTGAAATATGGCAATGATGCGGTAAATGAAGCAGCTAACGACTTCTGGATACATAGTGCATCTTATTTCAGAATGAAAAATGTGCAGTTAGGATATACATTGCCCAAAAGCCTGACAAACAAATTCTCGGCAAGCTTAGTTCGCTTATATGTATCAGGAGAAAACCTACTTACCATATCTCCATTCCCGGGCATAGACCCTGAAACTCAGAAAATGAGTGGATATCCGACAATGAAACAAATAGCTTTTGGTCTAAACATTAATTTTTAAGGAGCTTATATCATGAAAAGAAATATTAAATCCCTATATAAATACGTATTATTTGCAGGAGCTTTTTGTATACTCACAACCTCTTGTGTAAAAGACGATTTACTAGACAGAGAAAATCCCGGAGCGATAGATCAGGACAAAGCATGGACTACTGACTACCTTACCAAACTGGGAGTGAACGGAATATATGCAGCGCTACGCCTACCAATAAAGAATGGAGGTGCTACCGGACGCGAAATGTACCATTTCGACAGATTCGGAACCAGTCAATGGAGAGACGGTGATTCTTATATGAGAGGAACGATGGCTCCAAGTGATGGATTGTTCTGGGAATCGTGGAAAGAACTCTACGAAGGTATCGGACGTGCTAACGATGCTCTGGAAAATATTCCGGTCAAGAGTGAATCCAAGGAAAAAGATAAAGCACGCTATATAGCTGAGGCAAAATTTATGAGAGCGTATTATTATCATAGGCTCAATCAGGTTTTCAAAGGAGTGCCTCTTTATAAAGATCGTATAACACTTGAAAACTCGGACAAAGCTCGCGAATCGGAACAAACGATATGGGAATTTATCATTGAAGATTTGACAGACTGTATCAATGAACCCGAATTTCCGAACAGGTACGAAGCTGATACGGAAAATGTAGGTCGGGCAACCAAAGGTGCAGCTTATGCACTACGAGGAAAAGCCTATCTATATCTGAAAGAATATGATAAAGCAGTACAAGATTTTGACAAAGTGAAAGAATGTGGTTATGGTCTTTTCCAAGGAAATTACCGTCTACTCTTCAAAGAAGCCAATGAGCAATGCGAAGAAATGATATTCTCTATCCAAAATATCGGTCAACCTAATCTAGGTTCTACATTCCAGTTTTATTGTGGAATAAGAACAACTCTCAACGGTGGAGGTTGGACAACCTATTCTGTAGCTCCTTTTGCAGTAGACCTTTATGAAAATGCGGATGGTACTCCATTCAAATGGAATGATGTGATTCCCGGATTTGAAGATCTGGCTGTAAAAGAAAGAGAAGTTTATTTCCTTAGAGATACAGTAGGATTAGTACCCAAACTTATGGCTAACGGACTGGATAGAGGTAATGCTGCTGCCGAAGCTGCCGAAATCCGTAAATCTGTTGAAGCAAAACTGGCAGCATTAGCGCCAGCAACACAGGCATTGTATCTACCCTCCGGAAATGAAGCACGGATAAAGAGTGCTTACGAAAACAGAGATCCTCGATTGACAGCCAATGTTATCACTCCATACTCGGAATTCGTCGGATCAATTTCGAATAAGGATGTAGTAGTGACTTCTCGCTGGCCATACAGAAATGATGCTGTAGGTGTACAGGATATAAGAACAGATACACCAACTAAATTCTACTACCTGCATCGCAAATTTGTTTATGAAGGCTCTACAGAAACGCCCAATAGAGAATATGGACCTATCGATTTTCCTCTTATCAGATACGCAGATGTATTGCTGATGAAAGCCGAAGCTTTGGCTGAATCAGGAAAACTTCCGGAGGCTATCAGTGCTGTAAACGAGATACGAAGACGTGCAGGAGTAGCCGAACTCAATTCTTCGCCTGCGACAACAGTATCGGGACAAGCTGACCTGATAGAAAGGATACGTAATGAAAGAAGAGTAGAGTTTATGAATGAAGGAATATCTTATTTCGACGAATTGCGTTGGGGTACTTTCAAAGAAGTATGTTTTGATAAAAAAGAAGGAACAAAACAGATATGGGGAACAATAGAAAGCCCTTACAACTGGAACTCCAAAGTTCTTATGTGGGCTATTCCTCAAAAAGAAAGAGAATTGAACCCTAGCTTAACACAAAACCCTGAATGGGGTAATTAATAGTTTTTCATAGAATGGTGATTAAATACCACATTTAATAACTTCCACTATTACTTGTGGTATTTTTAAAAAGAGTACTTTTTGTTTCCAAATATTTTACAATGGCTGAATGCTTAGTATTATAAGCATCTTAAGCAAAAGAGGTTAAATCACTTTAACCTCTTTTATTTATTTCTCTTTTTCCATTCCTGAGGCGTAACACCATAGAAAGATTTGAAACATTTACTAAAATATTTCGAGGAAGAAAATCCAAGATAAAAGGCAATATCGGAAATATTCATTTCAGACTTATTTTGCAGAAGATCGGTAGCTTCCTGCAATTTCAGGTTTAAAGTAAACTCATTAGGCGTAAGTCCTGTTATCTCTTTCATCTTTACATACAACTTACTACGCCCTAGTCCAAGCTCCAAACCCAACTTATTCATATCGAAATCGGGATTATTAAAATTTGCCTTGATTATTTCTATAGCTTTGCTGATCAGTTGCTGGTCATGTTCTGATACTACATCCGAAATAACCGGTACTACTTCGGATCGACTGGCATATTTCTCGTACAATAATTTTCTGTTTTTAAGAATATTACTGCAATAGGACAACAAGACTCTTATACTAAACGGCTTGGGGATATATGCATCAGCCCCGAACATAAGTCCTTCGGCAATCTGACTATCCGAAGACTGAGCCGTAAGCAACACAACCGGGATATGGGATGTATTGATATTATTCTTAATCTTATAGCACATCTCTTTTCCGGTCATACCCGGCATCATAATATCACTTACAACAATATCGGGTAAAATACTGAATACCATATTTAGTCCCGCTTCTCCATCAACCGCTGTGTATACATGATAATAAGGAAGAAAATTCTCCGACAAAATTTTCAGTAGCTCTTCATTATCATCGACCAAAAGGACTACCGGCTTTTCTTTTTCCGGTAATTCGTCATTTTCCCAACGCTCGGTATCTTTACATTCGATCTCTTCTTCTATTGGAATATCATATTTAGATATTGGTTGAGGGATATTTTGCTCCTGAACTTTCAGTTCATCTTTCGAGAAATGAGAAGAACCCTGTTGCAGCTTTATAGTAAAGATACTGCCACTATTCACTGTACTATCTACCTCAATAGTGCCCTTATGCGCTACGATTATTTCTTTAGTCAGAGCCAAACCGATTCCTGTACCCAAGGTTAATCCGGACGACCGGTATTCTATCTGATAAAAACGTTCGAATATTTTTGAAAGAGATTCCGGTGGAATACCTATCCCGTTATCTATGATCTGTATTTCGAGGTATTCACCGCTCACCTTTACCTGAATCTTTATTTCCCCGTCCTGTGATGTATATTTAAAAGCATTCGATAACAGATTATATATTGCTTTCTGGAATTGAACAGGGTCTATATAAACATAAATTTCGGGTACGGAATATTCAAGTTTGTATTTGATCTTTTTATTGATAGCATATTCGTGGAAAGACTCATATATTTCTTTTATATATGAAATCAATTCGACTGATACAACATTCAATTTAGCAAATCCTTGTTCTTGTTTTCTAAAGTCGAGCAACTCGGTAATAAGCCTTTGCAGATGATTTGTGTTTTTATAAATCTTTGTCAGTTTATTATGCACCTTACTACCCAAATCATTATAAGAGAGAAGAGTCTCCAATTGCCCTATTATAAGGGTAAGAGGTGTCCTGAACTCATGAGATATATTGGTAAAGAACCTGAATTTTGTCTGATTCAGCTCTTCTATCCTTTCTTTCTCCCTGCGTTCATACAATAGGGTTGTTTCCAGATTTGTTCTCCACGAATAAAATTTAGAAATACCCCAGATAATCACACAGAGTAATATGAAATAGATAAAATAAGCAAAAGTACTCAGGTAAAAAGGTGGTTTTACATTCAACGAAAGATGATAAACCGGATTATTATTATCTCTCCCCGAAGTCGTTTCCCTGACCAACAGATTGTATGTTCCGGGATTGAGGTTAGTATAAGTAATAAGCTGATTCTGTGAAGGTATCCAGTCTTCATCAAAATTTTCCAGTTTATATTCGTAATTATGTGTAGAATTTCGAAGATAATTAGAGGATGCAAATTCTATAGAAATGCTATTTTGTCCGGGTTTCAATTCTATATTTGAGGATAAAGGCAATGTTTTACTCAATACTCCCGAATTATCATAAGGAGTTATCAGTTTATTATTGATATAAAGTTTATCAAAATATATATTATAAGCCTTATCTGTTACCTGAAGATCTTTTTCAAAAAAAGAGATCAAACCATTCACTCCTCCTATGAATATTTCATTATCCTCAGTGGTATATACACTACTTCCAAAATTGAATCCGACTAAAGGGAAATCGGTTGAAGAGCTATATAATCGCTCAGAAGGATTTTTATAATTGAAGAAGGAAAGCCCCTTATTATATAACAATATCAAATTGCCGGAAGGAGACTCCGAGATGCTATAACAATAGTTACTCACCAATCCATCTTTCTCGGCTGTATAATTCTCAAAATCATCGGACTCCTCATTGTACCTAAAGATACCGTCTCCCGTTGTAGCGAAAAAAATATGTCCTTCGCTATTTTCAAATATATCTGTAATACTAAATCGGCTAAATGATTTTTTATTGTTTACATCATAAGGGTAAGATTTCACCAGATTAGTCTTTAGGTAAGTACAAGTGAGCCTCCCTTGTGCTTTAGCCCATAATCTATCTTTTGAATCGATCAAAAAGGTATGTGTCCCTATACTAGCCAATACTCCGTTGACTGTCGGGTTCTCACTGATAGGATAAAACTTCTCTGTTTCCAAATCCATCTTTACAAATCCCGATTGTGTAAGCAAAACCAGCATACCATCATAAAACTGCATTTTATTGATAGTTCTGTTTGGTAATGAATGCGATTTCATCGAATCCGGCAACAAGAATCTACCCTTCCGGGTATTTATATCGAAGATGCAAAGCCCCCCGTTATGTATCCCTATATATAGTCTATCCTTATCCTTCCTATACCATACACATTTCTGATTGTGGGATTCGACTGATTCAGAATCAGAATGAAACATGTATCGTGAAAACCTTCGCTTTTCCAGATTCAGGCAATTCAAAGCTCCACCTTCGGTACATATCCACAGATTACCATGATTGTCTTCGGTCATTTTACTTACAAAAGGAAAGCTCAGATAATTCTCATCTGTAGAATTAGCTCCATAATAACGGAACTTATCGACTTCCGAATTGAAATAATTGACTCCTCCAAAATATGTTCCGACCCAGATAGTTCCCTGAATATCTTTGTATAAAGCAAAAATAGATGAATGGCTCAACGAATTACCCACTTTATCACTACTTATATAATTAGTCCAACTATTTTTTCGTGGATCATAGCAATTGAGCCCATAAAAAGTACCGACCCATATTCTTCCGGCATTATCTTCCATTATTTGCCTTACCTGATTATTCGATATAGAATTATGCTCCAATGAATGATTGAAATTTAGAATCTCACCTTTAGAGCTTATTTTATACAAACCATTATGATAGGTGCCAACCCATATAGTATGATCTTTACCTTCATAAATAGTATTGATGTACTTATGAGGTATAACAGAGTCTAAATTATTCGGGTTATCCGGAGATATCCTGATCAATCCGCTTCTTGTCCCTAACCATATATTTTTATTTTCATCAACACAAAGGGAGGTTATGTCTGTTATATTTTTATCGAATTCCAGATGTTTCCGAAATATTTTTTCATTCTCATCATAGGTTAATATCTTATTATCAATTACTACCCATAAGATATTACCTTTAGTAGTTATAGCATGTAATACACCTTTTCCCTTTATGCTCTCAAATGTCTGGGCAGAAATATCATACCTTATCAGGTCATTATCTGCATATATATATAAAGCTCCGGCTTTATTTCCCAATATAGAATATACGATATTCTGAGGAAAGCCCTCACCCTCCTTAGTCGGTTTAAATGTCTGAATATCTTTCCCATTATACCGATTAATCCCCTCTGTAGTCCCAAACCACATTGCACCGAACTCATCCTGATATATAGACATTATATTTATTTGGGATAATCCGTCCTGTAACCCTAAATGATAAAAATATAAATCACTGGTATTGGATTTACAGACGAAAAAAGAGGTTTGAATGAGAAGAAAAATAAAAAGTATATACTTTTTCATAGATTATATTCCCGGTTATTTGAAATTGTAAAAATAAAAGAAATTAAGATTATGATGCTTTTTATCCATATATCCATTTCGTTAATCTTCTCCGTTAAGAAAGAACTTCTCCGGACTTCACAGAAGATTCTCGAATAGAAAGCAAACAGGGAACAACCACTTGCTGAATATTTTTATCTCCTTTTATATGTTTAAGCAACAGATTACAAGCAACACCCCCCATTTTATAGGTTTGATGGGTCATTGCAGTTAACGGAGGGTCTACATAATTGGAATGTTCTTCGTCCGTATACCCTATCAGCGCTATATCTCTGGGTATTTTGAGTTTATGTTCCCTGATAGCTTTCATTGCACCAAATGCCAGACTATCTGTCATCCCCAGTATTGCATCAGGAGGATTAGGCAATGACAAGAGCCGGCATGCACCTTCATATCCGAATTCGTAGCCTATTTTTTCACAGACCACCAATTCTTTCTCAATAGGTATTCTATAATCTCTCAAAGCCTGAAGATAACCATGCTTACGTTGCTTCACAATTTCGAGATGGTTAGAGCCTCCAATGAACCCGACTCGCTTAGAACCCGTTTTTAGAAAATGCACAGTAGCCTCTTGTGCCGACTCTACATTATTTGTTATCACTGAAGGAAATTTATCCGTCAGGCATACTCTATCGAAAAAAACCAATGGAATATTTTGCTCACCCAATGACTCAAAATGAGCATAATCGGTTGTTTCCTGCGAAAGACAGGCAATTATACCTTCCACTCTTATATTTACTAAATCTTCGAGACATTTCTTTTCCAGTAAATACTGCTCATACGAAGATGTGATAATGGTAGAATAACCGTTTTTTCGGGCAACATCATTTATACCACTAATTATAGAAGAATAATAATGTGTAACAATATCAGGCACTATTATACCAATAATCCGAGGCGCATTCTTCAATAAACTCATAGCAAAAGGGTTAGGACGATAATTCCGTTTTTTTGCCAATGCTTTTATCTTACTCCTCATCTCTGCGCCTATCTCCGGACTATTTTTCAATGCCCTGGATACGGTAGATATCGAAACTCCTAGTTCTGCCGCCAAATCTTTAAGGGAAACAGGTTTCTTTTTATCCATTTCATGATTTTTTTATAAAAATAACTGCTTTCAATCATTACGCAAAGGTTTGCGTAATATTTTTTTAGTGTGAAAATTACACCTAAAAATCAAATTTCTATTTTTGGAGAGAGTAATAACCTTTAAATATCAAACCGTGGAATACAGGGAAATTGGAAAAACCGGAATGAAGGTTTCCAATCTTAGTTTCGGTGCTTCGTCATTAGGAGGAGTTTTTCATTCGATAAAAGAAGAAGAAGGGATACAAGCTGTGTATACTGCTATAGATAATGGAATCAATTTCATAGATGTATCTCCTTACTATGGGCATCTCAAAGCAGAAATAGTCTTGGGTAAAGCTCTGAAAAACATAGAGCGTAAAAAATATTATCTGTCGACAAAGGTGGGCAGATATGGAAAAAACGGTGTCAACTATTGGGACTACTCTGCCAAAAAAGTGGCAGATAGTGCATACGAAAGCATGGAGCGCCTCAATGTCGACTATATCGACATTCTTAATATCCATGATATAGAATTTGCTGATCTAGAACAAATATGTAAAGAAACACTTCCCGCATTAGTCGAATTACGTGAAAAAGGGATTGCTAAAAGTGTGGGAATTACAAATCTAACACTCTCACATTTTAAGTATGTGATTGATAATGTTCCCGCAGGTACAATCGACAGTGTATTATCTTTCTGCCACTATTGCCTGAATGATGATGCGCTGACCGATTATCTGGATTATTTTGAAGAAAGAGAGATTGGTGTAATAAATGCTTCGCCTTTTTCGATGGGACTACTGACCGAACGGGGTTCTCCTGAGTGGCATCCTGCACCTCAGCCTTTAAAAGACGTTTGCAAAAAAGCAATGGAACACTGTAAATCTAAAGGAAAATCTATTGAACAACTGGCCGTAAAATATTCTGTTTCTAATCCGAGAATAGCAACTACTCTGTTCAGTACATCACGTCCGGAGGCTGTCTTGAAGAATATTGAATGGGCAAATAAACCATTAGATGAAGAATTATTATCAGAAGTTCATGAAATACTAAAACCTCGATTTAGAGACACATGGCTTAATAGCTAGAAGGAGGAAAAATGAAAGCAGTAGCAATATTAGGAGAGAAAAAAGTTTCAATTATTAATAGAGAAAAACCGGAATTAAAAAGCGGGGAAATCCTAGTAAAAATAAAATATGTTGGATTTTGCGGCTCCGACCTAAATACATTTTTAGGAAAAAATCCAATGGTCAAATTACCTGTCATTCCGGGACATGAGATAGGTGCGGTCATAGAGGAGATCGCCGACAATGTTCCTGACAATTACAAAAAAGGGGCGACTTGTACTGTAAATCCATATACGAATTGTGGAAACTGTCCTTCTTGCCGTAACGGAAGACCCAATGCCTGTCAATTCAACCAAACATTTGGCGTTCAGCGTGACGGGGCAATGTGTGAATATATAGCTGTTCCTTGGCAAAAAGTTATCCCCGATAAGGATATAACTGCCAGAGATTTCGCGTTAGTCGAACCTATGAGTGTCGGATTTCATGCCATATCGAGAGGAACCGTTACCGATATAGATACAGTGATGGTCATCGGATGTGGTATGATCGGAGTAGGCGCAATTATTCGTGCGGCATTACGCGGAGCCAGTGTAATAGCAGTGGATATGGATGACGAAAAGTTAAATCTGGCTAAAGAGCTAGGTGCACAATATACAATCAACTCCAGAACAGAAGATGTACATGCCAGGCTAAATGATATTACTAATAATCAGGGACCTGATGTAATTATAGAAGCTGTAGGAGCACCTGCAACGTATCAAATGGCAATTAACGAAGTTGCATTTACAGGAAGAGTGATCTGCATCGGTTATGCCAAAACAGAAATAGCTTTCGAAACAAAAAACTTTGTTCAAAAAGAGTTGGACATTCGAGGTTCCAGAAATGCAATGCCCGAAGATTTCAGGGCTGTCATGAAATACCTAAAGCAAGGTACTTGTCCTAAGGACAAACTCATAACTCATATATATAAACCCGAGCAAGCTCAGGAAGCACTAGAAGAATGGGCTGCAAATCCCGGAAAAGTATTCAGAATACTTGTAGAATTTTAAAAAACACTCAGCTATGGACTTCAAGATTATAGATGCCCATGCTCATCTGTGGATGAAACAAGATACGGAGGTAAACGGGCAAAAGATACAGACACTTGATGGAGGGAGATCTCTCTTCATGGGAGAAATCCGCCAAATGATTCCACCATTCATCATAGATGGTCGTAATACGGCGGAAATATTTTTGTCTAATATGGATTACGCACAAGTATCGGCAGCCGTAATTACACAAGAATACATAGACGGAATGCAAAATGCTTATCTCTCTGATGTACAAGAAAGATATCCGGATCGGTTTATGTGCTGCGGGATGTTCGATGTACGTCAGCCCAACTATCTGAAACATGCGAAAAAATTGATTGGCTATGGTTTCAAAGCCTTAAAAGTTCCTGCACAACGTTTTTTACTTCCTGATAAAAGAGTATATCTGACTTCGGATGAAATGATGGAGATATTCAGGGTAATGGAAGAAAATAATATTCTATTATCTATCGATCTGGCGGAAGGAGATACTCAGGTTGGAGAAATGAAAGAAATAATAGCAGAATACCCGAATCTCAGGATAGCCATCGGACATTTCGGAATGGTCACTTATGATGGATGGGAGGAACAAATAAAACTTGCAGGAAACAAAAATGTAATGATAGAATCTGGTGGAATTACCTGGTTATTCAATGATGAGTTTTATCCTTTCAACGGTGCAATAAAAGCAATAAAAAGAGCAGCCGACCTAGTGGGTATGGAGAAACTAATGTGGGGATCGGACTATCCGAGAACAATAACCGCTATAACCTACCGAATGTCTTATGATTTTGTTGTTAAATCCAATGATCTTTCAGAAATGGAGAAAAGAATGTTTTTAGGAGAGAATGCAGAACGTTTTTATCATTTCAAGAATCTGATAGAATTGCCATACATAAAAAACATGTCTGAATAAAATATATCCAATATTTATTTTACGAAATCTAATAACCGAACAAAAAGCCATGAATAACAATAAAGGGAATAATTATAAAATAACACTTGCTCTTATTTTCAGCCTGTTCTTTATCTGGGCTATAAGTAGTAATCTGCTGCCGACTATGATAAGGCAATTGATGAAAACTTGTGAACTGAACACTTTCGAGGCGTCTTTCACAGAAACCGCTTACTGGCTGGCTTATTTTATATTTCCTATCCCTATAGCTATGTTCATGAAAAAATACAGCTACAAAGCCGGAATTATTTTCGGACTTCTTCTGGCTGCTTTAGGAGGATTATTGTTTTTCCCGGCTTCTATTATCAAAGAATATTGGGCATATCTAGGTATTTTCTTTGTTATTGCAACAGGTATGTGTTTCCTCGAAACGGCAGCCAATCCTTATGTAACTGTATTAGGAGATCCTAAAACTGCTCCCCGAAGATTAAACCTTGCACAATCGTTTAATGGTCTGGGTGCATTTATTGCTGCTATGTTTTTAAGTAAATTGGTATTGAGTGGACAGGAATACACTCGCGAAAACATACCGGCAGAATACCCCGGAGGATGGGAAGGATATATACAGTTCGAAACTGATGCGATGAAACTTCCTTATCTTATTCTGGCAGGTATATTAATTGTTATAGCTATTGTTTTTATTTTTTCTCATTTGCCTAAAATCAAAGAAGGCGAACATAACGAAGGTGAGAAACCAAACGACAAATTAATCGATTTCAAAGTTCTGAAACGATCTCATCTAAGATGGGGCGTTATTGCCCAATTCTTCTACAATGGAGGTCAGACAGCTATTAACAGTTTATTCCTTGTTTATTGTTGTACCTATGCAGGGATGCCCGAAAGCACAGCTACTACATTCTTCGGTCTTTACATGCTTGCATTTTTAGCGGGTAGATGGATTGGAACCATGCTCATGGTGAAATTCAAACCTCAGAATATGCTGGTAATATATGCTCTGGTAAATATTTTATTATGTGGAGTTATTATGGCTTTTGGAGGAATGGTCGGCTTATATGCTATGCTGGGAGTCTCTTTCTTCATGTCCATTATGTACCCGACTCAGTTTTCACTCGCTCTAGAAGATTTAGGAAGCAACACCAAGAGCGGTTCTGCATTTTTGGTAATGGCAATCGTAGGAAACGCCTGCTTACCTCAGTTGACAGCCTATATCATGCACCATAACGAGCATATTTATCAAATCGCTTATATAATACCTCTCATCTGCTTTATATTCTGTGCCTATTATGGATGGCGTGGATATAAAGTTATAAACTAGTAAACCAGAATCTGATAAATAGTATCTGGACATAAATCAGTCATGATATTCCTTTGTGAACTTTGTCTAAGACTTTGGGCTCTTTGTGTTTAAAATTTATTTTTTACCACCAAGAACACTAAGAATTATCACAAAGTTCGCAATATTTTTCTTTACATTAATTTACGTAGAGGTGAAAAGCAAAACCACATCTTTTTCCCGTTCTTTTGGAAGTACTTTTAGCAAAGTAACTTTACCCTTTTCTAACTTGCATTCTATTGTAGTACTGTAAGGTGCATGGAGTTTGAAATGAACATCCCATGACTTATCCCAACAAGGCAGAAGTAGGATTTTATCGCCATCTGTCTGCATCAGCATTTCTTGCAAAGCAATCATACCGCTTCCACCCCAATTATGGTCAGGAGTCCAGTCGTAACCGGGTCCCCAAAATGTCGGGAATCTTGTTTTCGAACTTTCGAGCTTCTTTATAACTAAATCTTTTGCTTCCTCAACAAGTCCGAGGCGGGCAGCCCATATAGCATCCTGTTTCCATCCGACATGGCTACGGAATTTAATGACATCTTTGTCATATTTCCATGTATTAAGGGCAATATCCAGATCGGATTTTCCTACCCCATACATTCCCCATGGAAAAACCGGATATAATTGTGGAGTTTCTACATTGTTTATTCTTTCCCACAGCCAAGCTGGAGAAATCGTTTCGTGTCCGTCAATTTCTCTTATTTGTATATCCGGAATTTTACTAACAAACTCTGCAAAATATCTTCTTTTCGTTGTGTCTGCTTGTATTTGAGGTATCTCCAATAAACGATTGCCCACCGTTTGCAAAGCGGCAATAGTTGATGTCGCATTGTAAGCCATTTTATATGTTTCACAGGCCGAACCGGGATAGAGAACAAGCTTTCCTTCCTCATTCAGGGCTTTTCGTCCTCGTTGCTTTGCTAGATACTGATAATGCTCATCAAAAAATCTTAGTGTGCTTTCTATTAATGGTAAATATTTAGAGATATCTTTTCCTGTATAACGATTGTCTTCCAATATCATAAAACAGAATTCGAGAGCAGTATCCCATTGATATTCGAGCCATGCATTATATTCCATGCCTTTATCGAAATCATCGGGACGTTTCCATCCGTATTCGCTCGGATTAGGTAAACCGAAATTTTCAATTTGTTCGGTAAAACAAGCACCTCCATGTCCCCAATACACTTTACTCCGCAATTCGGCCACAGGTAAAATACGATTGTAAAATTCGAATTGGGAAGTCATCATATCCGTATCTCCACTTTTCAACATAGGAAAATATACCAATCGCTGGTTTTGGGCTGTATGTGTACCTCCACCCCATTTACGAAAATCAGGTGTGAATTGAAAAGTTGTGTCTATATGCACAGGGTCATAGGTAAATAACCCTCCATTGAATTTAGTCGGATATTGCCCGTATGCATTGCATCCCAACATATAACGGAAAAGCTGGTAATTACGAGCTATCTCAAATCCTTTATCATTCTTATTAGCAGATTGGATATGAATAAAACTCCTGTCCCAAAAGCTTTTCCACCAAGCTATATTCTTTTTTAAATCGGACTGGATAGGCTTGTAAAGCGCCTGTTTCCAGTCGACAAGAGTTGTTGTCTGTCCTGTATGAAGTTGAATTTTTATATGAATATCTTTTTGAGGCTGTACACTCTCCAGTTTCCAAGCTTTATAATCTGTGTCAGCATATATCCCCTCAGAAACTCCCACAGATTTGAAGCCTTTTGCTTCTATAAACCCTCCGAATGTCAGATTTTCCAGAGGATTAAATATTTGCCCTTTTACTTGTTCTAGCCCCTGTTGCTTAACCGTTGCATCAAAAACTGTTTCGCCTGTATTCTTATGATAGAAAAGTATCTTGTCACCCTCAAAAGAAATCTCATCTTTTTTTGTAACCAAATCTTTAGGAACAGCCCATTTATAGGAGTTCTGATTACCTTCGCTTTTTCTCAAAAGCCTGTCCTGAGACCGCCAGTTCTCATAAAAAACTTCGGCTTTCAGTTTCTTATTATTCGCTATATCTACATTTATCACAGGATTGAAAACGTCTGCCCATATTCTTATATCCGAAGAAGTATCATCATTTTTTCCTTTAATGATTATATGTCCGTCTTCCAGTTTCAATTCTTGTCTGAAAAATTCCCCTTCAAAAGGATTGGGAGATAATTTAATCCTTACTCTTCCTAATTTCAAAAGCGTATTGTTCTCGTCGAAAGTTCCGCTTCGGGAAAAGTAGAAAAGTATATCCCCATTTTCGACCCATACATTCACACCGATATCACCGCCTCCGCAAGGCATACTTTCAGAAGAATTTTTGCTCTGAGTATCCCAAATAATATTATAATCGGATATACTCTGAGCTGTCACCTGTACCACCCAAAGTATAATAAAAAATATAGATATACTGATTTTTTTACTCATTCCAATTATCTGTTCTGAATGATGATAACGGCAATCCCTCCGTACTGAATAAGTCTCCTACAACGAAATCTTTAAAGGCATAACGCACAGCCACAGGTGCAGATACTTTGTCGGACGATACTTCAACCTTACTTCTTCTGATTTCCGCTTTGGCAGAATAAAAAACTTTATCTGCCCCAGCGATTTCGAATTGTTTTAGTTCTTTTCCGAAAGATGTCAGCCACATAGGAGCATTTTCGAACGAAAGGATAGCTTTACCGTCTTCTACTGTCATTTCTTTAAAAGTCGGGCTTTCATAGGCATAGCCTGTCATTCCGTAAGTTTTCGCCAGAGCCATCATAGCAAGCCGCTCACCTCCGGTTTTCTTATCTCTGGGATGAATACATTTTTCTTCGCCTATATCCATCAATATAACCATTCCCGAATTAGGTATCACCTGAGCCGATTTATATTGGGCTTCACGTAAAAATGCAGCATTAAAATCACCATGTTTTTCGGGAGGATTGTCATAAGGGGCTATCTGGCAATAATAGAACGGAAACTCTCCCTGTCCCCATAAGGTGCGCCATTCATTAACCATATGCTGAAACAATTTCGAGTATTGTGCAGCCCTGTCATAATTCGATTCTCCCTGATACCAGATACAACCCTTGATGGTATATCCTGCAATCGGATTAATCATACCATTGAATAGAGTGGTCGGAGTACGGTTTTTTTCTTTTATATCTTCTTCCGTTTTGGGTAATTTTACTTCATTAAAACCGTTAAGCATTTCTTTACTCATCCACGATTCTATCCACGAACCACCCCAAGACGAGAGTATCAATCCGACAGGAATATCCAGCATTTCATTTAATAATCTGCCATAAAAATAGCCTGTTGCACTGAACTCTTTGACGCTTTCGGGCGTAGCTTCTTTCCACTCGCCGATAATATCGGTTTCGAGAGTAAGAGAAGAGGTTCTTTTTACGGTTATCAGGCGGATATTTTTATTTTTCGATTTAAATATGGCTTCATTGCCACCCAATACAGGTTGATTTTTAAAGCCTTTCATCGGCATTTCCATATTCGACTGTCCCGAACAAAGCCATACTTCACCCACCAAAACATTATCAAAAGTAATATTACTTTTATTATCCGAAACAGTCAGATTATAAGTCTGATAAGAAGCGACAGGAGTTTGTATTTTCACTGTCCATTTTCCCGAATTATCTGCTTTAGCCGTATATTTCTGTTGTGCCCACGAAGGTGAAACCATGACAGTTTGTCCTTTATCTGCCCAGCCCCAGATTTTAACTTCCGTTTTTTGTTGAAGCATCATATTACTCCCGAAAATTGCAGGAAGACTAAGTTCTGCATATACCGAAAAAACGATACTAAGCAATAATAATAAAGAGACTATCTTTTTCATATCTAATCGATGATATTTTTTTTTATTTAAAAACCATAAGCCAAAGCCCCACCATCTACACTGAAATCCTGACCAGTTATATAAGTCGCAGCAGGTGATGCCAAAAAGCATATTATTGGAGAAAGTTCATCGGGACTACCAAAACGGTGAAGCGGCATACGATTCAGTATTTTCGCCTTACGGTCTTCATCCATTACCTGTTGATTCATCAACGAAGGAAACCATCCCGGAGAAACAGAATTGATAAGGATATTCTCATTGCTCCACTCAACCGCTAATCCCTTTGTAATCCCCAGTACAGCCGATTTACTCGAACAATAGGGCGTTACCTCCGAAAAGCCCAGATAAGAAGCCATAGATGAGATATTGATTATCCGTCCTGTATATTTAGATTTTCGCAAATACGGAAAAGCATACTTACAACAACTAAACACTCCCGTAACATTCACTTTATGAATAGCTTCCCAATCTTCCGATTCTATATTCTCGGCCTTTACTCTTTTAGTAATACCTGCATTATTTACTAAAATATCAATACCATATTGTTGTCCTATTTCGTCAAATACTTCTTTTATATCCGGTTCATTGGTTACATCCAACTTCTTAAATATGATATTAGACGGTATCTCTTTGTCTATATCCACTTTCACTTTGCCCGAACGGCTTAGCGCAAATACCTTAGCCCCACATTCAGCCAAAAGGATAGCCTGATTCAGTCCCAATCCACTCGATGCTCCCGTTATGATAGCAACGCGCCCTTCCAACGAATATAATTCTTCAATTTTACTATTCATATCCGTTTAAATTTCAGTCAATACAGAGTCCTTAAAGGTAAAGCCCCAACCTGCTTTATCGTGAGGGGCTGCCCAACCGTCTACAATTTTCAGTGGATTATCAATCAACGGATCTATCCAATCGAACGATTCCGCTCCTGCTCCATTGGGTATGGTACAAAGCAAAGGGATATCATAATTTTTATAATAATGTGGCAGTACAGGAATATTGAAAGCCTTTGCCAAAGCAGCACTATCGCGCCAAGCCTCTACACCTCCCAAACGGAGAATATCGGGTTGCCAGATGTCAAGCGCATTTCTCAAAGCGAGTTCGCGCAAAGGCAATGTCGAATATTCACGTTCACCCATTGCCAACGAAATACCTGCCTGATTCCTCAGTAATTGATACCCTTGAAAATCACTGTGATTTATAGGTTCTTCGAACCAATGAATGCCCAGTTCTTTTGCACTTCTTGCCAGAGCTAAAGCCGAAGCCACATCCATGCCCTGATTAGCATCCATCATGATGTTTACATCGTTGCCCACAGCTTCCCTGACCAGACGCAGACGTTCAAGGTCTTCTTTCCAATCCTGTTTACCGACCTTTATCTTTACGGCTTTGAATCCTCTTGACTTATAGTCTCTCACTTCGGAGATTAGTTCTTCTACACGGTATGATATCCAACCACCACTCCCGTAAATAGGTATTTTTGTTGTATATGTTCCAAAAACTTTCCAAATAGGTTGTCTGAGTATTTTACACCAAGCATCCCACATGGCGATATTGAATGCAGCCTGTGCCCATCGGTTAATACCTTCGAGTCCGAAATATTCATTGGCATGGTCTATCTTTTCAAACACCTTCACTGTAGCGTTTACTTCTTCACCTAAAACCATCTCACCAACATCTTTCAATGCTCCTGCTATTGCTTTAGGACTGTACTGAAAACTCAGAAGATACGACTCTCCTATTATTCCGCTTTCGAGTTGCAAACGCAACACTATAAACGATATTTCGGTCAATGTATGTGTCGCATCCGCGATAGGTCTTTCCAACCTGCTTTTCGCAGTATATACAGAATATTTTTTTATTGTATTCATCTTCATTTAGACTTCTGGTAACTTGTTATTTTTACACTTCCTACTAAGCCACTTTTTACAAGAGTTTTTTCTCTCATATTATAATAACGGGCATTTGTCCATATCTTTTTGCTTTCCTCTTTTTCGATTCCGAGTTCATCACCTAAAATACGGTTTGCCCATGTATTAGCAATCGTTATTTCTAAACTGTTATTCCCGTTCTTTACAGCATCGGTAATTTCTACCCGATATGGCTTTGTCCAAATAGTTCCGCATGATTTCCCGTTTACTTTTACTTCTGCCAGATTATATACATTATCTATTTCGAGATAATAGCGCGTATTATTTTCAAGTTTAAGATTAAAACTATTCTGATAGACCGCTTCTCCCGAATAATATTTGATCTGATCGTTATCATTTTCACTCCAATCCGTCAACTTATCAAAAGTAATAGATTCTTTCGAACCGCGCATTTTCTCATCGAAATCTACAGTCCAAGGAGTATTTATAGTAACAGGGGACAAAACACGTGTTAATCGTGCCTGACTACTTTTCTTATCTGTCGGAGTCTGTAATACAATGAAAACAGATTCCCCCTCATCCAGATGTAAATTAAGATTAGTTGTATTATTAATGCTCTGCCAATTAATATCTGTTACTATCTCACCGTTGATCGGATTCCACAATTCAGGTATTCGCCCTGTCGCACGTAAAGAAACATTTACATCACAAGGCACTTCTTTCTGGTTAGATATAAAATAAATATCCACTCCATTGCCCTGTCGGTGTGCGTAAACAATATCTTTAGCATATTCACTTGAATTTTCAGTAACAATAAAATCTCTTTCTATACCTATTTTGTCAAAGGTTTGATCTGTATATGGTAACGAAACGAACTTACTTTTATCTATTTCGGGTTTATTATTCTTTTCTACGTAGCCAAGTGTTTGTGTCGGAAATTCTTTCATCAGAATAGTCGCACCTTGCTCTAAGAATTCCTGCAATTTCTGAGCTACTTCTACCGACATTCGTTCTGGATTGGGTTGCATAGCATGTTTTGCAGGAATAACCAATGCACCGTAACTCATTCCATCGGGTAAAACGATACGTCCGTTCTCTACCTTTGCCAGATTGAGCAGGGCATCCGCATTAAAACTATCATAAGCATATCCCCTCAAAGGATTTACCCAGTCTTTCGGGTCAAAAATATTCGCCGAATGGGTTACACCTACAGGCTTTACCTGTGTCGGTTCTCCGACATTCGCCATACGCCGTTTCTCCCATTCTACTTTTTCCTTTCCGAATATACCCGGAAGATAAGGAACGAGCCTATCGGGTAAAAGCGAACGACGCGGAAACTCCTCCCCTGTGAACACGGCAATATCTACGACAGGTTTTCCGAATTGCAGTAGAGCATGGCAACGCTGGGCATAATCGACCCATGCTTTCCCCAACCTCCACCATGTCTGATCGCGCTGAAAATAAAGACCGATACCATCCAAAGTCATACCCGGTTTGCGGTCTAACCATGGATTAAGTCCATAAACATGGTAACTCAGACGATTGATTCCGAACGAATAATTCCTGTCCTGCAAAGTTTTCAACATAGCCGGATGTTCATCAAACAACATACGTAATTGCGTGAAAGCTTCTGCCGGAATAATATTTTTTCCGTAAATATGTGCTCCCGAAATAGCATCCAGAATATCATTCATCTTATCGTGCGTAGGGCTTTGATACCAGTATTCACCCATCGGTATATCCGTATTCCTGAAATGCATCATACCGTCACTCATCATTGTCGGAGAAACATTTTCCGCCGAGAACTGACAGCCTTTGGCATTTGCTTCCGCTTTAAGGGTTGCATAGAATTTATCGACAACCAATTCCGATATAGTCTGACGGACATCATATAATACACGTTCCGACACTTCTACACTCTCTATGGGAATACCTGCTATCACAGGCAAAAAGTTGTAGATGTCATATCCCCTGCGTATTCGGAATTCGTCACGGAAATTGGATGACCAATTCTGGCTGCCACACTCCCAGCTATCCACATGGAAAATCTTGAGGACTCTAGAAGCTAAATCTTCTCCCGCCACTTCTACGGCTTTACCAAACCATGAGTCAAATTGTAATTTGATAGCTTCGGGATTGAACTTATCACATTCCAATCCGGAGCCTTTTCCTCCTGTTCCATTATCGTATCCGGTAGCAGTATGTCCCATCCGAAGGATACTCCAGTTACCTTTAGGGGCTTTCCAATTCAGATTTCCGTTATTATCCACATATCGGGAAATATCGATCAGTTCTTTCGGATTAAGGCACAAGTTTTCAGCAATTTGATTTCCCGTTGTACGAGGCGCTACTCTCCATGTAGAGCCGTTTTTTGCTTCATACTGATGAATACGTGTTTCTGATGATAACCGGATAGCTGTTATTTTAAGAGATTGCTTCCATTTAGCTGCATCCAAATCTTCCGCACCCGGTTCTGTTCCGGCTTTGTCATACAAGAAACGGAAATAACGGGCAGTCGTTTCGGGCAAACTGTGTGTAATCGAAAACTCTCTGCCTAACTTTGCAAAATCGACTTCCTGCCATCCCTGACGGGGAGGCTGTAATCTCATTACTTCCCTGAAAATCATTCCATCATCACTCGCCTGAACGACCAAACGCTGGGATTGAAAGTTATTACCCGAACGTTCTATTTGTATTGTCCTTGCCGTAAAAGGCTTGTCGAACTCATATTGTATCCAGCAAGGCGACTCGCTTCTGAAAGTACCTTCCAGATTTTTATCTGCTAAAAACTGAGGGTCCATATCTTTTACATCGGTCGTGACTTTCGGTATTGTAGTTTGTGAAGAAACTCCTTCTCCTTGCATGGTTGGATAAGCGAATACAGCAATATCTTTATAATATCCTTTCCAACTTTGAGGTTGGGGCAAAGCTTGATTGATATTTTTTCCTCCCTGAATATTTACCTGACTCCATACGACTTTTTGCATGGATAGTTCGGGAGTGATCCAAGGGCCCCCTGCCAAAGCAAAGCCATCGCAAACATGAAAACCGATTTTTACACCCACACGATCCGCCTCGCGAAAAGCATAATCGACCATCTCCCACCAAAGCGGGCTCAACTGTTCTACAATAGGCTCTATAAAAGGTTTTTCGGGTACTCCTCTGATAGGCATCAGATAAGCGCCGGCAATACCGACCTCTTTCATTGCTTCCAAATCGGCAGTGATACCTTCCTTTGATACAGCTCCCTGCATCCAGTACCAGAACACCCAAGACTTAGCTTCTTCGGGCGGAGATTCCCACAATTGCCTCAGATTCTGGCTAAATCCTGATTGCAGAGCCAGAAAAAAAGTTATAATAAATAGAACCAGTTTTTTCATATTAATATTATTTTATTCTGTTCATTTTGGCATTGCCCAAAACGAACCAAAAAGCTAGTGCTGAGTTCCTCGCCGACCTGACATTAGTCTCGTTGACTAAACTAAATAAAACTCGCATCTTAGAGATGCTCAAACAACATTTAGTTTTTAACGTCAACTTCGACTGTCAGGTAACCCGTCTACGGAACAGATGCACATCTGGCTAAGTCCATGATATCAGATGTTAACGTGGCCTTAGCTTCGCAGACGAAAGAAGATATAAATGTCTAAAAGCGTTAAGAAACAAAAAGGCATCTATGATAAACGTATTTTTTTGTTTTAGCTTTTAGCAGAATATCTCGTCTAAGAAGCGTAGCCGCAAAATGCGGTTTTGGTTCCTTTTATCGCATTGGATAAAAGGAACGCAAGGAATTTTAATTCCGCGCAGAATTAACATTAAAAAAAGAACACTTTATTATAAATTATCAGCTTTATTTCGCTTTAAACTTCAGATAAATACTACCCTGCTGTAATCCTGTCACCCATTTTGCCTGCGATGAAGGTCCGACTAAATCAGTTGTATTTACTTTATTCCGAACGGCAGGAATTACTTTCAATACCGATATTCCGGTTTGAGGGAAGGTATATAGTAAAACATCACGTCCATCACGGGGAGAATAGATTCCCAGATAGTTATCTTCGCAAGTATTGCCCAAACTGATAACACCTTCGGTGGTATTGATATCCGCCCAACGCCAGTTACTGAAATATCCTTTAAACTCCGGATAGATAAACGATTCACCCGGAATGGGGTCATTGTAATCGTTTTCCCAGATACCGAATTTGGTGCCGTGCAGACGGTTTTGCCATACACGATAAGGACCTTCGCCCAACCAGCGTTTCGATACAACCTGATTTTCGGGATAGTCGAACATAATTCCCATCAGTTCAACTGTACCTTCATATTGGTAGCTATAATCTAACCGAACTGTACCATCCTTTTTAATTACCCAACGAGATTGCCGCATATTTCCGAAATAATCGGCTGTCACGACTATACTATCATTGGTTGAATTATAAGAGAAATTCGTCAATTTATTTTCTCCCGAAATGTCGGCATAAATACGTTCTTTGCTACGGGCTTCATTATCATCGTGATTATAGAACATATCCATAGAACGGTCGCCACGGCGCAAAGCTATAAATCTAGGGCCATTTCCGAAAGATATCGTTTTTCCGTTTTCTTTTACAGAAGCTAATTCTCCAGACTTTTTATTAAATACAAGAGTCGTAGAACCCGAATTAACCACTAAATCATCTCCTTGTTCTTTAGTTGAAATACTTGTATTTCCTTTGGCAAAAGAATAGAACTCGGCAGGCTTTTTCCATTGCCAGTCCCATGTCCATAATTCTTCGTTGGTTGGACTATATGCTGTTACATACAGAGCATCAGAATTTTTCCAATCGGAAGGAAGATTGATTTTCAATTTTCCCGAAGCGTGGGGAGCAATATCAGCGCCTTTTATTTCTCCTGTCTTTATTATTTTTTCCTGATTCCCGAATGTTTTTAATGTCCATCCGAAACGGCAGTCTTTCAAGTTGGTGAAATCATATCGGTTTTCAATATCGAATGTTCCGTCAAAGTTTTCAGGCAATGCAGTATTCATTATCTGAACAGGCGACCAAACCTGTTTTACCGTAAAGAAACTTCCTTCTTTCTCGTGATGAGGCCCTACGATACCATCGGCACCATAGTTACCGACATTATCAATACGTCCGTTCTGGTCGGTACGAACAACACCTTCGTCGGCAAACATCCAGATAAAGCCTCCTGCACAACGGGGATGCTTACGCATCGCTTCCCAATAATCCCATAAACCTGCCCCTGCGCCTCCGTCATACAAGGCGTGAAGGAACTCGGTAGGCATCCAGATTTCGGGTTTACGCATATACTCCTGACTTTCGCCATAGGAACGGTAGTGCATAGTTTCAAATCCTCCGAAATTCTTTTGCGGATGAAGTAAAGGGCGTTTCTGCGGATCGAGAGGTGCAAATTCTTTATCTATCTCATGATTGTGCCCTCCTTCATTTCCATTCGCCCACCACGTTACGCTCGGATGATTTACATCTCTGGTTAACATCTCTTTGATAAGTTTAGCACCGACATTGCTGTCGTACATACCGTGCCAACCAGCCAACTCGACCATTACATATAAGCCCAGTTCATCGCAGGCATCCAAAAAATCAGGGTCGGAAGGATAATGCGAAAGACGGACGGCATTCATATTCATCTCTTTAATGAGTTTTACATCATCATAATTAGCCTGTTTATTAAGGGTACGTCCTGTTTCGGGACGGAAACTATGGCGGTTCACTCCTCTGATACTCACTTTTTGCCCGTTAACATATATCCCATCACTAGGTTTAACTTCTATTGTACGGAAACCGAAACGCTCTTTAACCGTATGTCTGACCTGATTTCTTTCAACTAACGAAAACTTTACGTAATACAAGTTAGGAGTTTCGGGAGTCCAGTTTTTAATATTATCGAATTTCCCTTTGATAATTGCTTTATCCGAACCGTTAGAAACAGAAACTTCAATGGCATTTCCTACAGTTTTTCCGTTCATATCGGTTAATTCCGCCCTTACTTTGGCATTATTACCCATGGCTGTTCCCAAGAAAACATCTGCATAAAAACTACCGTCCGCATCCGCATCGATAGCAGTACGGTCGATAAATTGTGCAGGTAAAGCCTCCACAAATACCGGACGGAATATCCCTCCGAAATTCCAATAATCGGCACGCCTTTCGGCAAGATTTACGCTTGGATTCGATGATTCCTTACTCACGGTAACTTCCAATACGTTTTCTTTATCTCCAAAGAAGATACGGTCACTCACATCATTTTTGAAACGGTAGAACGCTCCCTGATGAGGGTATCCACAACGTCGTCCGTTGATCTGCGCTTCGTAATCGGTCATCACTCCATCGAAAACGATGCGTACAACACGACCTTCCCATTCTTTAGGAAGTTTGAATTTATATTTGTACTTCCCCTGCTCGTTGGCTATACCCGCAGGATTGGCTTTTCCGTAAAAAGGCATCCCATATTGATAAGTACCGAAGCCCTGCAACTCCCAACAGGATGGAACAGGTATGGTAGTCCATTTGCCACTGTTTCTCCCGTCGGTACAAAAGAACTCCCAATCGACAGCATCGTCAGAGCCTCTTCCCGACAGATATTGAATTCCTGTTTCTGTATTGCTAAAAGTCTGTTTGGAATTTTGAGCTCCGACATTCAGTGAAACAAATATTCCACAAAGCAACAGAAAGGATATTAATTTCTTTTTATTCATAGTTTTATATTATTTTTCACATGTAGGAGTGAACATTGTGGTTACCCGAAGCGGGCAGAGACAAGCCCTGTCCCTACATTATATAATTTTTCAATTTATAAGCCTAATCATAAATTTCAATTCATACGTTTTTTTTTCGATGGCATATTTTTTCAATACTCCCGGTCCACAACTGCTGTTTCCTAATCCCAGCATAGCGGCATCCAGAGAAAGGATTACTTCTTTTCGCGGTTTCAGTAAATAAGCATGTGTTGCTTTATCTAAATCTTCCGCCGTAAAATGCAGGGCAGAACCCGACATTTTTTCGGAGTAACAAGTAAAAGAAATGCCTTTTCCTTTTTTATTGGTCAGGTTTATCCATCGAATATCTTCTTTATTTCCCGTCTCCTGCGGATGAGGATATGGAACATATTGGTCGGTAACTGTACTTTTGTAAACACCTATAGAACAAGAAGTTTTCCGGTCAACATAATTTTCGTATGGTCCAAGTCCGTACCATTTTATATTTTCCAAATCCTGATTTAAAGCCATAACAACTCCCAAACGTGGCAATTCCGGCAAATCACCTGTAGGAATAAACTTATTATCCACTTCGATACTTCCATTGCCATAAACAGTCCAGATACATTCGTGAACGAATTTACCGTTTGCCGCACGGCTTTCGGCTACGGTTTTTATAGTTATTTTACTTGCCTCTTCATTAATTACTTCGGCTTTCATCACATTTCTTTTGAGATTATCCAGACCATGCTGCTTCCAGTCTTTTGCCAACCAGTTACCGAAACCTTTATCGTTATCGACAGGTGCACGGTATCCCTGAAACACGAGAGGCGACACGATCATTTCTTTTCCCTTGTATTTGAGAGAAGAAAACGAACCTTTGTGCATATCGAATACGGTAGAAAATTCTTTTCCCTGTATTTCAATAGAGGCACTATTTTTCGTAATCTTTTGAAATGGAATATTTTTAGGTGAGAAAACTTTCTGCTCTCCTTTTTTCAGTAGTAATTGTTCGAAACCTACTTCATATCCTTTATTAGCCCAAAGGGTGCTTTCTTTCAGATGAAAACTAACGCGCAACCAATAATCGGTATTCGGATTTGCCTTAAAGTTTCGCACGGGAATATCTACTTCCCGCCTCTCGCCATGTGGAATATCTATATTGGATAAAGTTCCCTTTTGTATCGTATCGCCGTCTGCTATTACGAACCAACGTGTTTCGTATTCATTCAGATTGGTAAAATGATTGTGGTTTGTAATCCGGACTTTAGCTTCATTCTGATTCAAGACAGAAGGCTCAACCCTCATCGGCTGATATACTTTCTTTACTTCGTAATATTTGGGCGTAGTTTCGCGCTCTGCAAAAACAACCCCATTGAAACAGAATGCTTTCAGATTTGGCTTATCGCCGAAATCTCCCCCATAAGCCATAAAGCGGGTTCCGTCACTAGCTGTTTTATACAATCCCTGATCTACCCAATCCCAGATAAATCCGCCCAACATTCGTTTATTCGAATAAATCTCATCCCAATACTCTTTGAAGTTTCCCATCGCATTACCCATTGCATGGGCATATTCGCTGGTAAGGACTGGACGATTATCAATCGAATTTCGGGCAATACTTAACAGGCGCTCCCAACGGGCATTCTCTGCACGTTCTTTGTCCTCCCCATCCGCAATATTCGGGTTCAGATATTCATCCTGTACACGCGGATAAAAACGGCTGATTACATCTACAGTATTCGGGTCGGTCGGTGTTCCTTGTGCCCCTTCGTAATGAATAAAACGTGTCGAGTCGAAATCTTTCAGCCAAGCCGAAATAGCAGCAAAGTTAGGACCATACCCTGCTTCATTTCCCATCGACCAGCAAATGATAGAGGGTTGATTTTTATCCCTTTCGGCCATACGGACAGCCCTGTCCAGAAAAGCAGCATGCCATGCGGGATCGCTAGCCAACTGACCACGTAGACCGTGTTCTTCTATATCAGCTTCGTCCATTACGTACAATCCATATTCATTGCAGAGCTCATACCATTGCGTATTGTTCGGATAATGAGCTGTACGCACGGCATTGATATTGGCCTGCTTCATCAGAATAATATCCTGTTTCATACGCTCGTAACTTATGGTACGTCCACTAGCAGGATCATGTTCGTGGCGATTGACACCACGTAAACGGACAGGGTTGCCATTAATCAGCACCTGACCGTCTTTTATTTCGATACTGCGGAACCCCACCTGACAACGAACAGTTTCGATTATCTCATTTTTATCATTTACCAGGCTCAGTACAAGCACGTACAGGTTGGGAGTTTCCGCAGTCCATTTTAGCGGATTACTTATTTTTTCTTCTAACCACGCAAATTTTGCAGACCCTCGCTGAGGGGTACGGTCATTCATTACGGCTGCCTTGTAATCGGCATTCAATACAGGAAAGGCATCCTGTGCCAATTCTTTAGTAAAAACGGGATTATTCCGGACATCATATAATTGTGCCTGAATATTCCACCCTTCGAGCTTATTTCCGTGATATGATCTCAATTCGGGTTTTATCTGTAAGGTTGCATCCTTATAATCTTCATCCAATATCGTGCGGACTGCAAAATCGGATATCCTGACGTCAGATGTGGAATAAAGAAAAACATCGCGATGGATGCCGCTCGTCCGCCACATATCCTGATCTTCGAGATAGCTACCATCGCACCAACGATATACTTCTACCGCCAATTGGTTTTTACCTTGTTGTACATAATCGGTTATATCAAATTCAGAAGGTTCCATACTTCCCTGACTATACCCGACTTTCGTCCCATTTATCCACACATAGAACGCACTTTGCACTCCTGCAAAATGAATAAATACCCGCCGGTCTTTCCAATTCGTAGGTAAATTGAAAGTATGTCGATACGAGCCGACAGGATTTCTTTCTTTAAAGGATGTATAATCAGCTTTTGGCTCCCCCATAACCCGAGGAGGATCTATTTTGAACGGATAACCCGCACTCACATAGATAGGTGTTCCGTATCCCTGCATTTCCCAATTGGAAGGAACAGGAATCGTTTTCCACGACCTGTCGTTGAAGTCAGTATGGTAAAAATCCTGCGGACGCTCTTCGGGACGAGGAACCCAATTGAATTTCCAGTTACCATTTAATAATAAGTAGTAAGGCGATTTTTCTTTATCGCCTTTCAATGCCTGTTCAACAGTTGCGAAAGGTATAAAATCAGCTCTTGCAGCTTCCCTGTTTATTTCCAATACGGACAGGTTCTCCCAATCGGGCTTATTGTATTGGGAATAAGCCGATACGGTTGAAAGAATCAAGGCTATTATTAATAAGTATTTCATTTTTATATGTTTTCTATATGCTGCGCGCAGTTAAAAAGCTATTAGCTATTAGTCTTCGGGCAAAATATTTTTTGCCCCTACTTTTGGGCGTAAGCCAGACGTGCATCTGTTCCGTAGCCGGGTTACCTGACAGTCGAAGTTGACGTTAAAAACTAAATGCTGTCTGAGCATCTGTAAGATGCGAGTTCTATTTAGTTTAGTCAACGAGACTAATGTCAGGTCGGCGAGGGACTAAGCACTAGCCTTTTGGTTCGTTTTGCGCAATGGCAAAATGAACAGAAAACTACTGCATATCCAGAGCATCGAACCATAAACCGTTCAGATTTTCTCCGCTGATAACTACCGTATAATGTCCTGCATTGATATAAGCACCTGTTGTTGTGCTTACCATGCGCCATTTTTCGGGTGCGGACGGAAATTGTATCTTATCTTGCCGCATCACCCGACCATCGGAAGCCAGCACTTGAATATTCGCTATAACAGGCTCTTTATTTATATTCATATACTTGAAACGCAAAGCATATACACCTGCCAATCCGGGTGAAATAGTCCAAGATATAAAATGAGAGCCATCCTTAGTTATCTTTACTCCGTCCTTTTTCCGATGATTGACTTTTTGCCAGCCATTACCTTTAGTAACCGCTGCTTCTGCTTCATAGGATATTTCGGGACGAAGGTTCGGTTCTTCAATCCAATCGATTTGAGGAACTGCGACTATATACTTATTACCTTCGATTGTGACAGGCTGATTTTTCGGATATGATTTTTTCACAAAGCCTGTATCTGCTTTTACATATACATCTGCATTGTCAGTCAAAGTAAAACTTATCTCTCTAGCATCTTTATCAGGAGAAATCCACTCCGTACCGTAAAGGACAGGTGGAAGTTTCGAAAACTCTTTACCTGTATCTAACCATGCATTTAATGTGCCTCCTTTTACATTAGAAATCAATGTCGGAGAAGCAGGCACAGATTGTATATTAGGATTTTCGGAAGCAATAGCAATCGCTGAAATTACCGCCTGACCTGCAAGGAAGTGAGGAAACGATATTTCGAGCATTCCGTTTTTAGCATACCCTTTTACCGTTTTTTTCAGGAGCTTGTCATGTCCCGCTTCTTTCCAGATATCCAGATTCTTAAGAATAGTATCATTGCTGATAGCAACATCGAAAATGCGGTATCCTTCGCAATCCATACTCCAGTCTGTTCCCCACCAAGGCTCGATAAAATACAATTCTACCAGATATTCTCCATCGGGTAGAGGAAACTGGTACTTGAGTTTATCCCTTCCATAACGGAATGTCTGGAACAATTCCCAATCCTTTGTTCCGGCAATCGGGTCTTTTGTCCTCCGTTGAGATGCCAAGAAATTCGGCAGATTACCTAACTCGTCCGTCCAAGAGAGAGAACCCCAGAAATTATCTTCTTTTTTATGCACATCGGCAGACCATATGTTTCCGTTCTCGTCTGTATATTGAGCACCTCCACAATTCACACGGTATAAATAATTATATCCCTGCTGAGGAAGTGTCTGGTTCGAAACATCTTTATATAGTTTTTCAAAATCGGGACTCTTCGGGAGGTTATCCATTACTATATAATCTTCTGCAACAGCTTTACCATTCACGTATCCAACTGCATAAAGCACATTGTAACGAATATCCGCATTGTCCCACTTAAAATGCGTACCGATACCTCCTCGTTTCTGTTTACCCAACGAAACGGACTTCACATCATTGAAAAGTTCTACTTCATCACAATTCGAATAAACGATAATGTTATCTTTTTTACCTGCTTCCGTCCAACGATTGTTCCATGTGTGGGAAACCAGATAGACCATCGGTGCATCTTCTTTCGGAACGTAGTTTGAACGATACATGTAATATACATCCAAAGGTTCTTCCCAAGGCGTAACCAAACCCTTATAGTTGAAAGGACCTATACGGTCTATATCGCGGAATCCTTCTTCATTCTGAATCCTGCCAGGATTGTCATGCGAACTGTATATCCATTGGAATTGTCCGCATACACTATCACGAGCTTGCTCTGCCAGATGGATTTTCATTTCCATCAGAAGAGACATACGGTCCTCACTAAAAAGTCCGTTCTGTACATAGCCTCCTTCGGTATGCAGGTCGATGCTTCGCCATGCTCCGTATTCTCCGTTGAGCAACTGTTCTTTTTTACTCAGTTCGTGTGCATATTTATAAGGGTCTCCACCATAAGTTCCCGACCAGTTCTGAACGACATTCCAGTCTGTTCCCGTACCTCCGTTACAAGTCGTAACCAGACGTTGAGAAGGAGAAGTCGGATCCATTTCTCGGATTATCTCTGTACATTCTCTTGCAAAATCTTCAGGAAGCGTACTTTCGTTCTGTAATCCCCAAAGCACTACGGAAGGGCAAGACCTTCTTTCCTTTATCCATTCACGCAGGTTCTTTTTGAAGTTCTCCCTGAACTCGGGAGTATCATACCATACATGAGCCGAAAGTTGTGTCCAGAAAAGCAGCCCAAGTTTATCCCACATTTGCTGATAAACCAGATTGTGAGGTTGGTGAGCATCGCGGAAAGCATTGAATCCTGCCGCTTTCATCTGGCTGACACGGGATAGAATCTGCTCTTCCGAAAAAGCATGGCTTTGTCCCAACATATGCTCGTACTCGCATACACCATTCATGAAAACAGGTTTGCCATTCAGATAAAAACGCTGGTCTCCATCATTTCGGTATACAGGCCACGAAATCCATCTAAACCCATAAGGCGTAGTTTCCTGATCTATGGTTTTCCCGTCTTCCTTTATCATTGTAATTAACTTATACAAATAAGGATTTTCGGTATCCCACAGATGAGGGTTTACAATATCTTTACTTTTCTGATTGATAACCCTGATCTCGTTTGCTTTAAGAGTAATTTTATCTGTAATGCGTTCTACCTGAATATCGTCTTTATTTACCAGTTTTTGTATCACCTCGAAAGTCCGTTCGTGCGAACTGTAATTCTTTACTTCGGTATTAACATTCAACGTAAATATCTTTTCGTTGTTCAGATTCATTTGTGGTTCATGATTATACGCATGTACTCCGAACGGTTCTATACGTACTTCATCCGTAACCACCAAAGTGACAGGACGGAAGATACCCATCGGCTGAGAACCTTCCGAAAATCCCCACTCTGACGAACAACCGCCACACACCCATGGCGAATCCGCAATCATGGAAGGGTGGTCGGCACGCACAGCCAAAACATTCGGGCGGTCGAAACGGATAACATCCGTTGCATCGAGTGTAAATGTAGTCCGCCCTCCTGCATGATAACCAATCTCTTTACCGTTTAAAAACACCGTAGCATAAGAGCCTACCCCTTCGAAGAATAAAAAGTATTTCTTATCCTCCCCTTGTTTTTCCGCAGCGAATTCCTTTCTGTACCAAGCATATCCGTGCTTATTTCCATGTTTCAGGCGACGTACGCCCTCATACTTATCCCAATTATGGGGAACACTTACCTGCTCCCATTTACTATCGTTATAGCTTACAGCTTCAAAACCATTGTAAGCCTCTTTATCCGTTTCGTGTGCAATCGTCTTCCACCTTTCGTTCAGTGAAAATTCTTTGCGGAAAGTTTCCTTATCAGGCTTTGGAAAACGGTCGAGACTTTTGCCCATATCCACCGAAGTAGCTACTGCAATCCCTCTTTGGTCGTGCTCGTTTACCGCGCAATAGAAATGGTAAACAACACCATTCCACTTCACAACATACGATTTATGGGCAAACAGATTATCGTATTTTTCGGTAGGAATGATAAGGTCGTCACCGTCCCAATCGGTCCAGTTAACCAAATCGTAAGAACAGGCAAAAGTATTGAATGCCTTATACGGACGGTCTTTGCGGAATGCTCCGAAATAGAACATCACATATACATCTCCTATCTTTTGGATAACACCGTCGCCTGTTATTCCTTCCTCATGATTAACTATCGGATTGCCTTTGTAACGTTTCCAGTTTACCATGTCTTTAGACAAAGCAATGCCGATTCGCTCGGCTTTTACATTATTGGCAGGATTAACTCCACCCGCATTATAGTACATGATAAAAGGATAACCCAAAGTTTTTTTCTTATCCCAAATGACCGATGATTTGTATTGTGTTATATTTTCCCACCATCCTTTATCTTTATCTATTGGCGACAGTCGCGGTTTGTTAAAAGTTTTCCATTCATGGGCTTTGGTGATGTCTCCTTCGGTATATGCCATACCTTCTTCGAGCCGCCCTTGTTCATAACCCTGACCTGTCCCTCCAAAATAAGACATCCAGTATTTATTATTGAACTTCTGAGCCTTATAACTTCCTCCCCATTCGTAATCGATAAGGGCAACGTATCCTGCACGCTGGTTTTCGTCCCACCTGCCTATCCCTTGTTCTGGAAAAGAAAGTATTCTTCCTAAGGTTTTCCATTCGAGTAAATCGTCGCTTTCCGCCAGCCATGTTTCATAGCCACGACCGTCTTTTCCCAACTTTCCATCGTAAACCAGATAAGACATATACCACTTTCCGTTTTCACGAAAAACCGTAGGACAATCCATTTTGTGCTTATTATCCACAGGAGTTACAACCAAACCGTATTTGTAGGGTGTCTTCACCTCCTCGTATATTTTCTGCATCACTTCTTTCGGCACAGTTTTTTGTGCCGTAAGAGAAGCAATAGCTGAAAAACAATATAATATTACTAAAAACAATATCTTTTTCATGGTTCTGTTTAAACTCAAACGCTAAGACACAATGACACAAAGAGAAATACTTATATAAAAATCCTTAGCGGCTTACCGTCTTTGCGTTGATTCATTATTTCCGAAAATTAGTAAAACAACCAATCGATTTTGCTGGAAGGATCATCTCCTCCGAAACCTGCATTATGCGGCTGTATTTTCTGATTGGCATCGATAAAACCAAATACCATCAAAGCACCTTTACCCAAATTCAAGGTATGCTTCCCTACTTCGAAAGTATAACTATGGATATTTACCGAACCTCTGTTAGGAATATCCAACGCATTAGCAATTTTCACATCTCCTTGTCCGTACAGATTGGCGCTTGCGTCCGTCTCCAATGTCGGAGCTTTGGCATATTCTTTACGCTCGGTATTCAGGTAACCGACCAACAAACTGACAGGTTGCTTTGCTTCGAAAGTCAGGGTTGTACCGTCCTCATATTGTTTATCCTGATTGAAAAGCAGAGGCTTCATATTTTTCAGCTCTTCCGAAAATCCGTTTATTACAAAGTCTTTATCCGAAAATATTTTTTCTCCGTTCTTTATGGAATAAGCTGAAACACTCAAATTCTCAAACTTAATGTCAATAGGTTTCAGTATCTCTGGAGTTTGTTGGGAGCCGCCATGCTTTTTCAAAAATTCAATATTCTTTTTGAAGTTGGCAAGTTCAGCTTCGTAATGCGGAAGTAATTCTTCCCAAGTCTTGTTTTTAGCATCATCTCCACCGATCGGAATACGGCGTTGAGCGGTCTGCATACTGTTCGCATACAGGTAAGTATCTTTTGTAAGGTCTACTAACTGTTTGTAATATTCCACGCTTTTTTCTACATGAGGAACAGCCTTTTCCAGATCACTTATATCATTCGAATGGGTATATCGAAGTATCAGCATAGATGCTTCTACTTTCTCTGAAAAGAAGTTCGCAAAAGCCTGATAACAATACATATCATTCTTCAGACGGTTGAATTCGTCATTGTTTTTCTTCACACTAGATGCCGCTTTGTCTATGGCTGCAACGGCTGCATTTCCATGAGCAACGGCTTCGGAAATGAGTTGCGGAGGAGTTTCACCCACATGAGGTTGTTTGTTCCATTCCTTATTCATGTATTCGATCAGAAGTTCACCCTCCGGTCCGCACGATTCGTGGAAACCTGGATATACTTTCCACTTGGCAGGGTTAACCAACTGGCTGAGGAACATTCCCAAAAGAAGGGTCTGCCTGTTTCCTTCAGTAATACCAAATTTGCGGAGTAGTTTAGGCGCAATTTCTCCTGATTGCTCATACGCTTCAAGGATGTCTTTTCCGTTGTTTCCGCAGTCATACATATCTCCCAACAGCTTAGACCAGTATTGTATTTCATCATTACGGTCGCGATTCACATTCCACGCATATCTTGCCCAAGCCTGATACCAAATCCAGTCTCTATCTATTTCTTTGAGACGTGGTTCGGTTTTATTGGCAGTATAAGGCCAGTCCCAATAAGAAGCCTGCGGATAAAGATGCAAAGCATTGGCTCCATGAACATCGTGCATAGCATGTACTACCTTCTGGATAAAATCGGGCGAACCGTAACGGAAAGGCTCCAGATTAGCCAATATGTGTATGTTAGAAATATGTACAGAACCCAGACTACTAAGGTCAGTATGGATTTTAGACCACGAACCGCGAGGCTCATAAGTAGTCAGAGATTCACCGTTATATTTGTGCATGGTGTACAAATTCTTGTAAAGAGGCAAAGATGCGTCCATCACCATTTTACAGTCGGTATCATGTGCGCGAAGTACAATAGGAGGTTCTTCCGTCATGTTCAGTTTCTTTAATCCATCCTGCACTCCGGGAATGATGGTTTTTGTAAACCATTCCACATCGTCTTCGTATGTGTCCATCGCTTCGCCCAGACAAACCAACAGTCCTACATTCGGATATTTCTCGATGAAGGCTGCTACCGATTTTCGGGTATAGTCGGAAATCAAAGGAGTTATCGGACGGCTTCTGTCCTGTGTTTTTATACCGTGATGCTCAGCAAAAGGCTTCGACACAAATATATTATAAAACATCTGGATCACCCAAATACCGCGTTTATCAGCCTCTTCTGTTAGAAAAGCAAACATTTCCTCATTCTTCTTGAATGTTTCGTCGTCCACTTCTACAGCATAGGGATAATCTTCCAACTTAACCAATGATGCAAACGGATGTCCGTTCCACAAATAGAGGGAATTCATCTTATTCTCCACAAGCATATCCAGATACTCGATCCAAAGTTCTTTATCGTAGAACCAAGGGAAAGTTTCGGGAGTATAGGGATATTCATACACTGTTCTTCCGGGCAGATAGTAAGGCTTTTGCACTCCTACGCAAGCACCGCGAAGAACCATTTCGGGTTTATCCGTGATATTTAAATTAGTCGGTAACTTCTTATTTTCTTTAATTAGCTTAACTAATTCGATACAGCCGTATAAAGCTCCTGACTCATCATTGCCTATGATGTTCAGAGCGTTATTTTCTGACTTGATACTATATCCTTCTTTCGCTAAAGAGTCAATTGTGTTTACGCCAACACGTATCATTAAATCTGAACTATCACCGGAGGATGCAAGCAAGGATACTTCATAACCTGCATTTTCCAAGGCTTCTTTCAATTTTTCGACACCAAATTTAACACGGGATGAAGCATTTTCTTCCGAAATAATGCTTACTTTCTCTTTAGAACAAGAGGTAAATAATAGAATATTTAAAAATGCTAATAAAATTTTGAACTTCATTATTAGTATATTATGGTTAATTATTCATTAAAAATATCAAATCAATACTGTGCTGTACTGTGCTGACAAAGATAGACTATTCGAATGATTAACGGAAAAGCCAAAATATGTTTTAAAGCATAAAAAGAAAAGATTTGAACAAAGCAATTAGAGATCAGTCGAACGCTTTTTATTTGAATTTCACTAATAAATAATTATTTTTGTCAATATAAATATTTACTTTAAATCAATCATTTTCTTATGTATAGAAAATTTCATTTCTTACCAACTCTTAGAAAAATTCAATTGATCACTTTTATTTCTGTTTGTCTGATTTCCTTGATATCTTGCGACAAGGAAGATATAAAAGAAGATATTGTAGATTCCCATAAAAGAGAAGGTGTCATTAAGCTTTACACAAATGGAAGTGAACTTGTTTTTTCGGAGATAACCGAATATCCTTTTGTGAAAATATCTTCAGGCGTTGCAGGTTATGACACTATAGGAGTCGCATATACCGGATATGTAGATAAATCCTATTCGATAATAGGATCTATAGAAATAATTATATTGCATAATAATTTAGAATTATATTATGTGGATTATCGTTATCCTACATCAGAAAATGTTGCTACCAGTTTTCGCACAACAATTGATAATCCCGATGACACCTACCCTTTAGAATATAACATAAAAGAACAAAAAGATGTTATAACAGGAAGATTTAATGCAGTTTTATATTCCGGAATTATAGATATTGACGGACCCGAAACGATTGTTATAGATAGCTGTTTCTTTAGCATTAAGAAATAGTATATAAGCATGAAAATATTTGATATCAATACAGAACGATTTATTTTTTATCCATACAAATATTCTTTGATAATAGGAATAATCTTATTTCTCTCTTTCAGCCTAATTATTATTGGATGTTCAATGAGTGAACAACCCCGAGAAATTAATTGGGCATATATAAGTCTATTTCTCTTACTTTCTTTTGTCATATTAATAGCTTTCTATATTGCAAGCCGGCATCAAATAATTATTGATATTCGAAAAAAAGAAATATATAGAAAAAATATATTCGGGAAGAAACGTATAGCATATGTAAAAGATATTAAAGAAGTCAGATTAAGAGATAAAGATATCGAGAATATAACTATTGCTCACTATTATGAATTAGTTATTACAAAAGGAACTCTTCAGAAAACAGTAGCAATAACCCCAAATTTTCATTGGACATCAAAGGATTTAAAGAAGTTTCAAGAAGATGCTCTTCCACAATTAGATAGATTTCTTGAAATGAACCAACCCTCAAAAACAGAAAATATTGAGAATATAAAACAAGAGGTAAAGCTATTTAAAGAAGTCTGCCCAAACTATTATGTATATAAAAGTTGAAATTCTGCATATTTAAGTATTAGTATACTTCTTTTTATTTTCCTTATTTTTATTCTTTCTAATATAATCCCGAATTTGATAGCAGACATTACTATTGAAAAAGTATTTTATTCTTTAATTACTATAGCTATTTTTTCATTGATAATTTGGGTGGGATTCGATGCTGCAGGCACAAAAACCATTATAGACCTGAATAAAAATAAAATTATTCGATCTGTTCGGGGAAAACATTCTGAGACTATATATTTTTCAGATATCAAGGGAGTTTATATGAGTAAAACCTCCACAAATGGAGAATACCAAAGTATATATATTTCTTCGGTAAAATACAAAGGGCTAAATCCTATAAGTATAGATATATCTACTATAAAAAGTAGCGATACCATTCAGACTTTAGCCCAAGATTTAGAAATCCTTTTAGAAAGGAAAATCTCATGAGCTCCTCCTTTCTAAAATTCCCCTTTCACAACATACTGTTCTTCTGATGCGATTATTTTCAGTTTATATGCATTATTTTTAATCTGTTCTATATTCCCGATATTGGATTCAGGTCTGGATGTACTCGAAAAATATAAATATCCTTCGCCTTCGGTTGCAGACACTTTTATTTGATGTTTGTCCATATAAACCTTAATATCTCCATTAGGAGTGGGAACAGAGCCTTCCATCCATTTCAAATCTCCCAAAACAGGACGGATGCTGAATTCCTTATACCCTCCCTTTTCGGGTTTTACCCCTATGTAATATTTACCCAGTAAATATATCGGGCTTGCTCCCCACGCATGGCAAAGGCTTTTTCCGTAAGGGCGTCCGTACATGGCCAGATGCTCCGTACCTTTTTCATTGGGGTTGTATTTTTCCCAGAAAGAAGTCGCACCCAAATCGAGCATACCGCCCCAATAATCACGGATTTCTTTCAGCACATGATCGTGTTCACCCAGTGCGCAAAGGGCTTCCAACTCATAAAAACGCATATAGGGAGTCGTGATTTTCAGTGCATCGGGATTCAACAGGACATTTTTCTTCACAGCTTCTGTCTTCTCCTTATCCAGATAATCGAATAATACGGCAAACATATTGGTGTAAGGGGTTACCTGTTCGCTCATTTTACCATTTTCACGGCTATGGATAAATGCGCCCTTATCCGCAGACCAGAAAGCAGTAAATAGCTTTTCCCGAAGATTGGAAGCTAAAGCGGAATATTTCTTTTTATTTTCCGGATCATCCATAATTTTTGCACACAGAGCCATCGTTTCCACACTACGGCAAAATAATAGCTGTTCAATACTCACCTCTCCGCTTTTGCTCATTTTGAAGTCCGCCCAATCGATAAATACCCAATCGCCTGCCAATCCTTCCATCATACCATTGCTGTTTCTCCTTGACAGGCAAAAATCCATCAGGCTTTGCATACGAGGGTAGAACTGCTGTACAAAATGAGTATCACCTGTATATTGCAGATAGTCGTAAACACCAATAAACCAATAAAAAGTATAGTCCATAATCGTATTGGTATGGCTGGTTACAGGGTCTTTTCCTCTTAAGTTCAACATCGTGCGTGTTACAGAAGGAGAATCGAAGAACAAATAATAATTCATCAAATAGCTTTGATAGGCATCACCACTCCATATCCAACGGTCGCGCTTAATACCGTCAATAAAAAATTCGCGTGAAGTGAGGTGCATCGTATATGCGGACACATCCCATATCTTATTGATAAGCTCATCACTACATCTGAAACTTCCCCGATATTCCAAAGGAAGGTATTCATAAAGCATAGACACCTTATCAAAAAACAAATCTTTATCCTTTTCGATGTAGATATAGCGGAATGCTTTGGAATCGGAAGTCGTAAAATCCTGAGAACTATTATCAATATCAAAATAATCCAGTGTTTCGCAATACTCTGTATCTAAAGCTTCTTCGGGCGATTCTCCGTAATAAACGGATAGTTTTCCTTTCCCTTTCAGATTGTGGAATTTAACGAAGCCGAACGTCTCCTTTCCAAAATCCACCAATATACCTTTATTCCTGTCTTCTACTTTTATTGCATCCATCGGAGTAGTAGCCAATCTGAACTTAGAAGGAGGCGCATCGGATGAATCGAAATTCCATGATCCGGCACTCAGATAGGTAGTGCCCGAAGATGTGTCCGAAGCTTTGCCCGATTCGTCTATCCATTCCTTATCTTCAAAAGTTACTTTCCATGTATTGTCCGAACCGAATGTCTTTCCTTTTACAAAGATAGCAGGCACATTCGCCTGATTATAGACTTTGATATTCAAGTTATGCTTTCCGGTAGGAATAGTCATTTTATCGTATGCCGGAAGTATTTTACCGTCAAGCTTTATATTGTATTTTCCTTCTACGTATATTTCTACTTCTTCTGCTGTCGGCAAGTCTAGTTTTGTAGAGAACTCTACCGCGACGTAATGGCTGTCCATTTTCCAGAAAGGAGGGAAAAATCCTCCACGCTCCGTTCTGCGGTTCTGCATTTCATTGCCCAACCATATTTCATAATCTCCAGGATAATATATCCACGTTGGAGAGTTTACTTTCGAAGTAGAGGATGTATCTGATAAAATAGAAAAAAGCTTTTCCATTCGCACTTAGTTTTATAATATTATTGATATAGAAGTCGTCTTGACTTCTCAAATTTAGTAGTATAATGATTGAATACTTCTTTTGTCATTCTGAATTCGAAGAATCGGCGGAGCCAACAGGAGTGAAGAATCTGCTGAAAAAAAAGATGCTTCCTGTTGTCAGCATGACAAAAAAACATTTCATCAGTTTTTTATTGATTTGTTAAATCTCGTCTCCGTATCTTTCGTCTGTTATTTGCTGCAATGTTTTACCCCGGGTTTTAGGTGTCCAGATCGTTCCTATTACCAAAGCTATAAGCAGTAAGCCAACCATCAGATAAGCCGCAAAGCTGAATCCTTCACCGTTCGCACCGTAAATATGGACAAAAGCCAGTCCCCATATTGCCGAAGCGCCCCTTACGATAAAGAACATAACTCCTTGCGCTGCCGCACGATATTTTGCCGGAAAAAGTTCAGATGCCCAAAGTGCGTAAAACGCCTGCACACTTATTCCTCCCTGAATCCCCCAAAGAACCGTGAAAGTCCACAAAGCGAAATGGTCTTTTATACCTACAAAAATGAGTATCAGCCATGCCACTATACCGATTCCGGTACCGAAGAAATACAGCCAGCGCTGATTTACCTTATCGACCAACATCGCGAAACCAAAATAGGTTACTGCAACAATAATCAGCCATTGTATAGCAGACAACATATTCGCTTGTGCATTGGAAAGTCCGCCTGCTGTTTCATAAATATGCGGTTGGAAGAATCCCATCACACTGGCAACAAAATTCCATGAAATGTAAATTCCGGCAAGGAAAAGCATGGTACGGACATTTACCTTATTGGTAAAGAGTGTTCCGAACGATGAAAAAACACTTGGTTGTTTCTCTTTATTCTGTGTCTGCTGAGCCTTTTCCCAATCTTTCGATTCATCGAGTTTCCGTTGCATTCTCCACGCAATAAATGCGACTATAAACAACGAGCCGAAAATAATACGGCTACTGAACACATTGACCGCTGCAACGCTTGCATCACCATTCAGAAAGAAGGATGCCACCTTTTGAACAAGTCCGAATAAAACTCCTGACGATTCACCGTCTTTACCGGGTGCAAGCAACATTCCCAAAATGAGAATAATAGCCGGACCTACTCCCCATGCAAACTGCGAGATACCGATATTCCGTCCGCGATTACCTACTTCCGAATTTTCAGAAATATAAGTCCACGAGGCAGGAACACCCGCACCTACCGAGATACCTGTAATCAGGAATCCGAGCAGCAACATCGGGAAATTTACCGTGACCATGATAATGGCAATCCCCAACATATAGACGAGCATATTGTAGGTGTAAATCGTTTTCCGTCCGTATTTATCGGCAAGGAATCCGCCGACGATCGCACCGACAGCCGCCCCGAAACAGTTGGCACTGATAGCATTGAGCCAGCCCAGATTTCCGGCGGTAAGTCCGAGATAATTCTGCCAGAGTGTCAATCCGCTGGCACCGGCTACAATCGCACCCGCATCGAGATAATTCGTAAGCGATACTACAATTGTACTTTTTAAACTTCCTTTTTTGTGTTCCATATATTTATTTGTTATTTTTTATCCACTTATATTCCAGCTGTAATCCTGCCTTTTGTCGGATAGAATCATTTACCATAGGACCGTTGTTTGTCCATTCGTTGCCCGGACCATTTGCATTTTGCAGGAATTTTTCTTCGGAACACCAGTTGTCTTTTACCGTAAAGAACGAGCTTCCTTCGTCCGTATACAGATAGAACCAATGATGCGGATCGTGTACATAAGAAGGGCTGTATATTTTCTCTACCGCATTTTCGGTGATGTATGATTTGGACTGAACAGAAAGCGTATAGATACCTGCGACATCGTACATATGTTTGCCGTAATGGTGAATATAGTTGCCGTGTATACGGTTGTTGCGCATACAGTTTACAGTCTTAGTCCATCCCCATCCCAAACTGATTCCAGTGTATGAAATTTCGCTTATCTCGTTGTGTTCTATGTTGATATCCTTTACAAATCCGGCACATATAGCCACGCATCCCCAATCATCGTTGGTTACGTCGGTAATATAATTGTTCGAAATAGTCTGGTGAGAACAAATCTCCCTTTCATCCGAAGGATCATAGGGCAAATGTGTTTCCATCCCAATATCCGACATCTTTCCGATTTGCATAGCATTTCCTGAAATATCCCTGAACAGGCAACCGTTTATAATATCATATTGAGTACCATACAGAAAGTCTAATCCGCAGGAACCCATATGCTCGAAACGGCACTCATCGAATTTGGTGTATTGAGCCGCCTGCACCATAACGGCAGCAGGAGGACGTCCTATCCAGCCTTGATTTTCTATTCCTTTGTTAAAGTTTCCGGGCACTCCGGGAGGTCTTAATTTATAACCGTCCACCAGATACATTCCTGCCTGTAGAGGAACATGCCCTTTTTCGGAAGGACGTGTCCATGTGGTATATTGGAAAGAGATTCCTTTGAACTGAATATGCCGGACAGGACGGTCAAGCGTCCCTGTGATTTCCACAAGAGTTTCCAGAGCCGGAACTATAGTCTCAGCACTTCTCATATCCTCGCCTTCGCGAGGGAGATAATAAAGTTTGTTTGTTTTCGTATCGTGATACCATTCACCGGGTTCGTCCAGTAATTCAATCGCATTGGTAAAATAGAAAGCAGAGTTAAACCCTTCTTTTACCATTGGTTGAGGCCAAGGATGCTCAAATTGGATACGAGCTTCGGGATTATGAAATTTTACCCCCGCCGAATCTCCCTGTACGGTGATTGACTTCACCCGAAGATTGGCGATTGCCCACATCTGATGAATAACCAGTTCAAGATTTTCCGCCTTTGTCAGTCCTTTCACGGCCGAAGCAGGAATCCATAATATTTCGTTCTTTTTATCATTACTCCTGATCCTGTCCATCTTTTCAAAATCGGAAACATTCCGCGCCCGAATGGCTTTCTGCCCGTTTACCCAGAATTGGCGAAACAGAATCCTATTTCCGTTGAAAGAGGGTACATCAGCCACCCAGAATTTACCTTCCTTTTTCCAGCCTGCAACCTTCAAACCTCCGCTCAAGACAGGTCGCTCTCCCTGCACAGCTTCTATAATAGCCGGACTCGTTTCTGTTCCCGAATCTTCAGGACGAATGAATACGGGTTCGTACAGATTGTATGTTCCGCCCTGCATCAGAATGCGTACGGATTCGTCTTTACCCACTTTGAGTAACCGCCGCAATTCCCGTGCTTCCCTTACAGCCGCATGAAGCGTTGCTTTGGGCTCGGATTTTGTTCCCGAATTGAAATCGTTCCCTTTAGGCGAAACGTATATCTCTGCCGGAAAAGCATAAGATGCGATGCAAAACAATATACTTAATAAGCTAAATCTGATTATTCTCATTATTTTCTGTTTAAAATCTTTCTGTAAATACATTCTGTGTTACGGCAAATTTCGCATCCGTAAGCACGCTTTTTCACGTTTTCTCCGATGCCGATAATTCCGCTAACCGACTTAATCGGATTCATTAAACAAGAGTCGGTCAATTCTATACCGACCGTATTATTACCGACCAAAGCAAACAGTTCTTTCTGTCCCGATAATGTCCAGTTACAATACCCGGGGCTATACCTATTGGTTATTTTCAGATTTTTCTCGCTTAGGGAATTTCCCAAATCCTGTTGTATCTTATCCATTGCGTTCTCCACAGTAAGAGAGCCTATTGCATCGGCCACAAAAGCCTCAAGATATTCACCACGAGCATTATATTCTCGAGTAATTTCCGTGAAAAGATTTCCTGCCGTGCATATGAACAGGGCAGCATGTGAAGCTCCTTTCAGATACCCGCAAATCTGTGATCCGACTTGTAATTCCGTGCTTTCTATTGTTATCAGCCCTTTCTTCAAATCCGAAGATTCTATTTCTTTTACAATATATCCTCCGAAAATGTCCTTATGAGATTGCAGACGGTGAATCGTATCCACAGCCGTCAACCTCACAGGGTGGTCTTCTTCGGACTCCGAAGATTGCAAAAACTCCAACACATCTTCCAGAGAGGGAGATACATCGCAAAAAGAGAAATTATATAGTCTGAAACCTTCGGACATTTTTACATTTTATTTATCATTATAAGCTTTTACAGCATCAAAAAAAGCATTTATATTTTCGGCAGGAGCATAAGGAGGAATGTCGCAACCACTAGAAATCACAAAATTTTTGTATCCGCTTGTCGCTTCTAAAAGCTCCATTGTTTTTACCGCTACATTTTCAGCAGTACTTTGCTTGAAAATACCAACCGGGTCAAGATTTCCCATGGCAATAATATCCGCCGGACATTCTTTCAACGCCTCTACCATATCTATCTGGTTACCAAAATGAAGGGCTTTCGCTCCACTTTCCACCATAGCATGTGTAGATTGTCCCGAATTTCCGCAATTGTGGAGCACCACCGTGAACGACTCGTCCTGAACCTCATCAACTATTTGCTTCACATATTTGGTCGAATATTCCATACAATCTTCATCGGACAATAATCCGGCAGCAGGTTCTGCAACCACAACACCTGCCGTACCTGTCTCTTTCAGGGCTTTGCAATAGTCGATAAGGAATTCCGTACATTTTGCCAATAAGGTATTTATCGCATCAGGTTCTATATAAATGGCAACCATTATTTCAGACATATCGTATAATCTTCCGGCAAGGGAATACGGACCGATACAACCCGATAAAACGGGTTTGTTCTTTATATTTTCAGCAGCCAAACGATTTGCCAATATGTATTCAGGAACACGTCCTGCCGACAAACCGGGAACTGCCAAAGCATTCACCGATTCTTCGTCCGAAACGAGCCTTCCGATAATGGTAGGAACCTCATCTTCGGGCATATTGACCTGTGCGCCGAAAGCTTCTGCCTCAACGGTCAAGTCCATAATTACCGTACAAGCTGCCGTATCGTAATTGTCTGCCAGATATTTAATCGCTTCATAGTGAACCCTACCATCGGTAACAGCTTCTTTTACCGTTTTGCCGATAGCTTCTATCCCCGGATGCGTCATAATGGGTATAGCCAGTCTTTTTTTGCTCTGTAATATTTGTTTAGTCCATTCCATAGTCTTTATTTTAAAATAAAATTAACGCTTCGCTTCTATCAAAGCATTTCCGTTTTTAGCAGGATTCCATCCGTCGTCGCCTTCCAATACTTTATAGATATCATATCGGTCTAAATTTTTCAACTGATGAGAGAAAGCTGCCCGAGCCGAAGGATTTGCACCTTCACCCCGGCTTTGATATTCTGCATAATAGGCTGTCTTTTCGTTCTCTTTCTTTCCCCAGTTGTTCCAACCTTCGGGAGTTATATGTTTGCCCATATCGCAACGGATAAACACGGCCTGTCCGTAAGGTCGCCACGGACGCGACAGGTAAACCTTATCTACTCCTTCGGCAGCAGTCAGCGTGCAATCATAAAATATATATCCGTATGCTTTTCCTTTATCGGTAGAGGGCGCAGTCACATATCCGTCCAAAAGGCTGTGGATCGTACAGTTATTGAAAACTGCCGTAGCCCATCCGAATATAAAATCGACAGAGCCTTCTATATAGCAGTTCTCATAATATTGACGGCTATTTTTTCCATAAGTATACAAAGTGTCCTGAAAACCAAGGAAGCGACAGTTTTTGAAAAACGCACGGTCTCCGTCCACAAAACAGGCTACAGCCTGCCCGACAGGCCCCGAAGAGTTTTCGAAAGTTATATTTTCCGCCGAAAAATCATCTCCGTAGATGTAGCAACTCGAAGAGCCTGATGTACTCATGTTTTCCCCGAAAATATTGGGTTTGGATGCATAGCCATCATATGTCAATACCGAGCCGTTTTCTCCTGTCATAGCCACATTTATTTTACTTGCCGGAACTATTATTTTCTCTTTGTATGTTCCTTTTCTGACCAGAATTGTAGTCCGCACCGACTTGCGAAAATCGGGAACTGCATTTATCGCATCCTGCACATGGAAGAAATTTCCGCTTCCGTCTTTAGCCACCACAAAGTCATAATACCGTGCATATTGAGCCAAAGCAGGGACTTCTTTTGTTATGGCTTCTACGGCAAGTCTCGCAATCAAACGACCGCCTTTTACATTAAGGTGTGTATCGTCTTGCTTTTCGCCTACCCACATGAACAGGCTTTTAGAGGATTCAGGTCCTAATTCTTGCACAAGATCGTGGGTTATTTTATTCATGTCGATAAAAGCTACACTTTGCTCTTTCGCTACATTTTCGGGAGATTTCAAATAATCTCCGTGCGTATCAGTCAGAATACCTTGTTCGTTGAATTTTCTACGGACAATGGAATTAAACAGCACAGGGATTCCTCCTTTTTCTTTCGTTTCTTTTACAAACTTTCTCAGATTTGCATCGAAAGTCGTACCCGGGTTGGTGTGTTTCTTTTCATTCTCTTTTTCGTCATTATGTCCGAACTGAATGAAAACGTAGTCTCCCTTTTTTATTTTGGCACGTACCTTTTCCCATCTTCCTCCATCAATAAAACTTTTAGAACTTTGCCCGTTTACGGCATGATTCTCTACAACAACATAATCATTATCGAAAAATGCAGGTAACATATGCCCCCAGCCTCTTTCCTGCTTGTTGTCGCTGATGTCTTTATCAGCCATTGTGGAGTCTCCAATGGTAAAAATGGTTATCGGCTGACCGAACCCAGTCAGACACGAAATATTCAGAAAAACGATTAAAAAGAACAGAACCCTTTTCATATACAATTAAAATTTATAATAAGTTGAAAATTTAATTACACAGTTGATTCGTAAACAACCAAAGCAAGTTTACATAAAATAACTACGCAACCAAAGATTCCAACCATTTTATACTTTCCTGCGGATTTTTGCCGTACCCATCCGCTCCGATGGAAGCCGCAAATTCAGCCGACAGCGGAGCACCTCCTACCAGTATTTTAGTAGCGGGAGAGATCTCTTTAATGGCTTTAATAGCAGGTTCCATATTCGTCATTGTGGTGGTAAGCAAAGCCGACATTCCTACTACCGCATCGGGGTATTGTTCCAATGTATCGAGGAATTTCTCCGTTTTGACATCAATCCCCAGATCTATTACTTCCCAGCCTGCACCTTCGACCATCATACCGACCAGATTTTTCCCTATGTCGTGAAGGTCTCCGAAGATAGTACCAAGAATGAAAGTGCCTTTCCTCTTCACTTCTCCGCTTTTGAAAAATGGTTTCAGATGTTCCAGAGATGCATTCATCGCTTTTGCCGATAACAACATCTGAGGAACGAATATCTTGTTCTGGGAAAACTTCTCACCGACCTTATTCATGGCAGGTATAAGGGCATCATTCATGATGGATGAAGGAGATATACCACTTCCCAAAGCTTCTTTGGTATACTCGTCCGCTCCGGGTTGCCCTTTCATTTGAGGAGGGTAATTTGCCGCCAGATTTATTTTTCCAAATTCAACACATTCAAATAGTTTTTCTAAAATAGTGTCCATATGTTTTAGTATTTATATAAATCGTAATTACTGCGCGGAATTAAAGCAGGCTAATACCCTTTCGGGCAAAAAATATTTTGCCCCTACATAGGCGTAAGCCGGACGTGCATCTGTTCCGTAGCCGGGTTACCTGACAGTCGAAGTTGACGTTAAAAACTAAATGTTGTTTGAGCATCTGTAAGATGCGAGTTTTATTTAGTTTAGTCAACAAGACTAATGTCAGGTCGGCGAGGAATACAGCACTAGCCTTTTGGTTCGTTTTGGGCAATGCCAAAATGAACAGAAAATATAAAATTTAATTCCCATTAAAAAACACATATAAGCCTACCATCACTACAATAAGCATTGTCCACGCCACTTTTACATTCTTGCCTATTAGTATAGGTTTATAATTGAGCGTAGATGTCGATTCCGTTTTATCTGCCAGAGAGAACAGGAAGATAAAGCAGGCCAATACAACAAAGATCAGGAACGACAAATACAAGAAATGCATTCCTTTAAAAATCAGTCCTGTATAGTACAGAATACCTGTTCCGATACTGAAAACCGTTCCGACGGTCAGCACAAGATTGATAGCTTTTACCGAAGTACGCTTCCAGAATACGGCAAACAGGAACGCAGCCGACATCGGGGGAGCGATAAAACTCAGTACCGATTGGAAAATATTGAAGAAACTCAATCCTTGTATAAAAGTTATCCCTATCGCAAGGAATACAGCCAAAACGGCTCCACCCAGAACGACCAATCTTCCGATTGTCCTGATTTCTTTATCCGTACATTCAGGCTTGAAATTCTTGATATAGATATCCATGGTAAAGACCGTACTCAACGAATTGAGTGCTGATCCTATCGTACTTATTAACGCGGCAACCATTACCACGACAACCAATCCGATCAGTCCCGAGGGAAATACCTCTTTCACCAACTGCAAATAAGCATCCGTCGAGTTGGCAAGGTTGGGTATCAGCAAGAAGCAGAGAACACCGGGGATAATAAACAACGGAATATCTATCAGTTTCAACCACGCACAGAAATTGGCTCCCAACTGACCTTGTTTGAGGTCTTTGGCACCCAGTACCGACTGCACCATGGACTGGTCTGTACACCAGAACCATACCCCCATAATCGGATAACCAATCAGTATGGCCAACCACGGAAAATTGGGGTCGCTTAATGGTTGAAAAAGATTCCAATATGAAGAAGGTGTATCGGCAATTATCCTGTCGATACCGCCTACTTTGATAACCGCCATTGTGGTGAGAAGCACCGATACGGAAATCAGCAAAAGCATCTGAAAAACATTGGTATAAGCAATAGCCTTTAGTCCGCCTGCCATTGTAAAAGCAGCCGAAACGGTAACTAGAATAATTATACATGCCCACAGAGGGAAATCGAGTATCTGAGCCATAAAAATCCCTCCCGAAAAAAGAGTCAGCCCGAGCCATGATATAAGTATTGTTATCATTGTATACCATGCGATATATTTGCGAGTATTGTCTCCGAAGCGTTTACCCATATATTCGGGCAAAGTCATGACATTTGCACCTAAATAACGGGGTGCAAAGACAAATGCCAAAAGGCAGATAAAAGGGAAGGCATACCATGAAAAATTTCCGGCAACAATCCCGCTTTCGAATCCGCTGCTGGCGTTAGCTATCAGCATCGAAGGTCCTACATTTGTCCCCCACATAGTCAGGCCGATAGCAAACCATCCTAACGACTTATTCGCAAGAAAAAGGTTTCCTTCTTTTTTCTTATTCCCGAAACTTGCCCAGTAAGCGATACCCAGCAGGATAACAACGTATACAACGATAACGGATATATCAAGACCGGTTAATTCGATAAGGTTTTTCATGTGTGTCTACTTTTTTAAGTATAAGCTTGTATTATTTTCAAAGCTTCGTCGATCTCATGTTCCGATTTGAAATCCATCTGAATGTTCAATCCCTGATTTCCGACATTATCCAAAAGCGGTTTCAGTTCATCGAGAGTCACCCAGTTAGCCATAATGGATTTACCCCCTGCGAGGATTTTTTTGTACAAGTCGTACCAGCAGGCAGCACCTCCCTGTGGTTGTCCCACTCCCGGAGTCCATTGCACAGCATTCAGGTTTTCGAGTTCGAGGATAGCATCTACATGACGCATAGCATCCACCCCATCCAGATGATAAAGACTATAATCGAGTTTATTACATTGTTCCTGTAGAAAAGGGAATGCAAATGTTCGGAAATCGTCTTCCGAAATCATTATTGAGATATCACACTGCAACTTGGAAACTTTACCGGGTCCCCAGATGGAAAAATAACAGAAAGCCATTTCGCCGTCCTCGCTTATGATATCGTATATCCGGTCGAATACCTTGAAATAAGAATCATTGATAGCCTGTAACTGCTGCAAGGTTGTATCGGGGTCTATCATCGTGTCGATTAATACATTGTCTGAACCTTTCAGGCTGGCAAGTACATCAAGCCCCTCCACCAGATCGGGACAACCGATCATATAATTTCCCTGCGCTTTTTCCTTACACTTACGAAGCAATTCGAGATGAAGCTGCCACCATTTATTATTTTCATCGAAAACAATATTTCCGTCAAAATCGTCTCTTTCACGTATCCAGATGGTATCGTCACGACCTTCGAGTTCAGCTCCCAGAATTGCACCCAACGAACCGGGGCCCAACTGGGTATTGGCAACAGGAAGAATATCCGCTTTGTAAGAATACCTCGACATTTTATAGTTGAGATAGTCTGAACGCCAGTCGGCATCAAACCAAAACTGATTCATATCTTTTGCAGACAGAGGGCTCGGAATATCTGCATAGGGCGCTCCTTCTTTTTCGAGATGCTCCCACATAGTCAGAACGATTCCTTTCTGATTCCACCAGTTCATATAGTTTTTCTTCGAATCTTCGAAGTTCGATTTCCATGTTTTCATTTTATCCTTCTCTTATATTAGGTTAGGTTTGTAGGGGCAGGGCTTGTCTCTACCCGATAAAACGGGTAACCACAAGGGTTACCCCTACATATAATATCAATTTCAATATTCATTCATCAACTCGCCGAAACTTTTATCGAAAGTGACCTGCTTCACCTTCTTCATATCCATATCGTCCGTACTATTTACCTCGTAAGGATATACAGGTATAACTGCACCGTATTTGACAAATACAGGCATTTCTTCTAAAGGAACTTCGACATCTTTCAGCCAACTATTTCCTTCGTATATTTCTCCTGTAAAGAAGTGTACCCATTTCCCCTCAGGCAGATAAATATCCCGCTTATTTTCGGAATTCATAACAGGCGCCACCATCATCTCATCTCCGAAATAATACTGGTCGTCGATATGCCTGCAAGTCTTATCCTGCGGATGATGCATCCACAATGCCCTCAGGACAGGATAGCCTGTATGGGTAGATTTTTCGCTTTGTTCCAGAATATACGGGATCAACTTATAGCGAAGATTCCACCAATCCTTTATAATCCCTGCGATATTCGGATAATACCAAGGTTCGCGCTTGTGTGAACCATGATAGCGGATATGTGAGGTGAATACGCCGAATTGTGTCCAGCGCACATAAATATCGTCAGGAAGAATAGAATTCATAAAGTTAGGTACTCCATGAAATCCCGGTACATCGTGACTCCAGAAGCCAAAGCCCGAAAGTCCCAAATGAAGACCGCCTTTGAGCGAACCTGCCATTCCGTCCCATGAACAGGCCGAATCTCCTCCCCAGTGGAGGGGATAACGCTGAGCTCCTGCCCATGCCGAACGTGCCCAGATAATGCCGTCTCCTGTAACCTCTTTTGTTATTTCGTATGCCGCTTTCTGATAAAGAAGCGGATAAATATTATGCAGTTTGTCAGGGCTCATCGAGTGGTATTCAGCATCGAGGTGTATGTCTTCCCCGAAATCGGCTTTTATACATACGACACCCATATCAAGAAGTTTTTTCAGTAAGCTTTTGTACCATTCGGTTGCTTTATCGTAAGTAAAGTCAATCGTACCCGCATAATCTTGTACGCTAAAATTGGAAGCCCCCTGTATTTTCTTTTCGCTTTTGCTGATATAGTTATTTTCGGAAGCTTCTTTGTATTGCTCGGCAGTATAGGCAATATAAGGTAACTGCCAAAGACTTACTTTATAACCATTTTTCCTAAGATTACGGATAAATTTTTCAGGCTCAGAGAAACGTTCCTTATTGAATTTCCATTCGCAAAGCCAATCCGTTTCAAACCAACCCGTATCGAGGTGTATCACGTCACAAGGATACTTTTCAGCCCTCAGACGATCGCATATTTCATTTACCTCATCAGCCGAAAAATAGGTCATGCGGCTCATCCATACACCGAAACTCCAGAGCGGAGGTATAGACGGAAAGCCTGTCAACTGGCGATAACCGTATAAAATTTCCTCGGGAGTCTCGCCTCCAATAAGGAATGTATCTATAACCGTATTTTCGACCATCACCTGAGCCGACCGTGTGGAATGATCCGCCAGTGAGAATTTGGAAAAAGATGTAGTATGAAGAAACATGCCGTACATCTCACTCGATATATAGAACGGAATATTTTTGTATGTCCTGCGGTTGTTTACTCCTTGTCCGTCCTGATTTCTCATCTGAACGGTTTTGCCCGACAGGTCGATTTTTGTAAACCGTTCTCCTGTTCCCATGAAACATTCATCGGGTTGGGCATGAAATGAGTATGTTGCCCTGTCAGGCTTACCTTCTTTCTCTACCAAAGCCAGTGCAAACGCATCGTGACGCGCAGGAGAGAACATATCGTAAGCCGATAGTTTTACTTCCTTTTTACCATCGGGGAAAAAGCTAGCATATATAGTTTCCTGCGGCGCAGGCTGTAAATCGCTCCACCATTCTGTTTCGGACTGACGGAAATTGAACAGGGCTTTTTTAGTTCCTTTGCTATCTCTCACAATCCATTCTTCGGAACTCTTTTCAAAGTAAAGAGGCATTTGCTGCAAAGTGGAAGACATTTGCAACATCTCGGATGTTTCGCTGATTGTTCCGTCAAAGACAACGCATATCCTTAAAATCTTATCGCCATAAGCACGCAATCGTAATTGATAGCTTTTTCGCGCAACAGAATTATCAGGTGTAATTTCATTCGAATTATTCTGCTTCTGAAAAGGAATGGTCACAAAGATATCTCCGTTCTTTTCTTCTATATTTGTAGGAGCGCAAGCACGCCAAAGCCTGTCGCCTCCGTTCAGGTCTGTATCGAAATCCAGAAAATCAAATAACTGATAATTGGTTTGTCTCATTATATTATAAATAATTGTTTATCGTATTTAGTCACTTTTTTACTGCGCAGATTAGATAAAGCTGTTAGCCATTGGCTATTAGCTAATAGCTTTCAGGAAAAGCAGAGCCTTGCCCCTACTGTTTGGCGTAGGCCTGATGTGCATCAGTGACGCAGCCGGGTTACCTGATTGATGCAGTTAGAACAAGTCACAATCAGGTCGGCGAGGAGCTCAGCAGTAGCCTTTTGGTTCGTTTTGCGCAATGGCAAAATGAACGAAGACAAGCCCAAAGGGCGCGTCAGTAAAAAAAGAACACTTAGTATATACTTAGTTAATCTGTTTAAAAGTTACCCACGCACTACCCTTTTCATTACCTTCGATACCCTCCTGATACTTAGACATAATAGCATTCCATTCGTCTACCCTCGGATTGTTTTCGGTAGTTTTTGGATTGAGTTCATCCAGACTTTCTCCTTTCGGAATGCTGATTATCAGCATGAGTTGCCTGTCATTCCTGAAAATCAGAAGTTGCTGAAAGTCCGCATTACAAAATCCTGTTGCCACTTCGGGGAACTTCTCCGACTGTGTGGCATGATAATCCATATACTCTCTCTGGAGCATTTTATCACTAACCAGATTGGCAGTCATAATGGTATGGCTCCATTCTTTTGCCATCTCAGAGTTCTTACAATTCTTTCTATCGAAAATATAAAAAGGTTTGTCGTACAATTTCACCAAAACATTCGCAAATACAGACTTTGCCTTGTCTATGATTTTTTCAGGTTCATCAATAGCATCATATATCACGGCATGATTCCGCCATTGATATATCGACATCGTATCAATATTAAATTCCTTACAAATTCCCTTTAAATCCGAAGCCGAAATACTGTCGTTTATAGCACTTATAAATTCAATAACCGACGGTAATTCAGAAACAACTGTATCCTGAGAAATATTATCCTGCGGATTTTGTTTCGGGGAATTACATCCTGTCAGACAAATTAATCCGACAATCAAGCATATAATACTCTGTTTCATAGCTATGAATTATTATTGAAATACCGATTTCAGATACCTGATATTCGCTCCGTAATTTTTCTTCACATTATGCACATCGCTTGTATCACGCGAACGTTCCACTACAAGCCAGCCGTTCCATCCTATTTTATCCAATGTCTTTTTGATTTTGGGCATATTGAGTGCAGGGTCATTTTCAATCCAAAAACCGTCGGTATTACTCGCATGAATCTGTATGATACGGTCTTTACCCAATGTTTTCAGTTCTTTGATAATATCTCCGTTACGTTTCAGTATGGAAGAGAAATTCACATAACTTTTTATGGCAGGCGAATTAATCTTATCAATCAATTTCGCTTCCTCCTTAGCGGTAAGAGTGGTTTCTATACCGATCACAACCCCTGCGGCTTCCGCTTTCTTCGCCACAACTTTCAGCCTTTCGAGAACAATCGGATATAATTCGGGTTCTTTTACTAAATCGCTTTGATTACCCATCGGCAGAAAGGCGACTTTCACACCCAGAGCCTTCATGGTCGCAATACATTCTTCGATCAATTGCTCATAGTTGTCACGTTTGGCAAAAGATTGCCCGTAGAATGCCGACATGGCAATCGAACTGAACTGTATTCCCAAACGGTTACACTCGGAAACGAATAATTCCTGAAAATGCTTTTCCGTGAATTTATTATCAAAAGATACGCGTTTACCCAGTCCCCCCATATCGAGTTCAAGACCATCGGCAGTCAGTTCTTTAACCAGTTCCATTGCTCCTACCTTCTGACGTTTCAGCATCATCCAGTCACAAACCGAAACTTTGTAGCGATTATTATTAACCACCTGTATTTCTTTGGTTTCCTTCAACGAAGGCCATTGCATATTTTCAATCTTTGAAAGAACAAGTTTACTTGGATCAACTTTCACGTATTTAATACCTTTTCTACGCCATGTATAGACAATATGCACCATCCCATCCTTGCTCTGGATAACCGACGGATATGAATATTGATTGATAGGCGAATCTTCCAGAACCTGTGCTGCATACCACGTCTTGCCATCATCCGAAACCGCAACATTGAGTGGTGTACGGAAGCCTTTACCTCTCGGCAGGGTATCATTCGGCAATACATGATTATAGACTATCAGTTGACGACCGTCCTGCAAAGTGACCGCATCCGTTCCCGAATTAGTACTCGGTAAAGATGATTTTGTCATAGGTGACCATGTTTTACCATTGTCATAAGACCACGACTCACCCAAAGCTCGTTCCTGCGTACGGCAAAGGATTTGCAGGCTACCATCCTTATAAGTAAGAATAGAAGGTTGTATGGTGTGTATTTCTTTTCCGTCGTTGATAGGACCTATCATTTTCCATGTTTTACCGAAATCTTTTGTCACTTCGAAGTGAACTTTCCATCCGTCACCCTCTGTACTTGAAGGTGCAAGCAATGTTCCGTCTTTCAATAAGACAGGCTTATTTTTAACAGGACCAAGGAATCCTTCGGGCAAATCTTTCGGAGCCGACCATGTCACACCTCCATCGTTGGAGGTAATTACCTTACCTACCCATCCTGCGACGTTGGGTCCTACTTTATAATATAATTGAAGTTCTCCGTTCGGAACCTGATACAATACAGGATTCCATGTCGCATAACGAAGCGTATCATTCACAATGCCATTAGCTACGTTTTGAGCAGGAGTCCATTTTCCGTTTATGAGACGGCTCACCCAGATACAAACATCGGGATTCCGTTCTTTTGTACCTCCAAACCAAGAAGCGACCAAATGTCCTTCTTTGGCTTCTGCAATAGTAGAAGCGTGACTTTCGGGGTACGAAGCGTCCGCATTGATAAATTCCTGCGTAATCACCCCCTCTTTCCAACGATTTTGAGCCACACCATATCTACAGGTAAATACATATTCGCCCGAGCCGATTTCAAGATTGATACGTCCATTTTCCTTACGGACAAATTTTAGTCCTTCCACTTCACTGACAGGCTTGTCATTTTCAGTAATATCCGTTACCTCTTCGGCAGGTAAAAGTATATTGGCTCTAGTATTGACAGGAACAGTTATTTTCCATGTAAATATCCCGTTATCCAGTTTCCAGTCGCTTTTCGCCCACCCATGAGGAGTTTTGTGTGATGCTTTTACATAGGCGAGGTCTTCTGCCTGTTGGGGTTCCATCCACAACCATTTGAATCCGTTGTTTGACTTGTGGCTTTCTATTCCTGCCAAATCCTCATACATCCAGATAACTACATCGCCCAGCAACATAACGTGGTTGCGCGAGTTCATCCACGGATTGGCGGTATCACCGTTCCAAAGTTCCCAAATTGTAGTCGCTCCCTGATTTACCGTATATCCCCATCCCGGATAATCGGGTTGTGTAGCAATAGTATACGCCACATCGGCACGTCCTCTTTTGGTAAGTTCACGCATCAGCCACTGTGTACCGATAACGCCTGTACTGATATGAAGTTTATCGTTCCTTACGATACGGTCAATCATATTCTGGAAAACACGTTCTTCGTTTTCGTTCTCTACTATGCCGAAAACCAAAGGAAGAAGATTTGCGGTAACCGTATGATTACTGTATTGTCCTGTTTCGGGATTATAGAATTTATCGTTGAATGCTTTACGTACATTTTCAGCCAAAGCCGTATATTCTTCTATGTCTTGCTTCTGGTCTGCGATAACCGCAAATGTTATCATCTTCTGCAACAGGGTATAATAATATGCCGTGGCAATCAACTGACCGTCTGTTTTACGCGCAGGGTCTTGTGAATGAATCAGTTCTTTCGATTCGGGCGGCACACACCAGTCTCCATATTTATCTTTCGTAACAATATATTCGGAGGTCATATATTTATCCTTCATATGCTTGAGCCACTTTTTCATATAAGGATAATGTTTGATTATAGGCTCTGTATTCCCAAACTGCTTGTACAACATTTCCCCGACGAACAGATAAGTCCCGGGCCATGTCATGTTATCACTGTAATAGGTCATGTAATATGGCGGAACGATGTCGGGAATAGTTCCCTCTTCGGTCTGCGCGTCTTTCATATCGTCCATCCATTTGGCATACAGCCTTTCATTATCATACATGAAACTTTCGCCGAAACAACCTGTGGTATGGTCGCCCAGCCAAGGTTGCCTTTCGTCACGCTGCGGACAATCAAGAGGTATTCCCTTGTAATTTCCGTTAATACCCCAGTAGGCATTTTTATGTATCTGATTCAGAAGTTGATTCGATGATTCGAAAGTACTTGTAGATTCTATATTATCATATACGACTTTACCGATAAAATCGTTTACGGTCGGAGTCGTAGGATATCCTGTCACCTCCATAAAACGGAATCCATGCGTAACAAAACGGGGTTCCCAAGTTTCCTGACCTTCGCCTTTCATGGTATACACATCCGTAGCTTTGGCGCTACGCAAATTAGCCGTATAAAGCCGTCCGTTATCATCCAGTGTCTCCGCAAAACGCAGCGTTATTTTGTCCCCTTTCTTTCCGCGGGCTTCCAGTTGTACCCATCCGACCATGTTCTGCCCCATATCCACGATAAAAGTATCGGGTGTAAGAGCCTTTATGCTAACAGGCTTCATGGTTTGCATTACTGCCATATTATCATTCATCTGGGCAGAAAGTACACCTTTCGGGGCTTCTACCAATTCAGCTTTCAACCATTTGCGGTCGTTATATCCGACAGTATTCCATGTGCCGAGTTCTTTCGTTGCATCGTATTCTTCTCCGTCGAAATCGTTGTTGGAGCGAATAGGTCCGTCGGAAGTAACTTTCCATGTGTTGTCGCTTACAACGATTTGCTTTGTTCCGTCCGTATATTCAACTTCGAGTTGCAAAAGCATTTTCGGATAACCGAAAGTCTTTATTTTATGGGGTTTAAAGTTCTGCCGCATATTGTAAAAACGTCCGTTTCCGAGTATCGTTCCGATTGCATTTTTTCCTGATTGCAAATAAGAGGTTACATCGAAAGTATTGTATCTCAACGATTCGGTATAATCGGTAGGCGTAGGAGCTAAGACCTGATTACCTATTTTCTGTCCGTTGATATATAACTCATATAATCCCAAACCCGAAATATATGCTTTCGCAGATTTAACGGTCTTTGTACTGGCAAATTCCTTTCTAAAATAGCGGGCTGACAATCTCGAATGCTGCGTTTCGCTATCCCACGGAAACACTTTATCTAAACCTATCCATTGAGCTGACCGATCTTTATTATCCAGTAATCCCACACTAAATCGGGCTGTTTTACCAGATATTGTTTCTCCTTTATTAGTCTGCACGGTCACTTTCCAGAAAGCCATACTTCTGCTATGCAAGGCTTTTCCTATATAAGGAACATATACGGACTGATTACTCTTCGTCTCGCCCGAATCCCATAAATCGGCTTCTCCTTTGTTTAATTTTTCCAAAGAGGAAGCTACTTGTATACGGTAAGAGACCTGCACAACGTTCCTTTCTTTCGAGTTGATTATCCAGCTTAAACGGGGTGTCGTGGTATTTATCCCTTCGGGATTAACCAACATCTCGCATCGAAGGTCTGTGATCTCCGATGAGAATAATGAGAAAGAAAGGAGTAAGGCTATGAATAATGATAAGGTCTTTTTCATAAGTCTTATTGATATATTATTGTCATATTTTCTATATATTGACGCGCCCTTTGGGCTTGTCTTCGTTCATTTTGCCATTGCGCAAAACGAACCAAAAGGCTACTGCTGAGCTCCTCGCCGACCTGATTGTGACTTGTT